>JBOHGM010000036.1:0-39525 GCA_050699435.1 Pseudonocardiaceae bacterium | reverse complement strand
CTAGCCACCGCCCGACGCCCGACACCGGCGCCGGTGACTCCACACACCTCCGACCGCCAACGCGAGCAGGCCCGCACTGAGAGCCATGGTCAGCGGTACCACGACCACTACGATCCACACTGCCAGCCCAAGCACTGTGCTCACTAACACCGCGTCACGCATGACCGGGCTCACGTGCGCGGCGAGAAATCGTCGCCGACCCAACTGTGTACGATCCTCACTGCCGGCTGCCACGGGTGACCTCACCGCGCTTCCGGACTCCCCCGGACCGGCCCGCGCCGCGCCCCCAGCCGCCGTAGGTGCGGAAACCATCCGTCGTCTAGGGCTGTTCCATCGGCCTGTGGACTTAGTGCGCCAGGCATCGCGAACGGTCCATAAAGCCGCCATTGAATCGATGACTCGAATAAAGAGAAAGCTCAAACCGTACACCAGCAGACTGGGGCGGCGCATCCACACCGCCACCGCACACGTCAGCAAATAATCAGGAATGAAAACAAACAAAAGAAGGTTCATCGGGGACAACAGCGACGAAAGCGTGCCGTACAGTGAGGTGTACCAACCCATTTCCAGCACAAGTCCGCCGGTAAGCGGCGCCAGCGCAAGTAGCATAACCGCCAACGCAGCGAGTGCCATAACCAAGCTTGCGACCACTATCTCCACCAGGAACAAAGACAGTGCGGCCGAAAACCAGCTGAACCACAGACCGTGACGGCGAAGCGTCTGCCAGAACCCTAACCACCACCTCTTTATCTGCCGATAGTAGTCCGACAGGTTGTCTGGGTCCTGCGTCCTGCCAAAAACGGACGGCTCAAACGCTATCTTTCCTAGCCGCTTTCGATGCAGCTCGAACGTCATATTGAAATCTTCGATCACCAGGCCCGGCGGATTAAGGTCCATCTGAGAGAGCGCCCGCGTGCGATACATACTCGCGAACCCCGGGACGATCGGTGTCACGTTAGTATATCGCCACGTTTGCCCGTATTTGATCCACTGCATCACTGCATAAAGTCGCGTACGATACGAGACGAGAAACCGCCCAACCATCGTGAGCTGCTCAGGTCGCCAGGTCGTGTGCGCGTAACCGGCCACGGCCGCCATCTCCGGATCGTCCAGCAGCGCCAGCCCCCGTTCGACGTAATATCCGTCCAGCTGAGTATCAGCGTCAAGAATCAGTAGAACGTCAAACCGACGGCATAAGTCGAAATGTTGCAGTGCGCCGTCGATACCCGCAGCCTTGCCTCGCGCCGGCGAAACCGTGAGGACGTTCACCCCACAACTCTGCGCGATGGCCGCTGTACTGTCATCGCACCCATCGGCAACCACGTGTATATTGCCGGCTGGCACGAGCCCCATCGCAGATTCGAGCGTAGCTCCGATCGTGACCTCTTCGTTATGTGCTGGAATGACTACCGCCAAGTTTATCGCAGACAACTTCTCCGAGGCATCAATACTGACGCCGAGATGCCCCTTACGGCCACCGTGCCTCTGCTCGACAAGCCGTATAGTCCCGACCGACATCCACAGTGTGAAGCTGACGCCCAGCAGGAGAAGCACAATCACCCATTGCATCTCTACCGGATCACCTTCCGCCTGTGAAACTGGAACCCTTCGATCGGCGTCCTAGAAAAGGCCGCGCAGCAGGCAAAAGCCTTCCGCAGCCTCGACACTGGCTTCACGGCCACGCGCACGTGTCGCCAGTTCGAGGCCCTCGGGACTCCCGTGGTACAGGGGACCGCGGACCTGCGAGGCATGCATCCTCAACGCGCCGATCTTGATCTCGAGAAACGGCGAAACATCTATGTAAACGTTCGGATGGAATCGCGTCCCGTCGCCGGACCAGAACAACGACGTATTGTCATAGGTGAGCACGAAAGGAACGGTGTACTTCTGCCCAGGAGCACCCGGCCGGGTTGCCGAAAGACCCGCCCTAAAAAGCGCCTCATGATCTTGGTTGTAGCTGATCGCTGGAATCATGACCATGGTCGGCTGCAGCTTATCGATCGACAGCCGTGCCTCCGACTCCAAGAGCCTGATCAGCTGCTTTCTCGGCAACGCATCGAGAGCCAGATGCGTTGCCGCATCCGTAAAGAGCACCTCCCAGTCATCGACCTTGAGAAGCCTCATGACGTTGCCGAACTCGTCGAGCCGTGTTCGCTGCGACACCACGTTTCGCGGTAGCCCGCTGCTCGAATCACCGTAATGGGCTAAATCGCCCACCGATACGAGTAGGACGTAGACCTCGCCACCGAGCGATTTTACTCGCGCTATGGTGCCGGCGCATCCATACGTCTCGTCGTCAGCGTGCGGCGAGATGACCAACATTCGCTGGTTGGCAAGAAACTCGTCGCGGAATTTGACCGTCATGGCTTCACCTCATATCCAAGCACGGATCAGTAACAGCTGCGCCTGACGCCGCTACGAACAGTTCTGCTGTCCCCGATGCCAGCTGACATGCCGCTTCGGCGAGGAGCGCCAACTGGTCATCGACGACGCTTGATATGATCTCGTCCAGTCCCAACCGAGGGTCGAAGCCGACCAGCGCCCGCGCGCGGGACACATCAGGAACACGCCGGGCCATGTCCTCGAACCCCTCCGGATACGCCTCCGAATACGGAACGTAGCGAATGGAGCTTGATGATTCAACCCGCGCAATGACCCGCTCTGCTAAGTGCCGAATCGATATCTCTTCAGGGCGGCCGAGATTATAAACCTGGCCGTAAGCCTGAGGATGTTCGATCAGCGCTACCAGCGCACCCACAACCTCACTAACATGGCAAAAGCAGCGGGTTTGCGTACCGTCTCCGTGAACGGTGAGCGGCTCTCCGCGAAGCGCCTGCTCGACGAAACGGGGGATTACCATACCGTAACGCCCCGTCTGACGTGGGCCCACAATGTTGAATGGGCGGACGATGACCGTAGGCAGGTCCCTGTATCGCCAGTAGGCGTAAGCCAGAGTTTCGTCCACGGCCTTTGCCTCAGCGTATGACCACCGGCTGGTCAATGGCGAGCCAAGGATCCGGACGGCTTCTTCCGGCAGTGCATCTGACGTGTTGTGGCCGTACACCTCACTTGTCGAGGCCACCAGTACGCGGGCACCGTGTCGACTCGCGCTCTCCAATACATTCTCGGTTCCCCGGAGGTTGGTGCGCAGCCCGCCCAGCGGGTCATCGATGATGGTCTTCACTCCGACTGCGGCAGCCAGGTGGAATATCGTGTCAGAATCCGCGGCCAGTTCGTCCATCAGGTTTGAATCGAGCACCGAACCGTGCACGAACCGCAGCCCATCGCGGGCCGACAGGTTCACCATATTGCGCAAACTTCCCGTGGACAGGTCATCGACGGAGAGAACTTCATGCCCGTGGTTCAGCAGATACTCCACCAGGTGGCTGCCTATGAACCCGGCTCCACCGGTCACCAATGCCTTCACTGTTTGCTCCTCTGCTCGGCGACGGCCAGTTGGGCCACGATGCTCAGTAATCTCAAGATCACGGTAAGTCGCGCCCTTCGGCAAAGTCAGGGCACAACACGGTTCAACACATGTGCCGCCCGATAGGTGGTGTCGAGAACAACGGGGAATCGCGCGAGCCAGCTGTAGTCGATTCCGGGGTGCAGCGTGTGGACGACGACGACATCCCATTGGGTATGTCGCGACGGCGTCACACTCTTCAGCTCTTGCCCAGCTAGCTGCAGCTCGCTCACATGTGGATCACAGAACTCCACCTCGGCGCCGGCGTTCATGAGTTCGGCCATGATCTCAAGGGCCGGTGACCCGCGCAGGTCAGCGACACCGGACTTATAGGCCACCCCCACCAGCAGCACGCGCGCCCCGGACACGGCACGGCCAGATTCGCTGAGGATCTCTCGGACGCGAGTGACGACGTGCCGCGGACGCATCACGATGGACGCCATTGCTATCTCAGTCACAGGCAGCCGCGTCCGACGCGCCCGTAACTGCCACAGAAGGTAGTGGGGGTCGCAGGGGATACAGTGCCCCCCCACCCCTGGCCCGGGGAAGAAGGGCATGAATCCATACGGCTTGGTCGTGGCGGCTTCGATCACCTCAAGAATATCGAGCCGCAGCTCACCGCACGCATCCGCAAACTCGTTGGCCAACGCGATGTTGACTGCACGGAAGGTGTTTTCGAGCAGCTTCGTCATTTCCGCCGATTCAGGTGACGAGACCCTGTGCACGGTCGGCGCTACCCGACCCAGTAATTCCGCTGCCCGGGATTGACAAGCCACGGTTACCCCGCCGACCACGCGCGGAACAACTTCTTGGTTGTGCGTCGCATTACCGGGGTCAAGCCGCTCAGGACTGAACGCCACGAAAATATCCTCGCCGATCCGAAAACCCCGTTCCGTGAGGGGTTCTACCAGAAGATGGCGAGTGCATCCGACGTATGTCGTCGAAGTCAACACGATTACCTGGCCTGGCACAGCGTACTGAATCACGGTTTCACACGCCGCTGATAGCGCAGACAGATCGGGCACAAGGTAGGGATCTATGGGTGTCGGCACGCATACGAACACCGCGTCGGCGGACGCCAACACCGCTGGATTTGCGGTCAATACGAACGAATCCGATCCTAGGTGCAGTTTGAGTCGTTCATGGTCAGCGTTCAACAGGTCGACCGAACCTGCCTTGATCGCGGCCAGTCTTTCTTCGCTGACGTCATATCCGATCACGCTTGCGCCGGCTTGGGCAAAGTCTATGGCGGTCGGCAAGCCGACGTAGCCCAAACCCATCACGGCGACGTGTGTACTCGCCTGCTCCGAGTGGTGGGCCATTGGTGAACTCTGAGCCACTGGTGAAATAATTGCCCGGCTCAGCTCGAGCGACGGTCCAGGATCCGTACCTGTCGCGATCGCGTCTCGGTGCACCGCGATACTCGCCGAGGCAGGTTGCCCAACCTGGGAATACTGGGTCAGCAACGCAGACGAAGGTTCGGATGCTATGCGAAGTCTGTTATCCATGGTTGCCCCTCTGCTCCCCTCTGGCCGCTTATTAAGTTCGGCGACGATGTATCACTGCATAAGGGTAGGCTGACCTAACGCGCTGGTACCCTTCTACCTTCAGGTACATCTCGTATGAAGGATCAGATGTTACTCACTTCATTCACTCGTTTGAGTGATTGGCAGACGGCGAAGTGACGCACGAGTGGGTGATAACGGTAACGTAGGGTGGTAACCGGTGGCTGCGTCACGCTACCGGTGGGGGACACGATAGGTATATGCTCATATCTCGATTCAAAACGCCTAATTCGCCCCAGCATCCAGGGCGACACCTGCCTCGATCAGCTCCCTCGCGGCGGACGCTCCCAGTCTGGCCACGACGTCGACTACCGATAGGTTGGGCACGAAGTCGGTATGCGGCTCCTGGGGATAGGTGGGCGACATCCAGTCGCAGAACGAGACGTGCAAGCCCGCGTCGTGCCATCGCGCGAGGTTCATGTAGTCGCGACCCTTGCCTCCGGACACGTACTCCTTGCCCCCGACGTCGGCCATCAGGTCGATCAACCGTTGGTCGGCGTCCTGTTCGGCGGTGTCCGGCCTCAGGTCGCTGGCCCGCACGATCGGGATGTCAATGCCCAGCAACGCGGACAGGCGCTCCAAGCAGGTCTCGGCCACGTCAACGAAGCGCTGCTGCCTGAGTTCGCGGATCCAGTCCAGCTCCGCACTTCGGATCTTGCCGTACGTCGTGAGAATCGTTCGCCAATGGCGCGCCGACCAGTTCGTCTGCTTGTCGACCATGAGGGAGTCCAAGGCCGGCTTCGTCTTGCCGTGCACCGGGACGGCGAGCCAGGCCTCCCCCTGGGCAGTCCGGATTCGGTTCCGCGCCTGGAAGCTCGACCGAGAATACAGTACCGTGTCCAATACGACGTGGATATCGCTGCTCAGCAGCTTCGCGAAGAAGCCACCGTACGGAAGGTAGGCAGGCTGGTGGATACTCACGCGCAGGTGTTCAGCCACTCGAACCGTCTCTCGTTCGCGCCGTCATCGCACCGCAGCGTACTCCCGTCCAGGCGGCGACAGGGGCTGCGTCGGGTCGTACCTGCGCCGCACCCATCGGCTCCGAGCGCTCGTGAACACACGCTACTGTGGTCGGTGTGACACACATGCTCCGGCTCCTCGGGTTGCTCCTGGTCCTGGTCGTGGTCTTGACTGGCTGCATGTCAGACCGGTCCGGCGACGGGGGGGAGGTCAGCCGTGAGCGGGTCGTCGTCGGGAGCGTCCCGTACTACGACCAGCGGCGGGCCTTCGACGTCGCGATGCAACACGCCGACCTGTTCACCGATATCTCGTTCTGGTGGTATTCGGTTCGGCCGGACGGAGGCATCGGCCTTCTCGACGTGCCGTACACCAAGGTGAACCCACGGATGGTCCGGCAGTTGCAGCACCAGGGCATCAGGGTGATTCCCCACATCGCGAACTACACCCAGGGAGAATGGACTCCCGACAACGCAAGCATCGTCCTTCGCGATCCCGCATTGCGCGCTACGCACGTGCGCAACATCGTCGACCTGGTGCTGCGTGAGGGCTACGACGGGATCGACATCGACTACGAGAGCCTCGAGGAGGAAGACCGGGAACCGCTCGTGTTGTTCCTGACCTCGCTGGGCGAGGCGCTCGATGAACACGACAAGCTGCTCACGATCTCCGTCCAGCCAAAGGTTTCGAACAAGGGCGACGGGCCGCACAACCGCGCCCAGAACTATGCCGCTATCGGCGAGGTCGTCGATCGGGTCAACGTGATGGCCTACGACTACAGCTACAGCGGATCCGACCCTGGGCCGGTGGCTCCGCTCGACTGGGTCGATGACGTCCTGGCCTACACCACCAGCCAGATCCCGCGTGAGAAGGTCGTGCTCGGCAACGTTCTGCTCGGGTACGACTGGCGTCGCGGTAAGGGCAAGACCGTGACGTGGGAACAGGCAACCGACCTGGCCGACAAGAACGACGTCGACGTGCAGTGGGACGACGACAGCCAGTCACCCTGGTTCCGTTTCAGCGGTGCGGGCGGCACTCACGAGGTGTGGTTCGAGAATTCTGCGAGCACCGAACTGAAGCTCGACCTCGTCGAGGAGTACGACCTCGCCGGGGCGTTCTTCTGGCGGCTCGGTGGCGAGGATCCCGACACGTGGAGCCCTGCCGAACGGCGGCTCCGACAACAGTAGGTTCCGACAACAGTAGGTGTAGCCACCTGGTTGGCACGACCTTCGGCTCGACCACGCGGTCAGGGGCGGGCGCTGAGCTTGGCCAGCCGCTGCGGAGTCGGCCAGCGCACGTTCCACGCCCAGCCGAGCTTCTCGAACAGCCAGATCACCCGGGCGGACATGTCGATCTGTCCCCGGAGCACGCCGTGCCGGGCCGACGTCGGGTCGGCATGGTGCAGGTTGTGCCAGGACTCTCCACCGGACAGGATCGCCATCGGCCAGAAGTTCGCCGACTTGTCCCGAGAGGCGAACGGGCGGTTACCGATCATGTGGCAGACCGAGTTCACCGCCCAGGTGACGTGGTGCAGGAACGACACCCGGACCAGCCCGGCCCAGAACAACCCGGTGAGCACACCCCACCACGACCAGGTCACCAGGCCGCCGATGATTCCGGGCAGCAGCAGCCACAGCGCGGTCCACAGCCAGAACAGCTTGCTCACCCGCACCAGCGTCGGGTCGGCCAACAGGTCCGGGACGAACCGGCGCGGGTTGGTCAGATCACGGTTGAACAGCCACCCCATATGGGCGTGCCAGAAGCCCCTGGCCAGCGCGATCGGCGAGGTGCCGAACAGCCACGGCGAGTGCGGATCGCCCTCCTTGTCGGAGAAGGCGTGATGCCGCCGGTGATCGGCTACCCAGTGCAGCAGCGGCCCCTGCATCGCGGTGCTGCCCAGTACCGCCAGGCCCACCCGCAGCCACCGCTTCGCCTTGAACGAGCTGTGGGTGAAGTGCCGGTGGTACCCGACAGTCACGCCGAGCAGGCTGACGAAGTAAGTCCCCACGAATAGCGCCACGTCCACCCAGCCCAGTCCCCATCCCCAGGCCACTGGGACTGCGACGGCCAGGGCCACCATCGGGGCGAGCACGAAGACGTAGACGAGCAAGTGGGGGCCCAGCGTGCGCTTGCCGGCGATGACCGGCTCGGGTTCCCTGCGCTGCGTGCGGCTATCGACGGTGCGCGTCATAGGTCTTGGTGCTCCTCGTTGCGTCCGGGACCCGGTCGTCCCCCCGCCCGGGGCGTGGGGTGCCACCATCCTCGCACCCGGGCGGCACCGCGGGTGTGGGTCGGGGCATGTCCTACGGAACCGTAGGTTATGCAAGGCTAGGTTACCGGTACAGACGCCGTCACGCCCAACCCTCCAGCACCCGGGGCCACGCACCGAGGGCAAGCCATGTCACCATAAACCTCGCGAGTTCGCTGGCTCCTCGCTCATCCGCCGTGGTGTAAAGGCAGCACCTCGGATTTTGGTTCCGATGGTCCAGGTTCGAATCCTGGCGGCGGAGCACAGGCTCTGAGTAGCAGTGTCATGGGTCACCCAGTCGGCCAACGGAATCGGGAAGGGGCAGTCCGATGCTCCCAGGCGGGAGCCTCACCGCGGCGATCGTGCTCGCCGCCGGCGAGGGCACCCGGATGCGCTCGGCGATCCCCAAGGTGCTGCATCCGGTGGCGGGCCGCCCGCTGGTGGAGCATGCGGTGCGGGCCACCGCCGGGCTTCTCCCCGAGCACCTGGTGGTGGTGGTCGGTCACGGCCGGGAGGCGGTGGACGCCCATCTGCGCACGGTCGGCGCCACGCTGGGTCGCGAGGTACGTGCAGCCGTGCAGGACCCGCAGCACGGCACCGGACACGCGGTCCGGTGCGCGCTCGACGCGCTGCCAGCCGGGTTGTCCGGGACGATTCTGGTCAGCTACGGCGATGTGCCACTGCTGGACACCGGCACGCTCGCCGAGCTGATCGCTGAGCACCACCGGGCCGGGCACGTGGTGACCGTGCTGTCGGCGGTGGTCGACGACCCGACCGGTTATGGGCGGGTACTGCGCGACGAGTCCGGAGCGGTCATCGGGATCGTGGAGCACCGCGACGCGTCCCCGGCCGAGCAGGCCGTCACTGAGATCAACTCGGGGATCTACGCGTTCGACGCAGGTGTGCTGCGGGCGGCCTTGGGCCGGCTGGGCCGGTCCAACAGCCAGGGTGAGTTCTACCTCACCGACGTCGTGGGCCTGGCCAGGGCCGACGGGCGCACGGTCGGCGCACACTCCTGCACCGACCCGTGGCTGGTGGCCGGGGTCAACGACCGGGTGCAGCTGGCCGCGCTGGGTGCGGAGTGCAACCGGCGGCTGCTGCAGCAGTGGATGCTCGCCGGGGTCACCGTGGTGGATCCGGCTTCGGTGTGGTTGGACGCCGACGTGCAACTCGCCCCCGACGTCGTGCTGTACCCCGGCGTGCAGTTGCAGGCGGGCACCGTGGTGGGCCCGGGCGCGATGATCGGGCCCGATTCGACGCTATCCGGCTGCACTGTCGGAGCGGGTGCCATCGTCGTGCGCACCCACGCGGCCGATGCGGTGATGGCCGATGGCGCGCAGGTCGGCCCGTTCGCCTACCTGCGGCCGGGTAGCCGGATCGGTGCGCGGGCCAAGGTCGGCACCTTCGTCGAGACCAAGAACGCCGAGCTCGGCGCGGGGGCGAAGGTGCCCCACCTGAGCTACGTAGGAGATGCGACAATCGGCGAAGGCAGCAATATCGGCGCAGCGACCGTGTTCGTCAACTACGACGGGGTAGCCAAACACCGCACGACCGTGGGCTCGCACACCCGGACCGGAGCAGACACTATGTTCGTAGCCCCGGTGACGATCGGCGACGGCGCGTACACGGCGGCCGGTTCTGTGATCACGAAGGATGTGCCACCGGGGGCGCTGGCGGTGGCTCGCAGCCACCAACGCAACGTCGAGGACTGGGTTGTCCTGCGCCGCCCCGGCACGGCGGCGGCGGAGGCGGCGAAGCGGGCCCAGGACGCGGCGACCCCAGCCGATCGCAGCGGTGGGGGCGCAGGGGGACGCCGTTCGAGCGGCGGGGACAACGAACAGCAGGAGCGAGCATGAGCCTTTCGATGATGTCGGCGACCCCGAAAAAGAACCTGATGCTGTTCTCCGGGCGCAGCCACCCCGAGCTTGCCGAGGAGGTGGCCAAGCACCTCGACGTCACCGTGACCCCGCAGTCGGCCTACTCCTTCGCCAACGGGGAGATCTTCGTCCGGTTCGAGGAGTCGGTCCGCGGCTGCGACGCGTTCGTGGTGCAGAGCCATGCAGCGCCGATCAACGACGCCATCATGGAGCAGCTGGTCATGGTAGACGCCCTCAAGCGGGCGTCGGCCAAGCGGACCACGGTGGTGCTGCCATTCTGGGGTTACAGCAGGCAGGACAAGAAGCACCGCGGCCGCGAGCCGATCTCGGCCCGGCTGATCGCGGATCTGTTCAAGACCGCGGGCGCGGACCGGATCATGACGGTGGACCTGCACACCTCACAGATCCAGGGCTTCTTCGACGGCCCGGTGGACCACCTGTTCGCCCTGCCGGTGCTCGCCCAGCACGTCAAGAACACCTACTCCGGACGCGAGCTCGCGGTGGTCTCGCCGGACGCCGGCCGGGTACGTCTGGCCGAACGCTGGGCGGAGACCCTCGGCGGCACACCGCTGGCGTTCATCCACAAGACCCGCGACCCCCGCAAACCCAACGAGGCCGTCGCGAATCGCGTAGTGGGTGACATCGAGGGCCGGCTCTGCGTGGTGATCGACGACATGATCGACACCGGTGGCACCGTGGCCAGTGCGGTGCGGGCGTTGATCGACGGCGGCGCCACCGACGTGGTCGTCGCCGCCACCCACGGGGTGCTGTCCGGCCCGGCCACCGGACGGCTCTCCAGCTGCGGCGCCCGCGAGATCGTCTTCACCAATACACTGCCCATTCCGGACGAGAAGCGCTTCCCAGGCATGACGGTACTGTCCATCGCGCCACTGCTGGCCCGCGCGATCCACGAGGTCTTCGACGACGGTTCGGTGACCAGCCTGTTCGACGGCAACGCCTAGCTCGCGCGGTCCATCGCAGCTTCGGACCCCGCCGTCGAGCGGGTGCGCACGGCACGCCTATACTTCACAGGTTGCCTCGGCGAGGGAGAGCACCGCGCTCTTCGTGATCGACGCGGCGGTGCCGCGCTCCGCGCGCCCGTACCCGGTCACGAGACACGGGCGCCGCCACCGCCGCAGGCCCGCTGACCCGACTTCTCCCGATCCCGGCGTGCCGCCCACCGGCGGCGCGCCCTGAAGTACCGAAGGAGTCCCACCGTGTCCGAGGTCCGTCTCGCCGCCGAGCTGCGCACTGAGTTCGGCAAGGGCGCCGCCCGCCGCACTCGCCGGGCGGGCAAGATCCCCGCGGTGCTCTACGGCCACGGCAACGACCCTCAGCATGTGGCGCTGCCGGCCCGGGAGTTCGCCCGCGTGGTGCGCGAACAGGGCAGCAACGCCATCCTGAGCCTCGACCTGAACGGTCGACCGCAGCTCGC
Organism: Pseudonocardiaceae bacterium; assembly: GCA_050699435.1. GTDB lineage: Bacteria > Actinomycetota > Actinomycetes > Mycobacteriales > Pseudonocardiaceae. The sequence goes on along the minus strand of JBOHGM010000036.1, from coordinate 27,977 downwards.
GCTGACCAAGACCGTCACCGTGCACCCGATCCGGCAGTACATCGAGCACGTCGACCTGCTGGTTGTGCGACGTGGCGAGAAGGTCGTGGTCGACATCCACCTCATCATCACCGGCAACGCCGCACCCGAGACCCTGGTCACCCAGGAGTTGGGCAGCGTGCAGGTCGAGGCGGACGCGATGGAGATCCCCGAGGAGATCGAGATCTCCGTGGCGGGCGCCCAGGCAGGCAGCCGGGTACTCGCGGGTGACCTCGTCCTGCCGCCGGGCGTGGAGCTGCGGACCGACCCGGACTACCTCGTGGTCAACGTCGTCGGCGCACCGACGGCCGAGGACCTCGAGGCCGAGCTCGACACCGAGGGTGCGGGTGTGGTCGAGGACGAGCCCACTGCCGCCGAACCCGAGACGTCCGGCACCGCACAGGAGAACAAGTCCTGACGCCAGCCGGTGATCGCGCTCCGGTGACGGCGCGATTGACCAGGCGAACGGGAGTGGGGGAGATGAAGGTGGCAAGCCTTACCGCGGACGGCGTCGTGGACGGCGTCGCCGGGGAGGTGGCGCTCGTCGTGGGGCTGGGCAACCCGGGGCCTGGCTACGCAGGCAATCGGCACAACGTCGGGTTCATGGTGGTCGACGAACTGGCCCGGCGGCTGGGTGGACGCCTCAAGGCGCATAAGAGCGCAGCCGACGTCCTGGAGACCCGCCTGGCCGGGCGACGCACCGTGCTCGCTCGGCCGCGCTCGTTCATGAACGTCTCAGGCCGTGCGGTCGCAGCCACGGCGCGGTTCTTCACGGTGCCGCCCAGCGATGTGGTGGTAGTGCACGACGACCTGGACCTCGACTACGGCGTGCTCAAACTCAAGCGCGGCGGCGGCGAGGGCGGGCACAACGGGTTGCGCTCGATCTCGGCGTCGTTGGGCAGCCGGGACTACCTGCGAGTGCGTTTCGGGATCGGGCGCCCGCCCGGTCGGATCGATGCCGCCGACTTCGTGTTGCAGGACTTCTCCGCCGCGCAACGCCGTGAGCTGGGCCTGCTGGTGGACCGCTGCGCCGACGCCGTCGAACAACTGCTCGCCCAGGGGTTGACCGCCACCCAGAACCAGTTCCACTGACCGCCAACGACCGGCCCTCACGCGATCATCGCCGTGCGCGCGCCGGACGCGCAAGAAATCAGTCAAAATCCGTACGGTGAGTGTTATTCAGAAGTCCTGAGCACCGGCCGGCACCGGCCGACCCAGCGCTCAGGACTTCTGAATAACGCTCCGTTCAACGGCGGCCGATCACGCCAGTCCGGCGCCCCGGCCATCTCGCCCCCACTCACTTTGCCCGACCCCTTCACAGTTGCTCGGGTAGTTGTCGTCACCACGGCGCCGCCTGACCCTGCTGTGGACTCCCCGACGCGCACGGTGTGCCCGTCGACGCCACCACAACCGAGGGCGGCGCAATCGGACTGGCTCTCGCTGCGGGTCTGCCTGCGCGCGGGTAAGACAACCCTGGCAGCCCCGAGCAGGCGCGGTGGTCAAACTGGCCGCGAGCACCTCCGTGCCGCAGAGCCTCCGTTGTCATCTGGTGAATGCCTCATGGACCGTGGTTGATCTGGTGGGGAGGCGGAAGGCGACGAACCGGCACACTGTGCACACTTGGGGTAGTAAGCAGTGATCGTGGCGTTACTCTCGGGTGCGTTTCGTCCAATTCGAGACTGGGAGGCTGGGATGGGTGACCGCGAGCTGGCGGAGCTGCGGTGCAATGTGGTGCTGGAGCGGTTGCTCGGGCGGGCGGGGTGGGCCCCGGAGAATCTGGGGGATCACCTCAATCGGCTGGCCGCATCGCTGGGGCTCAAGGTGCATGTGAACCGCCGGTATGCGCGGCGGTGGGTGTACGCCGAAAAGGACCGCGCCACCCCGCGGATCCCACGGGACCCGGTGCCGTCGCTGGTGTGTCTGCTGCTGCACCAGCGTCTCGGGGAGCCGGTGACTCCGCAGATGCTGGGCTGGCCAGTCGCCCGAGGGGTGCTGTATGTGCCAGCCGATGACGGGCTGAGTCAGGGCTGGGATGCGGCTGGGGCGATAGCGGTGCTGGGTGAGGTCGTGGATGCTGACACCATGGAACGACGGCACTTCATGGCGATGACCGGGCTGACGCTGACCGCGGTGGCGCATCAGTGGTTGTTCGACCCGGCCCGGGTGGCGGCCTCAGTGCTGGGCAAGCGGGTCGATCACGCGGTGGTGGACGATCTGGAGCGGGTCGCGGAGGCGCGGCGGCGGCTGGACGACGCCCTGGGTGGGGGAAGTCTGCTGCCCGCGACGCGCGAGGATCTGCGGCTTGTAGTGGCGCTGCTCAAGAACTCCTCGTACACCGAGGAGGTGGGACGGCGGCTGTACGCGGTGGCAGCAGAGTTCGGCAGGCTGGCGGGGTGGCTGGCCTTCGAGACCAATCAGCACGCGCTGGCGCAACGGTACTTCATGGCGGCGTTGCGGGCCGCGCATGTCAGTGGCGATCGCGCGGTGGGCGCGAACGTCCTCGGGTACATGAGTATCCAGGCAGCGTTCTCGGACACCCCTAGGGACGCGGTGGTGCTCGCCGAGTCGGCCCTCAACGGCGCTCGTGAGCTGACCCCTGCTGTGGAGGCGGCCATTCGCGCCCGCTTGGCCCGCGGCGCTGCCTATGCCGGTGACGCCACGACGTGGCAGCGTTCCCAGGACCGCGCCTTCGCCCTGCTCACCTGGTCGGTTCCCGAGAACGAGCCATCCTGGATTTACTATTTCACCGAGGATCACGCGCACGGCATCGCGGGTGAGTCGCTGCTGGCATTGGGCAGGCCCAAGCAAGCCGAGGGTCACCTACGGAACGCCCTCGCGTTGCTCGGTTCCGGCTTCACCCGAGAGCGAGCCCAGTGGCAGTGCCGGCTCGCCACCGCCCGGGTCGGCGCGGGATCGGTCGAGCATGCCTGCGCGACCGCGAGCGAAGCGGCCACCATCATCAGGAGGCTGGAGTCTCCCCGTGTGCAGCAGCATCTCGCCGAGTTCCGCCGCGCCGCAGAACCGTACGCCAGTTCCGCTGCTGTCCGCGAGTTCGACGCCAAGTACCGCGACCTGATCCGCAGCACGAGGTCCGTGTGACACACACGTATGAGCTGCTTTCTGCCTCGTAGGTGTTGGATAGTTCCACGCTAAGAGCGTCCGGCAATAGGGGCGGTTCCGAACGGCTCGTTGTCCACCCGCTCACGCTGGCTGCGCCGAACTCAACAGTAGAGCTGCCTAGCCGGACCCGGACGGCTCTACTGTTGAGCTCGGCGCACCCAGAGCCGTATCGCCCTGTTCGAAGGCTTCCTCTTGCCGGTCGCTCTAAGCAAGTCAGGGTGCTGTTGTGCCGTCGGACATCAACGATTGACAGCACGGCGATCGCCGCTTGGCTCATGGAACAGACGTATTTGCCGCTCACGGAGGGTCAGCCAGGTGCGCCACGATCTGTTCCCTGACGGCGGCGCGGCGTAGCTTGCCGGACGGGGTCTTGGGCAATGCGGCAGGCGGCAGCACCACGACGGCGCCGGGTCGCAGCCCTACCGCGTCGACCACTCGGGAGGTGACCTCGCGGCGCAGCATGCGCTCAGCCTCGGCGTCCCCGGCCCGGCTGGACTCGACGGCGACCGCGAACGACTCCCGCCGCGCGCCTGCCTCCAGGCGCACCGCAACCACGTTGCCCGCGCGCACCCCGTCGACCTTTCCGGCGGCCCGCTCGATGTCGGTGGGGTAGATGTTGCGCCCGCCCATGATGATGACGTCCTTGCGCCGTCCGCAGACCACGACGTCGCCCTCGGCGAGGTAGCCCTCGTCCCCGGTGTCCAGCCACCCGTCGGGATCGCGGGTGGGCGCAGGTCCGGCGACGGTGAGGTACTCGCGGGTCACCGACTCACCGCGTAAACGGATCCGGCCGACCTCACGCTCGCCCAGCGGGGCGCCGTCCTCGGCGACCACCTGCACCTCCAGCCCGGGCAGCGGTGGTCCGAGCCGGGGAAATGCCCGGACGCACCGATCAGCCGGTACGGTCGGGACGGCACGGCGCTGCGTCTCCAGCGCCTCGGCGTCCACGGGGTCCGCCTGCAGGCCGATCCCGTGCGGCGCGAAGGACACCCCGAGGGTGCTCTCGGCCATCCCATAGGCGCACACCATGCAGCTCTGCGGCAAACCGAACCGGGCTCCCGCCGTGGTGAACGCGCGCACCGCGTCCGGCTCGATCGGCTCGGCACCGTTGAGCGCGAAGCGCAGGGTGGACAGGTCGAAGTCCTCCACCGCGCCGGGCAGCCGCCGGGCCATCAGGGCATAGGCGAAGTTCGGCGCCGCAGTGACCGTCCCACGGTGCCGACTGATCAGCTCAGCCCACAGCAGCGGCCTGGACAGGAAATCCGCCGGGGTGACCTTGACCAGCTCCAGGCCCAACGCCATTGGCACGGTGAGGAACCCGACCATCCCCATGTCGTGGAACAGCGGCAACCAGGAGACCAGCACGTCGTTCTCCGGGTCGAGGCCGGCGGCCTGCGCCATGGCCGTCATATTGGCGTAGAGGTTGCCGTGCGTGATCCGGACCGCCTTGGGCTCTGCGGTGGAGCCCGACGTGAGCTGCAGCAGGGCGGTGTCGTCCTCGCCGACCGGAACCGGCGCGGCGAGCGGCGTCGCCGCGGGGTCATCGAGGTCGGCGAGCATCCGATAGCCGATCCCGCGCTCGTCGAGCACCGAGGCGAGCCCGTCGAAGGGCGGCCCGAGCAGCACCAGCTTGGCGCCGATCATGCCGAGCACGGTCACGGTGTCCGCGACCCAGCTGGCCAGATCGATGCGGGGGGTCGGCTGGTGCAGCATGGTCACGCTGCCACCGGCCAACCAGACGCCCTGCGCGGCTGGGGCGATCAGCGCGGGGTCACTGGCCAGCACCGCGACCGCATCGCCGTGGTGCACGACGGGCACGGCACCGGCCACACCGCCCAGCCCCATCAAGGTTCCGGCCGCGCGAAGAGCCTGATCGTGCACCTGTGCCCAGGTGAGACGGCGCGGGTCAGTCGATTCACCGGTGGTGATCCCCCGGTCGGAGCGAGTCGGCGAGTCCGGCCCGCAATGAGCCAGCAGGGTGTCGATGAACCTACTCACGAGCGCGCAGCTTACGGCCTGTGGCGCCGAGCAGTAGTCGAGCTCATTCCCGATCGATCGGTTCGTCCCGACCAGCGGCTTCGACGCGACCCCACGCTAGATGGCCACGGCCCGGTGGACTTATCTGGCGGTAACCCACACGCTAGCCTTGACACCATGCACCGACCATCGGGAGACGAGACCGAAGTCATGCGTCGTCGCGCGTTCATCCTTGACACCCTGTCGGTTGCCGGGCTGGTCATCGCCCCTGGTGTGATCGACTCGGCGGCCCGGCTCGATCCCGTGGAGGTCGTCGGCCAGGCTCGTAAGATCGCCCACGTCGAAGCCAGCGTCCACGCTCGCGGGCTGGGCTTCCCCACCGTGCCCACCATCGATCAGCTACCCGCGCTGCTGCGGGACTACGTGGCCGCTCGCCATGTCAGGCCACAGGTCGGCACCGATGACCGTCGCGTGCACTCCGCGATGGCCTACCTCGCGGCGTTCATCGCGGCGAACCTGAGCGATTGGCAGGACTACGACAAGGCGGTGCTCTGGTACGGCGAGGCGCTCGACCATGCCGACCGCGCCGGTGATCGTGAGGCGGCCGGGTGGGTCGCCGCCCGGTCGACCCTGATCGCCGTCCACCGGGGTGCTCACCGCCAGGTCCTGCACGATGCCGCGTACGCGGTGGCCATCTCTCCCCAGGGTCAGCTGGGTTCTATCCTCGGCAACGCACTCGCCGCAGCCAGCGCCGCGCGGATGGGTCAGCGTGCGGTCGCGCTCACGGCCTTGCGGAATGCTGAGCGGGCCACCGAGTATCGGGGTGAGGATCGCTTTACCGCCTACAGCTGTCCGTGGTATCGCGTCGGCCGGTTCGCCAGTGAGGTCTACACCCACCTCGGCGACATCAAGCGGGCCCGAGCAATCCAGGATCAAGCGCTGGGCGCCTACCCCGCGGCAGCGGCCACCGATCGGACCTTCCTCGCCCTCGACCAGGCCGACTGCCTGCGCCAGGAGGGCTACCCGCGGGAAGCGGCCAGGCATGCCACCCAGACGCTGCTCTCGCTGCGGCCAGAATGCACCGTCCCGGTTCTCCTCGACCGAGCCAACGAGGTAGCCGACTCCGTCGGCACCGCCGGCCGATCCGACACCGAACACCTCCGCCACGTGCTGTCGCAGCATCGCTCTGCAGCACCGGATCAGTGACCATTCAGCCGCAGGTTCTCGCGACCGCGCCTGAAGATCGGTGGTTCGAGCCGATGGCCTCATCGGACGCGGCCTGCCTCGCGCTGGCGTGGCAACATCGCGACGCCCTGAGCCTGCAGCGCGGGAACGGCGTCATGTCCACGATGGACGACCGAACCTGCACGGAGTGCCACCGGGGCTTACAGGGGTAGCGGCCAGCGGTACCCCGAGTCGGGATGATCGAGCCAGACGTACTGCAGGTCGGCGACATCCGGTGCGGTAACGCCGAAGCGTTCGACCCCCGGCTGGCCCAGGCGGCACCATAGTGCCCAGCATGACTCCACCGTGTCCCACAGCCGCCCGAGCCCGCCCTGTGCCACCGGGAACAGACCGTCGTCGTCGGTGCGCAGCCCCACGGTGAACCAGCTGCCGTCAGTGGCGTGGCCGGACAGCTCGGTGTTACCAGGCGAACGGAGAAACCCGCGCACACGATGCCCGGCCAGGTGCAGCTGCAGCAGGAACCGCAGCGACCTGCAGTCGGCCGCCTGCCCGGCGTCGACGGGCGTCGTGCGCCGCTGCGGGTTGCGTTGATCGAGCACCTGTTCCCAGGTCTCCCCGTCACGGAGCGGGCTGTCGAGCCGGGTCCGCATCGGCATGAAGGCTCCGGGCAGGTCGAGGAACCGCCCCTCGGTAACGTCGTCGTCGACCGCGGTCAGCCCGACCAACGAGCCCGACAGGCTTCCCCGTAGGTCAGCGACGATCGCGCCACCGGCGGCGAGCTGGGTGATCCAGGCGGGTGGCACGTGGTCCACCGACGCGGTGGCGATGATCCGGTCGAACGGTGCCGACTCCGGTACACCCGCATTGCCGTCCCCGACGTGTACCGATGGTCGGAGGCCGATTTCGGCCAATGCCCGCCGAGCGGCATCGGCCAGGCCTGGATCGATCTCGATGCTCACCACGTTCTCTGCGCCGACGCGGCGGCTGAGCAGCGCGGCGTTGTAACCCGTGCCGGTGCCGACCTCCAGCACTCTGTGCCCGGGCTGGAGGTCGAGCGCCTCCAGCATCCCGGCCATCACAGCGGGCGCGGAGCTGGAACTCGTGGGACGACCCGCGGCAGCGGGTTCGCCGTGTGCCTGCGTGAGCTGCACCGTGAGCGCCTCGTCCTGGTACACACCCCGCAGCCACTCGTCGCGCTGCGCTGCCGAGTCGCCGTCCACGAGCACCTCGCCGCCCGCCTCGGAGCGGTAAAACCGCGGGACGAACACATGCCGTGGGATCTCCTCGAACGCCCGCCGCAGCCACGCGCTGCGCACTGCTCCACTGGCGACGAGCGCATCCGCCAGCTCGCCAGCAAAGGCCGACGCCCTGGTCATGCCTCTCGCAGCAGCTCGTCGGCGATCGCGTCCGCGATCGGCAACCCGGTCTCCTCAGCGATCCATCCCCACTGCCCGGCCGGGTTGCATTCGAGGAACCACCATGAGCCGTCGGGGGTGACCGAGAAGTCGAAGGCACCGAAGGTGAGGCCGAACTCGCGCAGGTAGCCAAGCACGCCGGGGCGCACCTCGGCCGGAGTGTCGATCACCTCGTAACGCAGCGCGTCGTACCTCTGGCGCCAGTCGATCACTGCCTCCGAGTGCTCGGTGCGGATCGCGACCGCGAAGCACCGCTCGCCAACGACTGTGAGCCGCACGTCGAACGCCTTCGGCACCCACTCCTGGAACAGGTGGCAGCTCAGCGCGATCGCCGTATCGTCGAGCTCGTCGGCGGTCAGGCGGGAGGTGTAGACGAGCCGCAGCTCGTCCTCCTCGGCGACGACGCCGGTGGCGAGCGACTTGTACACGATGGCGCCGCCGACCTCGGCGGCGAACGCGCGGACCCGAGCACCGATGTTGGTCACGAGCGACCGCGGGACGGTCAACCCGCGCTGCACGGCGACCTGGAGCTGCCTCGGCTTGTAGGAGGCATCGGCGACAGCGCTCGGGTGGTCGATCCATCGCCACGGCTGGGCGGCGAGGACGCCGCCCAGCCCGCAGACCGACTCCAGCGTGGCGAACCGTTCCTCCGGGCCCGACATGCCGTCGGGGAACGCGAAGCGGGCGGGGCTGCGCCGGTACACGCTACGCACTGCCGCCAGATCGATCAGGTGATGCTCGGTGTACAGGTAGCCGGGCGAGTCGAGGCGGTCCGGTGCGGCGGCGAGGGAGAGCCGGCGCGGGAAGTCGGCCGTGTCGATGCGCGCCACTTCGGCACCCCGGGCGCGCAGCGTCTCCACAACGAGATCAGCCGTGGCGTCCTCGCCTTGCGCGATCACCAGCACGACGCCGGCCTTGGTCTCGCTGCTCACTCCTCGTCCATCTCGACGTAGTGAACCGTGTCCGGCTTGACCCCGACGACCCGGCCATCGTCAGTGATCTGGGTCTGCTCGGTGCGCGTCTTGCTCGTCGGCTGTTTGCTGTGCTTTCCGCACTCGACCGGGCGGACCGCATAGCGGAGGCCGAACGGGCGCGTGGCCGGGCCCGACGGCGGTGCCGAGCTGGGCGTGACCCGGCCGCCGCTCGGCATGAGCGGGAACCGGCTGGTGATGGGCATGAGCGGGTCCGGAACGCCGGGAACGAGTGGGGTCATACGCGGGAGAGTACGTGGGTCGGGCGCCGCGAGGATGGTCGCAGACTTCGACGACGGGCTCGCGTGCTACGAGCTGTGGGCATCGGTATCAGAGATGATGTGGCTACGAAGCAGAAGGGTGCGCTTCGTCGGCGACCTGCAGCCAACGGGTCTCCAGGTCGTCCTTCTCGGCGAGGACCGCCCGCAGCTCGCGGACCGCCGTTGTCGAGAACACGGCGGGATCGGTGGCCTGTTCGGCGATCCGGTGCTGCAGGTCGGCCTCCCGGCCCGCCAGCCGCTCCAGTCGACGCTCCAGGCGGGCCAGTTCCTTGCGGGCGGCACGCTGCTCGGCGGCCGCCGTCGGTGCCCCAGCAGCCCCGGAAACCCCAGCAGGTGACCCGGCGGTCGCCGCAACTGCTGCCGGGAACGCCGCGTCGTGGCGTCGCAGGTACTCGTCGATGCCGCCGGGCAGGTGCGTGATCCGCCCGTCCCCGAGCAACGCCACCACGGTGTCGCAGACCCGCTCGATCAGGTAGCGGTCGTGCGAGACGACGACCAGGGAGCCGGGCCAGCCGTCCAGCAGGTCCTCCAGCTGCTGCAGGGTGTCGATGTCCAGATCGTTGGTTGGCTCATCGAGCAGCAGCACGTTCGGCTCGGCCATCAGCAGCCGGGTCAGCTGCAGCCTGCGCAGCTCCCCGCCGGACAGCTCCGTCACCGGGGTCCACTGCCGCGACGCCGGGAACCCCAGCCGCTCGGCCAGCTGCGAGGCGGACAGCTCCTGGCGGCCCAGCACGACCCGGCGCGCCACCTCCTCCACGGCCTCCAGCACCCGCAGTGTTGCTGGCTCGACCCTGCAAGCAGGTCTCGCTGAGCCGGGCAGGTCTGCCAGTTCCTGGTGCAGGTGCGCCAACCGGACGGTCGTGCCCTGCACCCGGCGGCCGATATCGGGCGAACGTTCCCCGGCGAGCAGCCGCAGCAGGGTGGTCTTGCCCGATCCGTTCACCCCGACCAGCCCGATCCGCTCCCCCGGCCCGATCCCCCAGGTCTCGCCGTCCAGCAGCGGCCGGTCGGCCACCTGCACCGTGACGTCCTCCAGCTCGAGCACCGTGCGGCCCAGCCGGCGCCGGGCGAAGGCGAGCAGCTCGACGGTGTCCCGGGGCGAGGGCACGTCGGCGATCAGCGCCTCGGCGGCCTCGATGCGGTAGCGCGGTTTGGAGCTGCGCGCCTGCGGTCCCCGGCGCAGCCAAGCGAGCTCCTTGCGAGCCAGGTTGCGTCGCCGGTCCTCGGCCGCCGCAGCCAGCCGGTTGCGCTCGGCCCTGGCATAGACCCAGTCGGCGTACCCACCGTCGTAGCCGTCCACCCGGCCGTCGATGACCTCCCAGGTCCGGGTGCATACGGTGTCCAGGAACCAGCGGTCGTGGGTGACTACCACCACCGCGGCGCGCTGCGCCAGCAGGTGCTCGGCGAGCCAGCGCACCCCCTCGATGTCGAGGTGGTTGGTCGGCTCGTCGAGCACCAGGAGATCGAGCTCTCGTACCAGCACGCCGGCCAGCGCAACCCGGCGCCGCTCGCCACCGGAGAGCCCGGCCACCGGCCGATCCAGCCCCAACGCGGTCAGGCCGAGCCCGTCGAGCACGCCGCGCACCCGGGGGTCGGCGGCCCACTCGTGCTCGGCGGTGACCCCCAGTGGGTCGAGCACCACCTGGCGCACGGTGGCGTCCTCGGGTAATTCGGTGCGCTGGGTCACCACCGCGCTGCGCAGGTCCCTGCTCCGGCTGACCCGGCCCGCATCCACCGGTTCCAGCCCGGTGAGCACCTCGAGCAGGGTGGTCTTGCCGCCTCCGTTGAGGCCCACAACGCCGATCCGGTCCCCCTCCTCGATACCGAGTGAGACACCGGAGAGCAGCGGACGGATCCCGTGGGACTTCGAGACGGCCTCGAGATTGACCAGGTTCGCCATCAGGCGCGCGCGAGCGGTTCGGGGGGCGGCACCGGGCGCGGATCGTCCACCACCCGGGCCCCGGGCACCGGGCCGCTGGCCACCCGTACGGTGCGGCAGACGCCGACACCGGCCAGCTCGGCGGCCATCCGGATCGCGGCGTCGGCGTCGGTGCATAAGAACGCGCAGGTCGGCCCGGATCCGGACACCATGCCGGCCAGCGCCCCGGCGTCGACCCCGGCGCGCAGCGTGCGGCGCAGCGCGGGCCGCAGTGACACCGCGGCGGCCTGCAGGTCGTTGCCGAGCAGCAGCGCGAGCTGCCGGGGGTCCCCGGAGGCCAGCGCCTCGAGCAGCGGTTCGACGTCGCCGAGCCGCTGTGGCGGAGTGCCCTGCGGCGGGGAACCCTGGGCGCGCAGCCGACCCAGCTCTCCGTAGACGTCCGGAGTGGCCAAGCCGCGGCGATCGAGCGCGATGACCCAGTGGAAGGTGTGCCGGGTCAGCACCGGCACGAGGTTCTCACCACGGCCGGTGCCCAGTGCGGTGCCGCCGTGCAGGGCGAAGGGGACGTCACTGCCCAACCCGGCGGCGAGCCCGGCGAGCTCCTCCCGGCTGATGTCCAGGCGCCACAGCCCGGCCAGCCCGACCAGGGCGCCAGCCGCGTCCGCACTGCCGCCGGCCATCCCGCCGGCGACCGGGATGCCCTTGCGCAGCACCACCCGGACGGCGGGCTCGCGGCCAGCGTGCTCGGCGAGGGTGAGCACCGCGCGCCAGGCGAGGTTGCGCCGGTCGGTGGGCACTGTGCCGGCACCTTCGCCGTGCACCTCGACGCCGGGGGCGTCGGTGGCCGCGACGATGACCTCGTCGGTCAGGGACAGCGCCTGGAACACACTGACCAGCTCGTGATAGCCGTCCTGGCGCAGGTCACCGACAGCCAGGTGCAGGTTGACCTTGGCTGGGACGCGCACGGTGACCGGTGGAGGGACAACGGCGAGCACACACCCAGCCTACGGGGACGCCGAGAGTGGTCGCGCCCTTGGCGGCAGCGATCGACCTGCCCAGCGCCACCATGCGGCGCGGTCTCAGCGGGCAGCGCAGATCCGGGCGAAGTCGTTGACGGTCAGCTGCTCGCCACGGGTGGTCGGATCCACCCCGGCGGCGCGCAGCACCCGCTCGGCGTCGGCGGCCGAGCCGGCCCAGCCGGCCAGCGCGGCCCGCAGCGTCTTGCGGCGCTGCGCGAATGCCGCGTCGACCAGCGCGAACACCTCAGCTCTCGGTACTGCGGACGGCGGCGGACGGCGGGTGAAGGCGACCAGCCCGGAGTCCACGTTGGGTACCGGCCAGAACACTCCGCGGGGCACCGCACCGGCGCGGCGGACCTCGGCGAACCAGGCTGCTTTGACACTAGGCACCCCATAGCTCGGGGTGCCCGGCTCGGCGGCCAGCCGGTCGGCCACCTCGGCCTGCACCAGCACCAGCCCGCTGCGCAGGCTCGGCAGCTCAGCCAGCAGATGCAGCAGCACCGGGACGCCCACGTTGTAGGGCAGGTTGGCGACCAGCGCGGTGGGCGCCACGCCCCCGGCCGCCTCGACGATCTCCGCGCGGCGCACCCGCAGCGCGTCGGCGGCCAGTACCCGCAGCGCGGCAGCGCGGTCGGGGGCGCGCTCGGCCACCGTGGCGGGCAACGCGCCGGCCAGCAGCGGGTCCACCTCCACCGCCAGCACCCGGTCCGCCGCGCCGAGCAGGCCGAGGGTGAGCGAGCCCAGCCCGGGCCCGATCTCGAGCACGACGTCACCCGGCCCGAGGTCGGCGGCGGCCACGATTCGGCGCACCGTATTGGCGTCGTGCACGAAGTTCTGCCCGAACCGCTTGGCCGGGCGCAGCCCGAGCCGGTCGGCCAGCCTGCGCAGCTCAGCCGGCCCGAGCAGCGCCCCCGTCACCGGTGGGGGCAACGGCACGGGCCGTGACCCCGAGACGTCTCCATGTCAGGCGAGGTTAAGACAACCCCAGCTGCGATGAGCAGGACGGCCATGCGCCGTAGCCACCGCGGTCGTCGCGCACCTTCTCGGCGGTCGCGATCTGCTCCTCGCGGCTGGCCTGGTGCGGGTACGCCGCGTACTGGTCCCCGCCGTATGCGTTCCAGGTGCTCTTGTCGAACTGCAGGCCGCCGTAGTAGCCGTTGCCGGTGTTCGTGTCCCAGTTCCCGCCTGCCTCGCAGGCAGCCAGGCGGTCCCATACCGAGCCGTCGGCGACCCCGGCAGCGGAGGCGGAGTTGGTACCGACCCGGATCCGACGCGGCTGGGCCGGGGTGATCTCCTGGCTGGCGAGCTGCTCGCGATCGGTCTCCCGGCCGTTGATCAAGGTGACCAGGAAGGTGACCATCTCCTCGCCCGGCACCCCCGGTTCCTCGATCACCTCGTCGCCGCTGGCGAGTTCCGGATCCTCGATCTCCTCCACCGGGGGCTCGATCGGGCGGCGCTCGGCCCGTTCCTCGGTGCGGATCCGGGTGACCTCCACGGTCATCCCGGGCAGCACCGGCATGGTGGCTTCGGGCTCCACGGTATCCGTGCCCTGCAGCGGCACGCCCTGCTCGGCGAGCAGTTCGCCGACCGAGCGCGCGGTCGAAAAGATCGCGCGGGACGGCAGGCCACCGTCGAGCAGGGTGATCGGCTTGGCGGTGCGCACCTCGAGCGCCATGCCCTCCAGCGGGACGCGCCGGGAGCGGTCCGCCGACAGCGCCACCCCCTCGCCCCGCAGGCCCAGTTCCTTCATCGCGGCCTCGACCGTGACCGCAGTCGTCCAGACCTCTCGCTCGACTCCGTCGATGGTCAGGACGAGCGGCCTGCCGCGCTTGAGCACGATGCGGCTGCCGTCGTCGATCTTGCTCTCCGCGGTCGGGGCCAGCGCATCCTTGGCGTCGGCCTGCAGGCCCGCGGACTCCAGCGCCCCGGACACCGACGATGCGAACGTATGAAGGGTCCGCTGCTCACCGTCCACCATGACGGTGACGGTCTTTCCGGCCGTGAGAGCTGACGCGGTACCGGCACCCAGTACGAGGGTGAGGGCCACGGTGGCGGCCCGAAGCGGCATGCGAATGGTCACTCAGTGTCCAGTCGTCGAGGTTCCGGGCAGGGGGGAGCACGAGAACGGACGGCAGTACACGCCGGATCTCACCCACCGCCCCGACAGCAGCAGGCTCAACCCACGCCCAGCCATGACTCTCAGTGGCTATTCAGCCACCTTATCGTGACTCCGCGTGCTCGTACCCAGGGTTCCCCACCCCGGCTGACGGTCACGTGACCGTAACGGCGTGTGGCGACCCGGCCAAGGAATCGCCACGGGGCGTCGCCGACAACACGTTCAGCATCGACGAGCGGCATCGGCTGCGCTGATCGGGTCGGACCCATCGGCGAAGCCGAGCGCTCAGCCACTCGGCGGAACCGAGCGCTCAGCCACTCGGCGGAGCCGAGCGATCAGGCACCTCGGCGGAGCCGAGCGATCAGACACTGCGGCGGAGCCGGAAGACCCGTTCGGCGACCGCGGTGCAGGAAGCGGCCAGCTCCGCAGTGTCCTGCCCGCGCAGCTCGGCGAGGTCGCGGACGGTATAGGGCAGATTGACCGGTTCGTTGCGTTTCCCACGGTGCGGATGCGGGGTGAGGAACGGGGCATCGGTCTCGACCAGCAGCTGCTCGCCGGGGACCAGCACCGCTGCCTCGCGCAGCGCCCGGGCATTGCGGAAGGTCACCGTGCCGGAGAAGGACAGCACGTACCCCGCGTCCACGCAGACCCGCGCCATCGCGGCGTCGCCGGAGAAGCAGTGGAACACCACCGTCTCCGGCGAGCCCTCCTGCTTGAGCACCGCCAGGACGTCCTCGTGGGCATCCCGGTCGTGGATCATCAGTGGCTTACCGAGCCGCTTGGCCAGGTCGATGTGCCAGCGGTACGCCTCGAGCTGGGCATCCGGTGGCGAGTAGTCCCAGTAGTAGTCCAGGCCGGTCTCCCCCACGGCCACCACCCGGGGCTGCTGCGCAAGTTGCTCCAGCTCGGCGCGGTCGGCCTCGGTCATCGTCGCCGTGCGAGTGGGGTGCAGCGCCACCGCCGCGAAGACCCGCTCGTCCCACCCCGCAGCCTCGGTCACCCAGCGCGCGGCGGCCATATCGTCGGCGACCGTGACGACTGCGGACACCCCGACGGCCTGTGCCCGGTCCAGCGCCGCACGCACCCCCTCCGGGTCGCGCGCACCGCAGGCGTCCAGGTGGGTGTGCGCATCCACCACCGGGGACGGCAACCGCTCGGGTACAGGAACGGTGCGCAACTCGTTCCCGCCGCGCTGAGTGCCGCTCACGGCACGATGGGTGCCCACGAAGGGCCGGTCTCGCCCAGCACAGGGTCCAGCTTGGCGAACAGCGGGGTGGGCTTGGCCAGCGGGCGCCCGGCCTCGATCGGGACGGCGGCCCAGCGCGCCTGCTCAGCGGCGTAGTCCCCGGTGATCACCGGGTAGTCCGGGCCACTGCCCGCGACGATCTCAGACACCTCCCTGATGTCCGGCTGGGCGGACCACACCCCGCTACCGCCGAGCAGTTCGTGCACCCGCTGGGCGGCGTGCGGCAGGAACGGGGTGAGCAGCGTGTTGGCGTCGGAGACGACCTGCAGCGCGGTGTGCAGGATGGTGTCCCGGCGCTGCGGGTCGTCGCCCCGCTTCCACGGCTGCTGCTCGGAGAGGTACTTGTTCGCCGCGCCGACCACCCGCATCGCCTCGCTGATCGCGGCCTTGAACCGGTTGCGCTCCAGCAGCCCGCCGACGGTGCCGAAGGCCGCCCGCGAGGCCGCCAGCAGCTCCTCATCGACGGGCTGACGGGTCGAGGGGCGCGGCACCGCGCCGACGTTCTTGTGCGCCATCGCGATCGAGCGGTTGACCAGGTTGCCCCATTCGTTGGCCAGCTCGAAGTTGACCCGGCGGACGAACTCGTCCCAGGTGAAGTCGGTGTCCTGGGTCTCGGGGCCGGCCACCGAGATGAAATAGCGCAGGGTGTCCGGGCCGAACTCGCGCAGGAAGTCCCCCACGTAGATCACCGTGCCGCGGGAGGTGGAGAACTTCGACCCGCTCATGGTGAGGAACTCGCTGGACACCACCTCGGTCGGCAGTTGCAGGGTGCCGAAGGGGCCCGGCTCACCACCGCGGTCCCCCGCCCCGTTCTGGCCGAGCAGCAGCGCGGGCCAGATCTGCGAGTGGAAGGTGATGTTGTCCTTGCCCATGAAGTAGTACGAGCGCGCGGCCGGGTCGCACCACCACGCCCGCCACGCCTCCGGGTCGCCCGAGCGCACCGCCCACTCCACCGAGGCCGACAGGTACCCGATCACGGCGTCGAACCAGACGTAGAGCCGCTTCATCGGCGCGTCCCGCCAGCCGTCCAGCGGGACCCGCACGCCCCAGTCGAGATCTCGGGTGATCGGACGGGGACGCAGGTCGTCGAGCAGGTTCAGGGAGAACTTCAGCACGTTGGGCCGCCACTCGGTGCGGGTGGTCAGCCACGAGCCGAGCGCCTGGGTGAACGCGGGCAGGTCGAGGAACAGGTGCTCGGTCTCCACGAACTGCGGGATCTCCCCGTTGATCCGGGACCGCGGGTTGATCAGGTCGGCCGGGTCGAGCTGGTTGCCGCAGTTGTCGCACTGGTCACCGCGCGCGTTGCCGTAGCCGCAGATCGGGCAGGTGCCCTCGATGTAGCGGTCGGGCAGGGTGCGCCCGGTGGACGGGCTGACCGCGCCCATCGCCGTGCGCGCCACGAGGTAGCCGTTGCGGTGCAGCGCCCCGAACAGCTCCTGCACCACCCGGTGATGGTTGGCGGTGCTGGTGCGGGTGAACAGGTCGTAGGACAGGCCCAGTCCCTGCAGGTCCCCCACGATCACCCGGTTGTACTTGTCCACCAGCTGGCGGGGAGTGACCCCCTCCTGGTCGGCCTGCACCTGGATCGGGGTGCCGTGCTCGTCGGTGCCCGAGATCATCAGCACCCGGTTGCCCGCCATCCGCTGGTAGCGGGCGAAGATGTCGGAAGGGACACCGAAGCCGGAGACATGGCCGATATGCCGGGGCCCGTTGGCGTACGGCCAGGCCACCGCGGTCAGCACGGGATTGCTCATAGCCCAAGCCTATGAGCAACCGGCCCGAGGGCGGCAAGCTCGCCAACACAGCCGCTGTCGTCACCGGGGTCCGGGCCGATCATCACCCTACCGGGGGGCTAGGGTGCACCCGGTCACATACCGAAGGGGAACGGTGCCATGAGCGAAGATCACCAACGCAGGATCGACCCGGCGCTACTGGAGCGTCGTGACGTGCTCGGCTTCCTGAACGGACACGACGGACACGACATTGGCGGGCTGTACCGGGTGCTGCGGGCGGCCGGGTGGAGCCAACGGCAGATCGCGCGGGCCACCGGGCAGTCCCAATCCGAGGTCGGGGACATCACCGCGGGCCGTCGGCGCCGGGTGGACAGTTACCGGCTGCTGGTGCGCATCGCTAAGGGTCTCGGCATTCCCCCGTGGAAGATGTCGCTGTCCTGCTACGACCCGGAGGGCAACAGCCACGGCCCCGATGGCACCTACCCTGGGAGGGTCACGGTCGCCGAAGCCGACGAGGCGGACATGCTACGCAGGCAATTCCAGCACCTGCTGGCCCTGGGCGCGGCCGCCGCGGTCGGCGGCCCGGTTCCGGAGGTCGGTGAGCTGGCCGCGGACCTGCCCGCACCGGACCTGCTGGGGGACCTGCCGTCCCGGATCGGCATGGTCGATGTCGCGGTGATCCGGGGGTACCGCGAGCAGCTGGGCCTGCTGGCGCGTACCCACGGGGGACAGGCCAGGGCCGCAGTCGCGCTCACCAACTGGGCTGATCACTGGCTCACGGTGGACGCTTCGGACCTCACACACCGCGCCTTGCTGGGTGAACTGGCCCACCTGCACACGATCACCGCGTGGTGCTGCCACGAGTGCGGCGCGGTGGCCCGCGCCCTTTACCACTTCGGGCGGGCGGTGGAGCTTGCCACCGAGGCAGGTGACGCCTACCAGACGGCGTACGCGCTGCGTTACGCTGGGTCGATGCTCGTTGGGCGCGAGCGGCCCAACGACGCGCTGAAGGCGATCGAGCTTGGCAGTGTGCGGCTACTCGACGCGCCACGCGACGATCCCCGGGTGCCGGTGCTCGGGTCGTGGTGCGACGCGGTGTCCGCGCTCGCGTTGTCCCGGCTGGACGACTCACAGTCCGTGCTCGCCCGGGCGCGGGACGGGCTGGCCCGGGCGTGGGACGGGTGGGTGCCGCCCGACGACCACGCCGAAGCCAACATGCATTTGATCAGCGCCTCGACGTGGCTGAACTGCGGCCAGCTCGACGCCGCCGCGGCGGCCGCTGAGCTGGCATTGCGCACCTTCGGCGCCTACCGGCGTGGGGGGGTGGTCGCCGATATCACGCGGGCGCGGCTGCATGTGCTGACTGGCGACCCAGCGGGGCTCCGGCTGGCCGCGTCAGCTATTAAGGCGACCACACAGACACGCTCGGGGGTTGCCCGGCAGATATCGCTCCCGCCACTTGCTGACGCGCTGGAGGCCCGGCGTGGCAGCGACTACCGCGAGCTGGCCCGGCTGGCCCGTCAGGTCGCCATGACACGGGTCTGACGGCCCATCGGAACGCGTTACGCCGGCCGCCGGTCAGCTTACGGCCGAGCAGACCGGACCCGGCAGTGATCGTGGCTGCGCCTGGTGCACGCCGGGCTGGGCGAAGACCTCCCATAGCTGTGGCGACACGTGCACCAGGTTACTGAGTTTTCCCGCGGATCGAGGCGCGAGAGCCCAGCACCAAGTAGCTGACCAGCGCCGAGGGGATCAGACCTCGGCGCTGCCGTCGTCCCAGGTAATCAGCAATCGCCCGGCCACGGTCGCGAACTGTGCGTCGAGGACCTCGGAACGCACCGCGCCCTGGGCGTCGGCAGTAACCGGGAGCAGCCGGCCACCGACCGCGCGCAGTAGCTCAACCCAGCGACCCTGTGGGTGCACGATCAGCATCTCCCGCACCCCGAGCTGGGCATAGAAACCGATCTTCTCGTAGGTCTCGTCCTCCTCGGATCGGATCTCGACGACCAGCTCCGCCCCCTCCGCACCCCGCTCGGATTCGTGCGCGGGACGGCAATAGAGCTGGTCGGGAACGCGGTAGTCATCCGACGCGCGGAACAGCCCGGTCTCGAAGTAGGGGCACAGGTTGCGGCGCTTGGCCAACGGCCCAAGCACCAGGTAAAGCTCCCCGGCCACGTGCTGATGTGGGCCCCCCGGTGGCGGCACCATGTGCAGGATCCCGTCCCATATCTCGTCCCGCCCGTCGAGGTCCAGCCGACGGCGCTCATCGAGCAGCTTCTGGGGAACCTCGAGCATCACAGCCCTCATAGCTGGAGCGTAACCGAGCGCGCTGGCGCTTCGTTTGAAGAGCGAGGACGCGTTCGCGCCGGTGCAGAACTCGATCATCATTCCGCTGCTGCTGCTCTCCGGCATTCTGCTGCCGATGTCCCTGGCGCCCGGCTGGCTGTTCACCGTGTCGCGGTTCAACCCGCTCGTCTACGTGGTGGACGCCACCCGCGCGGCGTTCGTGGGCGACTTCGCGGGCCCGACCGTCCTGCTCGGGATCCTGGCCGCGGTGGCACTGTCCGTGGTCGCCGTCGCCTTCGGCACCCGTACCTTTCAGCGGGAGAGCGCCTGACCCGCTCGGCGCGCCTCGCCAGTGGCCGACGGCAGTAGGACGATCGCAGGCGTACAGCTTGGCCATCCTAGGGCTTCCCCTGGCTGACCCGGCGCTTCGACATCGAGAACTACGCCTCCGCCGGTCTGCGGCAGGCCGCTGCCCGGGCCTGACCCCAGCCCGATCACCCTGGGTGGGCGGCCAGAATGGCGCGATGGCGCGGACTGCGGTGCGGCATGCGGCGCACGTCGTGGCGCGTCCACTGGACGGTGCCGCCGAGCCGTGGGACGTGCTGCGCGGACTGGCCCAGCGCTGCCGCCGTCGGGGATTGCCCCCGCCTGCCGCGCTGGTCGGAGACTGGTTCGGCGGAGGTGCGGTGATCGCCCCCTCGGTCCCGATCGCACCGGTATCCGCCGGCCTGGCGTTCCCGCCGGGGCCAGCCGGCGAGGTCGGCGGGCCGGTCGGCGAGGTCGGCGGGCCGGTCGGCGGCGGGTGGATCGGCTACCTCGGTTATGGGCTGGCCGATCCGCGGCGCGGGCGGCGGCTCCCGCTGGCGGCTGGCGGCTGGGCCGACCACGTACTGCGCCGCGACGCCGCCGGGCAGTGGTGGTTCGAGTCGCTACCCGAACCGGACCCGGCGCTGGTCACCGAGCTCGCCGGGCTCGTCGCGGGCGGTGCCGGGGGCGCGGCGCGGCGGCGCTGGCGCTGCACCGAGGTCGAAGATCCGGACCCGGAGGACTACCGCCGGGCCGTGCGGCGGGCCAAGGAGCAGATCACTGCGGGCGAGATATACCAGGTCAACGTGTGCACCCGGTTCGAAGCGGGCTTCACCGGTTCGGTGGACGAGTTGTTCGCCGCCGGGATCGCGCGGTTGCGCCCGCGGCGGGCCGCACTGGTCAGCGGAGCGTGGGGAGCGGTGGCGTCGCTGTCCCCGGAGCTCTTCCTGGCCCGGCACGGCCTGCAGGTGCGCACCTCACCGATCAAGGGAACACTGCCCCGCCGGGGACCGTCGGATGCGGGCAACGCCGCCGCGTTGCGGGCCTCCGCCAAGGACGTCGCGGAGAACGTGATGATCGTGGATATGGCCCGCAACGACCTCGGCCGAGTGTGCGCCACCGGCAGCGTCACCGTGCCGCGGTTACTCGAGGTGCAACCACATCCCGGGGTGTGGCATCTGGTGTCCACCGTGGCGGGGCGGCTCGCCCCCGGTATCGACGACGCCGCGCTGCTGGCCGCGACCTTTCCACCGGCCTCGATCACCGGCGCACCCAAGCAGCGGGCCCTGGAGGTGATCGCCGAGCTGGAGCGACTACCCCGCGAGGTGTACTGCGGCGCCGTGGGGATGGCCTCGCCGGCCGCGGGCACCGAGCTCAACGTGGCCATCCGGACGCTGGAGTTCCACCGCGACCGGGTCTGGTTCGGCGTCGGCGGCGGCATCACCGTCGATTCGGACGCCGACGCGGAATGGGCCGAATGCCGCACCAAGGCCGCCCCACTGCTCGCACTGCTGGAGGACTGCGCTCCATGAGTGGGGAAAGGTGGACCGGCGGGGGAGTCGTCGCGCTGCGCTGGCGCGCCTGCGATCCAACGGAGCGCTGTCCACCCCTCGCCGTCGGGAAGTACGGCTGGGGAACTGGACCCTAGAGGTCGAGGGCAGCCCGCAGTGCCAGGTCGACGCGATCCAGTTGTTCGTCGGTGAGCTGGCCGTAGGTTTCGCCGAGGGCACCTCGGTAGACCCGGATAAGGTCCCGCGCGACATCCAGCCAGGCACTCTCCGCGCCGACCGTGACGGGTATCGCGAGGAGATGCTGCGGGTCGGTAGTGGTCACGTCGATTGCATAGAGCATCGTGTGGCGGGGGTCATCGAGGATGTGTTGAGCGGCAACGAGGAGGACGGTTCGTTCTCGAGTACCACGTAGGGCATAGCGGTACAGCTCACCCCGCTGCACGTGGGGTGTCCGCCTCAATGATCTGGAGGTCCCGCTCATCTGCTTGCGCGAGTGGTTCGCCATCCCGCTCGGCTGGCGGGTAGCGGGTCGGTGCTGCGGTACGAATCAGGCGAGACACCCACGCAGAGAGAGAGATTCCGTCGCGGGCAGCCCCTTGCTCGGCCAAGAACAGTGCCACCGGGTCCAGGCTGAGGCTGAGTTTTCGAGTCGCCATGCGGAGGATCGTACCGAATGTGCGTACCATTTGGTACTCGCGAAAGACCTGACTTCCGGTGGTTCCTGGGCCTCGATCCCGGATGGTGGGTTGACTGCAGGGCCACGACTCGCTGCCGGGTGCACCCGGCACGGTCGGATCGTCGCCTCGATCGCGAACGCGCCGGCAAGTCCGCCACCGAAGTCCACCACGTCGTGCTAGTGTCGAACATGTGTTCGATACTAGCACGACGGGCGCAACGGGAAACCCCACAGAGGCCATGGCTGAACCGCTGCGTCTTCCCCGGACGTCCAGCTCAAGGCTTGTCCACCGCAGCCTGGTAAAGCTCGCGTTTGGGGACGCCGTGGGCCGAAGCGACGGCCGTGACCGCGTCCTTGAGCCGCTCGCCCGCAGCGACCCGCTCGGTCACCTCGTCGACGAGATCGGCCACCTCGGGTGGGTCGGACGCAGCCGCACCCGCCAGCACGACGGTGACCTCGCCGCGCACCCCGTCGGCCGCCCAGGCGGCGAGCTCACCGAGGCCACCCCGGCGCACCTCCTCGTACGGCTTGGTGAGTTCCCGGCACACCACCGCCGCCCGGTCCGCGCCGAGCACTTCGGCCGCCTCGGCGAGGGTTGCGGCCAGCCGGTGCGGGGACTCGAAGAACACGCAGGTGCGCGGCTCGCCAGCCAACGCAGCCAGCCACCGGCGACGCGGGCCGGCGCGACGCGGCGGGAACCCCTCGAAACAGAAGCGATCAGAGGGCAGCCCGGAGACGGCCAGCGCGGTGGTGACCGCCGAAGGGCCGGGCAGGCAGGTCACCGGCAATCCCTCGGCGATGCAGGCGGACACCAGCCGGAACCCGGGATCGGACACCGCGGGCATCCCGGCATCGGTCACCAGCAGGACAGTCTGGCCCGAACGGATCGCCGCCAGCAACGCCGGGATCCGCGCCGCCTCCACCGCGTCGTAATGTGCCACCACCCTGCCGCTGACCTGCACACCGAGCGCCGCGGCCAGGGCCCGCAACCGGCGGGTGTCCTCGGCGGCCACCACGTCCGCGGCGCCCAGCGCCGTGATCAGGCGCGGCGAGGCGTCCCGGGAGTCACCGAGGGGAGTGGCCGCGAGCACCAACGCGCCGCCGAGGTGTGCCGCGACCCGGTCTGCCGCGACCCGGTTTGACGCGACCCAGTGTGACGCGGCCCAGTCTGACGTCCCGGAGTCCGACACGGCGTCGAGCCTACGATCGGGCACCGTGACGACTGTCCGGCAGGCGAGCGACTCGCGGACCGACGACCTGCCCGTTGGCCTCGGGCGGGTGGTGCAGGCGTCGAACGGGCCAGCAGGCCCACAGCAGCGGTTGGTGCCCCGCCCGCTGACCGACCGGGGCCGCAGCTGGGCGGTGACGCTGGGCCTGGCTCTGATCGCCGGCCTGGTGCGGCTGTGGGATCTGGGCCACCCCACTGATCACGGTACCCCGGTGTTCGACGAGAAGCACTATGTGCCGCAGGCCTGGCAGATGATCCGCAACGGCGGGGTCGAGGACAACCCGGGTTACGAGCTCGTGGTGCACCCGCCGCTGGGCAAGCAGCTCATCGCGCTGGGTGAGCTGGTGCTGGGCTACAACAGCTGGGGCTGGCGGCTGTCCGCGGCCCTGGCCGGCACCGTGTGCGTGCTGCTCATCGTGCGGATCGTGCGCAGAATGACCCGCTCGACGCTGCTGGGCGGGATCGCGGGCGTGCTGCTGATCGCCGACGGGGTCAGCCACGTGCAGTCCCGGATCGGCATGCTCGACGTCTTTCTCGCGATGTTCGTGCTCGCGGCGTTCGGCTGCCTGGTCATCGACCGGGAGCAGGTGTACGCGCGGCTTGCCGCGGTGGTCCGGGAGGGCCGGATCCGGGATTTCGACCTCGGCCCGCGACTCGGGGTGCGCTGGTGGCGGTTCGGTGCGGGGGTGCTGCTCGGACTGGCCTGCGGCACGAAGTGGTCCGGGATCTACTACCTCGTCGCCTTCGCTGTGCTGAGCCTGGTGTGGGACGTCTGCGCGCGCCGGGCCGCGGGGGTCCGCAAGCCCTGGAGGGGCACCCTCGGGCGAGATCTCGGGCCGGCGTCGTGGGCGATGGCTCTGGTGCCGATAGGGGCCTATCTGGCTACCTGGTGGGCTTGGTTCGGCAGCGAGACCGGCATCGACCGTCATGCGGTGGGCAACGAGATCGGCGCGGGCGGCCCCTTCTCCTTCGTGCCCGGTGCGCTGCGGGGGCTGTGGTTCTACAGCGCAGCCGTGCTGGACTTCCACGCCGGGCTCGCCACCCCCGCCGAACCGCACCCGTGGGAGTCCAAACCGTGGAGCTGGCCGATGGGGCTGCGGCCGATGCTCTACTACTACGAGTCCGGTGCCACCGCCCCCGGCTGCGGCCGAGACGACTGCGTGAGCGCGGTGATGCTGATCGGCACCCCGGCGCTGTGGTGGATCTCGCTGCCGGTGCTGAGCTTTGCCCTCTGGCGCGCGGCCAGCACGCCGGACTGGCGCTACGCGGCGGCGCTGACCGGCTACGCCGCAGGCTGGCTGCCGTGGTTCGTCAACCTCGACCGCCAGATGTACTTCTTCTACCTGGCGCCAGCGGCGCCGTTCCTGGTCATCGCGGTGACGCTGGTGCTGGGCGAAATACTCGGCCGGGCCGGTGACGGCGCCGAGCGGCGGGGGACGGGGCTGCTCGTGGTCTCGCTCTACGTCGGGCTCGTGGTGGCCAACTTCGTCTGGCTCTGGCCGATCCTTACCGGGGACTCGATCACTCCGGCGCAGTGGAACGCGGAGCTCTGGCTGCCCTCCTGGCGGTGAGCGGCAACCGCGAACTGTTCCCCCTGTCTGGACGTATGTCTGGCGAGGAAGGAGCTTCGCGGCACCTCGCCGAGATGAGTCCCGACAAAGGAGTCCGACCGATGACCGACCGTGCCCAGCGGGTTACCCCCCGCCCCCTCCCGGTTCAGCGGCACCACCGCCCCGCCGACATTCCTGCCCAGCAGCGCCGCACCGCTGCCCAACCCGGCCGGTCGGCCGACGCGGTCCGTACCAAGCCGGTGCGGCGCAGCGTGGACCTGTCCCCCACCTACCACACCCAGCTCACCCAGTGGTGTGCAGAGACCGCCGACGAGATCGGTGCTACCCGGGTCACCGGTCAGGACGTCCTGCGCGCTCTGGTAGCGCGGTTACTCGTCGATCAAGCCCTGGCTCGCAGGATCCGCGCCGACCTGAGCATCGATAGCCCCGGAGCATCAATAGGCCCAGGAGCATCAATAGCCCAGGAGCATCGATAGCAGAGCACAGCCCGGATGGCGGTAGCATCCTCGGCGTGTACGCCGAGGATGCAATGATCCGCGAGGATGCCTCGCTGACCGCAGGAGCCACCCTGCTGCCAGTGGCCGCCCACCCGGCCGCCGAGTCGGCTGTCCCGGCGGTCGCCCACCCGGGGCCGGTGGGACAACCGGGATGAGCCAGCTCGAAGCGCACCGTGAGCAGGACGGGGACGTCACCATCGTCTCCTTCCGTGGCGAGTTCGACTACGCCGAGATGGGCGCCGCCCAGGAAGAGATCAGCGCCGCAGAGGCGCAGGCCCCAGCGGTCCTCGTGCTCGACCTCACCGGCCTGGAATTCATGGATTCCAGCGCTGTCCGAGTGATCGTGCAAGCCGATACCCGGGCCCGGGACCAGGGCAGGCGCCTCACGCTGGTCACCGGCACCGGCCCGCCGCACCGGGTGCTGTCCATCCTCGGCCTAACCGGACGGCTGGACGTGGTAGCCGACCGGGCCGCCGTGTCACCCCCCTAGGCTGGTGGCCGGGGGGCCAAGTGCTGGCGAAGGAAGGCGATCGTGGCCTCCCACGCCTTGGCGGCCTGCTCCTGGTTGTAGCTGCCGAGCAGGTTCTCGTCGTTGAAGAACGCGTGCCCGGCCGGGTAGAAGCGGAAGTCGGGCCGCTGGCCAGACTGCTGTTCGATGGTCGCTGCGAGGTCGCCCACCACCTCGGGGCTCGCCATTTCGTCCTGCGCGCCGAAGTGACCGAGCAGCGCAGCGGTGAGGTTCTCGAAGCTCGGGTATTCCTCCCCGAGCACGCTGTAGAAGGGCACCGCGGCACCGATCTTGTCACCCTGCTGGGCGGCGAGTACCAGGACGAAGCCGCCGCCCATGCAGAACCCGACAGCGCCGACCTTCGTGCCGGTGACCGCGTCGTGGTCCAGCAGGTAGTCCACCGCGCCGCCCAGGTCGCGCGCCGCCCGATCCACCGGCAGCTCCTGCATGAGCCGATCGGCCTCGGTGGCGTCATGCGTGGTGGCACCGCCGAACAGGTCGGGGGCCAGCGCCACGAAACCCTCGGCCGCCAGCCGGTCGGCCACGTCCGCGACATGACTGGTCAGCCCCCACCACTCCTGGATCACCACCACACCCGGGCCGCTACCCATGTCAGGCAGGGCGAGATAGCCGTGCGCGGTAGCGCCGTTGGACGGGAACGTGACGTTCTGCAGCGGGTTCTCGGTCTCCATGCCCCGATCCCATCACGGACCCGACACCGGGCACCGCGGACCCTTCGCCTGCGGCCCTCAACATCACCCGCACCCCAAGCGCTGGCTGTCATGTCTTGCCGCTGCCAGCCAGACCGCTGGCCTGGTGGCCAGCCTCACCACTGAACACGCCACAGCCGCCGTGCTGAACGGCCGTCCGGGCGACGCCACCGCAGCGATGGACGCGGCGGCCGAACTCGCCGAGCGGTTCGGTGCAACGGGTGAGCCCTACTTCCGGGGGTTTCTGTACGGGCCGGGTCGCGCAGCCATCGACAGGATGTGGGTCGCGCTGGAAGCAGGTGAGCCCGATCAGGCAGAGAGCGTCGCTCAGGGCGTCGATCCCCGGGACCACCCCTTCGAGACGGAGCGGGCCTTCTTTTGGCTTCACCGCGGTCGAGCGCTGGCGCAGCTGTCGGGACGCCAGGATGACGCGGTGCGGGCGCTGCGCACCGCCGAGCGCATCTTCCCTACCGCGGTGCTGCGGCATCAGGGGGTCCGTGAGGTGCTCGCCGAGCTGCTGGCTCGCGCCCGGCGGGACGCGGTGGGTAGAGAGTTGCGCGGGATGGCGTACCGCGCTGACCTGCAGGTGTAACCCATTCGGATGATATTCCCGGCCGTCGGAATCCCGCTGTCGTCGTCGCACCACGCTCAGCACCTCTGTGAGGGATCGCGGAAGGGGCGCAAGGATGCAGCGGGACATCGAGCGTAGCCGGGTGGCCGTGGATGACAAACGCACCGACGACGGCACCACGTGCATGTTGGTGGTGGTGTCTGAGACCGGTGGGTGGTGGGCAAAACGGGCAAACCGCTACAGCCGAGCTGCCGTACGCCGGAGGGCTCACACCCTGGTCGTAGCGACCCGCCGGGCGGTTCGGGCCAGGTCGGCGTAGTCACTGCCACGGCGGGCCTCCAACGCCTCAGCCAGCGGCGGGAGGCAGACCTGCCGGGCCACCCCCGAGCGTGTCTGCGTGGTCGCCTTGATAGCCGACTCGGCCAGCCGGAGTGCCCCGGGGTCGCCGCTGAGCACGTGCAGCCTGGCTCGCGTGAGGTCGGCGAATACGCCATCGCGCCGGGAGGCACCGAAGGTGCGCGCCGACATCGCGGCCGCCGCTTCGGCGGCGTCGAACTGCCCAAGGTGCAGCCACGTCAGCGCACTGACCATGTGCATCTTCGCTTCGGCGTGCGTGTCCTGCGGTGCCCACCCCTCGCGCGCCGCGGCCAGCTCGCGGCGGGCCTCGGCGCGGACCGACTCAGAGTCATCCAGCCGGGACAGCGCAACCGCACTCTCTGCGCGACACCACGACTGCAGCACAGGCACCCGGGGATCGTCGCGGGGCGCGTCGAGTAGCCGCACGCTGCCGAACTGGAGCGCCTTCAGCCCGTAGTCGGGCCGCCCGCAGCTGCTGAGCATGGTCCCCGCCCAACGCAACGCATTCGCCGCTTGATAGGGGTCCCCGGCGTCGGTGGCCAGTTCCACTGCCCGGCTGAAGTGGTAGAGGGCCCGGCCGGGTGCGCCGGAGTCGTGGCAGCACCACGCGGTCGCGGTGTGCAGCTCGGCGAGCTCGGCCTGCAAGGCGCGGCGGGTGTCCTCGGAGGCGTCCGCGGTGAGCCACTGGTCAGCCCAGTCGGTGAGCGCGACCGCGGCCCTGCCCTGCCCGCCGTAGGTGCGGGCCATAGTGCGCAGGTTCTCGCGGTGGCCGCGGAGGATCGCGAGGTCGACCGCG
>JBOHGM010000035.1:36501-41998 GCA_050699435.1 Pseudonocardiaceae bacterium | reverse complement strand
ACGATCTGCGCTGTCGGAACGCGCTTCGGATAAGCGTTCTGCGAGAACACCTGAGTCGAGAACAGACGGGTGTCCACACGACAAACGGGGCACGCGGCGATCGCCACCCAGAAGTAGTACAGGACCGGCTCACCGAGCTCGGTACGGTGCACACGGTCAATCTCGGCCCGGCAGCCCTCCTCGACCAGTTGGTAAGCACGCGCCAACTCTGAGGTGTCCCACTCCTGGACGGCCTGCCGCTGGACGAGCGTGGCGACCGGGTTGATATCCCAGCCGACGACATGGGCACCGAGCTTGGCTGCCTCGACGACGGTCGTCCCCGAGCCGGCGAACGGGTCGAAGACGATCAGGCCGTCCAGCCTGGTAGCAGCGTTGTATGCGTCAAGGGCTGCTGCTTCATTCTCGGTAACGGCGGCAGTAAGGATGCCCCGGAAGACGCTGCCCAGGCGCTTCGCCCACCACTTGTGCGTGCTGGTCGCAGGGCGGTGGACTTCCTTGCGCCAGGACTCGTGCTCGCCGATACGGCTCAGCGCGGCTGCGGGAAAACCCTGCTCCAGCGCCGTCACCGAAGGAACCCGGGAGAGCACACGTTCGGCGACCTGCCCGATGGTCAGCGGCTCAAGATCGAATAGCGTCACTCGTCATCACCGAGCGTTACCACATCGTCGCCCTGTTCGGCGCCCTTCATGGTGACCGTGCCGCTGCCCTGGCCGTTTATGCGGTAAGCCGCGAAGCGATGCTCCTTGCCCGCCGAGGGATTGGGTGCGAGGTGCGGTGTCAGCGTGTTCGTCCGCAGATCGAAGGAGTAGCCAACGACCATCTGCTCGGTCTCGGTCCGCGTTAGCTCGCCAACCTGCTCCAGACGACCGCCCAGCGTCAGCTCATCAGGCGCGATGAGCGTGGCCTGGCCGGTCGTGCCGGTCGTCAGCGCGAACGGTGTGGGCGCCACGTACATCTTGCGGTCACGAATGAGCAGGTCACCGTATGATCCGAAGCCCCGGAAGCTCCTGTTCTTATGGACAAAGGTGTGGTCCGCGTTGAGGAAGTCGCCGTGGCAAAGAACCAGATCAATGACTGGGTACTCGGTGTCGTCGGCGCTGGCCGGATAGCGACCGGAACTCCTTATCGGACTGGCTGACACGCTCGATCAGGCTGGCGCGGTGCATCGCCTCACAGCAGGCCGCGAAAGCCTCCGCACAGGTGGAGCTGGTAGTAGTCAAGATCGCCGTCCTGCGTGTCTCGCACTGCGGGCGCCCGGGAACCCATGATCGGCCTCAGGCTAGTCTGCTGCCCCGACATCCAACCGCGACCGGGGAGAGACGAGCCAGCGGCGGGCCGGGTCGCTATGGTGGTGGGCGGCCCACTGTCGATGGCAACGCGGACACGGCAGGCCCCGGCCGTGGTCGAGGGTTCTCGAACTGCGGGTCCTCGATCTGCTGGGCGCATAGGGCGACCCACACCGGCTGGGGGCAGAGTGCCGGGCCAGCAGGAACGGTATGCGTGTCCTGGTCAAGACGAGCCGCCCGGTGGGCAGTCGGTGAGTGTGCGCAGGGCTCTCACGTCGCTGACCTCTCTGCGGTGACCGGGACTGGCGGGGTCTCGGAGCGGGTGCCGCCGACTGGTGCCGTTAGCGTGGCGGTGATCACCGCCGGTGGCGCCATAGTTCGGATGGGGTCCCCGCCCCACGCAGTGCGCTGGCGTGCGCAAACAGCCGCAGCAAGGGGTCAAGACTTCCGGCTGATCCGGCTGCTGGGTCCGCTTGGTCACCGGCTGGGGATACGGTTCGCAGCGAATCCGGTACTACAGGCAACCTGACGGGGGTGGGCGATACCCGGGAGGGCAGGGAACTCGGCGAATCCCACATCCGTGGGAACACGTTACATGCACGTACCAAACGAATTGCGACGACGTGCCAATGAAGTGTGAGATCTAGCTATCATAACTCACTCATAGGTGTCCTATGGGGCATTCAACACTGCACCTATGGACGGTCCTCTGCCCTGGACATCCGCGGAGATCCCTAGTTCACTGGAGTTCCGGGGCCGTCGCATATTTTTGCTACACGCTGCACAAGGAGCCGGACCGGCGGGCGGCAACTTGAGTCGATGTGCTGGGACGCCCCTTGGCGCTGCGGTGATCCGCTGCTATTGTTGGTAGTCTTGACGCCGGGCGGGGTCGCGGGGGTAAGTGATGAGTTTCTAATAAGGCTTCAAGGTGTTTAGAGGAGCTAGCCTCTATGTCACCCCGGGTATTCAGTGTGAGATTACTTGCACACCATCCCATCGGATGCTTGATGAATGGAGATCGTCATGAGTGAGGAACAGGATCGCGCTTTTCTAGCGTTGCCTACCCCGCAGTCATGCCGGGTGATCGATTTTGACTCTGCACAGGTGGTCACGTTGCGGACCCGGCCTCCGCGACACGTGTTGGTCGTCAGTGGGGAGAAGCCGTACTTCAACATGGAAGTCTCCCTCTCCCCGCTGGTGTACATTAAGCAGCCTGAGTACTGGGGTATTGAAGTGGTTGGCTGTCTGCCCGAGGTGGGCCTGCCGACTGTCACCCCCTATGTCGTGCGTCTCGACCTTAATGGCACCATCGGCACGTGCGGCATTGAAGTCATCGGCGCCAGCCGGTCTGAGAAGATCGACATCCCCAGCTACCCGGGGGAACCACAGGCTTCTTTCACGCTGTCCATCACCTCAGTGGCCAGCGGCGAGCCCATCGCCAGTGCATCACTGACCTGCCCGCCGGATGGTTGCTCCCACCCTAACCCGGTCACCGC
This sequence comes from Pseudonocardiaceae bacterium, assembly GCA_050699435.1. Classification (GTDB taxonomy): domain Bacteria; phylum Actinomycetota; class Actinomycetes; order Mycobacteriales; family Pseudonocardiaceae. The sequence goes on along the minus strand of JBOHGM010000035.1, from coordinate 39,216 downwards.
CTGCGAGCAGTTAAGCCGGGTCGATGGCGAGATCGAGGGCATCCCGGAAGACCCAGGGCCGTGCACACTGGAGTTCAACCCGGTGATCGTGGCCGCCTCAGGCACCTGGAACGGTGAACCACGGCACTACAAGCAGGAGTTTTCCAACAGGTGCTCCGCCGTCCGCGCGACCGGCGGGGTGATATTCGACTTCTAGCGGCCACGATCGTTCGAACTCAGCTCACCCGCGGTGCGGAACGCTCGGTACTCCCGATGCGGGGGAAGGGCGTGGTGGAGAAGATCACCTCCACTGGTACCTCGAAGTACTCTGCGATCCGCAGCGCCAGATACAGGCTGGGGCTGTACTCACCGCGTTCCAGGTAGCCAACGGTCTGATAGTGGACCCCTAGCGCCTCCGCGAGCTGGCGCCGGGAGATCCCCCGCTCGGCGCGCAGCATGGCGATGCGGTTGTGGACGGTCTCACCCATGTATCTCAGCCGATCCGCTGGGTGGCCTTGAGCCGACCCGCCTCGACGCTGGCGCCGGACTCGCGACGAGCCATCCGGCGCAGCACCACGGGGGCGAGAACGAGACCGACCAAGGCCCAGGCGCCGAGCACACCGACCGTCTCCAGGTGCTGCCAGGACCCGGAGAGCTCCACCGCCGCCGCGGCGTCGGGCAGCAACGCCGAACGCATGCCCAGCCCCAGCCAGTAGAAGGGGAACACCTGGGCGATCGGATGCAGCCAGTCCGGCAGGGCGGAGATCGGGTAGAAGATCCCGGAGATCGCGATCAGCCCTGCACTGATCAGACTCACCCACTGCGCGACGACCCGAGGATTGCTGACGAGCGAGCCGAGGACCATCCCCAGGGGCAGGGTGGCCAGCAGCCCGAGGGCGAGCACCCAGAGCAGCGTCGCCCACCCGCCGACCCCCGCGCTCGCCAGCCCGTCGAAGAGGAACAGGCCGGGAACGAGCACCCACAGCAGGCTCAGGACCGTGCCCAGCGGAATCCGCACCACCTGGCCGGTGAGGTACCCGACCACGCCGAACGGCGCGGCCTTGGCCCGCAGCAGGGTCCCGTCCTCGCGCTCGAACGCGACGACGAACGCGGCTCCGGTGACCGTGGTGAACGCGACGAGCATGCCGACCACCCCCGGCAGCACCAGCGTCGCGAGCGGCAGCGAGGTCCCCTCGACCGCGTTGTCGCGCTGGAAGTACAGGACAGTCAGGATGATCCCCGCAGTCGTCGCGTTGAACGAGTGCTCGTCCGCTCGGATCAGGGAGTGCCGGAACTCGGTCCAGCCCCGGTGCAGGCCGATGCGGACCGCGGACACGGTGGGGTTCATCCCGCCACCTCCTCGAACTCGACGACGGCCGCCGACCGATCGCCCGACTCCTGACGATGGATCATGGCCATATAAGGTGTCCTCCAGCGAGGCGCGGCGCACCTCCAGGTCGGCGATCTCCTCGCCGTACTGCGCGAACAGCTCGCGGACGAACCCGGTGGCGTCGGACGTGGCGTGCACGAAGTGCTCACCGGCGCGGCTCCAGCGCACCTCGGCCCGGCCGGACACCCGGCGGGAGAGCGCCTCGGCGCTACCGTCGGCGACGATCCGGCCGCGGTCGAGGATCAGGATGCGGTCGGCCAGCTTCTCGGCCTCGTCGAGATCGTGCGTGGTCAGCAGGATCGTGGTGTCCTCCAGATCGGACAGCCGGTGCACCAGGTCGTGGAACCCGCGCCGGGCCACCGGATCGAGCCCGGCGGTGGGCTCGTCCAGGAAGAGCACCACCGGGCGGCCGACGATGCCGATCGCGAGGTCCAGCCGCCGCCGTTCACCGCCCGATAAGCTGGCGATCTTCGCCGCCGCGCGGTCGCCGAGGCCGACTGTCTCGATCAGCTCGTCGACTTCACGGGGCCGTGGGCGCTGCGGGGACGAGAACGGCACGTAGTAGCGGCCCAGGTGCGCGAGCAACTCGCGCACCTTCCACTTGCCGTGGTCGCGCCAGGACTGCAGCACGATGCCGACACCCGCCCGCCACTGCTCCCCGGCTCGGACCGGGTCCACCCCGAGCACGCTGACCTGTCCGGCCGAGCGGATCCGGAAGCCCTCCAGGATCTCGATGGTGGTGGTCTTGCCTGCTCCGTTCGGCCCGAGTAGGGCGAGCACCTCACCACGGGTCGCTGTGAAGTCGACCCCCTCGAGCACATCCACCGACCCGTACCGCATCCGCAGACCGGAGACGTCGATCACTGTTGCGCCGTCCGCTGGCCCGGAGTTCAGGACCGCCCCGCCCCGCTCGTCCACTACAGCCATGCACCTGCCCCTCTCCATCAGATCTCTCCATCGGAGGATAGCAGAAGTACTATCGATGGTGACACGGATTATCCATGGCCAGCGGGCGCCGTGGCGGCGATCAAGGCGACCACCGTCGGTGCAAAGCGCAGGTCGCCCGCGCCACACTCCTGACTGTCAATCACTATGAGTCATGGGTTACTTGGATCATACCTTCATTTGGACCTTTACTCTGCTGGCGGAGTCCAGAATGCCTGCCCTGATCATGCCTTTAAGTAATCAATATGGGGTTACGTACACTCATGTTGATGAGAACGGTTGGCGGATATAGCTCGATCAGAGGAGGATCCTGCGAGCACCAGCCGGGCGCTTACTCGGCACGACTGAACCAAGATGGCTAACGCCTCCGGCGTTCGAGGCGATGACCAGCTAAGACAGCG
>JBOHGM010000035.1:0-36401 GCA_050699435.1 Pseudonocardiaceae bacterium | reverse complement strand
AACGGTTGGCGGATATAGCTCGATCAGAGGAGGATCCTGCGAGCACCAGCCGGGCGCTTACTCGGCACGACTGAACCAAGATGGCTAACGCCTCCGGCGTTCGAGGCGATGACCAGCTAAGACAGCGGGGTGCTGTGCTGTCGTGCCCGCCGAACGCGAGGAGTGGCATGCCCTACGGACTCGGGATCGACCTGGGGACCAGCTGCACCGTCGCAGCGATCACCCGGACCGTCGACGGGAGCGCCGATCCCGAGGTGGTGGCACTAGGGGTTGATGCACCGAGCTTACCCACGGTGCTACACCTCGCCGACGACGGGTCGATGCTCGTGGGCTCGGCAGCCGAGCCACTTGTACTCAGTGACCCGGATCGGGTGTTCCGCGGCTTCCTGTCCTACGTCGGCGAGCCGTCCGAGCCCGAACCCGGGCGCAGCCCCGCGGCACTCACCGCACGACTGGTCCGCTGGGTCGTCGATGCGGTGGCCGATCAGGAAGGCGAACCACCGGACGAAATTACCCTCGCCCATCCTGCGGTCTGGGGACCCGGTGAATGCTGCGAAGTCCAAGCCGCGCTGACCGAGTTCGGGCTGCCCAGCGTCGTGCTGGTACCCGTCCCCCTGACGGCCGCCACGACCTACGCCGCTCAGTGTGATGTCATGACCGGGGACACCATTGCGATCTATGACCTCGGCGCCAGCTTCTCCGCCTCGGTCCTGCGCAGGGAGGGCACCGCTTTCACGCTCCTCGGCGAGCCCCAGGTGATCGAGGACGGTGGCGGCGGACGGTTCGACGAGGCAATCCTCGCGCGGGTCCTCGATGAGCTCGGCGATCAAGTGGCCGCCCCCGATCTGGATGACGAGGCGGTATTGGCCGGGATGGCGCAGCTGCTCGCGGCCTGCGTGGCGGCCAGGGAAGCGCTCTACAACCAGCCCGAGGTAACCATCTCGGTCTCATTACCTGATCTGCAGGCCGAGGTCCGGTTGACCAGGGACGAGCTGGACACCCTGATCGCTACCCCACTGCGCGCGACCATGACCGCCCTTCGTGCGGCGATCACGGCCGCTGCACTCACGCCTTCCGTCATCAGCACCGTGGTGGTCACCGGTGGCTGCGCGCGCATGCCGCAGGTTGCCCGGCTGCTCACCGCCGATCTCGGCCGTCCCTTGGCCGTGCTCCCCGACCCGGAGCTGGCTGCGGCGCGCGGAGCCGCGTACTTGGCGGCACAAAGCAACACCGCCGAGTACTTGGTGGCGCAGCCGCCCCCCGCCACGCCCACCGCCGCACCCCGCGCAGCGCAACCGCCCCCCGCAGCGCAGCAGTCTCAGGCCAGCCCTGAAGAACCGACCGAGGAGTTCCAGGCCCGCGAGTTTGCCGAAACAGCGGCTGGTCCGCTCCCCGTAGTTCTCGAACGCCAGCCTTCGGCTGAACCGCGCTCTCGCCCTCGCACGCCGTTGGCCGTCGCGGCCGGACTCCTCGCAGTGACTGCCGTCGCACTGCCGCTCACGCTGCTCCGGGCTTCTGACTCCGGGGCCGAGCCGTCGACGTCGACGGTCAATCACGGCGGCCCGAGTCGGAGCGCCCCCGGTCCGCAGTCCGGGGGAACCGGAGCACCGCTCGCCCCGACCGGTACCACCGGATTAGGACCTGCCGACGTTACGGCCTCGTCGCCGCTACCCCCAACGGCCCGGCGGATCGACACTCCATTCGCGCCGCAGCCTCCGCCCCGACCAGCCCCCCGCGGACCCATCGGAACCACCAACCCGACCACCGATACCACCAGCCCATCGTCGGGAACCCGCACGCAACCACCGAGTCCTACCACTCCACCCCTGCCGACCACTCCACCCCCGCCGACCACTCCACCCCCGCCGACCACTCCGCCACCGCCGACCACACCACCCGAGCCGACCACACCACCCGAGCCGACCACACCACCCGAGCCGACCACACCACCCGAGCCGACCACACCACCCGAGCCGACCACACCACCCGAGCCGACCACACCACCCGAGCCACCGTCCACCGCTGCCAGGACCTAGGTGGCTGGTGTCTTTCGACGACGTGGTCCAGTTCTGTGCGGAGTCGCTGCCGGAGAACTCGATCTACGGGTTTCTGGCGCGGGAGCGGGATCGTTGTTTCCGGTGAGGTGTTCGCCGACCCAACGTTGTTCGGGGTGCCTCCCAGCCGGACACGGAGGTCGGCGAGGAGCCGTCGCCGAGGCAGCGGCCACGGTCTACGGGGATAACGCTTACGGCACTGGCGAGTTCCAATGATCGGCTGGGCGGGGCCGGGATCGAGTCCCGGTGCAAGACGCAGGCGTCGACCGCGCCCGGCGGGCCTTTCGGCGCCGGCCACCCGGGAGCTACGCGAGCTGGTGCGGCTGCCGGTCACGGTTCCCCGCGTTGTCCTGTAATGACGGCGGTGACCGCGACGACAAGGTTGTGAAGGACCGTGCCTACGACGGTGCACGGCGCCACTCGCTGGAGGGGGGTACCCGGTGTTGAGTGACGATGTGGTGCGCCTGTCCGTGATCGGGCAGATCGTCCGCAGGCGCTGGCGGCTGCTCGCCGTCCTCGCCGCGGTGGGTGCGCTCCTGGGCGTCGGCGCCTCGCTGCTGTTCTCCCCAGGTTACGAGTCCTCGAGCAGCGTCCTTCTGCAGGGGCCGCGGGACGAGGAGGAGTTGCTGACCGAAGCGCAGATCGCAACGAGTTCGGTCGTACTCGACCGGACGGCCGCGGCGCTCGGGTGGGACGTCGCCGGTGCCGGGCTGCGGGGTTCGGTGAGCGCCGAGGTGCTCGACGGAAACGTGATCGAGATCGGGGGCTCGGCCGAGAGCCCCGACCGGGCGCAGCAGCTCACGGACCAGGTGACCCGGGAGTACCTCACGTTCTCGACCCAGCTCGTGAGCGGCGCGTCGGCCGCATCGGATCAGGTGTTGCAGGAACGGCGGGAGACGCTTCAGCAACGGATCGCGGACACCGACAGGCGCATCACCGAGCTGCAGGGATCGGCGGGGACGGATGCGCAGGCGGTCGAGGGCGCTGAGGCGCGCGCTGAGTTGGAGCGGCTGCGCACCACCCTGGCCGACGCAACCACGGAGCTGGACGACATCGACGGGCGCGAACAGAAAGCCGAAGCAGACGCGGCGTTCAGCCGAGCGAGCATCGTCGTGATGGAGCCGGCCGCGCGGCCTTCGAGTCCGGCCGAGCCCACCCTGATGCAGTTCATCGCCGCAGGGGCGCTGCTGTTCTTCCTGCTCGGAGTGTTCGCCCACCTCGTCGCGGCACGCGCGGACCGGCGGCTGCGGAGTGCTTCGGAGATCGCCGCAGCGCTGGGTTCGCCGGTCGTGGGCAGCGTCGACGTGCCGGACGGGCCGGACGGACCAGCAGCGCACGAGCGGTCGACCGAGTCCCGCCACCGGCTGACCCGGATGTGGCAGCTGGTGCGCGACGACCGACCGTGGGACGCGCCGCAGCTCCCGATCTCCAGCAACGACCTCGACCGGGACGTCCGCTACCGGCGAGTCCTGGCTCGGCTCCGGGGTGCGCCGGGGCGGATTCTGGCTCGGCTCCGGGGTGCGCCGGACACCGTCCTGCGGTTGCTCGTCCTCGTCGCGGACGACGACGCCACCGCGCACCGGGCCGTCGCGCAGCTCGCGGTGGCAGCTGGCGTTTACGGCGGGCCCGCATCAGTCGTGACGGACCGTGCCGACTTCCCGCGGATGGTGCAGGCCGCTGGCGGCAGTGCGGGTACGGGCAACGTGCGGCTGACGGTCCGGTCGAGCTCGGATCCGGCACCCGGTACGGACCGAACTGTGCTCCGCGTGGTCGACGTCTCCGCCGCCCGGCCGACAGTCCCGGACTGCGGGGGCGTGTCCGGGGCGCTGGTGGTGCTCACCGCGGGTACGAGAACCGCGTGGGAGCTCATCGGGATCGCCGAGGCCTGTGCGGACGCGGGGCACCAGGTCGTCGGCGCCTTCGTCACGCACCGGATCCGGCCACTCGACGACCGGCCGGCCGAGCCCACACAGGTGGACTCGCCCAAGGTCGCATTCAACGGCAAGGCGATGGCAGGTTCGACGTGACGACAACGAGTACTTCTTCGACGCCCGAGCCACTGCTGGACCTTCAGCGGCTCGTCGCCGGGATCCGCTGGCGACGCCGCATCTGGGTGTCCATCGGTCTGCTGGGGCTGCTCGCGGGCGCGCTGCTGGCGGTCCTCGTGCCGCCGCCACCGACGGCGGTCGCCCGACTGCTGATCATCCACGAGAACGACCAGGAGTCGGTCAGCGGGAGCCTCATGGAGACCGATGTCGCGCTGTTGGAGACGACGCGGATCGCTGCCGCGACACTGGAGCGGATCAACGCAGCCGAGCGTCCCGAGGACTTCCTGAAGAGCTACGCGGGCGAGGGCCTGACGGGCAACGTGCTCGAGCTGACGGTCAGCGGATCGAGCGACCGCGATGCGGTCCTCCGCGCCCAGGCGCTGGCCGAGGTCTTCATCGCCGACCACATACAGCGGACCGAGACCGCGGCCAACGCGGAGGCCCAGGCCCTGATCGACCGGCGTGCGCAAGTCGAAAATGAACTCGCGGAGGTGGATGACTCGATCGCCGCGACGACGGCCGGGGCTGCCGGTGGCACCGCCGCCGATCTCGACGCTCGCTACGCCCGCCGCGCCGAGCTCACCGCGCAGATCCAGGACCTCGGACAGCGCGCCGAGGAAGCCGGAACCGGTGCGCCGCGCGTCGCCGTTGGAACACAGATCGCGGACTCCCCGCACGCGGTCACTGACTCGATCGTCGTGACGGGAGTGATGAACGCCGTGGTGGGTCTCGTGCTCGGGCTCGGTGCCGGACTCGCGCTGGCCGCCGTCGCGAGCGTGGTGCAGGATCGCCCCGTCCTGCGCCGCGACATCGCCGCTCACCTCGGCGCCTCGGTCATCGCGCAGCTCCCCGCACCACGTCGTGGACCGGCCAGGCTGTGGCGGCGCTCGCGAGGTGTGGCGCAGCGCGAGCGCGTCGCCGCGACGCTCGTCCGGACCGTCCGCGACGCCCCCGGAGCCGTGTCGCTGCTGGAGCTCGGATGCCCCCGAACCGCGGCAGCGCTCGCGCTGGACATCGCCGAAGAGCTCGCCGTCGATCGCCCGGTCGTGGTCGTCGACGACCTGCCCGGCCGGAACCTCCGCGAGCTCACCAGGAAGACGGAGAGGCCGATCCGGATCCTGGACGGCGCCGAGCGTCCGGTCGGCAGGCCCTCGCCGCTCCCGCAGCCGGAGCGCCACCTCGGCGTCGGCTCGGTTGGGCCCGGCACGGCATGGACGGACCTCCGGCAGCTCGGTTCGGAGACCCTGCTCGTCGTTCGCACCGGGCACGTCAGCACTCCCTGGCTGCACACCGTCGCGCGACAGCTGGCAGATGCCCAGATCCCCGTGATCGGCGTGGTGCTGGTGCACCCCGACCCGCGGGACCGCTCCGACGGCACGCTCTGGGATGCCCTGCACACCGCCCTACGCGGGCGCGGTGCGCGACGTCCGGGCTCGACACCCAGTGACAACGGATTCCCGACCGACGCGCTCCCCGCGGTCGGGTCCACCACCACCCCGGAAGCCACGAAAACCGCGGAGGTCTCGTGAACGTCACGTTGTTCGGGCTCGGCTACGTCGGCACCGTCACCGCCACCTGCCTGGCGGCCCGCGGTCACCGCGTCGTCGGCGTCGACATGGATTCCGGCAAGGTGGCCGCGGTCAATGCCGGCCGTCCGCCGGTGATCGAGCCGGGGCTGGATGACCTGCTCGCCGAGGTGGTCGGTTCGGGTGCGCTGCGCGCCACGGAATCGGCCCGCGACGGCCTGGCAGGCTCTGAGCTGTCCCTCGTCTGCGTCGGAACCCCATCCGCCGTGAACGGCAGCACCGACCTGGTCCAGGTGAGCCGGGTGGTCAGCGAGATCGGTTCCGCGCTGGCAGGCACGGATCGGCCCCACACGCTAGTCATCCGGTCGACGGTGCCGCCGGGCACCGTTGAGGACGTCCTCATCCCACTACTCGAGACCAGCTCGGGGCGCTCGGTCGGCACCGACCTGCAGGTCGCGATGTGCCCCGAGTTCCTGCGTGAGGGGTCGAGCGTGGCCGACTTCTTCGATCCGCCGTTTCTGGTCATCGGGGGTTCCACCGCCGCGGCGGGCGCGGTGCGCGAGCTCTTCGGGTTCCTCGACTGCTCCGTGCACCCCGTCCCGGTCCGCGCCGCCGAGAGCGTCAAGTACGCGTGCAACGCGTTCCACGCGCTCAAGGTGTCGTTCGCGAACGAGCTCTCCCGGCTGTACCGACTGCTCGATGTGGATGCCCGGCAGGTGATGGAGGTCTTCGTGCAGGACCGCCAGCTCAACATCTCGCCCGCCTACCTCCGCCCCGGCTTCGCCTTCGGCGGGTCGTGCCTGCCCAAGGATCTGCGGAGCGTGCTCTACCTCGCCCGGATGAACTGCGTCGACCTCCCGCTTCTGGCGGGCTCACTCGCGTCCAACGAGATGCTCGTCCGCGACGTCGCCGACCGGGTGCTGCACGCCGTAGACGACGCTGCCGCCAGCGGCGGGCACAACCGTCGGGTGGCGCTGCTCGGCCTGTCGTTCAAGCACAACACCGACGACCTGCGGGAGAGCCCGAACGTCGCCCTCGCCGAAATCCTGATCGGCAAGGGCTTGGACGTCCGCATCCACGACCCGGTCGTCAACCCGGCGCACCTGTCCGGCGCGAACCTCCGGTACGTGCAGGCCCGGCTGCCGCACCTGCAGAAGGTGCTGCATGACGACGCCGCGGACGCCCTGCACGGCGCCCACGTCGCGATCGTCTCGTCCTCGGCCCGCGACGTGGTGGATGCCGTCGTCGCCGCGAAGCCCCCGGTCGTGCTCGACCTCAACGGCAGGCTCGGCGCGCCACTGGAGACGCTCGACGGCTACCAGGGGGTGGGCTGGTGAGATCCCTCCGGAAGCGACACAGCCGCCGCGAGCGGCACATCTGCATCGTCGTGCAGAACCTGCCGGTCCCGTTCGACCGGCGGGTGTGGCTGGAGTGCCAGGCGCTGCGGACCGCAGGCTACGAGGTATCGGTCGTATGCCCGAAGGGCAAGGGCGACCCGGACTACGCGGAACTCGACGGCGTCCACCTGTTCAAGTACCGGGCGTTCCCACCGATCACCCGGCAGGTGATGTTCCTCGCCGAGTACGCCTACTCGATCCTGGCGACCCTCGCGGGGCTGGTCCGGGCGTGGCGGCGCAGGCCGTTCGGGATAGTCCAGGTGTGCAACCCCCCGGACGTGCTGTTCGCCGCGGTCCTGCCGGTCAAGATCCTGTTCGGCGTGCGGATGGTCTACGACCAGCACGATCTCTGCCCCGAGCTGTACCGATCGCGGTTCGGCAAGCCCTCGTCCCTGCCGTACCGCGCCCTGCTGCTGGCCGAGCGGATCACCTACCGGCTGTCCGCGCACGTGATCGCCACGAACGAGTCCTACCGCCGGGTCGCGCTCGACCGTGGCGGCAAGCGCCCCGGCGAGGTCACGGTGGTCCGGACCGGGCCGGACCCGAACCGGATGCGGCGCGGTGAGCACGACGAGACGCTGCGCCGCGGGTACGAGCACCTGCTGGTCTACCTCGGCGTGATGGGACCGCAGGACGGCGTCGACCTGGCGTTGCGGGCGATGGAGCACATCGTGCACGTCCGCGGCCGGACCGACGTGGCGCTGACCCTGATCGGCGACGGCGATGCGGGCGCGGAGTTGCGCCGCCTCGCGACCGAGCTCGGGCTGGACCGCTACGTCGAGTTCACCGGGCGGGCGCCCGACGAGCTGGTAGCCCGGCTGCTGTCGACGGCCGACCTCGGCCTGTCACCGGACCCGAAGAACCCGCTCAATGACGTGTCCACGATGAACAAGACGATGGAGTACATGGCCTTCGAGCTGCCGGTCGTCGCGTTCGACCTCGTCGAGACGCGGGTGTCGGCCGAGGACGCGGCCGTCTACGCCGAGCCCAACCGGGTCGACGACTACGCGGACCGGATCCTCGGGCTGCTCGACGACGGAGTCGGTCGCAAGCAGCTGGGCGCGGCCGGTCGTCGCCGGGTCGAGGACGTCCTCGCCTGGCGCCACCAGATCCCGCCCTACGTCGGCGTCTACGACCGGCTCACCGGCCGCTGAGGAGGACACCGATGTGCGGCATCGCAGGCACCTACCTCTGGGCGGACGGCGGCCCGCTCACCGACCGCCTCACCGCGGCCGTCGCCCACCGCGGCCCGGACGGAACCGGCCGGTACACCCATCGCGCCGGCGACGGGGAGGTCCACCTCGGGCACCGGCGGCTCTCGATCATCGATCTGTCCCCGACCGGGGCGCAGCCGATGGTCATCGATGGCCTCGCCCTGACCTACAACGGCGAGCTGTACAACGCCCCGGAGCTTCGCGCCGAGCTGCAGGCCGCCGGCGTGCGCTTCCGCGGATCGTCCGACACCGAGGTCCTGCTGCAGGCGTGGCGCCGCTGGGACACGGCGTGCCTGCCGCGGTTGCGCGGCATGTTCGCGTTCGCGGTGTTCGACGAGCGCACCGGCGAGCTGGTGCTGGCGCGCGACCAGCTGGGGATCAAGCCGCTGTTCCTCGTCCGCCGCGGTCGCGGACTGGTCTTCGCCTCGGAGCTCAAGGCGATCGCGGGCGCGCTGGGCGGGGCACTGCACGTCGACGACGCGGCGCTGGTGGCCTCCCTGCTCTATTACTGGGTCCCCGACAGCCGGTGCGCGTTCCGGGAGGCCGAGAAGCTGCCGCCAGGAAGCTGGCTGCGCTGCCGGCCGGACGGGCGGGTCGAGCGGGGCCGGTTCTGGTCGATCCGCGAGGTCGCGCAGGAGGCCGCGGCGAGCGGGGACGACCTCTCTGGGGCGCCGGACCTGGCTGTGACGGACTTGAATGACGTGGTCGCGGACTCCACCCGCCGGCACCTGCTCTCCGACGTCCCGGTCGCGACCTTCCTCTCCGGCGGCCTGGACTCCAGCTACCTCACCGCGCTGGCCGCGCGGCACGAGACCGGCATCTCCGCCTACACCATCGGGTTCCGGGCCGAGGATGCGAAGTTCGAAGCGATGCCCGACGATCTGCGATACGCCCGACAGGTCGCCGCCCGTTTCGGTGTCGACCTGCACGAGATCGAGATCGCACCGAACGTCCTCGACCTGCTCCCGCACCTGACGTACCACCTCGACGAGCCGATCGGTGATCCGGCCGCGATCAACACGTTCCTGATCTGCTCTGCCGCCCGGGAGGCCGGCGTCAAGGTGATGCTGTCCGGGATGGGCGCCGACGAGCTGTTCGCCGGCTACCGCAAGCACCTGGCGAACGTGCTCGCCCTGCGCTACCAGGGCCTTCCGCGGTCGGTGCGACGGCCGCTGCGCGCGACGGTGGAACGCCTGCCGGTGGCGACGTCGCGGCGCGGGTACCGCTCGGTCCGGTTCGCCAAGCGCTTCCTGTCCTTCGCCGACCTGCCGGAGGAGACCGCCTTCCGGCGCAGCTACACGATGTACGACCGCCTGGAGCTGCTCGGGCTGCTCAGCCCCGACCTGGCAGGCGCCGTCGAGGACGTGCTCACCGAGCACGACGACGTGTATCGCGACCAGGCGCTCGACGACCACGTCAACCGGATGTGCCTGGCGGACAGTCGGCTGTTCCTGCCGGGGCTCAATCTCGCCTACACCGATCGGGCGAGCATGGCGGCCTCGACCGAGGTGCGCGTGCCGTTCGTCGACGTGGAGGTCGTCAAGGCGGCGTTCCGCATCCCCGGGCACCAGAAGATCGTCGGGCGGCAGGGGAAGGTCGCGCTGAAGAAGGCCGCGCTGTCGATCCTGCCTGCCGAGATCGTGCACCGGCCGAAGGGGCTGTTCAGCGCACCGCTGCGGGCGTGGATGAGCCGCGACCTCGCGCCGCTGGTGCACGAGGTCGTGAACGAAGGCTTGCTGGTGTCGTCGGGATTCCTGCAGCGCGAGGCGTTGCAGCGGCTCGTGGCCGAGGACGCGGCGGGTCAGCAGGACCGATCGAAGCACCTCTGGCACATCGTGACCCTGGAGTACTGGTACCGCAGCGCCGCAGCGGGCGGTGCAGGCGACGTTCGGGCTGCGTAGGTGGGAGAACCGTGAAACAGGTTGTGCAGAACTACAAGACCGGCGAGCTGACCCTGCTCGAGGTGCCGGCTCCGATGTGCAAGCCCGGTGGCGTGCTCGTCCGGACCCGGTACTCGTTGATCTCCACGGGCACCGAGCTGATGAAGGTCGGGGAGGCCGGCATGTCGATGCTGGCCAAGGCCCGCGCCCGGCCGGACCAGGTCGCGAAGGTGATGCAGAGCGTCGCCACCAACGGGTTGCCTGCCACCTATCGCAAGGTGATCAACCGGCTGGACTCCTACACCCCGCTCGGCTACTCCCTGTGCGGCGTGGTGGCGGAGGTGGGCGACGGCGTGCCCGACGTCGCGGTCGGCGATCTCGTCGCGTGCGCCGGGAACGAGCACGCCCTGCACTCCGAGCTCAACTGGGTCCCCACGAACCTCTACTGCCGCGTCCCGGACGGCGTCACCGCGCCGCATGGGGCCTTCGGCACGGTCGGCTCGATCGCCATGCAGGGCGTCCGCCGCGGAGAGCCGCAGCTCGGCGAGGTGGCGCTGGTCATCGGGCTCGGCCTGATCGGTCAGCTCGTGGTGCAGCTGCTGGCCGCCGCCGGCGTCCGGGTCGTCGGGGTCGACCCCGATTCCGAGCGCTGCGCGCTGGCGGAGCGGCTCGGGGCGCTGGTCTGCAGTCACCCGGGCTCCGGTGTGGTCGACACCGCGGTCGGCGAGCTCACCGGAGGCCATGGCGTGGACCAGGTCTACCTGGCCGCCGGCGGCAGCAGCAACGAGCCGGTCGAGCTGGCGGCGCGCCTGTCCCGGGACCGCGGCCGCGTGGTGGACATCGGCAAGTGCCGCCTCGACCTGCCGTGGAATGCCTACTACGAGAAGGAACTCGACGTCCGGTTCTCCCGCTCTTACGGGCCGGGCCGCTACGACCCGGCCTACGAGCTCGAGGGACGGGACTACCCGATCGGCTACGTGCGCTGGACCGAGCGCCGCAACCTCGAGTGCTTCCTCGACCTGGTCGCCCGCAAGCGCGTCGACGTCGAGCCGCTGGTCTCGCACGTGGCGGACTTCGCCGCCGCCGTCGAGACCTACCAGCGGTTGAACTCCGGCGACCTGAAGGCGGTCGCGGTCCTGTTCGGCTACCCGGACCGGCCGGCCGCGGCCGACGGGCCGGCCGCGGCCGAGCCTGCCGTGGCGGTGGCGCCTGCGCCGTTCAACGGGCGGGGGGCGGGCGCGCAGCCCCGGAACGGCCCCGCGTCCCGGCCCGGCCAGGCCCTACGGGTCGCGTTCGTCGGCGCAGGCAACTACGCGTCGTCGATGCTGCTGCCGCACCTGGTGCAACGCCCCGACGTCGAGCTCCGGCAGGTCGTCACGACCTCGTCGCTGTCGGCCTCCAACGCCAAGCGCAAGTTCGGCTTCGACTCGGCATCGACCGACGTCGAGGCCATGCTCGCCGACACGTCGGTCGACGCGGTCTTCGTGGTGACCCGGCACAGCTCGCATGCCGAGCTGACCCGGCGGGCCCTGCTCGCCGGGAAGGCGGTGTTCGTCGAGAAGCCACTCGCGCTGTCCGAGGCCGAGCTGGGCCGGGCCCTGTCCGCCGTCGAGGAATCGGGCAACGACCGGCTCCAGGTCGGGTTCAACCGCCGTTTCGCGCCGCTGCTCGTCCAGGCCAAGGCGCGGTTCGGCCGGCGGATCGGACCCGCGTCGGTCCGCTACCTGGTTAACGCCGGGCAGCTGGAGCACGGCAGCTGGTACGCGCGGCAGGACAGCGAAGGCTCGCGGTTCGTCGGCGAGGGCGGGCACTTCGTCGACACGGTCAGCTGGCTGCTCGACAGCGAACCCTCGACGGTCTTCGCCTGCGCCACCCCGGGGCAGGGCGACCTGCAGGTCGTCCTGCGCTACCTCGACGGCTCCACCGCGGTGATCACCTACGCCACCTCCGGTGCCGCCGGCTTCCCCAAGGAGACCATCGACCTGCTGGCCGACGGCAAGGTCCTGCGCTTCGACGACTTCCAGCGCGCTGGCGTGCACGGCCGGAAGCGGTGGTCCACCCCGCGGCTGGTGTCCCCACGGATGGCGCGCGGGCGGGACAAGGGCCAGCGCGCCCAGATCGATGCGTTCCTGGACGCGGTCCGCTCCGGTGGGCCGATGCCCGTGTCGATCGACTCGCTGGTCGCGACCACCCGGGCGACGCTCGCGGTGCACGCGAGCCTGGCGACCGCGGCGCCGGTCCGGCTGCAGGCGCCTGCGGTGTCCGTGGCATCGCCGAACGGGGTGCACGCGTGATGGATCCCGGCTGGTACCTGCGGCGGCTGTCCCGGATGGGGCCGCGGGAGATCGCGGGCCGCGTGGTCACGGCCGCGCGGATCCGCCGGTGGCGCGGGGTCCTCAACGCGCCCGACCCGACCGGGTCGGACTGGCTGCCGCGGCGACAGTTCACTGCCGTGCTCGCCGACGACGCCCTCGCGGCGGTGCCCGACGACGCCCGGGCGCGCCTGATGGCCACGGCCGACCGGCTCATGGACGGGTACGCCGACTACTTCGGCGTCACCCGCGACGACCTGGTCGACCCGGACTGGTCGTTCGACCCGCGCACCGGTCGCCGGGCACCGACGGACGTCTACGCCTTCGACATCGCCTACCGCGACGAGCAGGCCGTCGGCGACATCAAGCAGCTCTGGGAACCCTCCCGTCACCAGCACCTCACCGTGCTCGCGGCGGCGTTCGCCGTCACCGGCGACGACCGGTACGCCTGCCGGGTAGCCGATCACCTGAAGTCGTGGTGGGCCGCCAACCCGCCGATGCGTGGGGTGCACTGGGTGAGCGGCATCGAGCTGGGCATCCGGCTGCTGTCCTGGGTGTGGGTGCGCAGACTCCTCGACCGCTGGCCCGGCGCGCCGGGGCTGTTCGAGGACAACCCGGAGGCGCTGCACCACATCCGGCACCACCAGCGCTGGCTCGCCGCCTTCGGCAGCCGCGGCTCCTCGGCGAACAACCACGTCATCGCCGAAGCGGCCGGCCGGCTCGCGGCGGCATGCGCCTTCGGGTGGTTCCCCGAGTCGCCGCGGTGGCGGGCCGAGGCGATGCGGTCGCTGGACGAGCAGCTGCAGCGGAACACCTTCCCGTCGGGGCTGAACCGCGAGCTCGCCACCGAGTACCACGGGCTCGTCCTGGAGCTGGGCCTGGCGGCCGCCGTCGAGGCCGACGCCGCGGGCGTCACCGTTCCCGAGTCGACGTGGCTCGTGCTGCTGCGGATGACCGACGCGCTGGCCGCCATCGTCGACGGGCAGCTGCAGCCGCCCCGCCAGGGTGATGCCGACGACGGGCGGGGACTGGTCGTCGACGGGGAGGAGGGCACGGACCGTTGGACCTCCCTGCTGGCCACCGGGGATGCGCTGTTCGGGTGCCAGGAGTGGTGGCCGCCGGTGGGCGGCGCCGACGTCCGCACAACTCTGCTGACCGCGCTGTCCGGGCCGCACCGCCTTCCGGCCCGCCGCCCGGCGCACCGCCCGCCCCACTTCGCCGACGCGGGGCTCACGATCCTGCGGGTGCCGCCACGCGGCTCCGATGGCGAGATCTGGTGCCGGTGCGACGGCGGGCCGCACGGCTTCCTGTCGATCGCGGCGCA
Source organism: Pseudonocardiaceae bacterium (assembly GCA_050699435.1). GTDB lineage: Bacteria > Actinomycetota > Actinomycetes > Mycobacteriales > Pseudonocardiaceae. The sequence goes on along the minus strand of JBOHGM010000035.1, from coordinate 22,646 downwards.
CGCGCACGCCGACGCGCTGTCGCTGGAGGTCCGCCACGACGGAATCGACGTGCTCGCCGACCCCGGCTGCTACTGCTACCACGGTGAGCCCGAGTGGCGGTCGTACTTCCGATCGACCCTCGGGCACAACACCCTCGAGCTCGACGGCGCGGACCAGTCGAGGTCGGGCGGCCCGTTCCTGTGGACCCGGCATGCGCGCAGTCGGGTGCTCGTCGCGCATACGCAGCTCGACGGTGTCTCACGGTGGCGGGCCGAGCACGACGGGTACGGCCGCCGGGGCTGCTCCGTCGTGCACCGCCGGTCGGTCGAGCTGGACAGCGCGACCCGCGAGCTCCGGGTGCTGGACGAGGTCCTCAACACGGGGCAGCACCGGTGCCGGCTCGCCTTCCACCTCGGGCCCAGGATCGCCGTGGATCTCGACGGACACCGGGCACTGCTCCGCTGGACGCACCGTTACCGGGACCAGACGGCCGTGCTCGATCTCCCGGGTGGACTGACGTGGACGGCGCACAGCGGCGAAACCGACCCGCCTCTCGGGTGGTACTCGGCGGGGTTCGGCCGACGGGAACCTACTGTGGCCCTGGTCGGTCGGGGGGTCGTCGCTTCCGGCGCCGCCGCACTGAACACGCTGCTCCGCTTCGACTCGTGAACCCGTCAAGGAGGTGCTCGCCATGGTCAACCGGACGGTGCCAGTGCTGCGTGGGCCGACCCCGCTGGCGCCTCTGCTGGTGCTGGGTCTGCTCCTCGTGGGGTGCACGACCGCACCCGGTCCGGCGTCAGCGGCACCCGCACTTATCGGTGAGGTGACCGCGGTCTGCGACCACACGGTCCCCGGGCCGGCCACCCCACCGCCGGGCGCGATCACCGTCGATCCGGCCGTCGAGGGCGACCTCACGGACAAGAACCGAGGCAGTTCAGCCGGGACCACGTTCTGGCTGGCCCCTGGTACGCACACGCTCAGCGACGACCAGTACGCGCAGGTGGCCGCGAAGGACGGCAATACCTACGTCGGTGCACCGGGCGCGATCCTCGACGGGCGCGGCAAGAACCAGTACGCCTTCACCACCGATACCGAGAACGTGACGATCCGCCACCTCACGGTCCGAGGGTTCGTCCCGCCACAGGATCAGGGGGTCGTCAACCACGACTCCGGCAACGGGTGGGTGATCGAGCACAACACGATCGAGGACAACGCGGGCGCCGGGTTGATGGCCGGCGCCCGCCAGCAGGTGCGTGGCAATTGCCTGCGCAACAACGGCCAGTACGGGATGAACGCCTACCAGCCCGGCAACGGGATCGTCGGGCTCGTCGTCGAGGGCAACGAGATCGTCGGGAACAACACCCAGGACTGGGAGAACAAGGTTCCGGGCTGCGGCTGCAGCGGAGGCGTGAAGTTCTGGTCCGTCGATGGCGCGGACATTCGCAAAAACTGGGTCCACGACAACCGGGGTGTCGGCCTGTGGGCCGACACCAACAACAACGACTTCCTCATCGAGGGCAACCTGATCGAGGACAACGACGCCGAGGCCATCCTCTACGAGACCGGCTACAACGTGGTCATCCGCGACAACACCATTCGCCGGAATACCTGGGTGGCGGGCAAGGAGTTCGCCGACAGCGGGGACAACTTCCCGGTCGGGACGATCTACCTGTCCGAGGCCGGCGGTGAACCCCGCGTCCCGGCACGCACTGACAAGATCGAGATCTACGGCAACGTCCTGGCGAACAACTGGACCGGGATCACCGCGTGGGAGAACGCCGACCGGTTCTGCAACAGCCCTGCCAACACCTCCACCGGAATCTGCACCCTGCTCGTGCCCTCCCCATCCGAGTGCGTCCAGCCGGGTATCGCCAGCCCGCCCCGCTACGACGACTGCCGGTGGAAGACCCAGCGGATCGACGTCCACGACAACACGTTCACGTACGAGCCCGCGGTCGTCGGATGTGCCGAGGGATTCGGCGCCCGCATGGCTCTGCTGTCGAACTACGGCACCTATCCGGACTGGTCCCCCTACCAGGAGACCGTCATCCAGGAGGCAATCACCTTCCGGCAGGACAACCGGTGGCACGACAACACCTACATCGGACCGTGGACGTTCATGCCCTACGACACCAGCGAGCTGATCGACGCCGCCCGATGGCAGGCCGAGCCGTACAACCAGGACGCCGGTAGCACGTTCGCCGACGTCGCGCAGGCAGAGGATTGCTGATGCGCCGGGAAAAGCGCCGTGAGTGACACGCGTCGGGCCCGCGAGAGGGCAACCACGCCGTGGCCCGCGTACGAACCGGTCAGCGGCGTTGCCGGCCTTCGAACCGACACCCCACGGTTGGTCGGCGTGGCGTGGGCTTTGTTGCTCGTCAACACGCTCGGTACGCAGGGAGCGGAGACGGTCGTCCCGATCCCGCGGCCGATCACGCAGATGGTCACGATGGGCGCGCTACTGGCCGCGTTCGCGCTGGCGCTGGTCCTCAACCCCCGGGTTCGGGTGCGACCGTGTGCCTACCTGCTCCTGCTGAGCCTGCTGGCGGTCGTCAGCATCGCGTCGAGCATGCAGCTCGAGTCGGGGCCGGGGTCGCTGTTCCGCTGCTTCCGGCTGGGCCTGTTCGTCGTGACGCTGTGGCTGCTGTCCGGATGGTGGCGCGGCGAACTGCGCTTCGCCCGCTACCACCTGTACGCACTGGGCGCAGTGCTCCTCACGGTGCTGGCCGGCCTCATCATCTCACCGGGGTCGGCGTTCTCCGGCCCCGGTGGCCGGCTGGTCGGCGCGCTCTGGCCGATCCCGGCGCCGCAGGTCGGCCAGTATTGCGCCGTCGCAACCGGGTTGGCCATCCTGCTCTGGCTCACGCGGAATATCGACGGCCGCAGCGCCGCGGTCGTCGCCGTACCGGCGGTCGGCCTCCTGCTGCTCAGCCACACCCGCACCGCGCTACTCGGCCTCGTCACCGCGCTGGCCGTGGCCGGCCTCAGCCTCGCGTTCACCAACGCGCGAGCTCGGCGCGCCCTCGCGACGGCTTTGGGGCTCGGCACCCTCGTCGCCGTGGCGTTCAGCCAGCTTATTATGGCCTGGCTGAGGCGCGGCCAGGACGCCGAGGAACTCTCCAACCTCACCGGCAGGCAGAAGGTGTGGGACGCCCTGCTCGCGGAGGAACGCAGCGTGGGCGAACAGCTGCTCGGTGTGGGCCTGACCGACAAGTCCTTCGCAGGCCTCCCCATCGACAACAGCTGGCTGTCGATCTATCACGAGCAGGGCTGGGTGGGCATCGCCATCGTCAGCACCATTCTCGCCGTCCTGATCACCACTGCGGCGCTGCGGCCCCCGTCCCCGGCGCGCGCGTGTGCCGTCTTTCTGATCTTTTACTGCATCGCCGCCTCGTACACGGAGGTCGGTCTCGGCGACGCGTCCCCGTACCTGCTGCACCTGGCCGTGGCGACCTCGCTGCTAGCCCGCGGCACGGGTACCCGCCCGGACAGAGGAGCGACGTACCGATGAACGTGCTTGTGGTCTACAACCGCTACCGGTCCGAACAGCCGAGCGGCGAGGATCGCGTCGTGGACCAGGAACGAACCCTTCTCGCCGAGGCTGGGCACGAGGTCAGCATCTTCGAGCGACGCAGCGACGACATCGCTGCCATGTCCCTGCTCGGGAAGGCTGCGGTTCCCATCCGCGTGCCGTGGAACGCGGCGGTGCGCTCCGAGCTCACGGCCCGGCTACGGGCGGAGCGGCCGGACGTTGTGCACATCCACAACACCTTTCCGCTGCTCTCCCCGTCGGTCGTGACCGCGTGCGCTGATGTGGGGGTCCCGGCGGTGGCGACCTTGCACAACTACATGATGGTGTGCCCGCCCGGCACGCTCTACCGCGACGGCCACGTGTGCACCGACTGCACCCACCGGCTCCCCCTGCCCGCGCTGCGCCACGGGTGCTACCGGGGCTCCCGTCTGGCCACCGTCCCGATGGCGGTCAACCTGGTCGCCAACCGTCGCCGGTGGTGGTCGGGTGTGGCGCGGTTCTTCTGCATCTCCGACGCGCAACGCAAGATTCTCATCCAGGCCGGGATGCCTGCCGAGCGACTGGCCGTCAAGCACAACTTCGTGGCCGACCCGGGTGTTCGCCGCGACGGGCCCGGCGAGCATGTGCTCTACCTCGGGCGGCTGACCACCGAGAAGGGCATCCGGCTGCTCATGTCGGCGTGGGACATGATCGCCGCAGGCGGCGGTCTCGGCATGCCACTGGTGCTTGCGGGCACCGGGCCGCTGCAGGAGGAGGTGACGCGGTGGGCGCGGGACCGCGACGACGTCCGGCACCTGGGCCTGCTGAGCAAGGCGGACTGCGGTCAGGTCATCGCCCGGTCGGCGGTGGTGGTGGCGCCGTCGACCTGGATGGAGACGTTCGGCCTGGTGGTCGTGGAGGCGATGGCGGCGGACGTGCCCGCTGTCGCCGCCGCCCACGGCGCGTTCGTCGAGCTCATCCAGGACGGCGTGACGGGGCTGCTGCACCGACCGGGCGACCCGGGCTCGCTCGCCGAGTGCCTCCGTCGCGTCGTGGCCACACCCGAGGCGAACCGGACCATGGGCGAGGCCGCCCGACGCCGCTACGAGCAGGACTTCACGCCGTCAGTCGGGCTGGATCGCCTGGTTGCGGGCTACCAGGCCGCCATCGCCGGGTCCGGCTCGTGCGAGCCGCTGTGAAGCCCGCCAGTGTGAAGCCCGCCAGCCCCGGTGACAGCTCAGCCACGGCGACACTGGTTGGCCCGCGCCCAGAAGGGCCGCCGGCCATGCCGCCACCGCTGCGCGGGCCGATCGCCATCGTGGTGATCCTTGCTGCCCTGGCGCTCACCGGCCTCGCCGCCCACTACGCAGGCGAGGCCGCGCCCGGCCGGCTGGACACCTGGGCGCAGACCGCGGTGGAGGGCCTGCTGCCCGAGCCAGGACTCGGTGCCCTCGTGATCGACTTCGTCGGCGAGCCGCTCGGGGCGGTACTGCTCGTAGCTCTGCTGACGGCAGTCTGTCTGGCCCTGAGCCGACGGCGGCTGGCCGTCGTCGTCATCGCAGGCCTGGGCATGACCGGCGTCGTCACCACGGTGCTCAAGCCGGTGGTCGGCCGAACGATCAACGGTGGCTTCCTTGCCTACCCCAGCGGGCACACGGCGACGGCGACCGTGTTCGCCCTCGTCGTCATGCTGCTGCTGGTGGACCTGCTCGGCGCCAGGAGGCTGCCCAGCGTGCTGCTGATCCTATCGGGAGCGGGCGTGGCCGGAGCGGGAATGGCGCTGTCCCAGATCGCGTTGGGCGCCCACTACCCGACGGACACCATCGGCGGCTTCTGCACCGCCATGGTCGTCGTGCCCGCTACGGCGTGCCTGATCGACCGGTTACCCGAGCCGCGACTTCGCTCAGGTCAGGGAAATCGGCGGAAGACCGGCTGCACCGGCCGCCCACCCATCCACGCGGTCGGGTCCTCGGCGTCGAGTGCGTTGCGGTACACCGCACATGCCTGAGCGACGACGTCGACGGTCCGGTCCACGTCCTCTTCCGTCACTGCACTGCTGACGACGAAGGACGGGGCAAGGACTCCCCCGGCGATGAGCTGGCGCAGGAAGAGCGTTCGGTAGTTCTGCGACGGCTGCCGGTTCTCGTCGAGGGTGGCGAAGACGAGATTGCTCGCCCGGCCGCGGACGACGACGTGGTCCGCGACACCCATGCCGGACGCCGCCTCGCGGACACCGGCGGCGAGGCGCTCGCCGAGGGCGTGCAGCCGAGCCGTGATCCCCTCCTGGACATACGTCTCCAGCACCGCCATGGCGGCCGCCAACGAGTGGGTCTCGGCCCCGTGGGTCGTGGAGAGGAGGAAGACCCGCTCTCCGCAGTGGTGCAGGCCGCCCCGCTCCATCACCTCCCGCCGCCCGGCCAGCGCCGAGACGGCGAACCCGTTGCCCAGCGCCTTGCCGAACGTCGACAGGTCCGGGACGACACCGTACAGGCCCTGAGCTCCTGCCTCGGACCAGCGAAACCCGGTGATCATCTCATCGAAGATGAGAAGGCAGCCGTGCCGGTGCGCGAGCTCGCGCAGACCCGCGAGATACCCGGGCGGAGGATCGTGCTGCGTGGCCGCCTCGAGGATCAGGCAGGCGACCTGGCTGTCGTGGCGCCGGAGCAGCTCGTCGGTGGCGGCGAGATCGCCGTACGGGAAGGACACGGTGAGCCCGGCGATCTGCTCGGGGATGCCCGCCGACATCGGTGTGGTCGCGATGAACCAATCGTCGGTGGAGAAGAACGGCTGTTCGCGACAGATGGCGATCAACGGGCGGTTCGTGACGGCACGGGCCAGCCGCACGGCGGCCGTGGTGACGTCGGAGCCGTTCTTCGCGAACTTCACCATCTCCGCGGTGGGCACGGTCTCCAGGAAGCGTTGCGCGGCCTCGATCTCGACGACGCTCGGTCGCACGAAGTTGGCGCCACGGTCGAGTTCGCGGCGCACGGCCTGCAGCACCCGTGGATGCGCGTGCCCGAGACTGACCGAACGCAGCCCAGAGCCGTACTCGATGTACTCGTTGCCGTCGACGTCCCACACATGGGCGCCGCGCCCGTGGGCGATGACCGGAGCCAGGCCCTCGGGGTACTGGTCCTCACCCTTGGCGTAGGTATGGGCTCCGCCCGGGACCATCCTGTGCAGCCGCGCGTTCAGCTCGTCCGAGCGCGGCAGGAACCGATCAGTGATCGTCATGTCAGCAACCTCGTTGCCTCGGCGAGTGACGGCGCTGTCTGGTCACGCGCCGACATCAGCGTGACGGGAAGCGGCCAGGGGATGGCCAGCTCGGGGTCGTCGAAGGCGATCGCGACGTCCTCGGCCGGGTCATGCGGCCGGTCGATGCGGTACGACACGTCGGCGGGTTCGGTCAGCGCCTGGAACCCGTGCGCGCAGCCGGCAGGCACATACAGCGTGACCTGGGTGTCGCAGGAGAGCACGAAGAACTCCTGGTTGCGGTGCGTGGGCGAGCCCGGGCGGAGGTCGACGACGACGTCGAAGACCGCGCCGGAGGAGCAGCGCACGAGCTTCGCCTCGCCGGCACCTGAGCGCAGATGCAGCCCCCGCACCACGCTTCTGCGCGAGCGGGAGATGCTGTCCTGGGCGAAGCCGTCCGGGTCGATGCCCACGGAGCGGATGACCTCACGGTCGAAGGTGCGGCAGAAGAACCCCCGCTCGTCGACGTGCGGAGTGGGCTCGAACAAGAAGGCGCCGGCAATACCCGGAACCGGAATGGCTTTCACGAGATCCCCCTAGGAATCGGCCGCGCCTCGGTGGCAGTTGATGCCTGCTCGGCCATGGGAAAGAGCGTGGCGGACAGGACGTCGTACTGGTGCTCGAGACGCCGTACATTCGCCAGGTTCTTCTCCCCCATCGTGCGTTGCAGCTGATCCCGTCGGCTCTCGAGCGCCGTGAACTGCTCGATCAGGCGCTCGACGTCGACGGCGCGGGCGGACTGGCAGAAGTCGGCCAAGCCCATATCCGCCATGACGCCGTCGCTCTTCGCTGAGTAGCTGATCGATATCGTGGGTTTCGTCAGCTTCAACGCGCACAGCACATTGTGGTAGCGCGTAGCGACGACGGTATCGACGGACGACATCTGCCGCATCAGGTCCGCCATCGAGGACACCGGTTCGGCGACGATCCGCGACGGCTCGAGATCGGGGCGGTATGCCCGCAGGTCGCACAGAATTTCCTCGACCACGCGCTCGTCGAGCTGGTCACCGGTGAACAGCTGGACCCGACGATCCGTGTCCACAAGCCAGCGGACGAACCGCTTCATCGCCTCGACGTAAGAGGTGTGGATCTCGCCTGCCAGTCGGCGATCGTCGTTCCCGCCATGGAATGCCATGACACCGACGCCCACAGTATTCCTGGCGGCGAGAACGGGCGGAGGTGCCGGAAGAGCGAACACGAGATCGGGATAGATGTCATCGGCAGAGGTGTCGATCCCCATCTTTCGCATCGCATCCCTCGAGAGGGTATCGCGAAAGGACCGGTAATGGGCGAGGCGCGCGGCCGACCTGTACAGCCATCGGGTGAACCGTTGGCGGATGACGTTGGCTCCGACATTGACGAGCGCGACCTTCGTCCCGACGAGTCTGCCGGATGCGCAGAGCAGGAACAGCGCATACGGGAATCCCCACGGTCGCAAGGGAAGGGTCGTCTCGAGCACACCCGTACCGGGCACGATCACGACGTCGAACCGTCGTACCCATCGCAGTGTCCGGATCGCGTCGAGAACCTTCCCGACAGCTTTCAAGGTGGCCGCCGGAAGGCCGGACGTCGTCCGGGCGCGCGAGTAGTACCAGTGCAGGGGGGTGGCCGGGATCCCGTATCGCGCCGTCACCTGCTCGGGCCCGGAACACAGGCAGCCCAGGACCGCGTCGGGGTGTTCGGCCCGGAGGTAGGCGAGCACGGCCTCGAGGGACCCGTCGTTACCGACATTGCCCGCGCCCAACAGGCCGAACAGACCCACCCGAGGGCCCGTTGCGGTAAGCCGTCGCCGCCTCCCGGCCACGCCGCGCGAGGTCACGACGTCCTCCTTTCCCGCCCGGCGACGATCGTGTCCACGGCGCCGGCCAGCTCGTCGCCGACCGGGGCAGGCGGGTCCGCGGCCGGCCGCAACCGCTGGGGCAGGGCGCGGCTCGCCAGCCACTGCGCGAGATGGCGGTAGCACGACCGCCGCTCCGCGGGCGAGAGCGGGGCGCATCGGAGCGCCGCGACGAAACCCCAGACGTACTCGGCGAGGAGCCGGACGGTCGGGTGCCGGAGCCGGTCGGCCCGGCGCGGGTCCAGGTTGGCGCATCGGGTGCGCTTGGTCGGGTTCGCTCGCTCCGCGCGGGTGGGGTGGTCGCGCCGGAAGTACAGCAGCTTGGGAACCTGGTGGAACGGGCCGTGCAGGGCGATCTCGGCGACGATCGTGCGGTCCGCGTGGTGGTAGCTGTCGTGCGGGGTGATCCGGCGCAGCACGTCCGCCCGGATGACGCCGTAGAAGTCGTCGCCGCCGGGGGCGAACAGCAGGCTCCGGAAGCGCTCCGGTGCATGCGGGGAGTCCGTGGCGAGCTGGTAGTCGAACGTCTCGGTGACGGTGCCCGCGCCGTCGATGATGGCGTGCCAGGCGTGGGCGAGCACCATGTGCGGGTGCTCGTCGAGCGCCTCGACACAGCGCCGCAGCAGGTCCCGCGCATACAGATCGTCGTGGGAGGCCCATTTGAACAGCTCGCCCCGGGCCTGGCGGAACACGAAGTTGTGGTTCGGGGCGGCGCCGATGTTGCGGGGCTGGCGGACGTAGCGGATCCGCTGATCCTGGGCCAGGTACCGACGGCAGACGTCCTCGGTACCGTCGGTGGAGGCGTTGTCGGAGATGATCAGTTCGAAGTCCTCGTAGCTCTGGCCGAGCAGGGCGTCGAGTGCTTCGGACAGGTACTGCTCACCGTTGTAGACGGGAAGGCCGATACTCAGCCGGGGAACGTGGCTCATGAGGTCCTCATCTCTTCGTGGTTGACCTGGGCCGCGACGACGACAGGCGGGCCGGTCGGTGCTGCGGCGGTGAGTTCGCGGAGGCCGGCACGGAGCTGGGCCCACCACACGGCGGCGCCGAACCACATGGCGAGCGCGGAACCCCAGCTCGAGCCGAGCGCCCCGGCCACGGCCGCGCCTGCGAGCCCGCCGGTCAGGTATGCAGCGGACGCGAACAGCTGGGCACGCAGGCTCCGGCGAGCGGCGGCGAGTGCCCGCAGTCCGGCGGCGGCTCCCGCGACGAAGCCTGCGCCCGTGACCGAGAGCGTGACCGGCAGGATCAGCGCCGAGGCGAGCTCCCAGACGGAGCCGAGGGCGAGTCGGCCGACGGTGTCGGGCAGCAGGAACAGCAGCACCAGACCCCAGGCCAGTGCGGTGGCGGCCTGACCTGCGCCGAGGAGGAGGCAGAATAGCGGCAGCCGGTGCGGGGACCGCTGGAGCACCCGCGCCGCCTCCGGGACGGCCACCAGGCTCAGACCCATCAGGACGGCCAGGAATGGGCCGAGCAGCAACTCGGCGCCGCGGAGGGCTCCGACGTCGGCGAGTCCGGCGATCGCACCCAATCCGTACATCCGCAGCTGCGAGGCACCGCTGTTGCTGACGTTCTCGATCAGGTAGCGCGGGGCGAGGTCGCGCTGCTGCCGCAGCCACCCGCGCATCTCGGCCATCTGGGGCGACAGGCGGCTCTGCACGCAGCCGAAGCCCGCCGCAACGGCCCCGGACAGCCCCCAGGCCAGCACGAATCCGAAGACACTTCCGTGTTCGGCGGCGACCACGAGCGCGGGAACCAGTGCCGCGGCCCACACGACGTCGTTGGCGAACGCCTTGCGGCCCTGCCCAGCGGCGAAGAACGCGAAACGCCAGCTGTCCTGCAGCAGCAGGGCCGGCAGGATGAGGCCGAGAGCGACGAAGCCTGCGCCGATCGAACCGCCCAGCGCGAGGCCGGCGAGCAGGCTCACTGCGCCGGCAAGAATGCCGATGAGCAGCGCGGTGCCTGACGACCGGGACACCGCAGCGCGCCAGGTCGCGGTCGGTACACCGCTGAACCGCACCACCAGTGGATCGGTGGTCAGGCCCCGTGACACGTTGAGGACCACGCCGTAGGTCACCCAGGCGAGCGTGAAGATCCCGAACTCCGCCGCCCCGAGCGAGCGCGCCACGACGATCCCCACGGTGAAGTTCGTCAGGCTGGACACCGCCTGGTCGCCGAGGCCCCAGCTCAATCGTCTCGCCGTGGCCCGCGCGGTGCGGGAGACGGTCGTCGAGCGAAGGCGATGCCACCTGCCGCGATGCGGCAGTCCGTCGCGGAGGTCGAGGTCGGGGGCGTCGTCGGGGGTCATGGGGAATGTACCGGGCGGGCTCAGCGGGTGACCACGTGCGGCGCGGGCATCGGGACCAGGTACTCGGCGCCCCAGCCGCCGCCCGCCTCGAGCGCTGAGATCACCTCGTCGGCGATGTCCCAGGTCAGGATGAGGACGACGTCGGGGCGGGCGGCGCGAAGGTCCTCGACCGGGCGGATGGGCACGGCAGCGCCCGGGATTCGGCGCCCGTGCTTGCCCGGGGCGGCGTCGACCGTGAACGGCAGCAAGTCGGGGCCCACCCGGCTGATGTCGAGCAGCACGGGCGCCTTGGACGGTGCTCCGTACCCGAGCACGGTCCGGCCCGTGTCCCGTGCGGCGACGAGGTAGTCATGCAGGGCGGTGGCGGAACGGTGCGCGGCGGTGTGCAGACCACCGAGCCGGTCCGGGTCGTCCACCCCGGCCGCCGCTTCGTCGTCGAGAACGGCCGTGACCGACGCGTCGGCCATCCCGAGGTCGCCGTCGGCGTCCGCGTGGCGCAGCATCACCTGGAGGCTGCCGCCGAACAGCGGGACCTGGCGCACCGAGACGACGGTGAGACCGAGCGGCACCGCCAGTCTGCTCAGCGCGCCGAGCGACAGATACGACCAGTGCCCGTGCCGGACGGTGTCGAACTGGCTGTCGACGAGGAGCGGGAGGAGATGGTGGAACTCGAGCACCAGCAGCCCGCCAGGAGCGAGCCGCTCGACCCGCTCCGCCATGCAGCGCCCGATCGCGGGCTCGTGGGCGAGACCGTGGACATCGACGACGAGGTGGGCTCGCTCGCCGTCGGCCACCGTCCGGCAGCCCGCCGCCAGCAGGTGCTGGAGCCAGGACCCGCCGTGATGGCTGTCGAACTCCACGACCGTCGCGCCGGAGATCTCGGGATAGTCCCGGACGAGATCACGGACCGACGTCGCGGCGTGCGCCAGGCTGGTGGCCGACTCGACGGCCAGCGCCGGCTCCGGGACGCGCGGCTCGACCGGGCCGAGCTGGACCAGCGTGCAGACCCGGCAGAACCACAGCTCGAGCGGCCAGCGGGGGTCGTCCCCGGAGCTGGACATCGGCGGGAAGTAGTCGGCCCCGGGCTGCGGACCCAGATCGACGACCTGCCCGACGTCGCCCGAGTCGCACCCGCGGCACCTGGGTGCCTGCACGCTCACGGCGCCACCGCCGCGTGCACCGGACGCAGGTCCACGGCGAGCTCGCCGGCAGCCTGCCGGTCGGACAGCCTGGCCAGCCTGGTGAACCGCCGGTCGAAGGCCTCGCGGGTGAGACCGTGGGTGGTGTACGCACTGTGCAGCTCCCGTGCGCCGTCCTCGATCGTCCACCGCGGGGTGAAGTCCGGCAGTGCCGCGCGGAGCGCGGAGAAGTCGACCCGATAGGAACGCGGGTCGGCGCCGTTCTCGCCGGTGATCGCGAGGGTGGACCCGGGGACCGTGGCCACGACGGCGTCGGCGATCTCCGCCACCGTGACGTTGTTGACCTCACTGCCGACGTTGAACGCCTTTCCGTGCACAGCCGCGCGGGGAGCCGCGAGTGTTGCGAGGAAGGCTCCGGCGATGTCGGCAGCGTGCACCAGCGGGCGCCAGGGTGTGCCGTCGGAGAGCACCTTGACCACACCAGACAGCACCGCGTGGCCCACGAGGTTGTTCAGCACGATGTCGGCCCGCAGCCGGGGCGAGCAGCCGAACGCCGTCGCGTTGCGCAGCGACACCGGGCAGAAGTGGTCGTCGGCCAGCGCGAACAGCGCGTCCTCGACCCGCACCTTGGACTCCGCGTACGGCGTGAGTGGGCGCAACGGCGCGTCCTCGGCGACCAGCGCGTCACCACCCGCCCCGTAGACCGAGCAGGTGGACGCGTAGAGGAAACGGCTCACACCGGCGTCGCGGGCCAGCGTGGCCAGCCGCGTGGACGCGTGCTGGTTGATGTCGTAGGTGATCTGGGGCGCCAGCGACCCGAGCGGGTCGTTCGAGAGCGCCGCCAGGTGCACCACCGCGTCGAAGCCTGCGAGGTCGGCGAGCTCGACGTCGCGCAGGTCCATCGCGAGGCGCGGCGGATCCTGCGGCGCGGGACCGAGCACGCAGTCCGCGAACAGGCCGGAGTCCAGCCCGACCACCTCGTGGCCGGCTGCGGCCAGTACCGGCGCCATCACGGTGCCCAGGTAGCCCTGGTGCCCGGTGAGCAGAACACGCATGACGTCATCCCCTCCCGGTGCCGGGCGCGCCTGTCCCCAGCACGAACTTGGACACGTGGAACGCCTCGGCGTACCGGGCGTGGCACTGCACGCCGCGGATCCGCGCCAGGCCGGTGAAGGTCTCGGCGTCGAACCAGCTGCGGTCGCGCTGCGAGCCGTAGTGCTCGTGCAGCAGCGCGACCTTCTCGGCCAGGATCTCGCCGTCCAGCGGCACGTATGCCGGTGGCTGGGTCAGGTCACCATCCCACTTGAGGATCTCGTAGCCGAGCACCAGATGGTCGCGGAACGCCGTCGGAACGAGCCGGGCGAGTTCCCGGTGGTCCTGGTGGGCGTCGTGCGGGGCGGGCGCGAGCACCAGGTCGGGATCGCAGCGGGTGCGCAGCTGCTCCACCGCGTCCTTCGCGCGCTGCCAGTACGCCGGAAGACGGCCGTCGGGGATGTCGAGGACCGTGAGCTGCAGGTCGGCTTTGGGGCAGAACGCGCCGAGCGCCATCCGCTCCTCGACCTCACGGTCGGTACCACCGCCGCTGAGCACCAGCGCGGTGACCCGCAGCCCGGGGTGCGCCCGGCACAGCGCGAGCAACGTGCCACCGGCGCCGATGGCCACGTCGTCGCAGTGCGCCCCGAGCAGCAGCAGCTCGCCCAGCCGCTCGGTCCGAAACGCCCGCATCACTGACCCGCCCCCTGGGCAACCAGACCCGGCAGCGGGCTGCGATCGGGCAGCTGCTCCCACAGCATCCACGGCCGACGGCCCGCGTCATACGCCGCTTCCAGCACCGACCGCTCCTTGACCGTGTCCGCCGGGTGCCAGAACCCCTGGTACGGGTACGCCAGCAGCCGGCCCCGCTTCGCCAGCTCGGTGCACGCATCGCCGACCAGGTCGCCGTTCTCCGGCAGGTGATCGAACACCTCCTGCCGCAGCACGAAGTAGCCACCGTTCTCCCAGAGCGGCATGGTGTTCACCGCGATGATCTCATCCACCATGGACCGCTCGCCGAGCTGCACGCAGTGGAATGCCGATTGCGGCGGCACCGCCAGCAATGATGCGGAAGCGTCGGAGGCCGCGAAGCGCGCCACCACATCGTCCAGTGGGGCGTCGGTGAGCACGTCAGCGTAGTTGGCGAGGAACATCTCCTCACCGGCCACGTACTGCCGGACCCGGCGCAGCCGCTCCCCGATCGGCGAGGCGATGCCGGTGTGCACGAACGTGATCGTCCAGTCGCTGATGTCCGAGGAGAGCATCTCGATCTCGCCAGCACGCAGCACGAAGTCGTTGGAGGCCGTCTCGGAGTAATGCAGGAAGAAGTCCTTGATGTGATGCGCGCCGTAACCCAGGCACAGTATGAAATCGGTGTGGCCGAAGTGCGCGTAGTAGCGCATCACGTGCCACAGCAGCGGCCGGGGTCCGACCTTGGCCATCGGCTTGGGCAGGTCGGACACGCCGTCGCGCATCCGCATGCCGTACCCGCCGCAGAACAGGACGACTTTCATGGCGAGACCACCTCCAGGGTGGGGATAGGGAAGACGAGTCGGCCGCCCCACTCACGGAGGTAACCGAGCTGCTCGGTGAGCTCTGCACGCAGGTTCCAGGGCAGCACAAGCACGTAGTCGGGCCGATCGAGCGCGATGCGCTCCGGGGAGTGGATGGGGATGCGGGTGCCCGGGGTGAACCGCCCGTGCTTGTAGGGGTTACGGTCCACTGTGTAGGCGAGCAGGTCGGTGCGGATGCCGCAGTAGTTCAGCAGCGTGTTGCCCTTGCCCGGCGCGCCGTAACCCACCACGGTCTTGCCGTCGGCGGCCGCGTCGAGCAGGAAGCGAAGCAGGTCGGCCCGCACTCGGTGCACAGCTGTCGCAAAACCGGCGTGGCCCGCCACGGTGGACAGCCCGGCGGCCTGCTCCTCGGCCAGCACCGAGGTCACCGCGAGTGACGGCTCCCCCGCGACCTCGGCGGGCCGCGCCCATAACCGGATCGAACCGCCATGCGTACCCAGCAGCTCCACGTCGACGAGGCGCAGACCACCCGACGCGAGAGCGCGCTGCGCGGTACCGACCGTGTAGTACTGGAAGTGTTCGTGGTAGATCGTGTCGAACTGGGTGTGACGGACCAGGGTGAGCAGGTGTTGCACCTCGATGGACACCCACCCGTCGTCCGCGACCAGCTCCCGAAGGCCGTGGGTGAACCCGACGACGTCGGGAATGTGTGCGTAGACGTTGTTGGCCACGACGAGATCGGCGGGGCCGTGCGCGCTGCGGACCGATCGAGCCGTCTCGGGTGAGAGGAACGCCGTCAGGGTCGCCACCTCGCGGCCGCGGGCGGCCTCCCCTACGTTGACCGACGGCTCGATGCCCAGGCAGCGGATCCCCCGGCGTACCACGTGCTGGAGCAGGTAACCGTCGTTGCTGGCGACCTCGACGACGAACGAGTCCGAACCCAGGCCCAGCCGGCGCGCAGCGTCGGCCACGAAATGCTCGGCGTGCGCCACCCAGGAGTCGGAGAACGAGGAGAAGTAGGCGTACTCGGTGAAGGTGTCCTCGGGCGTGATCAGCGGGGGCAGCTGCGCCAGCAGGCAGTCGGCACACACCCGGACATGCAGCGGGTAGGTGAGCTCGGAATCGTCGAGCTCACCGGCTGCGAGGAACCTCTCGCAGGGCGGAGTTGCACCCAGATCGACGAAGGTGTGCAGCCGGGACGATCCGCAGAGCCGGCAGGACAAACCCTGTCCCACCGCGGTCGCCCCGCCGGTCGGCTCGCTGCCCGTGAGGATCGTCATCGCACACCCCCGCCCGAATCGGTGCCCAGATCAGTACGCACCACGACCTCCTAGGACCGCACCCGCGGTCTTCCAGACGATCGCCGCGTCCATCGCCAGCGACCAGTTCTCGACGTAGCGCAGGTCAAGCTGGACCGTCTCCTCCCAGGACAGCTCGCTGCGCCCGCTGACCTGCCACAGCCCGGTCACACCGGGCCTGACGAGCAGGCGCCGCCAGGCGTCGAAGCCATACCGTTCGACCTCCGAGGGCAACGGTGGCCGCGGCCCGACCAACGACATGTCGCCGAGCAGGACGTTGATCAGCTGCGGCAGCTCGTCGAGTGAGTAGCGGCGGAGGAATGCGCCCACCCGGGTGACCCGCGGATCCCGCCGGATCTTGAAGAGCGGTCCGCCTGCCTCATTCACCGCGTCGAGGTCGGCCCGCTGCCGCTCCGCATCGACGACCATGGACCGGAACTTCACCATCCAGAACAGCTCGCCCGCCTTGCCGACCCGTTGCTGCCGAAACAACACCGGTCCACTGTTGTCAACCTTGATCGCCACCGCGACGGCCAGGAGCACCGGCGCGATCAGGAACAGCAGGAGAAGCGAGCCCAACCGATCAATGGCTGCCTTGAACACCCACCGTGCCCCGCTGAACGTCGGCTGGCTCACGTGCAGCAGGGTCAGCCCGTACCCGGGGGACACCTGCAGCCGGGGTCCGGTGACCTCCATCAGCGCCGGGGCGACCACCAGTTCGGCGGGCACGCCCTCCAGGTCCCAGGCCAGTTGGCGCAACTGCTGACGGGTCCAGTGCGGGTCCGGTGTCACCGCCACCACCCGGTAGTTCCCCTGCCGCACCAGGTCAGGGACGTCGGCAAGGCCCCCCAGCACCGGGACACCCCGGACTTCCTCCGGCCGATCCAGGCCGGTGGTGCCCGGAACGCAGACCCCGGTCACGAGCCATCCGTAGTGTCGTTCCCTTCGGGTGCGCTCGATGAGGTCCGCGACCTCGTCAGCGCTGCCCGCGACCAGTACCGGATGCATGCACCGGTCGCGTGCGCGCTTCAGGTGCAGTGCGCATCGCAGCGCGTACCGCGAGATCGTCAGGGATACCCCGGTGGCCGGAAGCACACCGAACACCCACGGACGGAAGTACCCCACTTCGAAAGCGAGAGCCGTCAGGCCGAGCACTACTGCAGCGAGCGCGACCGCCTTGACCAGGCGACGAAGTTCCTCGGCACCCTGCCCGAGCACCCGAGGCTCCCACACCCGGCAAGCGATCATGCTGCCGAAAAGGACCGCTCCGGTTACTGCGGCGATAAAGCCGGGGAAATGGCCGGCGAGACTACCGTCGGTGAGTGCCAGCCCCAGCCGAAGGGACACCGCGATGATGATCAAGTCTGTGAGTACGACGACGCCGCGGTAGACGTGCTCCCACCGAATGACGGGTACCCGAGTCAGAGGCTCCGCGACGAGCGGGGCCGTCCTGGCTGGGTCCGCGCTGTTGACCACGTCCCGCCGACCTCCCTCCTGGTCATCGGCTCCCCTCGGGACAGCTTCGACATCCCGCTGTCCCGCGCAGGCTGATCCGCCCGTTCGGGTCGGACTTGCCGGCAGGACTGCCGAGCTGACTAACTGCCCCGATGAGGTAACCGACTGATCTCTCGGTTGCCATATCGAAACGGACCGTCACACGTTACGGGCGTGAGCACGGCTCCTCAGCGAGCTCTCGACGCTCAGCGCAAGATCGCGGTAACGCTGGGTGGGCCGGCGGCGTGCGCGGCGTCCGCGTCGGCCTGAGCAGCCCGGCAGGGTCGTGCATCGATGAGCCGACGAGGGCACCGAGCGATCTGTAATGAACGGCCCGCCGCCGACGATCTAAGGGTGAGCCCGGGCGCGACCGGCCTTGTGACGTGACTGGAGAGATCCGCTGTGCCCTCGGAAGATGCTGTGACAGACAACCATGCTCTGTTCCCGGACAACGCCGCGTTCCCGGACAACACGGTGTTCCCGGACAACACCGTGCATCCGCGCGACACGCCGACCTTCACCATCCTGGTGCACCGCTTATCAGACGCCGCTTACCAGACGGAGGCATACCTCGCCGAGACCATCACGTCCCTGCTGGCGCAGAGCCGTAGGGACTGGGAGCTGGTCGTGGTGGACAACGGACGATCCGAGGAGATCGCCAAGGTAGTGGGGGATTACCTGCACGATCCGCGGATCCGGCTGGTCCGCCAGCAGAACCGGGCATCCTCGGGGTGATGGCTCACGTGCCGGGCCACCCTTGCAGTGTCCAGTGGTACGAACCGACGCCCGGCGCCTCCTGGTGCCAGGTCACCTGCGTCTGCCCGGTCGGCAGACGCTCAGTGTGGATCTCACCGAGGTTGCTCTGCTCAGCCACCTGCGCCCCCGCCCAGCAAGAGGGAAAGACGACCTTCAGGGTGAGGTCGTTGATCGTCGGCTCGTGCCGCTGATCGAGGGTGGCGGTAGCCCAGGTCAGGGTGTCCTGCCCGGAACTGCGCAGCGGGGCCCACAACTGCGGCGAGCGATAGCGCAGCACCCACTCGGTGTCGTCCTGCAGCCCCGGCTGGAACAGGGTCATCACCAGCGGACGGCCGTCGACATCCCGCACCGCGTGGACGTCAACATGAGTGTCCGGGCCGAACACCTTGCAGGCGAGGGCGAGGTCGTCCAACTCGAAGGGCCCCTCGGGCCAGGTCACGATCGGGCACAGGATCCGATAGACCAGGTAGGGCCTCGGCTTCGTCCAGCGTCGCTCGACGATGGTGTCCTGCCCGTCCTGCTCGCCGACCAGGACGGTGATTTCGACCCGTTCCTCGAACAGCGGGAACTGCCGGTCAGCTAGCCCGCGCACCGCGGCGGCGTAGACCCGAAGCTGGCGCTCGCAGTCCACCAGATCACGACGCTGCTGCGACAGCGGAGCGACCGGGCCGTTGCCGGCACCGAGCGGCGCCGGCCCCGACAGCTCGGCGACGTTGGGGTCGCCCCCCTGGTACAGCGCCGCCAGTTGGGCCCTTCTGGTCACCCCGGTCTTGCGGAACAAGGTGCGCAGGTGCGCTTCCACCGTCCGACGTGAGATGGCGAGGCGAGCCGCGATCTCGTCGTTGCTCAGTCCGGAGATCGCAAGATGAAGCACTTCGTCCTCGCGGTGGGTCAGCTGGGTCCTCGCCACCAGGAGCTCCTCCACAGTCACAGTCGTTCCGCCTTCATGGTACGTAAGTGCAATCCCGAAGTAAAGCTTGAAATCGATACTATAGTGCCGTATTATTGCGTAGATACACCTACGCAAGTGCACGCGGGAGTGCAGCGAGGAGGTGCCCGCATGGCTCGGCTCACCCGCTCCCAATGGGCGACGATCACCGTCGGCTTCGAGATCGTGCCGCCGACCTTGATGGTCGCCCTAGGCCATCCCTGGCTGGGTGCGGCGACCCTCGGCGGAGTGCTGGCGGCCTCCACGCTGCGGTGGTGGATGTTGGTCCGTTCTGAGCGGGACCGGCAGCGTGCCATCCTGTCGTATGCGCAGAACAGCGCCACCATGGGCGGCGATCCGGCCACCGTGATAGCGGCCCTGCACGCAGGTCCGAGCGGTGTTGAGGACGACGATGAACCGCTCGACATGCGCCCACGCGGATACGACCCGCGCGAATCCGGCGGCCGGGACCCGGCCCAAACCTGGCCGCCGCGGCGCTCGCGGGTGTGACCCGTTCTCAACGCCCCAAGACGGCGTCCGCCGACCCACGACCGACCCCCATGAGCCGCCGACTAGAACACCTAGGTAATGCAGTAGCGGAGGCCAGGCCGCGCGAACTCGCGGTAGGCCATATGACGGCGCGACATCACTGGTGGGCAAGCGCGCCGAAGGCCCCGGCCGCCGCGCGGTGCCGTCCGACCGGGCTACCCGATGCCGGGAATCACGATCGGGTAGATGCTGCCGTCACGTCGGCACCCCGGAGCGGTCGAACTCGTCGCGCTGCACCCCGAGGAGGAACGCTGCCCACCCATCGCGGGTCAATCCGAGTGCGGGTCCGAGGAGGTTCTTCGAGTCCCGGACCCAGACGTGCTCCAGGGTGCCGGTGAGTTGGACACAGTTGCCCTCGATCCCACTCGCGGTGCTTTGCTGCCAGGACGCGGTGGCGGGGGGCGGCGGCACTTCGACCATGCCGTACTCCTTCTCCTGCAAGGACGGCACGTCTCTCGCTGCCGGTGCGAACGCCTCAGGGCTCCCCGTGAATCGCTCGTCGGGAGACGAGGCGAATCACGACCAGCAGAAGAAGTGCGCGTCAGACAACTGGATCCGCGCCTCAACCTGGTTCAGAACACCAGTGTGACAGCCACATTATAACTGCGCAGCAGCCCTGTATTGATTCAGATTTGTACCAATGGTTACCACTCTGCCCCCCGAACGTCGTCGCGACACCGCGTCGTGACAGATGGCGTGCTGGCGGTCGCCGCACTGCGGGCAACCCCTCCGACACCGTGCAAGCTGGCCGTCTGCACTCTGCGACGTGGCAGTCTGACAGCCGCCAGGCTGCGGATATCCTTGACGTCGATGCAGCTCAGCGCACTCAGATGACAATGTGACGAGGCTCTCTGCCACCTGCGTAAAGCGTGGTGCAGTCCGCATGTTAGCTTCACGCCAGCTAGCAGGATGCTAGAGTGTGAACAGACAGGAAGCGTAAGGTCAGTGAGCACAACGACAGGTGTCAACAGTGAGGATGAGAGCGGGATGACGGCAGTTCAAGATCCGACGGTGCAGCGTCGTCGGCTCCGCATGGAGCTCAGAAGGGCTCGCGACGCCGCCGGGCTGAGACAGGCTGACGTCGCCAGCGCCATGGACTGGTCGCCGTCCAAGCTCATTCGCATCGAGAGGGGGGATGTGAGCGTCTCGACCAACGATCTAAGGGCACTGCTGAACCACTACGGCGTGAAGGACAAGGGACGGATCCACTCGATGCTCGAGCTCGCCAAGGCGGCCCGAGGGGGGTCCTTCTACGACCAGTACGCCGACCTGCTCAAGCCTGGCTTCAAGGAGTACCTGGCGTACGAGGCCTCCGCATCCGTCATCCGCCAGTACGAACCCATCCTGATCCCCGGGCTAGTGCAGATCGAGGAGTACGGCCGAGGGCTCTTCGAGGGCATCGGCAGGCTGGACCCAGCAACGATGGACAAGACCTGGGCTGTCCGGCAGTACCGCCAGGAGGTGCACGACCGGGAGAACCCGCCGCAGATGCTCTTCGTCGTGGACGAGGCGGCCCTGCGACGACAGGTCGGCCGCGGACACGTGATGCATCGTCAGCTCGAGCAGCTCAAGATATTCTCGGCTGAGCCGCACATTAACCTCCAGATCATGCCGTTCAGTCGCGGCGCCCACCCGGGTATGGCCGGAAGCTTCGTCCTGCTTGAGTTCGCCGATCCGAGCCTGGACGACCTGGTGCACCTGGAGAGCATCAATCACGCCACTGTCCGTGACGACACCGAACTGATCGCGCGGTATCTCGACCGATTCCTCCAGTTGGAGGAGCTGGCGCTGTCGCCGGAGGAGAGCGTCGAGTTCCTCGACGTGCTCATCGACGAGATGCCGGTGCCTGCCGACGCTCCGACCTCCGCAGAGAAGGAGGCCGTCTGATCACGAGGAGTTAACTCATCAGGAAAGATTACACCCAGACGGCAGATACGCTGTCACATTGGTAGCTGGGGCCGGTGCTCCACACATCGACCCCAGCCGATATCCAACCCCCTCCAGCCATGAGGAGCATCGGATGCTTCATGCTATCAACGGGCGCACGGCACAGCCCAGGGCCTCCTACCACGAGTCCGGTCGTCATCACGCCACCGGCGGAAGCGGGAGCAACGGGGGCTGCACGCCGTCAGCGCACTAAGCGCCAGCGGTTCACCCCTTCGATGATGGACGTTGGAGCCGATCGGGCTACGGATCGATCCCAACGTCTGCATGGATGGTAGCCGCCTCGGAGATGCACAGCGCTGCCGTACGTCTCCCAGCAGGCACTCGAGTAGGACACTCAGTTTCTGTGCGCCTCGGTGTCCGGTACACAAGCGGGGGTGATGCTCACATCTCCCGGTCCACCACGACTCGCGTAGAGACGCTCCTTGCCGCCGAAGGGCTCGTAGACCACTGGGCTAGCTCACCCCGACGCTCACCACGCCGGGCGCAGGGACAGGTCCGCGCCGTGCTGCCACACGGGTGACCATATCCCGCTCACCGCCCGTCCACCGGGTGCGCCGGACCGCCCGCTAGTACTACAGCTGCACTTTCACGCTGAGTGACCGACGGTTGTCTCGGCGATCATGAATGGTGGCTGAGCACCCACGGCCGTTTCAAGATCGCTTTGTCGTGCTGGGACCTGCATGAGCATCCATGAGACGGTTCCCGTGCCCGCGAAAATCTGCACAAGCATCCATCAGACGCGCAGGAGCGCGGCAGGCTATCGGGGCAGTACCGTCTGCTGGGCGCGGGACAGCGGCGACGATCGCGTGGTGGGCCAGCACCGGCGGGCCCGCGGGCAGGGTCATCAGGGTGCCCTGGCCATCCCGCTGGTCACCCGCAGCGGGGTGACCGCCAAATGGAACCCTGTGCAGCTCCAAAGCCCCCGCTGGCCGCCAAATGGAACCCTTTGCAGCTCCAAAGCCCCCGCTGAGCGCCAAATGGAACCCTTTGCAGCCGCCGAGATCCCCGGCCTACCCACGCGATCTTGAAACGACCGTGGCTGAGCACCGCCACGACTCAGGCACGGGCCCCTGCCAGTCCCCGCGCAGGCAGTACACCGTC
>JBOHGM010000034.1:33589-42055 GCA_050699435.1 Pseudonocardiaceae bacterium | reverse complement strand
GGGTCGAACAGCTCGGCGGAGACAGTAGGGGCCTCGTCCCCGGTGGTGCGCGGGTCCGTCATGCCGTCGCCCCACACCGGCTTCTCGGTCGACGCCATCTCGTGCAGGGTGATCGCCGCTGCGTAGCGCTCTGCGTGATCGTCGAACACCGGGCGGCGATCGGTGCCCAGAAACGGGTCCAGATAGCCCCGGGTGCCCGCCGTGATGTCGCGCTCGGAGACACCGGCGAGCGAGAAGTCGAACAGCATCAGCTGCCAGGACCGGTCGGCTCGTTGGAAGACTCCGAAGTTGTCCGGTTTCAGGTCGCGGTGCCGCACGCCCTTGGCCGCCAACTGGTCCAGCGCGGTGAACAGGTCGCCGCCGAACCTCGCCAGCTCGTGATAGGTCAGCTTGCCCTCGGCCCGCAGCCGCGCGCCCAGTGATCGTCCGCCTGCGTATTCCAGGTCGAGCACGGTGCGCCCGCCCAGCTCGCGGGGGCCACCCCCCAACCGCACCACGACTCCGCCACCCACGAGGTCCAGCGCTGTGGCCTCGGCGTGCAGGCGGGCCGCCTTCTGCTCGTCCAGCGCAACCTTGAGCACCCGTGGCTTGCGTGCGGGCTCACCGTCCTCCTCCTCGCCGGTCCACGTGAGGAGCAGGGTTCGGGCGGTGGCACCGGTGCCCAGTACGCGGTCCACGCACCAGTGCCCGTCCACCTGCTGGCCGGGTACCGCGGTCAGCGGATCGACGCTCGGCGTAGCGGCGTCGGGGGCCGGGGAATCCTGCTCGAACTGATCGAGTTCGTCGAGGAACCGGTCCGCGGAGTCGAGCCGATCCCCCAGGTCGGTCCGAGTGGCCTGGAAGATCAGGGTGTCGAGCGGATCCGCGATACCGTCGAGCACTGCGTACGGGTGCAGGCCACCGTCAGCGGTGAGCCGGTCGATCAGCGCACTGCGCTGCGCGGCCGGCGGCTGACCGGTGATGATCAGATAGGCGACCGCGCCGAGGCCGAAGATGTCGAGGTCAAGCGGGTCGGCGTAGGGCACGCCGAACTCGGGCGCGAGGTAAACCTCGGCGGTGTCGCCGAGGTGCTCGCCGGTGAGTGAACTCGCGCCGATCGAGGGCAGGTTGGTGGTATCGAAATCCCGGGCCGCCGCCTGCCAGTCGATGATCCGCAGCACCGGAGCCGAGCCGTCGCTGCGGGCCGAGACGTACACCGAGCGGGCGGACAGCGCACGGTGGTAGAGCGAGCGATTGTGGGCGTACCGCAGCGCCTCAGCGAGCTGGCGCACCATATCGAGCCGGATCTCGGGTGTCAGCCGTTCCGCGTGGACCGCGAGATAGGCGTCCAGCCGCAGGTCGGAATGCTTGTGCTGGAACAGGATCGCGGGGCCGCCCTGGTGTTCCCTGATCTGCACCGCCTGCGCGATCCCCCGATGGGTGACGCCCTGCAGCACCTGGTACTCGCGCTGGGCCGCTCGGGTGACCGACGCCTTGGCCTCCCCGGTGGCCTGCTGCGCCGTGAGGTAGATCCGGACCCGGCCTTCCTCGCGCACGATGCCTTTGCGCTCGGCGAGCCGGTCCTCCCAGGTCGGGCCGAGGTCCAGCGGTTGTTGCTGAAGTATCCAGTCATCGCCGAACCGCAGATGCGCCGTCGACGCCCGGATGCCGATCTTCTGCATGAGTCTCGGCAACTGTCGGGAGAGTTCCGCGGTGACCCGCTGGGCCTCCCGGTGTGGCGGCGTGGCCAGCAGGTCTCGCCAGATCCACGGCAGCCCGCTGTCGACGTCGTCCCTGCCGTACACCCGGGTCCGCTGCACCTCGTCCAATACCGAACTGAGATTCGGGGCGGACAGGAAAACCGCAGGCTCGACCCGCGGGATGCGCCCACCGATGCCCAGCTGCTTGGCCGCCCATTCCAGCCGGTCCTTCAACTCCTTGGACTTCAGGTCGATCAGATGCAACGGGTTGCGCAACGTCCGCACCCGGCGACTGTTCGGTTCGCTGAAGCTCCAGGTCTCGCCGTTGTTGACCACGTGACCCGGGTGTCCCTTGAGTTCCACCAGGTACAGGCCACCGGGTACCGCGATGAGCAGGTCGCATTCGTTGATCCGGCCGGATGCGGCGGTGAAGGAGAAGGTCGCCCAGGCCCGGTACGGCTCGGCCTTGGGCATCAGGTTCCTGATGTGGTCCAGCCCGTCCTGTTCCCAGACATACTCGGACCGGCGTTCCTGGAACCAACGCTGTACCGCAGGTGGCGGGCCGGGTATGGGTACTGCACCTCTCGGCTCTGGGGGTCTGCCATCTTCCGGCACCGTGCGCCCTCCCCAGTTATCTGATCGGCCCAGGGTCGGTGTGTGAGCCTACCGGCGTATCTCACCGACATTAGACGTCCGTTACAGCAGCGCCCGGCTTGGAACAGCACTGAGCGGGCTGGGCGGGTTGGTAGCTCTATGGGTGGTGGTGCCGGTCGGCAGCCCGGCGCGGCGCTCCGCGGCGCCGAACACGCGCCCGTAGTAGTCCTGGTCGATGGCGGTGCCC
Source organism: Pseudonocardiaceae bacterium (assembly GCA_050699435.1). Taxonomy (GTDB): domain Bacteria; phylum Actinomycetota; class Actinomycetes; order Mycobacteriales; family Pseudonocardiaceae. Next base: position 39,535 of record JBOHGM010000034.1, on the reverse strand, counting down.
GCGGCGGTGTGGAACAGCAGCCCGGCGCCGACGCGGGAGCACCCGGCGCTCTCCGGGCAGGCGCACACGAGTTCGGGTCCGGCGGGGTGCTCGGCGAGGTGAGCGGCCAGCGCGTCGGCCACCACCACGGGCAGCGGGATCGTACGCACCGAGCTGGCCGTCTTCGGTGCAACCAGGTGCCGGGTGCCGCCGTCAGCGGCACCACGCGCTCCTTGGGACGGTCGGCAGGCTCACCCGCACCACCGGGTTGGCCGCTATGCGCCGGTCAAGTACGGCATCGGCGAACACCGCCCGCAGCATCCCGACGAGCTTGCGCAGGGTGCGCGGTGCCAGTTCCTGGCCCCGGTCGGCCACCCAGGCGTGCACCGATACGGCTCCGAATGGCTGTCCGGCCTCGCCCCAGACTGCGATTCGGCTCCGAATGGCGCTCGGCGCTAGTCTGCGCTGAGCGTGGTGTTCAGGCGCCGCCTCGTTCCACGGCGGTGGCCCGGGGGTGCGCATCGCGGTGTATCCCGCAGCAACTTCTGGCAGTGTCAGTGGATGAGCTGCGGCATCAGTCTGCGGGCTTGGTTGGTGCCCACTTCAAGCTGATCATGGTGTACCCTTGGGAGCATGACCCGCATCACGATCGACGTCAACGAGGAGTGGCTCGAGGCTGCGCGCGACGTGCTCGGCACCGAGACCAAGGTCGCCACCGTGAACGAGGCACTGAGGTCGTTCGCGGTGCGCAAGCAGGCAAGAGAGATTATCGCCGCCTTGGACCGCGCCGAGATGGATCACTCCGGTTCAGCGGAAGCGTGGCGGTTCGATGGCGGCCGCGACCTGGCCCGTGTCGTCGAGGATGCGCGGGAGCCACGCAGCGCCTGATGACCGGAGACGTCTACCTGGCGGACACCACCGTCTACGTGCTGCAGGGGCGATACTCGCAGGTGCGACGCCGCTTTGATGCCCTGCTCACCGAGGGGCGGCTGGCGGCCTGCCAGATGACTGCATTGGAGTACCTCAACAACGCGGCCAACCCGAGCAGCTACGAATCGGTGTGGGGCGCCCTCCACGGACAGCGCTGGATCGATGTCACCACCGAAGCCATGGATCGCGCGCTGGCCGTACACCGGGAGCTGGCCAGGGCAAGCCGGCACCGAAACTTTCGGCTTCCCGACCTCGTCATTGCAGCTACCGCCGAACTGAGTGGGGCGACCGTCCTGCACTACGACACCGACTACGACCGCATCGCCGAGATTACCGGCCAGCCCATGGAATGGGTGGTCGAGCGGGGGTCACTGTAAACGATCCCGCCGGCGCTTGGCGTTGGTGACCTTACCGGGGTATCCCCGTCGAATAGCCATCCGTTACCGAAGGCCAGGCGCTGAACAGCACTGAGCGGGCTGAGCAGGGTGATCAACCCCGCGCAGCCCGCTCAGCGGGCGAGTAGTTCAGTCGATGGTGACCTCGACGGCGAACAGGCCAGGTCCGCCTGCTTGCACTGCTGCGTCGCCGTTACCGGAGCGGTGCAGAGCCCGCACCGTCCAGTTGCCGGGGGCGGCGAAGAACCGGAATTCCCCGGTTGCCGAGGAGACCACCTCGGCGGTGAACTCCCCGGTACCGTCGAGTAGCCGCACGAAGGCACCGGCGGCTGGTTCCCCAGCCGAGCGCACCATGCCTGCCAGCACGGTGTGCTTACTCAGATCGATGCCCAGCGGAAGTTCCTGGGTCTGATGGGGCGCTCCGCACACGACGCTCAGCCCTTCGTCCCGCTGCCGAGCTCGATCGGAGCGCCGACCAGCGAGCCGTACTCGGTCCAGGACCCATCGTAGTTCTTCACGTCGGACTGACCCAGCAGCTCGTGCAGCACGAACCAGGTGTGGCTGGAGCGCTCACCGATCCGGCAGTACGCGACGGTGGCTTTGCTGCCGTCCAGCCCCGCCTCGCCGTAGAGCGCCGTCAGGTCGTCGTCGGACTTGAAGGTGCCGTCCTCGTTGGCCGCCTTGGACCAGGGCACGTTCAGCGCGGTGGGGATGTGGCCAGGCCGCTGTGCGACCTCCTGGGGCAGGTGTGCCGGCGCCAGAATCTTGCCCGCGAACTCATCGGGCGAGCGGACGTCGACCAGGTTCTTGTTACCGATCGCGTCGACCACTTCCTGGCGGAACGCCCGGATCGTGGTGTCCTGGTCGTGGGCGGTGTAGCTGGTGGCCTGCCTGCTCACCTCGTCGGTGGACAGGGTGCGGCCGTCGAGCTCCCATTTCTTACGCCCACCGTCGAGCAGCTTGACGTCGTGGTGCCCGTAAAGCTTGAAGTACCAGTAGGCGTAGGCGGCGAACCAGTTGTTGTTGCCGCCATAGAGCACCACGGTGTCGTCGGTGCTGATGCCTTTGTCGGAAAGCAGCTTCTCGAAGGTACCCTTGTCCACGAAATCGCGGATCACCGGATCCTGCAGCTCTGTCTTCCAGTTGATCTTTACTGCACCGGGGATGTGCCCCGCATCGTAGGCGGTGGTGTCCTCGTCGACCTCGACGAAGACGATGCCGTCGGTCTCCAGGTTCTGCTCTGCCCAGTCGGCCGTGACCAGGGCGTTCTCGCGGCTCATGCGGCAGCTCCTCGTTCCGTGTTGGCGGTGTTGACAGTGGATGTTGTGGTGGATGTTCCTTGGCTGCGCATCTGGGCGGGCAGCCGGAGGTAAACCTCGCAGGCCAGGCACAGCCCAAACGCTGCGTTGAGGAAGGCGGCGCCCAACGCGAGGGCGGTGGCGGTGGCGCCCAGCATGCCGAGCCCGGTTGCGTAACCGAGAGCGCCGACCACGGTGAAGACAAGGCCAACGCCTTGGGCGAAGCGGACCGGAGCGGGCCCCTCCCACTTCGTGGGAGGGGCCAGCCGGGGTGCCACGAGGCTGCGGAACAGCACGCTGTAGGGATGCCACCGCAGACCGGCGAACGCACCGAACGCGAACACCACCGCCTGGGCGGCGAGCAGCAGTGCGCTGCCGGTGACCAGCGCAAGGACCAGCACTACGGTGGTCACCCAGGCCGCGAACCGTGGACCTCGGCGATCGACCGGGCGCTGGGTGGATGGGGATGGGGTCATGAAACGCTCCTGACCATGGCGATGGGGTTCGGTCAGGACGGCGACACCGGCCTTATGCCGGGTACTCCGACGGCTGCTGTTGGCAAGATCAATGCGGTCACCGTCGTTGTGGAACCGCCGCCCAGTCACAGGCCCCGACACAAGCTGCTGCGCTGGCGGCAGAAATCCACCGCACGGCGCTTGGTCAGCAGCGAGCCCACGCGGGCGAGACTACCCGAGACTCCGGGCCCGCGGGGCCATCGTTTCCCCAGTATCAGAGGGTGTGGTTGCAGGGCGATCAGAGGTGTGGCTGCAGGGCGCTGAGCAGCTCAGCGCGACGCGGTACCCCCGCGACCCGGAACAGTTCCTGGCCGGAACGCGAGAGCACCAGGGTGGTGGGCGTGGAGCGGACGCCGAGCTCGTCGGCCAGCTGCGGGTGCTCACCGAGGTCGATCTGGGCGTGCCGGACTCCGGGGGTCGCGTCGGCCAGCTCGCCCAGTACCGCACGGGCATGTGGGCACCGCCCGCAGAGCGGGGAGCTCAGCTGAAGCAGCGTCACTGCGGTGGCGCTATCCACCCGGTGCAGCACCGGCTCGGGCAGCGCGGCCGTCCGGCCGGGCGCTCGCACCCGGCCCTGGCGGCTCTGCCAGAGTAAGCCGAAAAGCGTCGCCACGAGCAACGTGCCGAGCACGAGCCCGAGGGTCGCCTCCGCGGGAAAAAGTACGTCGGCGGTTACCATGCCGCCTCCGCGGGAAAAAGTACGTCGGCGGTCATCCCACACCGATCCCGGCCTGGCTCATCGAGATGTCGCGCACGGTGCCCTCCATGACTAGTGACCCGGGCTCCACCCAGACACTGGTGGGATTGACGGTGAACGGTAGCCCCCCCGGGTTCACATCGGTGCTCAGCGCTTGGATCATCATCCGGCGGATCTGCCGGGGCAGGTTCACCTCTCCGATGTCGTCACGGGCCAGCCGCACATCCATAGTGGTGATCCGCAGCTGACCTCCGATGAGTTCGAGGAGCCCGATCCCGATGATCTCGGTGCGTTCTCCGGCGAGGTCGGTGCTCGCCACCATCCGGACGGCTTCGCGATCGTCCTGATGGGAATCGGTCCCAGAAGAATCGGTCCCAGAAGAATCGGTCCCAGAAGAATCGGTTTCAGAATCAGTGCTGGGCAACGTACCTGCGGGCAGCAGCTTTTCGATCTCCTCATCGGAGGCCGGCTGGAGCCGCAGGTCCTCGATCCCGATGGCACGGCCCAGGTCCTTGTCTTTGATCCGGACCCGCCCGTCCACCTCGTCCGCCCGCACCGAGCTCAGATCGCCGGAACTCACCTCAGACAGCGGTGCATCGACGTCGCGCATGGTCGCTTCCAGTGCGACGTCATGCAGCGGGCCGACGGACAGCCCAGCGGCCCGCATGTCGATGTCGGAGTAGTGGCCGAGCAGCGCCTGGGTGAGGAACGGGAAGCCGTTGATCCGCACCGAAGGGTCCGCGGCCAGCCCCAGTTCCTCGCGGATCTGTTTGGCCAGCTGGTACTCGGCGGCCGCCGCGGCGCCGTAGTCCGCCGCGACACCGAGGCCGACGAGCACCAACACCGCGATGACCAGCTTCCTCACACAGCTCCCTTGTGGATCAGTCCGTGGTGTCGGGACCGGGCGGTCGGTCCCACGCACTCCTCGGGTCTACCAGATCACACAAGGCGTGCTACTGAGTGACGGCGCGCACCGAATGCGGGTGAACGGGCGCCGCGGCCGGTATTCTCCCTGAAACACGGCTGTGGACCGCCGGGATCTGGATCGGACCGCAGCTGCAGCGGGCAAGAGGGAGCAAGCATGGAGCTACTGCTGCTTACCGCGGACCCTGGGCCGAGCGCGGTGCTGCCCGCGTTGTCGCTGCTGGCCCACGGCGTGCGGCCGGCCGCGCCGGAGGTCGCCGCCCTGCTGGACGCGGGCCCGTACGACGCGGTGCTGGTCGACGCCCGCACGGACCTGGCCGGTTCGCGCAGCCTCTGCCGCTTGCTGGGATCCACCGGGCTGGACGTTCCGGTGGTGTTGGTGATCAGCGAGGGCGGGCTGGTCGCGCTGTCCGCCGACTGGGGGGCCGACGAGATCCTGTTGCCCTCCGCGGGTCCGGCCGAGGTCGACGCCCGGTTGCGGCTGCTGGTCGCGCGGCGCGCTGCCGAGCCGGGGGCGGGTCGCAGCGGTGCCCTGGTGCTGGGTGAGCTGGTGATCGATGAGGCCACCTACACCGCCCGCCTCAAAGGGCGGCCGCTGGATCTCACCTACAAGGAGTTCGAGCTGCTCAAGTACCTCGCACAGCACGCAGGCCGGGTGTTCACCCGCGCCCAGCTGCTGCAGGAGGTATGGGGCTATGACTTCTTCGGCGGCACCCGCACGGTGGACGTCCACGTCCGGCGGTTGCGGGCCAAGCTCGGACCGGAGCACGAGCAGCTCATCGGCACGGTGCGCAATGTGGGCTACAAGTTCGTCCGCCCAGTGCGCAGCATGAGCCCCCGGGAGCGAGCTGAGCAGGAGCGGGCGGCGCAGCAGGACACCGAGACCGCGGACAGTGCCGACCCCGATCGGGTGGGCTCAGGCCGGGTTGACGCCACCCGGGAGGTGGCGATACCGGTATCGGGGAGCTGACGCCGACGGCGGCAGCCGGCCGGTGCACGTAGCGTGGCTGCTGTGCCGCAGCAGACCGATACCCCGATCCTGACCTGGACCACCAGACCGTCCGATGCCGAGATCGCCGACGCCGTCGCGCTGCTCGCCGCCGCTGCCGCCGCTGATGGTGTCGACCCGGTGTCCGAGGCGGCGTCGCTGCGGCTGCGCCATCCTGATTCGGCCCATCCTGATTCGGCCCATCCTGATTCGGCCCATC
>JBOHGM010000034.1:22922-33489 GCA_050699435.1 Pseudonocardiaceae bacterium | reverse complement strand
CCATCCTGATTCGGCCCATCCTGATTCGGCCCATCCTGATTCGGCCCATCTGCTGGTGCATGACCCGGCCGGTGTCCTGCTCGGGTACGGCGGCGTGGACGAGCGCGCCGAGCGCCCCACCGCCGAGTTCGCAGTGCATCCCGGGTATCGGCGCCGGGGCGTCGGTGGTGCGCTGCTGGCGGCCTTGCTGGATCGAGTCCCCGGGCCACTGTGGATATGGGCGCACGGCGAGCACCCGGCGGCGCTGCGGCTGGCCGAACGAGCCGGCCTGGACCGCAGGCGGGAACTGCTGCAGCTGCGTCGCGGGCTGGCCGATCCGGTCCCGCCCCGAGCCCTGCCCGACGGGTTGCAGTTGCGCACATTCGTGCCCGGCCAGGACGAGCAGGCAGTAGTGCGGGTGAACAACCGGGCCTTCGCCTGGCATCCCGAGCAGGGCCGGTGGGACGTCGGCGAGCTTGCGGTGCGGGAGACGGAACCGTGGTTCGATCCGCAGGGGTTCCTGCTGGCGGTGGACGCCCAGGACCGCCTGCACGGCTTCCACTGGACGAAGATGCATCCGGGTGGTCTCGGCGAGGTCTATGTGATCGGGGTGGACCCCAGCTCCCAGGGCATCGGCCTCGGTGCTGCGCTGGTGGTGGCGGGGCTGGAGTACCTTCGCGGGCGGGGACGGCCGGAGGCGATGCTCTACGTCGAGGCCGACAACGCCGCCGCCTTGCCGAGCTACGCAAAGCTGGGCTTCCGGCGCCATCACACCGATGTCGAGTTCCTGCGGTCTGACACCACGATTTGATTACGTTACGCACACGGTGGTATCACGACGTGGACGTAAATCACCCATAAGCTTCTCGACGCGTGCCCCGAACGGGTCTTGTTCGCCTTCTGTTAATCCAGTGAACGGTAGTTGTCCATGCCCGCTGCATAGCCTCTGGCGCGACCGGCCACTGACCGAGCCGGCAGGCAGCGACGAAGGAGACCCAGTGACTCGTAGCACCCTGCGCCGGCGCATCGGCCCGGCAGCAGTGGCATGCGCCGCAGCCGTTGTGCTCGCCGCGTGTGGCGGGCAGGAGGCCGATTCTGCGGGCGGCGGCAACGGTGGTGGCCTATCCGGCCAGGTCCTCATCGACGGCTCGTCCACGGTGGCCCCGCTGAGCCAGGCGGCCGCCGAGCTCTACGCTGAGCAGGAGGGCGAAGTGAACGTCACCGTGGCCACCTCGGGCACCGGCGGCGGATTCGAGAAGTTCTGCGCAGGAGAGACGGATATCTCCGACGCCTCCCGGTCGATCGACGCGGACGAGAGGACGGCCTGCCAGCGGGCCGGCATCGAGTTCGTGGAACTCCAGGTAGCCAACGACGCGCTGACCGTCGTGGTGAACCCGGAGAACAACTGGGCGAACTGCCTGACCGTCGATCAGCTCAAGACGATGTGGGCGCCGCAGTCCGAGGGCCGGGTCACCACCTGGAGCCAGGTCAACCCGGCGTTCCCCAACGAGCCGCTCGCGCTGTTCGGCCCAGGCACCGATTCCGGCACCTTCGACTACTTCACCGACGCGGTCAACGGTGAGGAGGGCGCGTCCCGCACCGATTACCAGTCCTCCGAGGACGACAACGTGCTGGTCCAGGGTGTGCAGGGGGCCAGGGGTGCAACCGCCTACTTCGGCTACACCTACTATGAGGAGAACCAGGGCAGCCTGAAGGCCGTCCAGATCGACGGCGGCAGCGGCTGTGTTGCGCCGAGCGCCGAGACGGTGCAGGACGGCAGCTACACACCGCTGGCCCGCCCGTTGTTCATCTACGTCAACAAGTCGGCCTACCAGGACAAGCCGCAGGTCAAGGGCTTCGTGGACTTCTACGCCAGCCAGATCGACCAGATCGCGGACGCGGCGCAGTACGTGGCACTGAACGAGGAGCAGAAGACCGCGCTGCAGAGTGCAGTGAGTCAGCTCAGTAGCTGAATTCTCGATGGCTGATGGATGAGGGCTCAGCCCGCCACATAGGTGAGCAGTTACCCTTTCAGGTGACCTGCCCACCACCGAACCAGGGGTGGAACAGCTGAAGTGAGCACCACGACGGCCGAAGGGGGCCAGTCCTTCGGGGCTGGCCCCCCTTCGGGTGGGGGCAGGCGCCAGGCCCCCACCGGACAGGCCCCCTCGTTGCGCCCTTCGTCGAGTCGCATCGGCGAGCGGATCATCCTCAGCCTGCTCTTCGTCGCCGCGGTGGTCTCGGTGCTCACCACGCTCGCCATCGTGGTGTCGCTGGTGATCCCGTCGATCGACTTCTTCCGGGAGATCTCGATCGTGGAGTTCCTCACCGGCACTCGGTGGACCCCGAACTTCGCGGAGAAGGACTACGGTGTCCTGCCCCTGGTGGTGGGGACGCTGTGGACCACCGGCATCGCGCTGCTGGTGGCCGTGCCGCTGGGGCTGGGCGCGGCGATGCTGCTCTCCGAGTACGCCTCCAACCGGATGCGCCGGGTGCTCAAGCCGGTGCTCGAGGTGCTGGCCGGCGTGCCCTCGGTGGTCTACGGCTTCTTCGCACTGCAGTTCATCGGCCCGGTAGTGCTCAACGGCACGCTCGGTATCCAGGTCGGCACGTTCAACGTGCTGCAAGCCGGCCTGGTGCTCGGCATCATGATCATCCCCACTGTGGCGTCACTGTCCGAGGATGCGATGTCGGCGGTGCCGAACGCCTTGCGGCAGGGTTCGGCCGCGCTCGGGGCCAACCGGATGCAGACCACCATCAAGGTGGTGTTCCCCGCGGCGGTCTCCGGGATCATCGCCGCGATCGTGCTGGGTATCTCCCGGGCTGTCGGTGAGACGATGATCGTCGCGATTGCGTCCGGGAGCGTCGCCCAGGTCGTCTCCGACCCGCGGGACGCGGCGCAGACCATGACCGGCTTCATCGCCCAGGCGGCGACCGGGGAGAACGCGGTGGGCTCGCTGGCCTACAACACGCTCTACGCGGTCGGCCTGTCGCTGTTCGTGATCACGCTGGCGGTCAACATCATCAGCATCCGGCTGGTCCGGCGTTACCGGGAGGTGTACTGATGGCGACGCTGGCCGAGCGGGCGCGGACCCAACCACTCGGGCGGGCCCGGGGTGGGGAGCGATCGCCGCGCGCCGTGGTGTTCCTGCTCGCGCTGTGGCTGTGCTTGTTCACCGGTCTGGTGTTTCTCCTCGTCCTGATCGCCCAGGTTCTCATCGAAGGTTGGCCCCGGCTAGATGCCAACCTGGTCACCAACTACACCTCGCTGCTGTTCCCGGAGCGAGCCGGGTTCCGGGCCGCCATCCTGGGCACCGTCTGGGTGATCGGGTTCACCGCACTGCTGGCGATCCCGCTCGGCGTGGCGGCGGCGATCTACCTTGAGGAGTTCGCGGACAACGACCAGTGGTACACCCGGCTGATCGAGGTCAACATCCAGAACCTGGCCGCGGTGCCGACTATCATCTACGGCCTGCTCACGCTGGGGATCCTGAGCCTGATGCAGCTGGTGCTGGATTTCCAGAACCGCAACATCGTGATCGGTGGCGCCATCGCGCTCGCCCTGCTGATCCTGCCGGTGATCATCATCGCCACCCGGGAGTCGCTGCGGTCGGTGCCCGCCGAGATCCGGGCCGGCTCGCTGGCCCTGGGCGCTACGCCCTGGCAGACGGTGTGGCGCCAGACGCTGCCCGCGGCAGTGCCGGGGATCGCCACCGGCACGATCATCGCGCTGTCCAGGGCGATCGGCGAGGCCGCCCCCTTGCTGCTGCTCGGCGCCGTGGTGTTCGTGCGCTACGACCCCAGCGGGCTGCTGTCCGGCTTCACCACCATGCCGGTGCAGATCTACAGCCTGGTCGCCCAACCGCAGGAAGAACTGCGGGTCACGGCATCAGCGGGCATTGTCCTGCTGCTCGGCTTGCTGCTGCTGATGAACGCGGTGGCGATCCTGATCCGCAACAAGTTCCACCGCCGCTGGTGAGAGACGAGGATCCGATGACCTTCAACCCCGTCGCCACGACCGGAGCAGACCAGATGCCGGACAGCATGAAGTCCGACTCGGAGAGACAGGTCGTGGAGCTCGAGCGCCCGGCCGCGACCAAGCGCCCGATCCCCGACGTGCCGCGCGCCGTGATGGCCTGCGACGGCCTGGGCGTCTACTACGGTGACTTCCTCGCCGTCCGCGATGTCGACCTGGCGTTCGGTAAGAACGAGATCACCGCGCTGATCGGGCCTTCCGGCTGCGGCAAGTCCACGGTGATCCGCTGCCTGAACCGGATGAACGACCTGGTGCCGGGCGCCCGGGTGACGGGTGCGGTGACCTACCACGAGCAGAATATCTACGCTCGCGGCGTCGACCCGATCGAGGTCCGCCGCCGGATCGGCATGGTGTTCCAGAAGCCCAACCCGTTCCCCAAGTCGATCTACGACAACATCGCTTACGGTCCCCGGGTCACCGGGATGAAGCCGGACAGCATGAGTGACCTGGTGGAGCAGGCGTTGCGCGATGCCGCGCTGTGGGACGAGGTGAAGGATAAGCTCAAGCAGAACGCCTACGGGCTGTCCGGCGGTCAGCAGCAGCGATTGTGCATTGCCCGTACCCTGGCCACCGAGCCGGACGTGATCCTCATGGACGAGCCCTGCTCGGCACTGGACCCGATCGCCACCGCCCGGATCGAGGACCTGATGATGGATCTGCGCGAGCGCTTCACCATCATCATCGTCACGCACAATATGCAGCAGGCCGCCCGGGTGTCAGACCGAACCGCGTTCTTCACCGCGCAGGCCGACGACACCACCGGCAACCGCACCGGCTTGCTGGTGGAATACGACCGAACCGAGAAGATCTTCTCCAACCCGGCCGAGAAGCGCACCGAGGACTACATCTCCGGCCGGTTCGGCTGACTACCGTCACACCGTGGGCCCGATCAGCCACTGGCTCGGGGGGACCAGCGGCCGACCGGCGCGCGGTGGGCGGCGCAACATGACGGCGACCACGGTGGGCATGCTGGCCGAGCTGGTGGGCATGCAACCCATTCCGTCCGGGCCACGTGGCTCACCGTCGTCGACCTGCGTGATCACCGAGTAGCCAGTTGCTCGACCAGCCCCCGGTGCTTGCCAGAGATCGCACCCTTAGAGCGTCCGGCAATAGGGCGGTTCCGAACGGCTCCTTGTCCAAACGCTCACGCTGGGTGCGCCGAACTCAACAGTAGAGCTGCCTGGCCGGACCCGGACGGCCGCTTGGCCCAGCGGAGCGTGGATGTGTCAGATCGATAGTCCGCCCGGCGTGCCCAGGTTGGCCGCGCGCCCCTGGACGACGAGACCATCGCCACCGCGTGGACGCCCGACCAACTGCGCGAGGAAGGCTGTCGGATCGAGCCCGGGAGTGGATTCGGGGCCGGCGTAGCGCTGTGCCGCTCACGGATGTCCAGCTCGGTGCAGCAGCCGGTCGATCTCGTCGCGAATCAGGCGACTCGTCCACAGTCCTGCGCTTCCCGAGCCCAACACGAGAGCTGTCGTCGGCACCGCCTACAGCTCTCGTGTTGAGTTCGGGAAAGGGACTAACGAAAGGACTGCGTAATGTGATAGTCGGGAGAACCGACCCCGTCCGTGGCCGTCTTATGGATGCTTGAGCAGGTTCTGCCTGCCCACTGACCGGTCTTATGGATGCTTAAGCAGTAAGTAGGTGCGCCCGGAGGGGTCGAGTACCCACCGGGTGCCGTCCTCGCTCACTGGCCGAGCCCCGAACAACTACGCGAGCACGGCTGTCAGATCGATGCTCGTGAGCGGAATTCGGGGCTATAGCGCTCAATGCCAGGCACGGACGCCTAGCTCGGCGAGCAGGGCGCGCACCCGCTGGTCGATCTCGTCGCGGATCGGGCGCACCGCCTCGATGCCGAGACCGGCCGGGTCGTTGAGCTCCCAGTTCAGGTAGCGCTTACCGGGGTAGACCGGGCAGGCGTCGCCACAGCCCATCGTGATCACGACATCGGAGGCGCGGACCACCTCGTCGGTCAGTGGCTTGGGGTACGCGTCGGCCAAGGGCACGTCGATCTCGGCGAGGGAACCGGCGACGGCGGGGTTGACCTCGGCCGCCGGAGCCGAGCCTGCCGAGCGCACCACGACCTGGCCCTGCGCGTGGTGGGCGAGCATCGCGGCGGCCAACTGGGAGCGCCCGGCGTTGTGCACGCAGACGAAGAGTACCTCGGGGATGCCCGTGCTTGCGCGGCTCTCCACCTTCGCCAGCGCGGTGAGCCGGTCGAAGGCGAACCGCCGGGTGAGCGCCACCAGGTGCACCTTCACCACCGCATCGCGGTCAAGGAGGGCGAACGACTCGTGCACGAACCGTTCCACGGTCTCAGCGGAGAGCCGACCGGCGAACTTTCCGGCCAGGTCGTGGGCGATCGCGGACAGGCCGTGGCGGACCTCGATCTCAGACGGGTCGGGCAGGCCGGCCCGGGCACGTGCGGTCATGGCGTACCTCGCATCTCGGACGGAATCCCGTGGCCTCCAGACATCATCACAGCGGGCCGCGCCGCCAGGGGCCACGGATCGCATAGGTGCGACCGGGAGGCTCGGTCGAATCGTTGCTGCCCAACGTGTTGACGAACATCGTGGCACCGTCAGGGCTGAAGCATGCCCCGGCGAACTCGCTGTCGTCGACGATGTTGACGGCGAACTCGAAGGGTTCTCCGCCCGGAGCGAGGCCGATCACCCGGTTGACGTTACTCAATTCCGGCGCCAGCCGATGGCGGTCCTCATCAGCGCTGGAGGCGTCGTCCTCGCAGAGCACGATGCCGCCGCGCGGGGTGAAGGTCAGGTTGTCCGGTGAGTCGAGGACCTTGCGGCCGGGGGACTCGTAGACGAGGACGAGCGTGCCGCCATCGTCGCCCGGGATGTACCGCCAGACCTGGCCGTAGCCCTCGACGAAACCGTCGGCGTTCGGCGCGTCACCGTTCTTGGCGTCCCCGCCACTGGTGGAGTTGAAGAAGATGCTGCCGTCGCCGTACCAGCACCCCTCAAGCCGGTTGAACTTCGCGGCGCCTTCGGCGAGGCCCTGCTGGGTCACCGTGACGGCGCCACCCTCGAGGTCGGGATCGGGGTCGGCGATGCGGACCCACTCCACGGGCAGGCGGGCCCCCGTCCGCTGGCCTTCGCGGGTGTCATAGCCGGGACGGCCCTTGATCTTCAGCATCTCCAGCGCACCGCCGGCACTGAGGTTGCGGGGGTCGCCCGGCCGGTACCGGAAGAAACCGTTGGGCCGGCCCGAGTCGTCCTCGGTTTCGTAGACGATGCCCGTGGTGGGGTCGACGGCGACGGCTTCGTGCGAGAAGCGGCCCATCGCCTTGATCGGCATCGAGTCTGCGGGCTGCCCCGGCGCAGGTCCCCGGAGCGGGACCTCGAAGACGTAACCGTGCTTGTGGGTCCATCCCTGTCCGGGACCCGCGGTGGTTTCCTCGCAGGTCAGCCACCCTGCGTCGGCCAGCATCGGGCCACCGGCACAGTTGACGATGGTGCCGTTCAGGCTGACGAAGTCCTGCAGAACCCGGCCGCTGTGCGGGTCGACGTCGAGGGTGACCGTGCCGGCGACACCGAGCTCGTCGTAGCGCCGGGAACCCGCCACGCGCACCCTGCCCGCGGGCGTCGCCGGGCCGGTGCGGACCTCATGATTGCGGATCAGCCGGACGGTGCGCCCGTTCGGCCCGGGGAACGCGGCCATGCCGTCGTGCGCGATCGGGGTGGGGTTGCCGTCGCTCATCATGCTGCCGGTCACCCCGAAGACGACATAGCTGAAACCTGCCGGCAATGCGAGCAGTTCCTCGCGGGTGTTGCGGGCCGGGGTACGCCGCAGCGGGCCGTAGCCGCTGCCTCCGGGATCCCCCGGTGGGCGGCCGGCGGCCCACGCGGCGTGGGCGTCGAGCGTGTCGAGTGCGACGCCGCTGGCCACCGCGCCGCCGGCGAGCGCGAGACTTCGGCCAAGGAAGCAGCGGCGGTCGAATCCGGCCATGAGCGTGTGTCCTCTCAAGACGGCCCCGACAGGTCGTGGTGATTGCCCGCGCTATCGACGCACGTCTATGAGTACGGTCATGGTCGGCCGGCTGAACACTGGCTTACCAGCCGGTTGCTGTTTACGGTCAGCTTTCACATTGCGCTAAAGCGCAACCATCGTGGTAACCCGGATGACTTGCCGGGGCCGCGCCGCCACCTCTCCGTCATGGCTTCCGCCGCGCCGCCCTCGACCGCCCAAGACCCCACGACCGCCCCAGAACCTCGACCGCCCCAGACTCTGACAATCCGTGGCGGCCGCATCACCGTTCTGCGGGCAGCTTGCCGGTGGCCAGGTAGCCGACCTGACGGGCGATGGCGACCGCGTGGTCGGCGAAGCGCTCGTAGTAGCGGCCGATCAAGGCGGTATCCACCGCCGGTTCCACCCCGTGCGACCAGTCCTCGGAGAACAGGATCCGGAACAGCTGGCGGCGCAGCGCGTCCACCTCGTCGTCGGCCTCGGCCAGCCGGTCGCCGGACAGTGGGTCCCGGTTCTCGATCGCGGTGGCGGCGTCGTCGGCGAGCGTGCTGGCCAGCAGGTTCATCCGGGCGAATACCGGACGGACCTCGCCTGGCACGGTCAGGTTCGGGTGCTTCAGCCGGGCGATCTTGGCGACATGCTGCGCCAGGTTGCCCATCCGCTCCAGGTCGCCTACCGCGTGCATGGCCGCGACCACCACCCGCAGGTCAGCGGCGACCGGGGCCTGCAACGCGAGCAGGCGGACGCAGCGCTGCTCCATATCGTGGTGCAGGGCGTTCATCTCGTCGTCGCGGGAGATCACGACCTCGGCGAGCTCGAGATCGGCTTGTTGCAATGCGGTTGAAGCATTGGTCATCATCTGGCCGGCCATCCTGGCCATCGTGGCCAGGTCGCCGATCAGCGCGTCCAGTTCAGCGTGAAACGTTTCCCGCATAACCGTGCATCATACCCCGAAGATCACACCGTGCCCCTAGCCGACATGAACCGGTAGTGAACGACTCACCCCCGCACGTTGCCCTGGCTGGCGGGGCCGTCGCGCCGGTGCGCGGCCATGCCTGCCAGCGTCACGCCGTCGCCTGCCCGGAATGCCACCGCATTGCGGCCATACCGTTTGGCCTGGTAAAGCAGCTGGTCGGCGGTCATCAGCAGTTCGGGCACGTCGCTGATCCGCCGGGTGCCGACCGGGTATTCGGGGCTAGCCGGGGCGTCCGGCCGGGCTAGAGCACGGTGCGCGACACCGATGCTCACCGTCACCTGCAACCCTGCCACCAGCTGTGCCCACGGATGGTGCTCGACCCGGGCCCGGGCCGCTTCGCACACCATGACCGCGGTGGCTGCACTGACGTCGGGCAGGACCAGGACGAACTCCTCGCCGCCGTAACGGGCGCAGAACGCGCCGTCGGGCAGGCCGTCCTGCAGCACCTCGACCACCTGCTGCAGCACCTGATCTCCGACCTGATGCCCGTGCCTGTCGTTGACCTGCTTGAAGAAGTCCAGGTCGACGAGCGCGACGGCCAGGCTAGTGCCCGCCGGCTTGGCGGCCAGCAGGTCGTGCAGTCGCTGGTCGAGGTAGCGGCGGTTGTAGCTGGCAGTGAGACTGTCTCGCAGGCTTTGCTCGCGGGCCTCGGCATGCGCCCTGCGTAGCCGGTCGAGTTCCCGGCGCAGCCCCTCGGCCGACTGTGCCTCGGGTGACTGTGACGTGGGTGACTCGGCCTCGGGTGATTCGGCCTCGGGTGATTCGGCCTCGGCATCCTGATCACGGCTGAGGTCCAGTGCCGAGCGCAGGTGCTCGTAGGCCTGCCGCCACTGCCCTCGAGAAGCGAGCAGGGCGGCCAGCGACTCGTGTAGCAGGGCCAGCCGCCCGTGATCCTCCTCGCCTGCCAGGACGGCGGGCACCGCGACGGCCTCCAGATCGATCTGAGGTGCTCCCCCCGCCCCTCGCGCCACGGCCACGGTACTCACCTCCATTAACCAGTCTTGTCGTCGAATATGAGGCAGCGCTTGAGTCTCTGCGGGGTAGTTCGGCGATTTAGCTCCACCGGTTTGGCGTCCCGGACGAGAGCGCTGGCGGTTCGACCGCAGAAGGCGACTATCAGCGACGAATCCTAGCCCGAACAGTTCAGCACCGCGTCAGGCCGGGCACGGCGTGAAGCCGTACGCGATGCCGTCCAGTACCACGACGTGCAACGTACCGACCTGGCTGCCCAGTACCGCGGTGTCGGAGTGCACGGTGACGGTGGCCGCGATGACGTAGACTGTGCCTCGAGGCGGATCTTCGGCGAGCGGAGGGTGCCAGGCGGGGTCGGTGTGCAGCGTGGTGTACGCGGGCTTGGTGGTGACCGTCAGCCCCTGCAGCGAGCACTGAATGTCCCGGAAGTCGGGATGCTGGGTGCTGACGAACAACCGCTCCTGGGTTGCGCTGCCCTGGTCGGCCGCGGCGTTCACCGCGTCGAAGTAGCGGGTCACCAGCTCGCGGTGGGTATCGAGGGGCCGGCTACCCACCGGCACCCCCTGGATCCGGCTGGTACATCCGGCTGTTGCCACGAACACTGTTGCCACGAACAC
>JBOHGM010000034.1:0-22822 GCA_050699435.1 Pseudonocardiaceae bacterium | reverse complement strand
CTGTTGCCACGAACACTGTTGCCACGAACACAGTTGCCACGAACACGATGACAACCCATGCCGCGAGCGCGCGGGAGGCGTTGCGGCCCACGTCACCCCCCGGAATGCGCCAGTTCGGCAGCCGCGGGAACGGTGAGATCCATCGGGTCGTCCAGCCAGCCTTCGGGTAGCACCACCCGGCCGGGGGAACCCTGCCTGCCTCGTGGGCCGTCGGCGCCGGGCGGGAACGGGGCTCGGGTGTCCAGGCGGGCGAGTTGGTCGTCCAGCTCGGCGAAGCTGGACACCATGCTCAGAGCCCGCCGCACATCCCCGCCCACTGGGAAGCCGTGCAGGTACCAGGAGATGTGCTTGCGCAGGTCGCGCAGGCCCTTGTCGGTGCCGAGGTGATCGGCCAGTAGCCCGGCGTGGCGGCGCAGGATCACCGCGACCTGGCCGAGGGTCGGCGGCTGCGGAGCGGGCTCGCGGCGTTGATCGGGTCGGCGGTGTTGATCGGGTGGGCTGTGTCGTTCTCGGAATACGGCGCTCAGTTCGGCGAACAACCACGGCCGTCCCAGGCAGCCGCGGCCCACCACGACCCCGTCGCAGCCGGTGTGCTCGACCATCCGGATCGCGTCCGCCGCGGTGAAGATGTCCCCGTTGCCGAGCACCGGGATCGAGGTGACGACCTGCTTGAGGGTGGCCACCGCATCCCAGTCGGCGGTGCCCGAGTAGCGCTGTGCGGCGGTGCGCCCGTGCAGCGCGACGGCGGCCACCCCGGCGTCCTCGGCGATCCGGCCAGCGTCCAAGTAGGTGCGGTGCTCCTCGTCGATGCCGATCCGGAACTTCACGGTGACCGGCAGGTGCTCGGCCGCCTGCACCGCGCCGCGGACGATCTCGCCGAACAGGGCCTGCTTGTAGGGCAGCGCGGCCCCGCCCCCTCGGCGGGTCACCTTCGGGACGGGGCAGCCGAAGTTGAGGTCGATGTGGTCGGCGAGATCCTCGTCGCGGACCAGCTCCACCGCCTTGCGGACCGTCGTCGGGTCGACGCCGTAGAGCTGCATCGAGCGCGGGCGCTCACCGGACTCGAAGCTGATCATCCGCAGGGTGCTGGGATGCCGCTCCATCAGTGCCCGGCTAGTGATCATCTCGCAGACGAACAACCCCGCGCCGTGCTCCCTGCACAGGCGCCGGAACGCCACATTGGTGATCCCGGCCATCGGGGCGAGCACCACCGGCGGGTCGACCCGGTAGGGGCCGATCCGCAGCGGCTGTCCAGTGAACTGCGGCCCAGGAAGCGGCGGCCCAGTGGGGTGGGGGATCACGCCGGTGAGGATGACATATCTGCTGGTGGCCGCTGCAGCCCGGACGGTCCGGGGGTGTCGACCGGCTGGACGGGGTTGAGCAGGAGCGCCTACCGGCCTAGCGTCAGACTAGGTGGCAACGACACCGAACCTGCACCAGCGAGGTGATCCATCATGCGAGCGACTATCGGCGACCGCCTATGCGTGCATGGCCGCACTGTTGACCGGCCAGACCGGATGGGTGACGTGGTGGAGGTACGGGGGCCGGACGGCCAGCCGCCGTTCCTCGTGAAGTTCGACGACGGCCATGAACGGCTGGTCTTCCCGGGCCCTGACTGCGTGGTGCACCCCGCTTCCAGCGGGTAACCGCTCGCTAGAGCCAGCCGCGGCGCCGGAACAGCAGGTAGAGCAGCACGGCGACGAGCAACATCAGGCCGACCGCCATGGGGTAACCCCAGGCCCAGTTCAGCTCGGGCATGTGGGTGAAGTTCATCCCGTAGACGGTGCCGACGATGCTCGGCGCAAAGATGATCGCTGCCCACGAGGAGATCCGCTTGACCTGCTCGTTCTGGGCCAGGCTGGCTTCGGTGAGCATGGTGGCCTGCTCGCTCTGCCGTTGCGCGACCATGGTGGAGTTGACGGTGAGGATGTTGCCGAGCAGTTCGCGGAAGGCTTCCACCCGCTCCACTACATGGACGGCGTGGTCCTGCACATCGCGAAGCTGCCGCTGCAACTCGACGTCCAGCGGTTTCTCGTCGATCCCGTTGATCAGTGCTGCCAGCACGTCGAGCAGCGGTTCGCAGGCGCGCTGGAATTCGATCACTTCTCGGGACAGCTGGTAGATCCGCCGGGAGACGGCTGGCTCACCGCGAAACACCTGGTCCTCGATCTCGTCGATGTCGTTGCGCAGTCCTTGCAGCACGGGTTGGTAATCGTCCACGATCCGGTCCAGGATCGCGTAGAGCACCGCCAGCGGCCCCACCTTCAGCAACTCAGGCTCGGCCTCCAGGCGCCTGCGGACCTCGGTCAGGTCGGGCTCGGCGGCATGCCGGACGGTGACCACGAAGTCCGCACCGATGAAGACGTGCAGCTCACCGACCTCGACCACCTCGATGGGGTCCACGTAACGGGCCGGGCGCAGCACCACGAACAGGGTGTCGCCGTAGTGTTCCAGCTTCGGCCGCTGATGGGCGTGCACCGCGTCCTCGACGGCCAGCTCGTGCAGCCCGAACTCGGCGGCCACCGAGGCGATCTCCCCCTCGTCCGGCCGATAGAGCCCGATCCAGGCCAGGCAGGGGCTGCCGTCGGCACTGTGCTCCCGGAGCAGCTCGTAGGTGGTCTCCAGCGACTCGGGAGCCTCGCAGCGCTGGCCGTCGGCGTACACCGCGTTGTTCACGACCGTCATCGCCTCGCCTCCCTTCGGATGCAGCATCGTGCCAGACACCCCAGTCTGCGCCCGCAGCTCTGGGAAACCTCGTATTAAGACCAAGTGACCGGTACTACCATCAACAGGGTGGGGTTGCGGGACTTGCCAATGTTGGTGCGTTGGCGCATCGTTCTCGTCGCGTCCGTGGGTGTCCTGCTCCTAGGTTTGCAGGCTCACGGCCTCGCCCTGCCTGCCGACAAGTCTGCTCGGCTGGCTCCCAGTCTGCTCTTAACGCCGTCCGAAGGCCCACCTGGCACGACGGTCACAGCTAGCGGCAAGGGCTACTGCAAGTCGGGGTCGGTCACGTTGCGGTGGGATGGCAGGACGCGGCTCGTGACAGGCACGGCAGACGACGGCGGCAATATCTCGCTCACGTTCCCCGTGCCCGAAGCCACGCCTGGGAAGCACACGGTTACCAGCGACAGTACGTGCCGCGGTTTAACGAGACGAGGGGCAACAAGCTTTACGGTTGCCGCGGATGCGGTACCGGACGATACACCAACAGAAGAGTCACCGCCGGGAGAGCCACCCCCGGGAGAGTCACCCCCGGGAGAGCCACCCCCGGGAGAGCCACCCCCGGGAGAGCCAACGCCAGGAGAGCCAACGCCGGGAGAGCCACCCCCGGGAGAGCCAACGCCGGGAGAGCCACCCCCGGGAGAGCCACCCCCGGGAGAGCCACCAGAAGAACGACCACCTGATTACTACTCACCTGAGGAGGTGCCCGGTCTCAAGGATTACATCGAAAAGTGTCAGCGCTTGAATCGGGCCTTCGAGGAAGCCAACATTGTTTACAATCGCATTGAGCGCATGCGGCGTGGGAACAGCCAGACAATTGAGGCGGCGGTCACGCTCCGCACCGAACTTCCACCTCAGAGGATTTTGAAACCCAAAGAGGCTATCGCTAGTAGTCGCGTGCGGGTCTCGTGTGTGATCGAGGCGGAACTGCGGGCTGCCGAAGCGGAGTTCGACATCCAGGAGCAGGGTTGGCAATCGGAGTCTCTGCTCACCAGTCCAACCGCGCGCTGGACATGGTCCGTGACGCCCAGGCGGGGCGGCAACAGCGAGTTAGTGTTGGCGGTTCGACCCGTTATTTCGTTGGAAGATGAGTCGGGGAATCCTCTCCGACATCCAGACGTAGAGGCTACCACGCAAGTATACCGGATTATGGTCGACGTCTCAGTTCCTCCAGATCAGTGGGTGGCAGAAGGATTCGATCGCACGACGTCCCTGCTCAAGAGTGCCGAGGGAATGGTAGGGGCCCTGACCGGGGTAGTTGTTGCCATTATCGTGCTGCTAGTCACCATCAGGAGACGAGCGCAGTCGTGATTCCCCGAGTACCACGAGGCGCTGGACGACCCGCCAGAGGTGCGGCAGGCCGCCCGCGGCTGCGGCGGAACGTCGTCGGTGAGATCCGTGGGGGCCGAGCTCAGGTCGGGGTGAGCCGGCGCAGGATCTCGGGCAGGGAGCCGAGCCGCCCGGCGTGCTCCCGGACCCGCCCGATGAGCTCGGCGATCTCGGCGGCCACCCGCTGCCGCTCGGCCACGTCGGCCTGCTCGGCGAGCTCCTCCAGCCGGGTCGTGTCGCACATCGGCTCACCGGCCAGCGAACTGGCGACGGCGAGATGTGCGGCAGCGGCGAACGACTCGCCGAAGACCCGCCCCTCGAGCAGGGCCAGCTGGGCGATGGTGTCGGACTCCGCCTCGGCGAGCGCGCGGCGCATTCGGTCGGCCGCGAGCTGGCGGTCGGTCACGCAGCCGTAGGCGGCCTCCAGGCCGTCCTGCCTGGCGAGGCCGAGCACCGCGAGGTGCACCACGGTGGCCGTCGCATGTCCGAGCCTGATCAGCGCGATCTCGGCCTCTGGGGTGACCAGCTCGGAGGCGTGCTCCTCGGCGAAGGACCGCGAGTCCTGCCAGCTCTCCACGCTGATCCAGTCCGCCACCAGGTCCTCGAGTAGCAGCGGCTGGTATGCCGAGTCGATGCCGACCGCCATCACCTCGTCGAGAAGGTCCAGGTGCCGTTCGGCCCGCGGTGCGACGAGCAGGAGCAGCTCCTCGAGCGCGACGAAGGCCGAATCCGCCAGCAGCTCCTTTTCATGCGCCGCGAGGTAGCTCTTCGACTGCCTCCAGGTCGGTGCCACGATCCACTCGACCACGATGCCGATCTGCTCCGGAGTGAGGCTCAGCCAGTCCGGCGGTCCGGTCCGGTTGACGGTCCACCAGGCGTGGTCGACGTCGAGTGCGTTGCGGCTTCGATGCCCGCGTAGCGCGTTGCGGGCCGCGAGCACGATGGCGTCCGGGGTGTCGGTCTCCTCCGACGCGAGCAGGGTGGCGAGCTCGCGAAGCCCGGTCGGCGGGTCACCGTGCCTGACGTGGAACCCGGCGCGCTCGATGATCAGCGCGTCTCGGATGCCCGGCGACTCGGCGAAGGCATCGACGCAGGTGGTGTAGACATCGACCGCATCGGAGATCTGGTCGAGTCCGGCGAGGTGACCGGCGAGGTTGTTCAGCGAGGTGACGAGGTGGGGCAGGTAGGCGGCCGGGTCGGTCTCGGTCAACATGCGGAAGGTGTCGACGGCCTCCGCGCCGGGAGCCAGGGCCGGCCGGCGCCGTCCGATCGCGGACAGGTAGACGGCGAAGTCGTTCAGGCCCATCGCGAGGAAGGGCAGGTAGAGCGTGGGGTTGGCCTCGGTCAGCACCCGGTAGGTCTCGACGGCCTGCCGGGCGGGAGCCAGCGCGATCTCGTGCTGCCCGATCTCGGCCAGCTTGGTGGCGAGCTGGTGCACTGACATCGCGAGCTCGGGCAGGTATGCCTCAGGCTTGCCCTCGACCAGCCGGTACAGGGCGTCCACCCCGGACGTCCCGGCGATCGAGGCGTGCCGCGCCAGGTGACGCCGCAGGTACGGGTTGCGCCGGTCCGGTTCGCCGTCCGCCGGGGGCTTCGCCTCGGCGAGGGACACCAGCGCTTCGGCCAGCGCCTGGGCCGCCGGAGTACCGGGAATGGGCAGCGGCGACCCGATGAGATACTCGACGAGCTCCTGCCGGCACAGCCGGTAGACGGCCTCGCCGTCCTGCTCGTCCTCGATGACCAGACACCCGTACTGCTCGAGCAGCCAGTCCAGGTCGGCGCCATGGTAGTCGACACCGTCCGGGCTCAGCGCGGTGGCCGC
This sequence comes from Pseudonocardiaceae bacterium, assembly GCA_050699435.1. Taxonomy (GTDB): domain Bacteria; phylum Actinomycetota; class Actinomycetes; order Mycobacteriales; family Pseudonocardiaceae. Next base: position 16,950 of record JBOHGM010000034.1, on the reverse strand, counting down.
AGCCTCCCAGACGACCCGTGGCATGCCCCGACCCAGGCTCCAGGCGAGCCCACGCAACAGGTCCCGGGCCGCGCCGGGAATCTCGATGCCGTCGCGAACCCGGGCCGCACCGCTGGAGAGCTCGTGGTCCAGCGCCCCGCCGACCGTCGTCGCGAGCTGCCGCTGCCAGCCCTGCGTGTTCACGTCGATGACCTGCCGCACGATCTGGGAGGTCATGACCTGGGCGTAGAGAAACCCGCCGAGTTCGGTGGCCCTGCCGGCAATGGCCGGGGCCACCAGCTCCGCGAGTTCGCCACGCCCTCCGGCGCACAGCCGCCTCGCCACGTACTGCTCGATGTCGTCCGGGGTGTCCGCCTCGGCATCGAGATCGACCACCGGCACGTCACGTCCGAACATCTCCTGCAGCCCGACGATGCGCGACTCTCCGGTGGGAGGCCCGTACAGCATGAACTCCTGTTGCTGGGTCGCGAGCAGCACCCGTGCCACCGTGCCGAGCGCGATCAGCAGTTCGGTCGCGATCTTGTCGATGTGCTCGGGAATCGCGTCGTCCAACCCGTCGAGCACCAGGGTGGGCGGGGACTTCATCCTCGCGATGTCGGCGATCAGTTGCCAGCCTGCCTGCGGCACGGGCAAACCGAGCTGCTCGGCCAGCGCGACCGCGAGTTCCCGCTCGCCCATGCCGCGCAGGTGTACCGACGCATCGACGGTGCCGACACCCGGGTCCGGGTCCTCCGGCTCGAGCGGGGCATCCGCGAGCAGCTCCTCCCGTTGAGTGGGGTCGGACAGCGCGGCGATGTGCTCCACCACGGCCGACTTGCCGCACCCCGCCGACCCGATCACCACGAGGGCGCCGGGAGTGTCGTCCCGCATCCAGCTCACGATGCGCTGCAACACCGCGCGGCGGCCGGTGAACAGCCACCCCTCGCGCTGCGGCTCGACACCGCGGGATGCCATTCCTGCGGTCACGTCCACCTCCGGCGGTTCCGCCTGTCGTGATCTCCGGTCATCGCGGGGGACGGCCGGGGAGCCGTGGCACACCGTCGTCCAGCCCTCAGATCGATCCCACCGGAGCGAGCATGTTACTCCGAACGGCCACCCAGCGAGACGACGGCCATGCCGTTGCTGCTGACTAGCCGGGCTGGGTTCGCCGTCCCCAGCCCGGCGGGTACTCGCCGCAGTCGCCCGCATGGCAGGGTACGGGTGACCCACCTGTGTGAGGCGACCCTGGCCGGACTGTCGTCAGGTGATGTCGGCCTGCTCGGAGCAGGTGGGCCAAGCGCCCCATCCTTGCCCGGCGAGCACTTTCTCGGCGATTTCGATCTGCTGCGCCCGGGTGGCTTCGTCGGCCGTAGCCGCGTACTTCTCGCCACCGTAGCTGTCCCAGGTTGCATCGCTGAACTGCAATCCACCGTAATACCCGTTGCCGGTGTTGGTGGACCAATTACCGCCGCTCTCGCACTCCGCGACCACATTCCATTGAGCCTCCGTGGCGGCCTGGGCGGGCATTGGGCGGCGCAAGAGGAGTGCTCATGGTGCTGCTCTCGTTCCTACCCCGCATACGGGGAGTAGCAACCTCGGTCGCCCCCGGCGTTCGGTGTCTGCCCGATCACTCTGGTCTGAAGTTGACCCGCTTGGTCGCCCGCTTGCCCGCTTCCAGCTTGCCGGGACGGAGAACTTCGTCTTCGGGCAGGACCCGTTCGGTGCCGTCGCGCAGATCTTCCTCCACGACAGGGGCGTCCGCGGGAAAGTTGCCAAGCGCACGAATGTCGGCTACCGAGATCGTGTCCGTGTGCCAAGGGTGGGCTCGTCCTTCAATCAGCACTTCGTAAGCAGCTTCTGCCATCTCTGATCTCCAATCCACTCAGCGTTCGACGACCGGCTCGTTGGTCCGTAGCTGGCTGATGTTCGCCGCCGCACGCTCTGGAGCAGCTATGATCTATGGCGTCACCTCGACGACGTCGCCCGGCTGCAGGTCAGCGTAGAAGGTCTTGGCTGCCTCGTGGGTGAGGCGGACACAGCCGTGCGATTGCTCCTGCACATCGCCCTCGTGAAACGCGATGCCGCCGTTGAAGAACACCGAATACGGCATGGGCGCGTTGTAGTAGATGCTGCTCCGGTGGTCCCTGTCCTTATAGGTAACCTCGAACACCCCGGGCGGGGTCTCGTAACCGGGTTTGCCGGACGAGATCGGCACCGGCCCGTAGCTGATAGCACCGTCGTCCATCAGCCACGCCTGGCTGTCGGACAGGTCGATGCAGGCCTCCGCTGAGTTCCCACAGGGTGCCTGGGCGCTCGCCACCCCCGCGAACGGTCCGGTCAGGGCCGCGGCGGCGCAGGCCGCGAGCACTGTGGCGGTGGCGTGTCGGACGGTACGCATTCGAGTGGTCACCTTCATCGTCGATATGGGCCGGGTCAGTGCTGTCACTGCGGTGGGTTACCCGGGGGGACGGTTTGTCACACATCCGGTTCGCCGAGCCAGTGGCGACGTTGCCCGAACAGCGGTGGGGGTAGATCCTCTACAGTGTGCGGACATCTTCCTCGGCTGCGGTTGCCGCGCTGTGCGTTCTGCTGAGCGGGCTCACCGCCTGCACAGCGCTCACGGCCCAGGACGCCAGCGCACCACCTGGTGTGCTCGCTCCGGCGGCCCCCACCGCCCCGCCGGCCAGCGCCGGCTACGCGGACGTGGTCCAGCGGCTGACACCCAGCGTGGTGACGGTCCGCACGGACGGCGGCCTCGGCAGCGGGGTGGTGTTCCGGCCGGACGTCGTGCTGACCAACCAGCATGTGGTCGCCGACGCGCGCGCGGTGGTCATCGAGTACGCCGATGGCACATCGTCGCCCGGCAGGGTGCTGGCCACTGATGTGGTGACAGACCTGGCCGTGGTGCGGACCGAGCGGACCGGCCTGCCGGTACCGGAGTACCGCACCCCACTGCCCCGCCCCGGCGAGGTGGTGCTCGCGATGGGCAGCCCGCTCGGTTTCGAGAACTCCGTCACCGCAGGCATCGTGTCCGGGCTGAACCGCGCGATCCCGGGGTCCGCGGCACAGACTCGAGCCCTGGTGGACCTCATCCAGACCGACGCGCCGATCTCACCGGGCAACTCCGGTGGTGCGCTGCTCGACGCCGCCGGCCGGGTGATCGGCATCAACGAGGCGTACATCCCGCCCGCCGCGGGCGCGGTGTCCCTCGGGTTCGCGATCCCGGCGGCCACCGCAGTGGACATCGCCGAGCAACTGCTCGCCGACGGCACCGCCACCCATCCCTACCTCGGCGTCTCGCTCGGGCGGCTGACCCCACAGATCGCCCAGGCACTCGACGTCGGCGTGGACGCAGGCGTGCTGGTCCTCGGCGTCGAGCCCGGCGGGCCGGCCCGCACCGCAGGGGTACGGCAAGGTGACGTCATCGTGGCTGTGGCCGACCGGCCGGTGGCCAGCATCGAGGACGTCCTCGGCGTGCTGCGCGACACTGAACCAGGCCAGCAGGTAGGCCTCACCGTGGTGCGCGACGGCGAGCGGCAGGAACTGCCCATCACCATCGGCGCGCAGTCACGCTGAGCTTGGTGGTCGCGGGGTCGAGGTGTGGCGTGCTCAGAGCGTCCGGCAATGGGGGGCGGTTCCGCCGCCGGACTCGCCCAGGAGCTGACCGGACGCCTCGGCGGAGACCAGCACCCACCACCCCGGCCACCTCGACACACCACCGGATCCGGACAGCCGGCCAGTAGCGCTGGTGAGCGCACCCTCACCCAGCGTAGCGCCCCGAGACGACGGCCCCGGAGCACGGGTGAGGGCCCAATCCCCGGTGAACGAAGGTGCCACATTGGACGCGCAGGACGTAGCGGCAGCGCGCACGATCGGCTGGCGGGTGCGGCGGATCCGCGACGTCCGGGGCACGTCGTTGCGGATGATCGCCGGACTCGCCGGGATGAGCGCCTCGCCCTGCACCGGATCGAGGACGGCGAGCATGCGGTGATCCTCTCGGAGATCGCGTGGCTCGCGAAGGCCCTGCAGATCGCCCCAAGCGAGCTGACCAGCCTGCCGGTACCCGCACCGGCCAACGGGCACACTGACTCCACCACCGAGGCGGTGCGCCTGGATGTTCTACGGGCGTGCCCTGTCCCGCTGCGGGGCGCCACGACGACGCGGTGCGAGCGCCGCGCACGGCCGAAGACATCTTCCCCGTCAAGGTGCGCCGGGAATCCGATGGTCCCCGACGCCATCGCCACGTTGCTCCCGGGCGTACGCCGAACGCCATCGGCACGGAGTTGCGGGGGCTGGCCCACCGGGCCCGGCCTGCCGGTGTAGCCCATCCGGAGAGCGTTTCAGCGCAGCAACACGTGCCGTTGCTGATCCACTACGATCGGGGATCGTGAGCGGAGGAGCCGTGGCCGGGTCATCCTGGCTCTCGCCTATTTCGTGGTGCTGGTCGCAGTCCACGACCCGTACCAGGCCATGCTCTGCCCCAGCGGACGGCGGCGGCACCGGACGGCGCGGCCAGCGAGTCGGGATGGGGGCTGCGGATCCTCGATGTCCTGGCACCGGGCTGGGCCCTGGCCCGCACCCCGCTGGGCAAAAAGATCACCTGCCGCCTGACACGCGTGCAGGCGGCGCCGGTGTGAAGCTGACTCCGGCGCGACGGGGGTGGGCTGGCTTCGCCACGATTCGCGGCACTTGCGTACTGGTCATGTCAAGCGGGAGGGGGCGATTCTGCTGGTGCGGGGGTCGGCCAGCGCTGTTCCGTCCCGCCGTTTCGGCGGCTGGAGAAGGTTCGGTAAAGCCCGCATCGAGATCACACAACAGGCTCTCGCCCCGGGCGTTGTCTCCATCACGTCTTCGGGGTGGGCTAGGTAAGGATCTATCCGGAAAGTGAGGAAGAGGGAATCATGAACGCAACCGGCACTGAGAACACCGTGGACGCCTTTGCGCTCGACGTGCGCGTCGTCACCGATGTCAGTCCTGGCAATGCGCCCGCTCCCTGCGGCACCGACGACGGGTGCGCCCCGACCTGCGCCTCTGCCTGCAACAGCAACGCGTGAGTTTGCCTTTCCCGCCGGGGCCGGGGAGTGATCCCCGGCCCCCTCTCTTCAAATCCCCTGCGGCCGGAGGACTGGATGCACACCGTCGGCAGGAAGCCGCTCTACCGACACGGCGGCGTCGCACTGCTGCGAGCCGCGGCAGCGCCGCTGAGCGACGTCCCCGGCCGATGGCCTGACCCGTCCGATACGGAGGCGTGTCGCGTATGGCTGCACCAGGTGTGGTCCCGACCCGACCTCGTCGACGCTATCCGACAGGCCAGTCCCGGCCTCGCTGACCGCATCGACGCCATTCGCGCCGACCGTACCGTGCGAGCTAAGCAGGTACGTCGCGCCACTGTGGCCACGGTCCGCTATCTCCTGCGCGCCACCGGTCGCCACACCCCCTTCGGTCTATTCGCGGGTGTGGCCCCGGTGTCCGTGGGGCCAGCGGCCCAGGCGCGCTGGGGTGCCGGCCATTGGCCTATGTTCCGCATCGACACTCAGTGGTTGGCCGATGTCATCGAACGCCTGGAGGTATATCCCGATCTGCTGGAGCGGCTCGACGTGGTGTTCACCAACCTCGCTACCCAGCGTGGCGGGCGGCTCGAAGCACCGCACGGTCCGAACAGGGTGAGCATCCGCTACACGAGCGCAGTCCACGTGGTCCGGGACGCGTCGGCATCCCCCATCCGATTCGGTGCCCTGGCTGACAAACTTGCCGAGACCTTCCCCGAGGCTGGCCAGTCGACGGTCTGCGGCATGCTCACCGACCTTGTGCAGCAGGGGTTCCTGATCACCTGCTTGCGCGCCCCGTTGACGGTCACCGACCCTCTCGACCATCTTGTCGACCGCCTCCGCGAGGCGGGGGCCGACGCCGTGGCGCCCGTCGCGTCGCTGCTGCGTGACCTGGAGGTCATCCGGGCCGAGGTGCACCGCCACAACCAGGAGAGCACGATCGGTGCCGGGCAGGCCCGCTCGCGCGCCTCGATCACGCGGCAGATGCGCGAACTCTCCCACGCCGGCCGCACCCCACTGGCCGTGGATCTGCGCCTCGACTGCGACGTGCGCCTGCCCGTTCATGTTGCCCACGAGATGGAATGGGCAGCCAGCACGCTCGTGCGCCTGACCCGTCAGCCGACCGGCGAGGCACCATGGCGCGATTTCTATACCGCGTTCTGCGAGCGGTACGGCACCGGCACCCTGGTACCGCTCGCCGACGTCGTTGATCCCGATGCCGGTCTCGGCTTCCCCGCCGGATATCCCGGCAGCGTCCTGCCCTCGCCCTCGGGTGACCCGTCGGAGCGTGACGAGACGCTGCTGGTGTTGGCCTGGCAAGCAGTGGCAGACGGCAGTAGAGAGATCACCCTCGTCGAGGAGACCATCCAGGCGTTGACCGTCGGCGACCCGTTCACCGAGCGGTCCATTTCGCCTCACGTGGAGCTGGCCGCCCGCATCCACGCCACCAGCACCCAGGCGCTGGAACGCGGAGAGTACACCCTTACCGTCGCCCCCGCCCGCTCGGCCGGCACCTTGACCTCGCGCTTCACCACGATTGCCACGGGTTCCGGCCTGGAGAAGGTGTACCGCGCTGTGCCCGTCGCTACCGAAGGAGCCTTGCCGGTTCAGCTGTCCTTCCCGCCGGTCTACCCCCACGCCGAGAACGTCTGCCGCGTCCCGGCGTACCTGCCGCACGTCCTCTCCCTCGGAGAACACCGCGGCTACGACGAGGCCACCGTTGCGCTGGATGATCTGGCCGTCACCGCAACCCGCGACTGCCTGTACTTGGTCAGCATCTCTCGCCAGCGGGTGATCGAGCCGCAGGTGTTTCACGCGCTGGCGCTGGACAAGCAGCCCCCGCCGCTGGCGCGGTTCCTAGCCCACCTCTCCCGTGCCCTCGGCGCTGCGTGGCACGAGTTCGACTGGGGACCGCACGCCCAGCGGCTGCCATTTCTGCCGCGGGTGCGCTACCGGCGCGCCATCCTCTCACCTGCCAGATGGCGACTTACCGCCAACGATCTGCCTCCCGATGAGGCCGGCCAGGACAGATGGCATCAGGCTCTCGACCGGTGGCGCAGCCGCTGGCAGTGCCCCGACACGGTTGAGCTGCGCGACGCTGACCGGTCCCTGCGCCTCACTCCGGACGAGCCTGCTCACGCCGCAATCCTGCACGCCCACGTGAAGCGTCACGGGCACGCGACCTTCATCGAAGCGGCTGCGGGAGTTGCCGACTTCGGGTGGATTGACGGCCATGCCCACGAGATCGCTCTACCCCTCGCCACGATGCGCCCTGCCGCGCCTTCCCCGCTCGCGGCTCCTCGTCCCGTGCTGACCAACAGCGGCCATGGTCAACTGCCGGGTTCCCCGGATGCCGCATGGCTCTACGCGAAGATCCACACTCACCCCGAGCTGCTCGACGAGATCATCGGCGAGCGGCTGCCTGCGCTCCTGGCCACACTCGAAGGCGAGCCCTTGTTCTGGTTCGTGCGCTACCGCAGCCCCCACGAGACCGACCATCTCCGGCTGCGCATCCGCACGCCGGACCGCGAACACTACGGACGGTGTATGGCTGCGGTCGGGACCTGGGCACAGCGTCTGCGACACGACGGTGTGGCCGGACGGCTGGTCTTCGACACCTATCACCCCGAGACCGGCCGTTACGGGCACGGTGCGGCCATGGATACGGCTGAGGAGGTCTTCGCAGCCGACTCGCGGGTGGTATCCGTCCAGCTTCGGCACCTGGCCGCCAGTGTCATTGACCCCAGCGCCCTGGCGGCGCTGAACATGGTGGGCACCGTCCATGGGTTCCTCGGAAGCCTCACCAGCACGATGGAGTGGCTGGCCGCCCGCCCCGCGCCCGCGGGAACCGCTGTCGACCGGACCGTAGCGGACCAGGTGGTACGCCTCGCCCGGAGCACCATGCTGCGGAATCTGCCCGGCTGGGAGGGAGAGGTCGCCGAGGGGTGGCAGGCTCGCGCCGCCGCCCTGGCCTCCTACCGCACCCAGCTGTCTGCGGATGCCGATACTGGTGCCGTCCTGGAATCACTGCTGCATATGCATCACAACCGAGCGCTCGGTCTCGACCGGGACGGGGAGAAGATCTGCCGCCGGCTGGCCCGGCAGGCAGCTCTCGCCTGGACAGCGCAACGGGGAGGAAACGACCGTTGACCCAGACCGAGAATGTGGCGCCACCGCGCCACGATCCCGCACCTGGGTGGGGCCAGTCCCTGTCCACCGGTGCCGCTGGGATCGCCCTGCTCTACATCGAGCACGCCCGCACCGGCACCGGCCGGTGGGACACCGCCCACGAGTGGGCATCCGCCATGACCCGCAGCCCGGTGACCGCACAGCCCGACGCCTGCGGCCTCTACCGAGGTGTCCCGGCCGTCGCCTTCACCCTCCATGCGGCAGAACAGCCCGCCTACGCACCCGCGCTGGGCACCCTCGACGACCACATCACCACGCTCACCCGACACCGTCTGGAACGAGCACACGAGCGCATCGACCGCGGGCAACAGCCTGCGCCGCGGGAGTTCGATCTCATCAGCGGCCTGACCGGGATCGCCGTGCATCTGCTGCACCGCCACGGCGGGGGCGACCTACTGCGGGACGTCCTGACCTACCTCGTGCGTCTCGCCCAACCCCTGAAGACCGACGGTGAGATGCTGCCTGGATGGTGGTCCGGCGACGGCCCCGGCAACCAGCCCGCGCACCGCTGGCCGGGCGGCCACGGCGACCTCGGCATGGCCCACGGCATCGCCGGGCCGCTGGCGCTGCTGTCGACCGCGATGAGACGCGGCATCACCGTGACCGGACAGGCGGACACGATCGGCCGGATCTGCGCCTGGCTGGATCAATGGCGCTGCGGTACCGGATCACGTGCGTGGTGGCCAGGAATGATCTCTCGGGCCGAATGGTGGACCCGAACCGTCCACCAGGCCGGCCCGCAGCGGCCGTCGTGGTGCTACGGAACCCCGGGCCTCGCGCGTGCCAAGCAGCTCGCTGCCCTGGCCCTCGCCGACCTGCAACGTCAGCGGCGAGCCGAACAAGCCCTGGCCCGATGCGTGGCCGACGAGAGACAGCTGTCCCAGCTTAGCGATGCCTCGCTGTGCCACGGCTGGGCTGGACTTGTACAAACCACCTGGCGGGCGGCTGCCGACGCCGGAAGTGACAGTGAACTCGCTGGCCACCTGCCACGCCTGCACACCCGCCTGGAACAGCACCTGCATCAGCACGGACCACTAGCCCACGATGGACTGCTGGAAGGCATTGCAGGCGTGCGGCTGGTCCAGCACACCACCAAAGCGAACCGTCCGCCCTTCACCCGGTGGGATGCCTGCTTGCTCCTGGACGGCTGACACCGGCCACGACCACCCGCACACACGAGATCAACGAGTTATGGCCCTCCCGTCGCCTTCATGGAAGGACACTATGAACACCACCACCACCGGTACCCCGCCCGAGGCACTTCGCGCGAGTATGGTCGACCAGATCGTGAAAGCTGGCTATGCCCGCTGCGGCTTGGTTGAGGCGGCCCTGCGGGAGGTTCCCCGCCATCGCTTCGTCCCCGCAGCCACGGTCGAGGACGCATACGCTGACATCGCTGTGATCACCAAACGCGCCTGTGATGGCGCGGCCCTCAGCTGCGCATCCGTTCCCACCGTGGTCGCCATGATGCTCGACCAGCTGGACGTACGTCGCGGTGATCGAATCCTGGAGATCGGGGCCGGAACCGGCTACAATGCCGCCCTCCTGGCCCATCTGGCGGGGCCGTCCGGGCAGGTCAGCACCGTCGACATTGACCTGGAGGTGGCCGCACAGGCTCGCCAGGGGCTGGAGGTGACCGGATACCGCCGCGTGCGCGTGATCACGAGGGATGGGGCGCTCGGCGCGGAAGAGCACGCCCCCTACGACAGGATCATCGTCACCGTGGGGGCGTGGGACCTTCCGCCTGCCTGGTGGACCCAGCTCGCCCCCGGCGGCCGGCTCGTGGTGCCGCTGCGCTGGAGGGGCCAGACCCGCAGCGTCGCCTTCATCCGCGACGGCGATTGGCTGCGGTCGGACTCGGTGCAGCTGTGCGGCTTTGTCCCCATGATCGGCGAGGATGGGGAGCGTACCGGCCACCTCGACCCCGACGGCCACGTCGCCCTGTACTGGGACACCGACCAGCCTCTCGACCCAGCCACTCTGACTGGGGTCCTCGACCGGCCCACGACGGTCGTATGGTCGAGCGCCACAGTCGGCGCCTACGACCCCTTCGACGGCGTATGGCTCCGCCTGACCGGCACCGAGCCGGGAGCCTGCCGCATCGCCGCCGACCCCGCCGCCGTCGACACCGGCCTGTGCACCCCCGTGATCCCCTCGCGCAGCCCCGCTCTGGTCGAAGACGACTCACTGGCCTACTTCACCCAGCGCCGCATCGACCAAGACGCCACCGAACGCCGATGGGAACTGGGAGCGATCGGCCACGGCCCCGCCGGCCTACAGCTCTCCGACCGCCTCTGCGAGCAGATCCGCGCATGGGACCACGACCGCATAGCCCAGCCCCTCATCACCGCATCCCCGGCAGGCATCCCAGACGAGGAACTGCCCAACGGGCTAGTCATCGACAAGCGGCACATCCGGCTCGTGATCTCCTGCTGATGTGCACCACCACTGGCCCGTAGCCGGCACCACGGACATCACCGACGGACAGCACAGCGACATCGCCATCTTCCTGCGTGACCGGCACTGGCAGCCGGTGTTCCTCAAGGGTGTCAAACGGCGTCAGCCGCCAGATGCGGTGGCTGCGGAACGAGATCACCGCCGGGCAGCTCGCGGTCGGGGTCGCTCCTCAGGCCGTGCTGTTTCACCTTGATGTCGATGGCTGGCTCGTGGTCGGGTTCGAGTACGTGCCCGCCCGCCAGCCGTGAGGTGTCAAGCTGTGAGTCGGTCGGTGCCGCGTACCGCGAGTTGCTTGGTCAGGTGGTCCCCGTAGCCTGACGGGTGCACGCTCTCACCGAGGTGTTCTGCCTTGGGGTCGCTCCCCCGGGGGCAATCGGTGGGGGCCTTTTCTCGGTGGTTGGAGTGGTGCTCGATGGGCGACGATGACGAGGCGCGGGCGATCGGCTGGCAGATCCAGCGGATCCGTGACGCCCGGGGCAAGTCGCTGCGGGTGATCGCCGGGCTGGCTGGGATGAGCGCGTCGACTCTGCACCGGATCGAGCACGGTGAGCGTGCGGTGACCCTCTCGGAGATCGTGCGGCTGGCGGGCGCGCTGGAGGTTGCGCCGAGCGAGCTGACCAAGCAGCCGGTACCCGCACCGGCTAACGGGCACACCGATTCCACCACCGAGGCCGTGCGGCTGGCGCTGGACGCGATCGAGGCCGGCTACCCCGGTGGGATCGTGCTGCCCGTCTCGGCACTGCGGGACCAAGTGGCCCAGATCCACCAGCAGCGGCGGGCCTGCCAGTTCGCCGAGGTCGCCACCGCACTGCCGGGGCTGATCCGGAACCTGCACACCACGCTGGCCACCGGCGCGAACCACGGCGAGGTGCTGGACCTGGCCGTCTACCTGCATACGCACGTCACCCGCATGTGGCTGGTTCACGCGGCCGCGCCCGATGACCTGATCCGGCGAGCCGTCTTCCTCACACTGCGCGTGGCCCAGGAGCGCGATGAGGTCAGCACTCTGGCCGTGGCCGGGTTCAGCGTGGCCGACGTTTTGCTGGCCGGTGGCGCGTTCGAGCCGAGCCGAGCGAGGCTCGAATCGCTCACCTTCCCGCCGGTAGCTGCCGATACCGCAGGGTTCGTGGCCGTGGCCACCGTGTGTCACGCCCTGGCCGCCGTGCTGGGTGGCCGTCCGGGCGATGCGGCCGCGCCGATGGACGCTGCTGCCGAGATAGCCGGGCGGTTCGATGTGGACTATCTGGCACCAGTACCCGGGCCGACCGACGCAGGGACTGATCGGTTCGTGTTCGGGTCGGTCGACGCGGGGATAGTACGGATCTGGGTTGCGCTCGAAGCAGGCGAGCCCGACCGGGCCGTGAGCATCGCTCAGGACGTCCAACCCGAGCGCCATCCGCTACCGGTCGGCCGTGCCCAGTACTGGACGGAATACGGCCGGGCACTGGCCCGCCTGCGGGAACACCGTGACGACGCGGTGCTGGCGCTGCGCACCGCGGAGGACATCTTCCCCACCAAGGTGCGCCGGGACCCGCTGGTCCGCGAGGCAATCGCCACGTTGTTGCCAGGCGCGCGCCGGGACGCCGTAGGTATGGAGCTGCGGGGACTGGCCCACCGGGCCGGTCTGCCGGTGTAACCCATCCGGGGGGCGTTTCAGCTCAGGAACACGGTATCCCCGCTCAGAAACAGCTCGCTGTCATTGTCACGCCACGGTTGCTAACTATGGTGAGGGACATAGCAGAGCTGGCCGTGATGCAGTGTGCGAGCGAGCACGGTCGGCTGCTAGTCGGGATGGGCACGCGCACCGATGACGGCATCAAGTGGACGTTGCTGGCGGTGTGCCAGGTGGGCGGCGACTGGTGCCTGCATCCGTACGGCGTCGGTCGGCATCCTCACCGATTCGTTGTCCGTGGTAGAGCAGCTTGCATCTTGCATCTGGCTATCAGCTCATTAGTTTGGCGAGCCGAATCCGAGCACGAGTTGAGCAGCAGCGTTCTAGTACAGGCTCCAAGGGTATCGGTGGTGATGCTGTATGACAACACGGCGAACGCTCGCGGTAAAAGGGCGGCAAGATGCCCGCGTCACCGTCATTGTCGAGGTCTGTCACGGCAAGGTATGGGTGGTGTCTGTTGATTCACCGTTCACCTCGGAAGCGATTTTCGAGCCCGCGCAGGTAGATAGCCTGATCGACATGCTTGGGCAGGCTGCTAAAGAAGCGCGGGGTGGAAAGAGGGGCGCAGCCACATGAAGCGCGGCGGAGCCATGCCGATGAATCGGCCGACGGGGTGGGCGTATTTTCGATCTGAACTGCACGATCCGCTGGCAACGCGGCGACGCAATCGCCTACATGTTCACTGGTCAGCAGATGGACACCTACCCGGACGAGGCGCTGAAGATAGAAGTCCTGGCGACTATCCCGGTATCACCAATTGGCTGGACTGATCTCGCTGAGATTCGTCGTGTCGGGCGGCGATGGCTGCGCTCTAAGGTTGCGTGACCGTGAGTGTCTGGCAAACCCAAGCCCGCTTACTGTCCGAACGGTTCGAAGGTTTCCTCCACTGCGACATGGATGAGATCACGGACGACGACATCGCTCGGCTGGTGTGTGCCGCGTACGTACTCGCGCAGCAACACAGCGTCGACAAGCGGGGACGCTGTAAGCACTGCTACGGTCGAGCACACTGGTGGCGGGTGAGGCGTCGGAAGTCGTGTACCGTCCACGCTGCTTTCTCCGTTGCTATGAATCAGCCACTGAGTGCTGTCTGGCCCTGGGTGGAGGATTGGGGCAACGTAGGTACTCAGGGCACCGACGACGACCGAATCGACCGGCGCGTCGCGGAGACGCGCTGATCACGACCTGTCGCGGGCCTGCGCGCTTTGGCGGTCGTTGGCCTTGCGGATCGCATCCACCAGCTCGTCCTTGGCCATCTTCGACCGCCTGGAGATGTCCAGCTTGGCAGCAACCTGCTGCAGGTGTTCCTTGCTGGCATTGGCGTCCACCCCGCCTGCGGTCGGTACGTCCCGGTCTGCGGTGCCACGGGCGGCCTGCTCGTCTGACGGGCCTGCCTGCTCCTTGGGCTCCCAGTGGTCGCCGACCTTCTCATGGGTGTGCTTGAGCGTGGCGAACGCAGTCCGGTGCGTTCGCTCGCCTTCGCCGTAGCTGTCGACCGCCGAGTCGTGCGCTTTGGCCCAGGTGCGTTGCGCCTTGTCGTCCGATCGGCGCACGGTGTCAGGCATCTCGTCGCGTGCTGGCATGTCTCGCGAGTACCCATCCAGGTGCGCGCCCACACGCGGCTCGGGCGCCGGTGACGAGTGTCAGTCCGCGCTGGCTGGATGTGCCGCTGCGGGAAGTGGGCCGATGACGAGGTCGTGGCGGGTGGTGTCGGGACCGAGGATGAGCCGCTCGGCGGCAGGCTGGTTGGGCGGAGCGGTGCAGATCAGCACGTAGTTGCCTGGAGCGGGGGCGTCCAGCTGGTAGCTTCCTTCGGCGGTGCTGCGGGCCCGATCGACCTGATTGCCGTTGACATCGATCAGGGTGAGCGCAGCTCCGTGCAGTGGTGAGCCATTCGACGCCCGAACGGAGCCGAGCATGACAGTGCGGAGCTGTTCGGCCTCGGCCTCGGACGGGATACCGAGAGTGGGCCGCCCGGCGGGACTGGGCACCGCGCCGTCCGGCGACCGGCTGGGCACCGCGCCGTCCGGCGACGGGCTGGGCGCTGTGCTGTCCGCCACGATGGGTGGTGCGATGGCGAGGGGGGCGCCAGGGCGCAGGATGACGCCGCAGATCACGGCGCCGGCGAGAAAGAATGCCGATCCCCAGGCGAACGCGGTGGTGTAGCTGTGCACCGCGGCTTCGGCGAGGATGGCCGGACTCGGCGTCCGGCCAGTGAGGTAGTCGCTCGCCGCATTGGCCGCGATGGTGGCCAGCAGCGCGGTGCCCACCGAGCCGCCGATCTGTTGCATCGTATTGACGGTGGCCGAGGCGACGCCGGCCTCCGAGGGCGCCACCCCCGTGGTGGCGGTTTGGATCGCCGGAGCCATCGCCAGGCCGAGGCCGAGGCCGGTGACCAGCAGCTGCGGCAGGACGCCTGCCGCGTAGGTACTGGTGACCTGCAGGTAGGACAACCCGAACAGACCACCGGAGGCGACGGTCATCCCCGTCGCGACCAGTGGTTTGGCGCCGAACCGGGGCAGCAGGACGGCCGTCGAGCTGATCGCCGAGAACATGATGCCTGCGACCATCGGCAGGAAGGCCACGCCGGTGCGAATGGGGGAGAAGCCCAGGTTCTGCTGCAGGTAGAAGGTCAGGAACAGGAAGATCCCGAACATGCCGACACCGATCAGCAGCACCGCCAGATAGGATCCGCCCCGGTCGCGGTCCAGGATCACCCGCATCGGCAGCAGCGGGTGCGCGACCTGGTTCTGGAGCACGACAAACCCGGCGAGTAGCACCGTGCCACCGGCCAGGTAAGCCCACACCGCCGGGGAGCTCCACGAGTGGCTTCCAGCGTTGGCGAAGCCGAAGACGATGCAGAACAAGCCGGCCGACCCGGTCAGGGCTCCCGGCACATCGAGTTTGGGGCGCGTGCCGCTGCGCTGATGATGCAACAGGATGGCCGCGCCGAGGAACGCGACGCCGGCGAAGATGAGGTTGACGTACATGCACCAGCGCCAGCCGAGGTAGTCGGTGAGCACCCCACCGAGTAGCAGGCCGGTGGCCGCTCCGGTGCCCGCGATCGCGCTGAAGATGCCGAACGCCTTACCCCGTTCCTTGCCCTCGGTGAACGTGGTGGTCAGCAGCGCCAGGGCGGCCGGTGCGAGCAGCGCGCCGAAGATGCCCTGCGCTACCCGGGCGCCCACCAGCATCGGGAAGTTGACCGCGGCGCCACCGAGGGCCGAGGCCATCGCGAACCCGGCCAGGCCGATCAGGAAGGCCATCTTGCGTCCGAACAGGTCAGACAGCCTGCCCCCGAGCAGCAACAAACTGCCGAACGGCAACGCGTAGGCGGTCACCACCCACTGCCGGTTCGCATCAGCGAAGCCGAGGTCCTGCTGCGCCGAGGGCAGCGCGATGTTCACGATCGTCGCGTCCAGGATCACCATCAGCTGCGCGATGCCGATGACCCCGAGGATCAGCCACCGCCGCGCGTGGTGGGGATTCGGATGGTCCGGCGGCGCGGTCGGCCCCGACGATGAGGGAGGCAGGCGTCGCGCACCGGGCGCAGTCATCGTGGCAGTGCTCATCGGGATCCCCCAGGGTAGGCGGAGGGAGGTGCTCCACTTCCACCATGAACGGTACAGGACCCGGAGAAGTGGTTCCGCCCTGGTCAGTGCAGCCGATTTGCACCGTTTACCCCGGTAGCATTTCGTCTCGTGACCTCACCAGGCGGCACCTCGGCGAAGCGCCCGCTGCGGCGCGACGCCGAGCGCAACCGGCAACGTCTGCTGGTGGCGGCCCGTGAGGTCTTCGCCGCCCGCGGCCTGGCCGTCACCCTCGACGACGTCGCCCATCACGCGGGTCTCGGTGTGGGTACCGTCTACCGCCGGTTTCCCACCAAGGAGGCGTTGGTCGAGGCATTGTTCGAGGACCGCCTCGACGAGATCGTGGCGCTGGCCGAGCGGGCCGCCGCGAATGCCGACTCATGGCAGGGACTGGCCGCGTTCCTCACCGGCACGGCGGAACTGCACGCCGCCGACCGCGGCATGCGCGAGGTCATGCTCGGCACGGGTTACGGTCGCGATCGGGTAGCCTGCGTCCGCGCCCGTCTCTTCGAGCCGATCCGCTGCCTCATCGCTCGGGCGCAGGCCGACGGCCACCTGCGCACCGACCTCCAACCACAGGACGTTCCGATACTCCAGCTCATGATCGGGGCAGTCGCCGAATACGGCGCAGAGGTTGATCCCGAGCTGTGGCGCCGCTACCTCACCCTGCTGCTCGACGGCCTGCGCATCGGCGGCGACCCCAGCGAGCTTCCCCGGCCTGCGCTCGGCCACGACGATCTCGACGATGCGATGCGCTGCTGGGCGCCCTGGCGACGTTGACCTGGGGCATCCGGCGGGCGGGGGCGAGCAGGTCGAGCTGGCCACCGTGGTCAGAGTTCTTTGTTCATGCCACTCAGGAACTTGATCGTACTGGCTGGTGATTTGGCTTGGACGCACAGCCGGTCCATGACTGCCAGGTAGTGGTCGATGTCCTGGGTCTTGTCCAGGTAGAGGGCGCTGGTGAGTTGTTCGAGGTAGACGATGTCGGGTAGGTCGGATTCGGAGAACCGCAGGA
>JBOHGM010000033.1:17892-43562 GCA_050699435.1 Pseudonocardiaceae bacterium | reverse complement strand
CGCGGTCGTGCACTCCTACCTCGACACCGCCACCAAGTGGGGAATCGACAAACTCCACGCCCTCCGCCAGCTCTTCACCACCGGCCCATGGCTGCCACCAGCCCTCACCCCAGCTGAATAGCTACGCTCTGACTAGCACCACGTTGTCCACCGTGTCCCGGCGTTGAAGAAACGTGGCTCGACGGCTCACCGGAAGTCTCGGGATGTCGAGCGCACCCGCATGTCCAGGGGTGCCGCGTGCTCGGCCATTATGTTGATCACCCCCTCGGCGATCTGCAGCCTGCCGCGCAGCAGCAGCGCCGGGCAGGACCGCACCACCGTGCGGTAGCGGACCCAGAAACCGGGTGAGCAGATCACGTTCGTCATGCCGGTCTCGTCCTCCAGGTTGAGGAAGGTGACCCCGCCCGCGGTTGCCGGGCGTTGCCGATGGGTCACCGCACCCGCGACCAACACCCGCTCCCCGTCAGCCCGTTCCCGCAAGGCCGCGGCGGGTATCACGCCGAGGACGTCCAGGTCGGCCCGCAGGAACTGGGTGGGGAAGCTGCCCGGCGAGACCCCGGTGGCCCACACATCGGCTGCGGCGAGTTCCAGCGCGCTCATCCCGGGTAGCGCCGGTGCGGTGGCCCCCACCACGGTGCCGGGCAGCCGATCCGGCCGCTGCGCGGCCACCGCACCTGCGGACCACAGCGCCGGACGGCGCCCGGGGGCCAGTTGGTCGAATGCCCCACCGGTGGCCAGTGCCTCGGCTTGCGCCGTACGCAGCGCCACCCGGTTCGCGACATCGGCGATGCTGCGGTACGGGCCGTGCTCGCCGCGCTCATCCACCAGCCGGGTGGCCAACGGTTCACCCACCGTCCGCACGGTGGCCAATCCCAGCCGCAACGCCTGCTCCGGTGCCCCCTCGGCGGCCGGTTCCAGCCCGGCGTGCACCCCGCTCTCGTTGATGTCCGGGCCTCGGACGGTCACCCCGTGCCGCCGCGCGTCGGCGATCAGCGACTGCGCAGAGTAGAAGCCCATCGGCTGGGCCCGTAGCAGCGCGGCGCAGAACGCGGCGGGATAGTAGTGCTTGAACCAGGCGCTGTAGTAGACCAGCGAGGCGAAGCTGATCGAGTGGCTCTCCGGGAAACCGAAGTTGGCGAAGGCCAGCAGCTTGGCGTAGATCTGCTCGGCCAGCTCGCCGGTGATCCCGTGCCGGGCCATGCCCTCGAACAGCCGGCCGCGTAGCCGCTCCATCCGCTCGGTGGACCGTTTGGCGCCCATCGCGCGGCGCAGCTCGTCGGCCTCGGCGGCGGAGAAGTCGGCGACGTCGATGGCCATCTGCATCAGCTGCTCCTGGAACAGCGGCACACCGAGGGTCTTGCGTAGCGCGTTCGCCAGCCGCGGATGGTCGTAGTCCCAGTCCTCCTGGCCGTTGCGGCGCCGGATGTAGGGATGCACCGAGCCGCCCTGGATCGGACCGGGACGGATCAGCGCCACCTCGACCACCAGGTCGTAGAAGCAGCGCGGTTTGAGCCGGGGCAAAGTAGCCATCTGTGCGCGGGACTCCACCTGGAACACCCCGACCGAATCGGCCCGCGACAGCATCGCGTAGACCGCCGGGTCGGTGGGCTGCAGGTCCGCGAGCTGGACCCGGTGCCGGTAGTGACGCGCCACCAGATCGACCGCATAGTGCAGCGCGGAGAGCATCCCGAGGCCGAGCAGATCGAACTTGACCAGCCCGGCGGCCGCGCAGTCGTCTTTGTCCCACTGCACCACCGAGCGGTTCTGCATGCGGGCCCACTCCACCGGGCAGACCTCGGCCACCGGGCGGGAGCAGATCACCATGCCACCGGAGTGGATGCCCAGGTGGCGCGGGAACCCCTCCAGTTCGGCGGCCAGCGCCAGCACCGGCTGGGGGATGTCGTCCACCTCGGCGGCCCCCGCATCCGGACTACGCGCGTTCGCCAGCGGCCCCCACCGGTCGATCTGCTTGCTCCAGGCGTCCTGGGTACCGGTCGAGTAGCCCAGCGCCTTGGCCACGTCCCGCACCGCGGAGCGGGCCCGGTAGGTGATCACATTGGCGACCTGGGCGGCGCGGTCGCGGCCGTACCGCTGGTAGACGTACTGGATGGCCTCCTCGCGGCGGTCGGATTCGATGTCCAGGTCGATGTCGGGGTAACCGTCCCGGTCCGGGGCGAGGAACCGCTCGAAGAGCAGGTCCATCGCCACCGCGTCGACGCTGGTGATGCCCAGCGCGAAGCAGACCGCGGAGTTGGCCGCCGAGCCCCGGCCCTGGCAGAAAAGGTCGGCCTCCCGGCAGAAGGCCACAATGTCACGGACGATGAGGAAGTAGCCGGGGAAGTTCTTCTCCTCGATGACGGTCAGTTCGTGCTCGATCTGGTGGTAGGCACCGGGACGCTCGTCGTAGCTGCCGTAGCGGGTGGCCGCGCCGAGCCAGGTGAGCTCGCGTAACCAACTGGCCTCGGTGTGACCGGCCGGGACGTCGAACGGAGGCAGGTCAGGCGCCACCAGGTGCAGGTCGAAGGCGCACTCCCGGCCCAGCGCGGCGGCCCGCTGCACAGCACCGGGCCAGCGTTCACACCGCTTCGCCATTTCCGCGCCGGAGCGCAGGTGCGCCGTCCCGGCGGCCGGCAGCCAGCCGTCCATCTCGTCCAGGCTGCGCCGGGCCCGGACCGCGGCGAGCGTGGTGGCCAGCCGGTGCCGGGACGGTCCCGCGTAGTGCGCTGCGGTGGTGGCCACGGTGTCCAGTTCTTCGGCCGCGGCCAGCGCGGCGAGTTGGTCGTTGCGCTCGGTGTCGTCCGGCAGGCCGTGCACGGTGAGCTCGACGACGACGTGCGCTGCGCCGAACAGCCCGATCAGACGGCGTAGCTGGGCGGCTGCGGCGGCTTGGCCCTCGCGCTCCAGCGCCCGGCGCACCGCCCCCTTACGGCAGCCGGTGAGCACGACCCAGTGCCCGCCCGCAGCGGCTGCCACCACGCTCAGGTCGTAGCTCGGCTTGCCCTTCTCGCGGCCGCGGATCTGCGCGTCACTGATCACCCGGGACAGCCTGCGGTATCCCTCGGGATCGCGGGCCAACACCAGCAGGTGCTCACCCTCCGGATCGGGCACCCCATTCTGCGGCGCGGTCAGGCCGAGGCTGAGCTCCGCCCCGAAGATCGTCTTGATGCCCAGCTCGCGGGCCGCCTCAGCGAAGCGCACCACGCCGTACATCCCGTCGTGATCGGTGAGCGCGATGGCGTCCAGCCCGAGCCGGGCAGCCTCCTCGACCAGCTCCTCAGGGTGGCTGGCCCCGTCCAGGAAGCTGAAGTTGGAGTGACAGTGCAGCTCGGCGTAGGGGACGTGCTGCCGCGTCGGCGTGGCTTCGATCCGGCCCCACTCGGGTTGCGCTGATCGGGGCGCCGGCCACCTGAGGACAGGGTGACGCACACCCAGCCCACTAGTATCGAACACATGTTCGATACTAGTGGATCTCAGATCAGAGACCAACCCGGGGTCGAGCATCGACCACGCACGGACGAGAGCCGCACAGCAGACTCATCTCACCTTGCGAGGAGTTGGGCTTCAGCTCGGCGACGGTCGCAGCGCGTACCTTCGGTGTCCACTGATCAGTAACGGATCGATCGCGAACAACGATGGGCGATCGAGCGGCTGATTCACGTGGCGGAATAACCACCGGCCACAGCCGAATGTCACGTCCGGGGAGAAAACGCATGCGCCTGGTTCTTTTCGCCACCTCGGCAAACCAGTCCTACATCTTCACCAGTAACCGCTTACGCGAAGCCGTGGGCGCCTCAGAACTCGTGCGGCTCGCCACCACCGAATGGGTGCACGACGCGGTCGCCGCGACCGGGCCGGGTGGCGCGGACGTCGTCCAGGAGTCCTCCGGTACCGCGCTGCTCGTGGTGGACGGGCCGGACGCAGGCGCGGACCGGGCCCGGCGGGTCGTCAACGAACTCACCAGCAGGGTCATGCGTGATGCCCCGGGCCTGGACGTCGCCGGGGCCTCGGTGCCGATCGACGGACCGGCACCGACTCCGGCTCAGGTCGATGCCGTGTTCGCGGCACACGGCGCTACGGTTGCGCGTCGCGCCGCCACCCTCGGGCGCTTCCCCCGGCTGCCGTGCACCGCAGCGTGCGCGAGCACCGACCGGCCGGCGACGGCCTGGCACTCGGATGCCGCACGGGCCTCCGGAGGCGGGGCGGTGCCCGGGGAGGGACCCCGCCCGCTGTCCGCGGAGGCCATCGCGAAGCGGCGGACGCGGCCGGCTGCGGACCACCGGATGGGCCGGCAGGCCGACGTGCCGCTGGTGGATATCGACAGGTTCTTCGGCCAGGTCAAGCGGGTGGCCGTGGTGCACGCCGACGGCAACGGCCTGGGGGCGGTCTTCCGGCAGGCCGCCGAGCAGTTGGGCAGTACCGCTGAGGTGACCAGGCTGAGCAAGCAGGTACAACAGGCCGCCGATCAGGCGCTGCGGCACGCGGCCACCAAATTGCTGGCCAGGGTCAGACGAATCGACGGGCCCGACCGGCGCTGTCCCCTGGTGCCGCTGATCGTCGGCGGTGACGATCTGACCGCGCTGGTGGATGGGCGCTTTGCGGTCACATTCGTGCGCGATTACCTCGAACGATTCGGCGAAAAAACGTCGACGGAGCTGGTCGCGGCGGCGGCGGGACGCCAGTGGCTGACCGCATCGGCGGGAATCGCGATCGTCCCCCCGCACTTCCCGTTCTCCGCCGCATACGGCATCGCCGACGAGCTGTGCGCCAGCGCCAAGGTTCCCACCAGGGACAACCCGGCGATCCACGCACTGGACGTGCACATCCAGCTCGACAGCCTGGCCAGCGACCTGCACAGCATCCGGGACCGCTACCGGACCAGCGACGCCGTGCTGCACGAGCGCCCCTTCCTGCTGCCCGCGCCCGGCCAGAGCCTGCCGGCCGAGGCGCACCGCGGGCTGGACCAGCTCACCGAGCGGATCCAGGCGGTGCACTCGCTGGCCCGGGGCCGGGCCGATGGCCGGGTCGTCAGCCGCACCCAGTTGCACGTGCTGCGTGAGGAGCTGCGCACCGACCCTGGACGTGCCCAGCGGCGGTTCACCGAGCTGTGGCGCCGGGCCGAGGTCAGCGACCAGGACCGGGAGGTGCTGACCGCGCTCGCCGGGGTGCCCGGAGACCCGCCGAAGCTGCTACGCCCCGCGACCGGCGCCACCGCAGGGGCCGCCGCCACCACGTCGCTGATCGACGCACTAGAGATCGCGGCGATCATCCCGGACGGTGCGCTGTGACCGGCGGGCGCCCCGCGGTGCTGGGTGCCACCGTGACGCTGAGCGCCAACCCGGTCTCCGACTGGCACGTCGGTGCCGGTCTGGGCCTGCCGGGGGCGGTCGACGCGCTTGTCCGGCGGGACCGCGACGGCCTGCCCTACCTGCCCGGCAGCACGCTCACCGGGGTGCTGCGCGACGCCTGCCGCACCGTGGCCCGCGCCCTGGACCACGGTGCGGCTGGCCCGTGGCGGCAATGGCACCGGCTGGTCTTCGGTGACGCGCCGGAGCGGGACGGGCATGCAGGAGACCGGCGGCTGCGACCAGCCGCTCTCGCGATTGGGCCGGCTCGCCTCGACCCGCCACTGCGGGCCGCGATCTGCCGGGATCCGGCGCTCATCAGGGCCACCACCTTCGTCAAGCCCGGGGTGCGCATCGACCCGGGCACCGGCCGCGCGTCGGACGACATGCTGCGCTTCGTCGAGATGGCCCGCGCCGGGCTCCCACTGCGCGCCGAGGCCACCCTCGACCTGCCCGACGAGGCCGACGCCGCGACGGCGGTCACCGCACTGCTGGTGCTCGGCGCCGCATGGTGTGACCGGATCGGCGGGGACCGGCGCCGCGGCGCCGGACAGGTGGCGCTGACCTGGGACGGGCACCGGGCCCCGGGCTGGGCGCAGTGGCTGCGCCACAGCGAATGGTCACCCCCACCCCCAACCCCAAGGCCGCTGACGTCGGCCGGGGCAGCGGGACGCGCCGCCGGGACGAGGCAACCGGACGATCCGAGTCCGCCCGGGCAGTGGATCCGTATCCCGCTGACGATCACGACCGAACAGCCGGTCCGGGTCCCCCGGCAGACCACCGGCAACCTCGTCCGCGGCCACGACCACCTGCCCGGCAGCCTGCTGCTGCCGTGGCTGTCCGACCGCCTGGGGACCGACCAGGTCCGGGCCGCGGTAGCCGACGATCTCCTCGCCGTCCGGCACGCCTACCCGGAGATCGCCGGGGAGCGCGCGGTGCCCGCGCCGTTCGTGCTGGCCCACGCCAGGTACCCGGAGCCGCAACCGGACGGGCCCCCGATCACGTGGGTGTACAACGCACTGCGCGGGCAGCCACCCGCCACCGTGCCGACCAAGCAGCTCCGCGGACTGTGGACGCTGCCGCATCCCACCGGCGACGGTAGCCTGCCGCTGGCCGGTATGCCGCTGGAGGAGCGCTCACACAACGCGGTCAACCGCGCGACGCAGCGGCCCGACGCTGAATCCGGGCTCTACACCGTCGAGGTGATCCCCACCGGGCAACGGTTACACACGGAACTGCTGCTGACGGCAGGCGCCGCGACCGAGATCGCGACCCGGCTGGGCGAGCGCTGGTGGACCGGGCTGGACGGAGCGGCCCGGTTCGGGGCGCGCCGCCGGGGCGAGTACGGCTCGGTGACCGTGCAGACCGGCCCGCCACAACCCGCCGAGCCCGCAGCGGCGCCCAGCTCACCAGCACCGGGAGACGTGTTCGCGCTATGGGCCGCAGCGGACATCGTGGTCCGCTCCCCGACACTGCGGCTCAGTGCCGACCCGCACGACGTGGTCGCCTCGCTGCGCAGCAGGCTCGACGGCGGTGGGCTGAAGCTGGAGCTGGCCGACGCCTCGGTGGCGCGGACCCAGCGGCGAGACGCCTGGCAGTCGGCCTGGCAACTGCCCCGGGACAGCGTGATCGGCCTGGCCGCGGGCAGTGTGCTGCAGGTGCGGGTGGTCTCCGGCGTGATCGACGCCGCGGCATGGGCTGATCTGCCCCGCCGTGGCGTGGGCGAACGCCGCGCCGAGGGCTTCGGCGAGGTCCTGACCGGTGCCCCGCTGCTGGCAACCGCCACCTTGCGGCTGGTGCCGATGCGCACCGCGACCACCGAGCCGGACCACGAGGGGCCGGAGCTGAACACCCCGCAGCGGGCCGCCCTCGACGTGCTGACCAGGGTCGCCCGGGACGCAGCGGTGCGGGACGGCGCCCGGGCGCTGAGCGAGCTGGCCGATCCCCCGGCCGCCTACCGGGCACTACGCGAGGCGCTGGACGACCTGTCGCCCAGCCAGCGGGGCACCTGGCGGACCCTGCTGGCCGATGCCGTGCAGCGCCGCGACCGGCAGCGCGCCGACCGGGAGCTGGACCAGTGGCGCCATTACCAGGGCCAGCGGCGGGTCGATCAGCGCGCGATGGCGCGAGCGGTCGCCGCGCTGCTGGATTCCGAGATCGACACGGTGCTGGCCGACGTGGGCACCGCACTGCCCGGGGACGGCTGGGCCCGGCTGGATGCCACGGCCGCCCTGGTCGATGACCTGGTGGATGCCGCGCGGCGCCGGCCCGAACCGCAGGAGGCAGCCGATGAGCACTGATCCGGACGTGCGGGTAGAGTTCACCCTGACCCTGCGCGCGCAGGCCGCGCTGCATCTCGGTGCCGCAGCCGGTGACCTGGTCGCGGACCTGGCGCTGGCCCGGGACGGGTTGGGCCGTTGTTACGTGCCCGGCACGTCCTGGGGCGGCGTCCTCCGTCAGCTCGCCAGGCGGATTTTCGACGACGACGACGCCGTCGACGCGGTCTTCGGCAAGCCCCCGCAGGGCGCCGATCCCGGACATGCCAGCCGGCTCTTCGTCGACGACACCCCGATCGACGGCGCACCGGTGGAGCTGCGCACCGGGGTGGGCATCGACCGCGTCACCGGGACCGCGGCCGACCGGATCCGCTACGACCGGGAGGTGGTACCGCCCGGATCGGCGGTGACGCTGCGGCTG
This sequence comes from Pseudonocardiaceae bacterium, assembly GCA_050699435.1. Lineage (GTDB taxonomy): Bacteria > Actinomycetota > Actinomycetes > Mycobacteriales > Pseudonocardiaceae. Next base: position 35,523 of record JBOHGM010000033.1, on the reverse strand, counting down.
CGCTACGAGGGTCCGGACGACGACTCGGTCCACCTGCTGCGTTTCGTCGTCGCCGCGGTGCGGTGTGACGGCATCCGGGTCGGAGCCGGCACCCGCCGCGGGCTGGGACTGCTGAGCTGCGAGCAAGCCGAGGAGCGCAGCGTGGACCTGTGCTCGCCCGAGGCGCTGCTCGACGAGATCGCCGGGGAACTCGCGGCCACCCCGGTGCAGCCGGGGACCGCGGGGCTGGCGACGCTGCGCATCCTGCTGGGCTGGCGGACCGAGCGGCCCGTCGTGGTCGGCGGCAGCGCCCCCGGAGACCCGGCCGATCTGGTGCCGCTGCTGACCCGCTCGGCGGATGGCTCCGGGCTGGTGCCGATGCTGCCCGGCAGCGCGGTCAAGGGTGTGCTGCGCAGCACCGCCGAGCGCATCCTGCGCACCGTGCTCGACGGCCTCGGCCCACCCAGACCCGACTTCGTCGCGAGCCTGGACCGCGACGCGGCCGACGCCCCGGTGCTCGCGGCCCTGTTCGGGTCGTGCAGCAGGGCCGGGGCGGTCACGGTGCCCGACGTCGCCGCGGACGCCGCGCCGGTGCCCGCCGGGCAGTGGGCCGGCTACCTGGCCGGGGCCGGTGACGCACCGGCCTGGGGTGCCGAGCGGACACACGTGGCGATCGACCGGTGGACCGGTGGTGCGGCCGAGCAGCAACTGTTCACCGTGCAGGAGACCTCGGGCGTGCGCTGGCCACCGCTGGCCATCGAGCTCGATCTGGACTTCCTGGCCGGGGCGCTGCCCGAGCAGCAACGCAGGGCAGCGGTGGTGCTGCTCGGGCTCGCCGTCGCGGCACTGATCGAGGGCACGGCCGGGCTCGGCGGGCGCACCACCCGCGGCCTGGGCGAGATCACGGTCACCAGCCTGGACGTGGACGCCCCGCACGGGCTGCCCGGCTGGTCCGCTGATCCGGATGCGGACCTGGCCACGCTGTGGTGGCGCTGGCTGGCCGAGGTGGCGCCGGACGGTGGCTGGGTAGGCGCCCTGCCACCCCGACAAGAAGGGTCGTGACGTGTACCTGCAATGGTCGGCACCGGCCGCGCCGGTGACCGTCAGCGAGCTACTCACCGGCGCCGGTGACGTGCTCGGGCCCGGCGCCGTCGGCATGGTCAGCAGCCCCGTGGGGCACGAGCTGGTGCGGTTCGACGGCGTGCGGCTCACCATCCCAGCCGGGTCTGCCGAGCTGACCGAGGCTTTCCACCTGCGGCTGTTCACCCCGGACGTGGAGCTGCGCTGGGTGCACACCGGCTCGCGGCGGGGAGCCGCGGTCGCGCTGAGCGAGAGCGGCGCCTGTCCGGCGGGATGGACCACCGACTCGGCAGCGGTGGAGGAGGTGCTGGACGGGCAGTACGCGCTGTGGGGCCGGCGGTTCGAGACGCTGGGCACCACCGGCTGGTGCCGGGCCGTCGAGGGCCGGATCGGCTGGATCGACGTGCCCGCCGCCACACCTGCCGCGACCTCCGCTGGGACGTCCGCTGGGGCCGGGCAGGACTGGCCCGAGCAGTTCTTGGCGGTGCGCTTCCGGGAGTACCTGACCAGTGACGAGTCCGGCAACGCCGCGGTCCTCGACGAGCGGCTGCTCGAGTTCGTCGTCGCCCCGGCCCAGTTCGGTGGAGACGGCCGATGAACACCTTCTACAACCCCTACAACTTCATCCCCGCGCTGCCACGCGACGCCAAGACCGCTCCGGAAGGGCTGCGGGATGGCCGGCCCGCCGGGCACGACCGGTGGCACCGTCCGCTGTGGAGTGGTCGGATCGCCGTGACCATGAAGACAGTCACCCCGCTGCTGCTGGTCACTGAAGTGTCTCCCGAGGAAGGGGACCACTCCGGGCACCGTAGGCTCGACGTGGCCACGGTCACCGGCGACGACGGCGTGCAGCAGGTCGATCTCGCGCCCACCCAGATCAAGGGCATGCTGCGGGCCGCGTTCGAGGCCGTGACGAACTCCCGGTTCGGTGTGCTGTCCAGGCAGCACGACCAGCCGCTGGGATACCGCTCGGACGCCGCCAGTGGCAGCGGGCTACGGCCGGTGATCGTTGAGCAGGTGGACGGCACGCCGCGAGTGACGATCCTCGGCGACCTGCACCCCGGGACGGACCTGAAACCGGTCCCGGGCGCCGTCGTGCGGGCCTGGGACGACACACCGGAGGGTCGCACCGCCACCGCCGCTCTCGACCGCCTGCACCACCGGCAGCACGTGACGGCCATTCTCGTCGGGGACACCATCACCATCGGCAAAGGGCAGATGTGCCGCTGGCGGGTCACCAAGGCGGTACCGGCCGGGGAGACGCCGCCAGACCGGCCGACAGGTCCGCAGCCATGGGCGCAGGTGCGGGGCTACCTGCACCTCACCGGGCCGACGATCGAGGCGAAACGCTGGGAGCGGCTGTTCGTCACCGAGTTGCTCGACGGCTCCCCGGGCGTGGCGCTGGACGAGCCCCGGCAGCTCCCGGCGCGCGCGTCGCAGGAGCTGCTCGGCCGGCTCCAGCAACTCATCAGCCACCAGCGCGGAATCCACACCTCCGCCGGAGGCAACGAGATCTGGCATCGTGAGCACCCCACCGGCCAGCCCCGGATGCCGTGGGAGTACCTCGGCCACGAGCCGGGGAGCACGGCCTGGTCCCGGCACCTCTACAACGTCACCGACCCCGACCGGCCCGACGGTGCCCAGCCGCCCCCCGGGTGGGCCGGGCCGGACCTGGCGCCCGATCAGCCACCGCCACCCCACGCCGTCTACACCTGCTGGGCCGAGACGAAGGAGGACCGGCTGCGACCGGTGATGGTGAGCCGGCTGCTCTACGACCGCAGTCCGGCCGACCTGCTGCCCGAGTCGCTGCGCCCGGCCAGGACGCTCGCCAACCTGTCACCGGCCGACCGCGTGTTCGGCTGGGTCGCTCCCCGAGGCTCGCGGCGCGAGGCCCGGCGGGCTCATCGTGGCCAGGTCCGGGTGGTCAAGATCACCACGCCCACCGTCGCCGAGGCGGTGACCCGCCACCCGGACGGCAGCAGGATCCTTCCGGCGCTGTCGTCGCCGAAACCGTCGCAGGGGCGGTTCTACCTGGGCCGGGCCGGACGCGACGGCCCGCAACCACTGCACGGCCCGCGCGCCGACTTCTTCGGGGCGCCGCAGACGCTGCGCGGGCGCAAGGTCTACCTCTACCGGCGGGGCGAGCGCGACCAGCGGGTCACCCCCTCCGGCGTCGGCTACGACGAGACGCAGAGCACGCAGAACAGCACCCTGCTCGGCTGGGTGAATGCCGGCGCCGAGTTCGGCTTCGAGCTGGTCGTGGACAACGTGACCGAGCTGGAGCTGGGCGCACTGCTCTGGCTGCTCGACCCGCAACGGCTGGGCTGTGAGGGCAACCCCGGACGGCACCGGCTCGGCATGGGCAAGCCCTACGGGTTCGGGGTGGTGGAGCTGTCGCTCGTCACGACAAGAACCATGCTGGCCCGCGGCGATCAGATCGCCCAGCGTCTGACGGCCCTGGATCCCGCCCCTGCTGACGATCACACGTGGACCGAGCTGGCCGAGCGGTTCGAGCAGGCGGCGTCCGGGCCGCTGGGGCCGGTGCTGCGCGCGGTCCGGGCCGCGGCCGCGGGGGTCGGCACGCGAAAGCAGATCCACTACCCGCGCAATCGCCCCCAAGACGACGGTTACACCTGGTTCGTCGACGAGGAACGGGTCGCGGGCGATGGCCAGGCCCAGGCATTGCCACTGCTGGAGGGACCGGCGGAACAGGGCACGCTGAAACCCTCGGAAGGAAGAAGAGAATAATGGCCACGCGTCGCCGCAGCCGGTTCCGGGGCACACTGTCGGGAATCTCCCGGCATCTGACCACCGTGGGCACGGCGGTACTGCTCGCGCCTGTGCTTCCCGATCTCGCGGTCGATGCGTCCGGCGCCGAGGGCGGTGCGGCAGTGCTCGCCCGGGTGAGTGCTCTCGGCGTTCTTGTGATTATCTGCTACGGAATCTATCTGGCCGAGTCCTGGCGGTATCGCAAGCACCTCAATACCGTGGTGCCCCAATCCATTGAGGCGCAACAACGTGACACGCTCGTGCTCCCGCTCAGCAAGGGCACACAGGTTCGCCCGCAGGGCACGAGAGACGGGAACCCCACGCCCGGTGAAATCCTGTTACGCAGGGTGCAGCCTCGACAGGTGGTGCTTGTCACCGCCCCGGGCAGCGACGCGGAAGAATGGTTACGCATCACCCGGACCGCGCTCGACCAGGACGGTCTCGACACGACCACGTTCACCATGCGCTCGCCCGACTCGGTCGAATGGCTGGTGGAGGACCTCAGCCAGCATATCGACCAGGTGCGGGCGAACGGTCGGCCGTGGGATGGCACCAGCACCGTGTTCGACCTCACCGGTGGCACGGTCGCGATGTCGCTCGCCATGCTGCGTACCGCCGCCGCGGTGGGCGCCGAATGCCTGTACATCACCGCGGACTACGGCCCACACGGGCCCATCCCCGGTACGCAGCGAGTCCGCCAGATCGACCCTAGATCATTCCTGAGCGCGGTGGTCGAATGAAGCTGCGCAACCTCACCCCCCATCCGTTGACGATCATCACTGACGCCGGGTCCGTGCACCTGATGCCCGAGCCCGGCATCCGGCCGCGAGTGGACGAGGCACGAACAGTGACCGAGCCGGTGTTCGTCGAGGAAATGGCGGTGCCCACCGTGCGGGTGGTCGGCGGCGGCGCGGTCGATCTGCCGGAACCCGTCCCGGGCACCCTGTTCGTCGTCAGCCGCGTCATCGCCGAGACCTGCCCAGGCCGGACTGATCTGCTGGTGCCCTACGACCTCGTCCGGGACGAGAGCGGGCGGGTCGTCGCCTGCCGCTGTCTGGCCCGTTTCGCCATCGCGGGCGATCGAAGGAGATGACACCCTGCTCACGCTGCGCCTCACCGAGCCCGCGGTCCCGCCGTTCCCGGCGCATCTGCACGCCGCGGCCTGCGGACTCCTGGAGCCGCCCGACGCGGACCACACCGCCCAGCGCAAACCGTTCGCCGTCGGGGCGCCAGTCGCCGAGCAGGGGGCCGTGACGTGGCGGCTGGGGTGGCTACCGGATCTGGCTGCGGCACCAGCCGTTCGCCGCGCTCGCCGCGTCCCGGCCAGTGACCCGGTGCCTGGTGCGGTTTGTGACCCCGACCTATTTCTCCCGCAACGGACGGACCGTGCCGCTGCCCGACCCCGTCCTGGTCCTGCGCTCGCTGACCCAACGCTGGAACACCTTCGCCCCGGCCGGCCTGGCCATCGACGACACCTTGGGCAAGGCGCTGCTCGCCACGGCCCTGCTCACCGACGCCGACCTGCACACCGTGCGCGTCCAGGTCGGCCGCGACGCCTGGCAGACCGGATTCGTCGGCGACACCGAAACTCGCCCTCACCCGCACCGCATCCCCCGACGTGACCACGCCCTGGATTGGTCGTGCTTCCGACGCGAGCACCAAACGCAAGCCGGCAGACATCACTTCAGGCGACGCCTGAAGATCCAAGCTTCAGCCCTGTAGTACCAGCTCCGCGAGCCCGGCGAGCCGGATCGACACAGCGGCTGGCGCCCAGGCTATTTGTCTGACACAATGAAGGCGATGCAGGACATCAAGTTCGCGCAGTCGGCCCGTAAGCACCGGATCGGCCGCGCCCACGTCCTCCATGTGATCGAGACCGCCCCCTACACCCGCTACCGGCCACTAACGACCTCGACGCCCGCATCGAATGGATCGGGCCCGATGACCGCGGTGTCGAACTGGAAGTCATCGCCGTCGAACTGCCCGACCTGTGGCTGATCATCCACGTCATGCCGACCACACTGAGGAGGAATCCATGACCGAGAAGTTCCGCGTGCTCGACGGTGAGGTGGATCTCGAACACGAGGACGTACGCGACAGCCACAACCGCCGCATCGACGCCGATTATGTCCAGCGCGCCGTCGCCGACGTGCACACCCGCCGAGGCCGGCGTCCGCTGACCGACGACACTCCCGTAGGCGAGCACTCGCCCCGGGTGTCGTTCCGGATACCCGAACAGACCCGCCGCCGCGCCGAGGAACGCGCCCGCGCCGAAGGCCGATCGGTGTCCGATCTCGCCCGCGAGGCCCTGGAACGCTACCTCGCGCCCTGACCACACAGGCACTCGTGTTCCCTCGACGCCCGGGCAGCAGACCGGGTACGCGGAGACGTTCTGCGGTAACCACCTACCGCCGACGTGAGCGACGAGGACGGCCCCTGTCCGGCGCGTTGTACCTCCCCTGCACGATCTGATTACAACGGAGACATGCCCGACCCGGCACCTGGATCGGTAACCGGCGCGCACCCGGCACCCGTAGACGATGACGGAGTGCCTACTCAGGGTCGTGGTCGGCATCGGCACCATAGATACCAATTTGGCCTGTCGAGAGTGAACAGGCGATGCGACAGCTACCGCAGGACGACGGTCTCAACATTCCGATCTTTCAGTTGAGGGGGAGCGCGAGCGGTTGACGGTGACCGGGGCACGGTGTGACAACGGAGAACGCTGCACGTTACTGCTGGTAGTGGACGTCGGGGGCAGTTTCGCGCTGCACCCGCACGGTGCGGACGAGTTCGGGGTACGCATCGCACAGTCGGGCGCTGAGGCGCTGGCCAGGGCGATCCTGTCGGCCATCGCGTCGGCACCCGGCGCGGATGCTGCAGTGAGCGGAGTCCGGATGCGACTGCTTGATCCGCCCCGAAGTCACGAGTGCCTGTTGGTGCCCGATGATCCGCTGGTCGGTGCCCGGACCACCTGCAACTTCGGCAAGACACCCGCAGAGTGCCCCTTCCGGCAATCATGGTTGGCCGCTCCAGCGCTCGACGCACTCCAGTGCCGTGCCGACGCCCGACCCGCGCAACGAAGGTGCCGCGCCACTGCGACGGCTCCTACCCAACCGGCAGTCATCCCACGATCGGGGAGGCTGGCGGCAAGGCTCGCCACCTCTTCACTCCGACTCCAGTCCCCTTGTCGTGAGCCCGGCGCGCCCCGGCCACAGATCTGATGCCGACCCTCTGGCGCCGACCCGTACCGACCTCGCCGAGAAGACCGCTTTTCGCGGCGATGGCTTCCGCCGCCGCGAGAATGTCGGCCAACCGCTGGTCGTCGTACCGGCTCACAGCGCAATCGCCTCGGCGAGGACGCTGTCTCGAATCCCTGCCTTCAACGTGGTGGCCGGTACCACGTCAACATCGACCCCCAGCAGCTCAGCAAGCTCCCTCTGTAACGCAGCCAAGCACACCACACCGACACCGTTGTCGAGATCGACCAGCAGATCGACATCACTGGCCTCGGTGTCCTCCCCCCGGGCGACACTGCCGAAGACACGCGCGTTACGCGCGCCCCGTCGCGCAGCAAGCTCGAGGACCGCACGGCGGTGCCGACGCAAACGCCGACCGAGTCGGGTGTCCGGAAGCCCGAGCCGATCAGGCGGTGCGGGAACAAGATCGACGGAAACCCGATGACCGGTGGCCTCGATCAGCTTGACCAGCATCCGAAACTGGGTTCCCGCCGGTCGGACTCATAGGCACTGATCACAGACTGCGCCACACCAGCCCGCCGCGCAAGATCGGTCTGGGACAACCGGGCCCGCCGGCGAGCCTCCCGGATCATGGTTCCAGCACCCACGTCCACGCGGCGAAGCTATCACGGATTGTCTATTAGAGAGCTCGGACGACCGTGTCGTGTTGTGACGCTGTTGCGGCGGTGACGTTGAGACCTGACCCCCCGCGCTGGACACCCCACACCGCTCCCCGGCCGTGCCCGGCTACCACCGGGGCATTCCGAAGCGAATTGCGGCTTGCTACGCGAAACTCTTGACCCGGTCCAGGAAATCGCGCACCGCGGGAACGGTGGCGTGCGGTTTCAGGCGGTGGGACAGGTCGCGCAGCCGGGCGGTTCCGCGGCTCGAGTCCAAGCTCTCGGCCAGGTCGAGCGACTGCATGCCCAGCCCGGCGGCGGCATCCAGATCGCGCTGTTTGCCCGGCCGGGCGCGGGCCTCGGCCAGATACGTCAGGTTGATCTGCCGGGCCCGGACGAATGACTCGCCAGACTGGGCAATGCCTTCGTTGAGCATGCCTGCCGGTAGTGCAACTCGGCGAGCAGAGCTGGTGTTGCGTGCCCGCGCGTACCGGCCAGCGCGGTCTCGATGAACGTGACCCCTTCGGCGGGCTGTCCTAGCTCGGTGGCCCCTTTGGCCATGAACGAAAGAATGTGGGCGCCGAAAGGCCCAGTGCCCGGCCGGTGACGTCGTCGTAGGAAGCCCGGTCGAGTAGACCGGCGACCCAGCCGAACTCCTGCTGGGCCATGGCCAGCACGCTGCCGCCCCCGGCCACGTCGTCCAATTTCCGCAGTTCGGTGGTCATGGCGGCGATCCGGTCGACCAGCCGCGCCGAGACCCGGCGCCCCGACAGGCCCGAGATCAGCGGTTCGGGCTCGTGGACTAGCCACTGGTGGGCCGGGGCGGTCAACGCCGGGCCGGTCAGGTTCAGGAATATCCGACGCTTCATCCGGTCACCACCGCTCAGCTCGACGACTGCCTCGACGGTACCGCGATGATTCCATGCAGCCACGAGCACCGGGTCACGCTCGGCATCGTCCACCGGCCGAGGAGCAGCCCGGCATCACGAGCCAGATCCTCATCGAGTAGCAGCGTCGAATCGCTTTCGAATCGTGCGGCTCCGGAGCATTGCACCTTGCCAGCTCCTGACCCGCATGCGCTGGTAGCTCATTGCTTCACAGGCCCACCACGGTCACGGGGATGGCCCGATGCGTGACGAGTGTCGCGAGATCGGCCGGATCACTGGTGAGAAGCTGATCGCCGGGTACCGCCACCATGGCGATCAGCGCATCGACGGCGTCAGTCGTTCCGCTGGCGGCGAGCAGTTCACCGGCCGCCCGCGCCTCGCGCAACCCGGTGCCGCGGACCTCGATCATGGACAGCAACCGGGCCAGCCGAGCCTGCCGAGCGCCGCCGCGCCACGCCTGGGTCACCACCGGTGCCACCGTGACGAGCGAGGCGCCAGCCCGGCGGCCGAGTTCGATCAGCCCGGCCGCCCGCCGGTCATTACGGTCGATGGCGATGAGCGCACCGGCGTCGAGAACGAGATTCAGGCCGCCGGCTCCTCGCTGCGCCCTGGCGCCAGATAAGGCACCCCGGCCTGCGTCGCCAGCGCCCGCAATTCGTCCTCGTCGAAGACGCCGTGCTCGGCTTGGTGCTCGGCGAGCCACGCGTCGATCAGCCGGGCGCGAAGCCACCCGGTGAGCGCCTCGGTAACCACCGCGGAGAAGGACAAACCGAGCTCATCGGCGATGCGCTGACCACTACGCCGCACATCCTCCGGCAGCGACACCGTAACGCGCTCTGTCATACTCGGCAGCGTAACACGGTATGAACCTCATCGGATTCCAGTCGTGGGTGACTGCGCTGGTCAGTGATACTGCTCGACGTGTTTCTGAGCGTGACGACGACCCACCACCCGGCGCGTGATCTCGGGTTTCTGCTGCACAAGCATCCTGATCGGGCGCAGCGGTTCGAGGTGACCGCCGGGGTGGCCCATGTCGTCTACCCGGAAGCGACGCCTGAGCGCTGCACGGCTGCGCTGCTGCTCGAGGTGGACCCGGTGGAACTCGTCCGGTCGGCACGCGGTCGGTCCGCGGCGGGTTTCTCCCTTGGCCAGTACGTCAACGACCGGCCGTATGCGGCGTCCTCGCTGCTCGCGGTGGCGCTGGGCAAGGTGTTCGGTTCGGCGATGAAGGGGCGGTGCGCGCAGCGTCCGGACCTGGCCGAGACGGCGATCCCCCTGGAGATACACCTTCCTGTGCTGCCCTGCCCGGACGGTCCCGAGTTCGCCGCGCGGCTGTTCGGCCCGCTCGGCTGGTCGATGGCGGCTGACCCGATCGCGCTGGATCCGGCCTTCCCCGAGTGGGGCCAGAGCCGGTACCTGGACCTGCGGCTGACCGGCACGCTGCGGGTTGCCGACGCGCTGACCCAGCTGTACGTGCTGCTGCCGGTGCTGGACAACGCCAAGCACTACTGGGTCTCGGTGGACGAGGTGGACAAGCTGATCCGGACCGGGGGCGGCTGGCTGGCCAGGCACCCGGAACGGGATTCGATCATCGCCCGTTACCTCGCACACCAGCGCCGGTTCACGGACGAGGCGCTGGCCCGGCTCACGGAGCTGGACGACCGCCCCGCTGACGAAGCTGAGGAAGCGGGCGACGGCGCGGGATCGGCGCCACAGGCTTCCGGCCGCCATGATGCGGCCGACGAGCGGATGCCCTCGCTGGCCGAGCAGCGCCGGTCGGCGATTCTGGCGCAGCTGCGCGCGGCGGGCGCGGCCAGAGTGGTCGATCTGGGCTGCGGCGAAGGGAACCTGCTGCGTGCACTGCTGGCTGACCCGACGTTCACCGAGATCGTCGGCGTCGACGCTGCGGCGGGCGCGCTGCGGGTCGCCGCCGCACGGCTGCGGCTGGAGCAGCTGGCCGAGCGCCAGCGCGCCCGGATCGCACTGTGGCAGGGGTCGGTCACCTACGCCGACCGCAGGCTCACCGGGTACGACGCGATCGTGCTGTCCGAGGTGATCGAACACGTCGACCCGCCACGTCTGCCTGCCGTCGCCGCCGCCGTGTTCGGCGCGGCCCGGCCGGCCACGGTGCTCGTGACCACCCCGAACGTGGAGTACAACGTGCGCTGGGGCAGGCTGCCCGCCGGGGCCAGACGGCACCCGGACCACCGGTTCGAATGGACCCGCGCCGAGTTCACCACCTGGTCGCAGGCCGTGTGCGTGGGATACGGGTACGACGTGCGGCTCCTGCCGGTCGGCCCGGTCGACCCCGAGCTGGGGGCACCGACCCAGCTCGCCCTGTTCACCAGGGTCGACAGGGCCCCCAGGGTCACCGGGGAAGGCGCGCGGCCGTGAGGAAACTCGCCATCCCCGAACTGAGCCTCGTCGCGCTGGTCGGCGTGTCCGGTGCAGGCAAGTCCGCTTTCGCCCGCCGGCATTTCCGGCCGACCCAGGTGTTGTCCTCGGACACCTTCCGGGCGCTGGTCGCCGACGACGAGAACGACCAGTCCGCCACGGCCGATGCCTTCGACACGCTGTACTACGTGGCGGCCAAGCGGTTGCGGGCCGGGCGGCTCACCGTCGTCGACGCCACCCACCTGCAGCGGGAGGACCGGGCGACGCTCATCGCGGCGGCCCGGGAGCAGGATGTGCTGCCGGTCGCGATCGTGTTCGACCTGTCGGAGTCGCTGCTCCGGCAGCGCAGCGCCGGCCACCGCAACCTGCCGGACCACGTGATCCGACGCCAGCATGACGCGCTGCGCCGGTCGATCCGGCATCTGAACAAGGAGGGTTTCCGGAAGGTCCACATACTGTCCAGCGTCGAGGACATCGAGACCGCGCAGATCGAGTACGAGAAGGCGTACAACGACAAGCGGGACCTGACCGGGCCGTTCGACATCATCGGCGACGTGCACGGCTGCCGGGCCGAGCTGGAGGCTCTGCTGGTCCGGCTCGGCTACCTGCTCACCAGGGGACGAGGCCGGCCGCCCCACCGGGGCCGAACATCCGCAGCAGCGGATGGCGGTGTTCGTCGGCGACCTCGTCGACCGGGGGCCGGACACCCCCGGTGTGCTGCGGCTGGTGATGGGCATGATCACGGCCGGTACAGCACTGTGTGTGGCGGGCAATCACGAGAACAAGCTGATCCGCGCCCTCGACGGTGGTGTACGGGCACACCCCGGTCGACGAGCCGACCTGGGTGAACAACACCCTCTGCGTGGACACCGGCTGTGTGTTCGGCGGGGCGCTCACAGCGCTGCTCCGCGAGATCGACGCGACGGTGTGGTGGGAGCCCGGCCGCCCGCACCTCACGCAGTGGATCCGGCGGCATCGCAGCGACGTTGCGGGCGCGGCGCGCGCGGTGGTCGACGTGCTGGCCCTGCTGCGTTCGCTGCCCGTGCTGCCGCAGATCCTGCCGCTGCCCGGCACCGCCCGGCCGCAGGCCGCGGACGCTTGCCGGGGTGTCGACCAGAAGGTGCTCACCCGGGTGCGGGCGCTGCTGGCCAAGGCCGAGTCGACCGATTTCCCCGAGGAAGCCGAGGCGCTGTCGACCAAGGCCCAGGAGCTGATGTCACGCCACGCGCTGGCGCGGGCGATCGTCGACGCGGCGGACGGTGACGACCCCGAACCCGCCACGGCGCGCCGGCTCTGGCTGGACACCCCCTACCTCGACGCCAAATCACTGCTGGTCGACGCGGTCGCCTCGGCCAACCGGTGCCGCACCGTGTTCTCCCCCCACCTCGGGTTCATCACAGTGCTCGGCGACGACGTCGACCTCGAGGCCGTCGAGGTGCTGTCCACCTCCCTGCTGGTGCAGGCCACCAAGGCCATGCTGGCCGGTGGTAGCCGCACCAGCCGGGGCCGGTCCCGGACCCGGTCTTACCGGCAGTCCTTCCTCGTCGCCTACGCCACCCGGATCCGTGAGCGGCTCACCACTGCGACCGACGAGGCCGTCGCGGCGGAAGCGCACAGCGACGAGCGGCTACTGCCGGTGCTCGCCGCCCGCGAGCAGGCGGTGGACAAGCTGTTCGACGAGATGTTTCCCGATCTGGTGCCTCGGTCTGATGATCTTTTCCCATGAGTCTGCCCACCTCCGTCTGCCTCGCCGTTCCGGTGTCCCGCACCTGCTCGGCGTCGGTGGCGGCACCGCACCGGGTGGCCGACATCGGTCAGCGACACCCTCGTCCGTCGTGGGCGCGTCCTACTGCTCGCCCTGCTCGCCGCGAAGGAAGCGCTCGAGCTCGGCGGCGAGCTCGTCGCCGGACGGAAGATTCGAGAAGTCGGGCGGTGTGGTCACTTCGCCATCGAACGCGGCCTCGAGACGACGCACCAGCGCCTGGTATTCCTCGCTGTTGGCGATGATTTCGTCGATTTGGTTCAACGTACTGTCCGCCGCGGCATGCAACCCCCCAGCGTCGAGCTCCAGCCCGGCCACGGCTGCCAGCGCATCGACGAGTGCGGCGGAGGCCGCCGGGTAAGGGAGGGCTGCCAAGTAGTGCGGCACCCGCGCCCACACCCCGATGGCGGGGATGCCCGCGGTGGCGAGGCCCTCCTGCAGAGCCGTCTGGATCCCGGCCGGCATCTCGCTGGTGCCGGATACCACGCCCACCTGCGCCGCCAGCTCAGCCGTGGTGGCGATCGCCATCAGACTGACCGGGCGGGTATGCGGGACAGGAGCAGCGTAGGCGCCGAGACCGACCACGAGCCGCACCCCCAACTGCGTGGCCAGGCCCACGACCGCCCGCACGAAGCCGTGCCACACCATGTCGGGCTCGGGCCCCACCAGGACGAGGACACTTCTGCCCGCGGCGTCCTGACCGGCCCGTAGCTGGATCTCGGGCCAGCTCACGTGCTCGACGACTCCGTCGGAGATTCGCACGACGGGACGGCGAGCGCGGAAATCGATGAGCTCGTCCGCGCTGAAGGTGGCCAGCACTTCGGTCTGGATCGTCTCGAGAATCTGGGCGATGGCGCCTTGGGCTCCGAGGCCGGCGTCGACCCAGCTCTCCGTCGCGAGGAGCAGCACCGGCGACTCCAGCGGACGATGAGAGTGCAGCTCGTAGAGGGATGACATCATCGGGAGCCTATGCGCAGGACCGGCTCGGGTGCACCCAGCACCGCTCAACATCGGCAGTACCCGTCAGATCTCGACGATCCGCTCCTGGAGATCAGGGGCGACCTTGAGAATGTCATCGCGGTCCGAGGTGATCACCGCTGCGCGATGGTCACGAGCGACCAGGGCAACGTGCACGTCCACCACGTCGGCAGGCCCGCATTCCCCGATCGCGAGCCCGATACGCTTGGCGGTTGCTGTCTGCAGCGGAACCGTCATGCACCGCTCGGGTTTGAGGCCAAGCAGCGCCGAAATGCGCGCTTGCCTCCCCGTCCCACCGCGCCAGACCTGCGCGAGCACACCATCGGGCACGACCAAGCGGGCCTGCCCGGACCGGACCCGCATGAGGAGGCTTGTCATCGCAGGCGCGGCCCGCTCAAGCGCGATGAGCGCCCCAGAATCCAGGGTGAACGTCTCCGCCGGGTCCGTCGCACTACTCATGCCACTTCTCTGGCATCCCGGCCACCGTCGGCGAGTCGCGCTCCCCGGGCCGCCGCCATCGCCTGCTCCACCCACGCGTCAGCCGCCTCATCGGGCGTTCCCGTCTCAGCGATCATGCTGGCAATGAGCAGATCCAGGGGCTCGAAGTCGCGCATACTCTCGGCCGCCCGGGTGACGAAGGCGGACACCGAGGCGTACCGGCCCTCCTCGACCTCCCGACGAATGTGGGCCGCGAGTTCCTCGGGAACCGTCACGGTGATCTTCGTGGTCGCCATACCTCGCATCTTACTCCGCGCCATACCGGGCGAGGCGGGCCTGCCGTGCACCTCCACGCCAGGCCTGCGCCACCACCGGTGCCGGAATGACGAGCGAGGCACCCGCTCGGCGCCCAAGTTCGATCAGCCCAGCCACCCGGCGATCATCCCGATCGATGGCGATGAGCGCGCCAGCGTCGAGGATGAGGTTCAGGCCGCCGACTCCTCGTTGCGCCCCGGCGCAAGATAGGGCGTCATAGGGCGATAACACCGGGGACCGGTTGTCCGGGCTCAACTTTGGATCGTGTCCGGACGGGGCGCGACGAGGCGGACGGCGGAAGTGTATTTCATCACGAGCCTAGTGCCGTGGGAAGTCTTGGAAGTGCAGCAGCAGCCACAGGTCGAAGAACGGATGGGAGAGCGCCACCTTCACCTGCTCCCGCTTCGCCCGTGAACATACCTGATCGATGTCCATCCGGCCGTCGTGATCGAACAGCCCCCAGACCTCGTCAATGCCTGGCTCGGCCAGCCCGTGACATGCCTCGTCGACCACACAGGACGGCGGCAGTCCGTCCCGCTGCGTGGCGGGGCGCGGCGTCTTGATCAAAAATCTCAGGGGGCTGGGCCGTAGGCAGTGTTAAGGCGGCCAAAATAGTCATACTCCGTGCCCTCACCCTCGGCGACCACATAGAACGTGCGATTACCGACACGATGCCCCGGGAACCGTGAACCGGCACGCCCGAGCGCAGCGCCGCCGCGGCGACGCGGGCTCAACCGAACATCTCCTCAACCTCACGGGCCACCATGCCCGGCGACACCCGGGGTACGCCGCCGTACTTGCCGAGCAGGTACTTGCGAAAGAGGTTGTCCTCCTTGCGAGGTGGCGGGTGCAAGCTCGTCAGCGGGTACAGCTCGGTCGCACCTTCGGCGTCCTTCTCGGTCAGCCAGACGGTGTCGCGATCGAGCACCCTGTCGTCGCCAAGAAGTGCTTGGAGCAGCGTCGCGTCATGGGTGGTGAAGAGCATCTGCGCGCCGCGCGGATTCGCTTCGGGGTCGGAGAACATGTGGACGACCTCGGCGGACATCGTGGGGTGCAGGCTCGCGTCCAGCTCGTCCACGAGCACGGTCGTGCCCGCGTCGAAGGCAGCCAGGAGCGCGCCGAGCAGGCCAAACCACGACCGCGTGCCCAGCGACTCGTCGCCGAAGTCAAGCGGGGTCTCGCGCGTTCCGGCCCGGTGCAGCAGCCGGATCTCGCCGTGCGCGAGGGCCACGTCGTCGAAGCCGGTGAGGCCCAGGTCGGCGACCTGGAGCACGCGAGTCATATCCGCTCGCGGAACCTGTCGTCACGCAGGACTCGTTCCCGCGCGAAGTTCTCCCGCTGGCCCTTGTCCGTTTCCGGGCTGATCAGCCAGAGGTTTTCGTTCGTTCAGTTCGGTGGCCACGAAGGAGAGACGTTGCTCGTCGCGGAACGACAAGACGTTCGCGACACCGACGCTGATCAGCATCACCGCCTCCTTCGCCGACCCAGCGTACCAATCTTCTCCCTTCTTGTGCAGAGATACCACACGGAAGAGGCCGAGAGACGCTCCATGCCCTGAGTATGGCAGCCGGCACCACAACCGGCCTGCCCGTGCGACACTCACCCGCCGGATACCACTGCCTGCACTGGCGACCAGTGCAGGCGCTCGCCGTGCGGACACTGACGACACGCCGCCACGGTGCCGGAAGGGCAGGTCCATCAGACGGAGGTGGCTGGCGAGACCGCTACGTGGTAGCTCGTCGCGGCCATACTGTCCTTGAGAGCGGCTCACGGTCCTTTTCGATCTTGATGAGTCCGCTTGTCCTGTCACGGCCTGAGCCGAGAGGAGCGCCCGGCTGGTGAGCAAGATCAAGGTAGTGGGGACCGTCGTTGAGCTCGACGGCGACGAGATGACCCGGATCATCTGGAAGTTCATCAAGGACAAGCTGATCCACCCCTATCTCGACATCCCCCTCGAGTACTACGACCTCGGCATCGAGCACCGGGACGCCACCGACGACCAGGTCACCGCCGAGGCCGCGCACGCGATCGCCAGGCATGGCGTGGGCGTCAAATGCGCCACCATCACCCCTGACGAGGCCCGGGTCGAGGAGTTCGGCCTGAAGCAGATGTGGCGCTCGCCCAATGGGACGATCCGCAACATTCTCGGCGGGGTGGTCTTCCGCGAGCCGATCATCTGCTCGAACGTGCCCCGTCTGGTGCCCACCTGGACCAAGCCGATCATCATCGGCCGCCATGCGCACGGCGATCAGTACCGTGCCAGCGATTTCAAGGTCCCCGGTCCGGGCACTGTGACGATCATCTATACCCCCGACGAAGGGGGAAAGCCGCTCGAGTTCGAGGTGGCGAGGTTCCCGGCGGGCGGCGGTGTCGCCCTCGGGATGTACAACTACCGCAAGTCCATCGAGGACTTTGCCCGGGCATCGCTGCGCTACGGCCTGGCCCGGGGGTACCCGGTGTACATGTCGACCAAGAACACGATCCTCAAGGCATACGACGGCATGTTCAAGGACACCTTTGCCGAGATCTACGAGTCCGAGTTCAAGGCCGACTTCGAAGAGGCGGGCCTCACCTACGAGCACCGGCTGATCGACGACATGGTGGCCGCGGCACTGAAATGGAACGGTGGCTACGTCTGGGCCTGCAAGAACTACGACGGCGACGTGCAGTCCGACGCCGTCGCGCAGGGATTCGGCTCGCTCGGGCTCATGACCAGCGTGCTGATGACCCCGGACGGCAAGACCGTCGAGGCGGAGGCCGCGCACGGCACCGTCACCCGGCACTTCCGCCAGCACCAGCAGGGCAAGCCCACCTCGACCAACCCGATCGCGTCGATCTTCGCCTGGACCGGCGGGCTCAGGCACCGCGGCAAGCTGGACGACACCCCCGCGCTCACCCGCTTCGCCGAGACTCTGGAGCGGGTCTGCGTCGACACCGTCGAGAGCGGCAGGATGACCAAGGACCTGGCGCTCCTGATCGGCGCGGACACGCCGTTTCTGACCACCGAGGAGTTTTTCGACGAGATCGACCAGGAGTTGCGCCAGGCCATGAGGTGACCAGCGATGTCGTGGCAAGTGATGAATTATGAGGATCTGCCGGCTGATTTGCGCGCACTGGATCAGCAGCAGCAGAACATGGCAGACATCACCATCGTGATGTACGAAGAGGGG
>JBOHGM010000033.1:0-17792 GCA_050699435.1 Pseudonocardiaceae bacterium | reverse complement strand
GGTGACATTCGACGTGCCGGCCGCGAGTCCGCTCAGAGGGCGTGAATGGCAAAGTCTCGCGATGATTGTGATCCGCCTCGAGAGTCGCGCCGCTACCCGGCGTCCGACCTGGCCGCCCTCGGCAGGCTGAACCTGCCGCCCCACGCTAACGTAGTCGTCATGTCGGAGCCGACTGGGCCGCAGACGGACGGGAAGCAGCCGGGCTTGCTCGAGCGGTATCGGCAGCGTTATCCCTGGCTGGACCATCTGGTGCGGGCCGGGGAAACCTATACCCGCAACAACGGCGACCACTACGCCGCCGCGATCACGTACTTCAGCGTGCTCTCGCTGGTGCCCCTGTTGATGATCGCGTTTGCGGTCGCCGGCTTCGTGCTGGCCGGTAACCAGCAGCTGCTCAGCGAGCTGCAGGAGCAGGTCAGGACGGCTGCACCTGCGGAGCTCGGTGGCCTTCTGACCAAGGTGATCGAGGAGGCGATCGCGTCTCGCAGCGGTGTCGGGATCGTCGGTCTACTGGTGGCGCTGTACTCCGGGCTCGGCTGGATGAGCAACCTTCGGGAGGCCCTCACCGCGCAATGGACCACCCAGCCCGCCCAGCAGCGGCATGAACCGGAGGGCTTCCTGCGTACCAAGCTGGTCGATCTGTTGGCGCTGCTCGGTCTGGGTCTCGCCCTGCTGGTGTCGTTCGGGATCACCGGTGCAGGCACCGCGTTCGCCGGTGTCCTGCTGGACCTGGCCGGTCTGGGGGACGTGTTCGGGGCCCGGCTGGTGTTCTACGTCCTGGCCATCGTGCTGTCCCTGGGCGGTATGTGGCTGGTGTTCCTCTGGGTGATCACGCGGTTGCCCCGGGAGCCGGTCTCGCTGCGCAGCGCAATGTGGGCGGCGGTGCTCGCAGCGATCGGCTTCGAGTTGCTCAAACAGGCCTTCGCCCTCTACCTCGACAGCGTGAGCAACAGTCCCACCGGGCGACTGTTCGGTCCGGTGATCGGTCTGATGGTGTTCGCCTACTTCGTCTCGCGCTTCCTGCTTTTCGTCACCGCGTGGGCGGCGACCTCCACGGAGGACCGTGAGCAGGAACCGCCGCCGCCTGCGGTGCACCCCGAGGTCGCGGGGCGGGCTCAGGGCAATCCCTGATGCGCGGCGGTGCCCGCACGGTGTGAGCTGGTCTGCGACAGCAGGACTACAGAAGGGCAGCCATGCAGACCGTGATCAAGGTGCTCGGGATCATCGCGTTGATCTGGATCGGGCTTATCGTGCTGGGTTGGGTGTTCAAGGCGCTGTTCTGGGTCCTGGTGATCGGCGCTGTGCTGTTCGTCGGGTACGCCGCCTACGCAGCGCTGCGGAGCAAGTCGGACCGGTCCGCTCTCCGGCAGTAGGTGGGCCCGTTCGGTTCGGTCACGTCACGCTGGGCCGGGTGGTGCTGGGCCGGGCCTGGTTTCGCAGCGTCCGGCGCAGCAGGTGCATCGTGAGGGTCACCGCCCGGTCGCGGATCTCGGTGCGATCACCGGGCAGCACCAGGTCGCGGGCCAGCACCGCGCCGTCACCGGTCGTCACGCAGACACACACGTAGCCGACCGGCTTAGCCGGGGTGCCCCCACCCGGGCCGGCCACCCCAGTGATCCCGCAGCCGACGTGGGTGCCGAAGCGGTCCCGCGCCCCGTCGGCCATGGCTCGGGCGACCTGCGGGGACACCGCACCATGCTGCTCGATCAGCTCCGCAGGCACCCCCAGCAGCCCGGCCTTGGCGGCGTTGGAGTAGGCCACCACGCCACCGGCGACGTAGTCCGAGGATCCGGGCCGCTCGGTGAGCCGGGCGGCCAGCAGCCCACCGGTGCATGATTCCGCCAGCCCGATCGACCTCCCCTGCAGCAGGGTGGCCACCTGGTCGTCCAGCGAGCTGCCGTCGGTGGAGAAGAGGTAGCGGGAGTGCCGGGTGCGGATCTGGTCGACCAGCGCATCGCGGAGCGCCTCGACGCCCGGACGGTGCCGGATGTCGATCTCCAACTCGGCACGCCGCAGGCAGGTGGTGATCTCCAGCGGGGTCAGGTCCAGGGTCGTGCCCACGTCGCGCAGCGTTGCCGCGATCTCCGACTCGGGCAGTCCGAACAGCCGCAGCCGCACCCACTCGAAGGGCTGGGCGCGCTCCAGCGTCGCCCTGGCCGCAGGGGTGGCCAGCGCGCTGGGCCACATCGCCTGCAGTTCGCTGGGCGGTCCGGGGAGCACGATCACCGTCGGCCCGCCTTCGACCGGGACCACGAAACCGGGTGCCGTTCCCACCGGGTCGATGGTCGCGGCGCCGCGGGGTACCATGGCCTGCTTGCGGTTCGCCGCGCGCAGGGCGTCCGGGCCGAAGCCCGCCAGCTGACGGAACCGGGCCAGGATGGCGGCTATCCGCGTATGCATCGCATCGTCGAGCACCAGCTCCGTCCCGGCGAACCCGGCGACCACCTCGACGGTCACGTCGTCCGCTGTCGGGCCGAGCCCGCCGCTGGTGACGATCAGGTCGACGCCCTGGCCGGCCAGGAAACGCAGGGCCGCGCGCACGTCCTCGGGCCGGTCTCCGACGCTGAGCAGATGGGCCACCTCGACGCCCAGCTCACCAAGCCGCCGCGCCAGCCAGGGCCCATTCTCGTCGGTGATCTTGCCGCTGAGCAGCTCCGTGCCGGTGACCAAGATCCCCGCTCGGACACCCCGTTCGTCGTCGCTCACGACAAGGCACGCTAGCGCCCCAGGGGGAATCCTGTGCCAGATAGTGCAGGAACGGACCCAGCTACCTCCCGAACACGGTCGCTGACCAGTAGTTTCCATGGGAGCAACCTGTCGGCTGGGGGTGCAACATACGGTTTGGCGGAGAAAGGACGGGACTATGGACCGCACCAAGTCGCAGGAGGCGGTCATCGACCGCTGCGCCGGAGCTGGCATCCGGATCGCGATGCCCGAGCGGTCGCAACGCTACCCGCAGGACACCGAATGGTGCGTCGTGCATCTCGACGGTCAGTGGCGAGAAATCCGCTTTCACGACTATGCGCAGATCTACGCGGTGGAAGGGCTCTACGAACGTCTCTTCTACGACATTCTGGAATGCCGGTCCCCGGACGTCCTCGCGGCCGCGTTCGCAAGGCAGCTCGAGCGTGCCGGCACTGCTCCCGATGAGCTACAGGTCCTCGATCTGGGGGCCGGCAACGGGATCATGGCCGAGCAGCTGGCCGGGCTGGGCGTGGAGTCGGTGGTGGGCGTGGACATCCTCCCGGAGGCTGCGCGTGCTGCGCAGCGTGACCGGCCGGAGGTGTACGCGGAATACCACGTCCTGGACCTGGCCGACCTCCCCTTGACGGGCCACGAGTCCCCAGGCCACGAGTCCCCAGGCCACGAGCCCCCGGCCGACGAGTCGCCAGGCTACGAGTCGCTGTGCCGGGGCAGGCTGAACACCCTCACCTGCGTGGCTGCGCTCGGATTCGGCGACATCCCGCCCCGCTGCTTCACCACCGCGTTCAACCTTGTCGCTGACGGCGGCTGGGTGGTTTTCACGATCAAGGACGACTTCCTGTCGGATGCGGACACCACCGGCTTCGCCGGGCTGATCTCTGACGCGGTCGAAGACGGGATGCTCGAATTGCTGTGGACCGAGCGCTACCAGCACCGGCTGGCCACCGACCGCACTCCGCTGTGCTACACCGGGGTGGTCGGCCGCAAGCGGGGCGACCTCCACGGCTGACGCCCGAGACGAGGCCGGCTACCAGCTGCTGCGCTACCCGCTCCCGGATGACCATGGCGCAACGGCAGACCCGGCTGGGTGCGCTTGGAGGGTGGGGAGGCCGCCATGAGGTTACGGGGGGCTGCGGGCCCCGGCTCGCCTAGCGGGAGCGAGCCGGGGCTGATCGGGGTCGATGACCTGAAGACGCCGTCCTGGGCGCAGGTGGACGAGACGATCCTCGGTGCCGGCATGAGCCGGATGGTGCGCGCGGCCCCGGTCGCGCTGGGCCTGCTGGTGCGGCTGGCCTGGCGGACCTCGCCGCGGCTCACGGTGCTCGCCGCCGCTGCCGAGTTGCTCACCGGCTGCGCTACCGCATTCGGGTTGCTGGCCACGGCCAACGTGTTCACCCAGCTGCTGGAGCAGGGCCCGACCCCGCAGCGGGTGGTGGCGGCGTTGCCGGCGCTGGCCCTGGTGGCGGCGTCCTTCGCAGTTCGGGGACTGCTGGACGCGGCGGTCGGGGCGGTCCTTGGCGTGCTGGCCCCTCGGGTCGAGCTGCGTGCCCAGGACGAGCTGCATGCCGCGGTGATCGGGGTGGAGCTGGTCGCGTTCGACGACGCGGACTTCGTGGAGCTGGTGCGCCGAGCGTCCACCCAAGGGCTGCAGAGCGTCCGTTACGGAGTGAACGATGCCGGGGAGTTGTTCAGCTCGGTGGTCTCGGTCACGGCTGCCGTCGTCACCGCAGGCCTGCTCAACCCCGTGCTTGCCCCGGTCGTCCTGCTGGCCGCGGTGCCCAATGGCTGGGCCAGCGTGCGGACCGCGAAGCTGTCGTACGAGTCGTTCCTCCGGATGATCTCGCGGATGCGCCGGATGGGCATCACCAGTGGGATGATCACCGGCCGCTCCGAGGCGGCCGAGATCCGCGCCTTCACCGCGCAGCGCACCCTGCTGGGTGAGCACCAGCGCATCGCCGCCCAGCTGTGCGCCGAGTCCGTCCGGGTCGAACACCGCAAGACCGCGATCCGGCTGGTCGGCCGGGGCCTGGCCGGGGTGGGTACCGCGCTGGCGTATGGCGTGCTGGGCCTGCTGCTCTACACCGGGGCGATGCCGCTGGCCCTGGCCGGCGCGGCGGCGGTGGCCATGCGCACCGCGAACTCGGCGGTGTCGGTCCTGGTATACGCGGCCAACCGGCTCTACGAGCACAGCTTCTACCTGGAGCTGCTCACCAAGTGCCTCGCCCATGCCTGCGGCAGGCACCGGCCCAAGCCGACGCTGACGTTGCCGCGTGAGCCCACGGTCATCGAGGTCCAGGAGGTGTCCTTCACCTACCCTGGGCAGGACGTGCCCGCCGTTGCGCAGGTCAGCCTCACGATCCAGCGCGGGCAGGTCGTCGCGCTGGTGGGGGAGAACGGCTCCGGCAAGTCCACGCTGGCCAAGCTGATCGTCGGGCTCTACCTGCCCGACGCGGGCCGGGTGTGCTGGGACGGGGTGGACATCGCCCAGGTCGACCACATCGAGCTGCTCTCGCACGTCGCCGTGGTGCTGCAGGATCCGGCCGAATGGCCGATGACCGCCGAGAACAACGTCCGCATCGGCCGGCTGGAACGCCCCGACCCCGACGGCAGCGCGCTGGCCGGTGCGGCAGCGGACTCCGGCGCCGACGCGGTGATCGCCGAGCTGCCCGATGGCTGGAGCAGTGTGCTGTCCCGCGAGTTCCAGAACGGGCGGGACCTCTCCGGCGGGCAATGGCAGCGGATCAGCGTCGCGCGCGGCCTCTATCGGGACGCCCCCGTCCTGGTGGCCGATGAGCCGACCGCCGCGATGGACGCCCGAGCCGAGTCCGCCGTCTTCCGGTCCCTGCAGTCGCTGAGCCGGGCGGGCGGCCCACCCAGCGCGGACGCCGCGGGCCTGACCCGTACCACGCTGCTGATCACCCACCGGCTGGCCAACATCCGGCACGCCGACCTGATCGTGGTGCTCGACCACGGCCGGATCACCGAGCAGGGCACCCACGACGAGCTGATGGCCCGCGGTGGAACGTACTGCGAGCTGTTCACCCTGCAGGCCCAGGCATACCTCGGCGACGGCCGCGTTCCCGATCAGCCCACGGGTATCAGCGGCCAGGTGTGATCACCCTCGGGGGAGTCGAGCCAGACCCACTGCCGCTCTGGAGTGACGGTGAGGCCGAAACGGTCCCACCCGGGCCGGCCGAGCTCGTCCCACCGGCGGTAGGCGTCCTCGACGGCGCGCCACAACGGGGTTGGTCCGGCTTCCCAGACCTGCCTGCGGCCGTTGTCCCGGCGAGGTCCTCTTCGTGCAGGGCTATGTGATCACCGATGCGGGTCAGCTTGCCGACCTGGGCCTGCCGTTCGGGGAGACCGTCGTACGCATACCCGCTGACGCAGCCGCTGCCCTCCTGCCCGAACTGATGACGAGAGCCGAGAAGATCAGCGATTCGATGATCTCGGTCGATGCCAACCGCGATCTCTTCGTGCGAGGTGCTGTCGTGAGTGACTCGGCTCTGCTTGTCGAGCTAGACCTGCCGCCCGGCGAGACTGTCGTGTGCATACCCGCTGATTCAGCCAGTGTCCTGCTGCCCGAACTCCTGGGGAGTGCATCGGCATGATTACCGATCTGGATGAGCTAGACGCGTTGCTGGACGGCCGACGAACGCTGTTCAGGCTAGAGACGCTGGACGTCTACGAGGTGGCGTCGGACGGCTCGGACTATCGACGTTACCTCGACGGCGAGCGCGAACCAGACTGGGAGCGCAAGCAGCCATGGCTGGACGAGATACGCGCCGAGCGGGAGTCCGGAGGCTACCGGCACCGGGTACACGTCCTACGCACCCCGTTGGGGCGCGTCGGCCGCATCGAAGCGGCGTCGCGGCTGCTCCGGACTTTCCACCCCGCAGTGGTGATCGGGCTGCTGCAGACCCCGGGCTACATCCGTGGCTTGCTCGGCGAGAGCCTGCCCGACGACGAGGTCGAGCGGATGGTCGCCGCTCGGGGTGAGCGGCAGCGCCTGCTGGACACCGACCGAGAGTTCGTGCTGATCATGACCGAGGGCGCGCTGCGCTGGCACGTCGGCTCTCCTGCAGTGATGATCGCGCAACTGCAACATCTCGCCGAGGCCACCCGCCGTAGCAACGTGCATGTGGGCGTCATCCCCTGGACCAAGCCCGTGCGGACAGGCGCCCTGCACGGTTTTAATCTCTACGACCGGCGGGCGGCAATCGTGGGCACCGAGACCGCCACCGCGATCATCACCGATGCCCGCGACATCGCGGACTACGAGGCATGCTTTGCCATCTATGAGGCACTCGCGGTGTACGGTGCTGATGCCCGCCAAGTCTTCGACCGGCTCTCCGACGAGTACCGCACCCTGGACCAATGAGACAGCGCACCTCCGCCCACCCGTGACGTCCCCCGCGTGCTCTACGACATCGCGGCCGGACACCTTCAGGCAGGTAAGCCGTGAACCTGATGACGCTGGAGCAGCTCACGGGACTCATCGAGACCACGCGGCGCGACCTGTTCCGGATCGAGACGCTGCCCAGCTACGACACGGCCATCACCACCAGCGACTTCCGTCGATGGCTCAACGGTGAGCTGGAGCCCGATTGGGAGGCACGGCGGCCGTGGTTGGACTTGCTGAGGAGATGGGCGAACGAGGGTCGCCCACGGCGGTGTGTCCGCGTCATCCACGACCCCCCCAGCGACTACGAGCGGTACGCCTGTGACTGGGGTTACCGCCACAACGTCGCCGCTGGCGAGATCGTCCGCATTCTGGATCTCGCCGAGCAGTCCCCACCCGGTGAGCTGCTCCACGCGTCCGGTGACTGGACGCTGATCGACGGGCGCGATGTCGTGAAGATGCACTACGACCACGACGGCCAGTTCAGCGGCGCGGAGCTGCTGGATGTTGCGCACGTCGACCGATACCGGATAGCCGCGGACGCTGTATGGAACGAGACCGAGCCGTTCATGCAGTGGTGGGACCTCCACTCGCAACATCACCGCCCCGTCTGATAACAGTCAGGAGCAACCGGGTTGAGCAGCTGGCCGGGGTGTCCGAGCCGGAGTGGGCGCGGTTTCATCGACGAGCCATTCCTGCCATCGCCTCCGCCCGCGAGTTCGATGACCGCGTCCGGCAGGCTCTGATCGAGGCGAGCCGTACCGAGAACGGTTGAATCGTCCGGGTAGCTGGCGGGTCCGGCACGCCGGGCTAGGAGCCGGTCCGGCGCTGGCGCACCACCAGGGCGACGAGCCCGGCCAGCACGAGCGCCGCCAGCCCGAGCGACAGCAACCCGGTGACCAGCCCGCCGGATCCGAAGGATTCCCCCTGCCCAGCATCGGACCCAGCATCGGACCCAGCATTCGACCCAGCATTCGACCCAGCATTCGACCCAGCCCCGGGTGGTGTCTCCGGGGTGATCGTGGGCGTCGTGGCAGGCACCGTCGCGATGGGTTGCGTCTCGGTGGGCTGTGCCTCGGTCACCAGTTGCCCGACCGGCTGGCCGGTGGGCAGCGCGAATCCGTAGTCCAGCAGCTGGGCCGCCTGCGCCCACATCGGCACCGGCCGCTGCTCGCCGCGCAGCAACACCACGATCAGCGGCCGTCCGTCCCGTACCGCGGCGCCCACGTAGGTGTGCCGGGCGTCGTTGGTGAACCCGGTCTTGCCACCCAGCGCGCCGTCGTAGTGCGCCAGCAGCTTGTTGTCATTGCTGACCACGTATCCCGGCCGGTCACCGAAGCCGGGAAAGTCCACCTGCCGGGTGGTCAGCACCTCGGCCAGCAGCGGGCGGCTGAGCACGTGCCCGAACAGCAACGCCAGGTCGTAGGCCGAGGTGCTCATCCCCGGGCCGTCCAATCCGGAGGGGGTGGCGGCGCGGGTGTCCCGCGCGCCCAGCTCGGCGGCCAGCTCGTTCATCTGCTCGACGGTGGCGGGCACACCACCCAGTTGCCGGGACAGGGCGTGCGCGGCGTCGTTACCTGACACCAGCAGCAGACCGGTGAGTAGCTGCCCGACGGTGTAGACGCCCCCCGGGCCGATGCCCACACTGCTGCCCTCTTGGTCGTCATCACCTTGGGTGGCGATCACGACCTGGTCGACTGGCAGCCGGTCGGCGACCAGCAGTGCGGTCAGCAGTTTGATCGTCGAGGCCGGGCGGTGCCGCCCGTGGGGGTCCTTGGCGGCGAGTACATCGCCGGTGCCGGCGTCAGCCAGCAACCAGGACGTTGCGGTGATCCCGCCCGGGAGGGCAGCCGCGCCGCGGGGCAGGACCAGTCCGCATTCGTCCATCCGCGGCCCGCCCACCGGGCGGTCCGGAAGTGGGACGGCGGTGGGGACCGGCGCGCCGGGAGCCGGGACCTCGGAGTGGTCGACCGGCGGGGGCGGGGTGAACCGATACGGACAGCCGGAGGTTTCGGGCGTGATCACCGGGGCTGGGGTCGGGGTCGGGCTGGCCGGGGGCTGGGCGTTGCCGGGCACCGCGCCGAGCGGGGTCGTCACGCTGAGCAGGACGCTCAGGCCGAGCGCGGTCACGACGGCCGTGACCGCTCGGGGCCGGATCACGTGCACGCTGCGCACGCTAGCGAGCCATTCACCCTGCGCACGGTACGCGACAATGCCGGTTGTGGAGTTCATTTCTCAGGTGGACTGGGAGACGTTGCGGGTGGCAGCGGTGGCTGCCGCGGCGCTCGCGTACTGCCCCTATTCCGGGCTGCGGGTCGGCGCCGCGGCACTGTGCGATGACGGCCGGGTGGTGACCGGCTGCAACGTGGAGAACGCCTCCTACGGCCTGTCGCTGTGCGCCGAGTGCACGATGGCCGGGCAACTGCGGCTCTCCGGCGGCGGCCGGTTCGTGGCGGTGGCTTGCCGCTCGGGCACCGGCGATCTGCTCATGCCGTGCGGGCGCTGCCGTCAGCTGCTGCACGAGCTCGGCGGACCGGACTGCCTGCTGGACACCACCCGCGGAGTGCGCCCGATCCGCGATCTGTTGCCCGATGCCTTTGGGTTGTGAGTGGCGATGCCAGCTATAGCGAACCATCAGCGCATCCCACCCCGCCGGAGAAGATCAAACAAAGCGTAACCAGGGTGTCGACCAGTCACGATCTTTCACGAATGACCCTCGCCGGAGCCGAACTGTGACCTGCGGGCTCGCTGTAGTGACAGAATCGCCTTCGTTGCGGTAGGTGACAGCGCTGGAGGCGAGGCGTTAATGGCAGCCTGGGACTGGTCCGCTCGGTTGCGGATCGGGCCTGACCATTCGGGGGTGATCAACGCTGTAGCGACGGTCCGGTTGGACGAGGGCCGCACGCTGATCATCTCCGGCGGGGACGACGGGGTGGTGCGGCGCTGGGATGCGGTCAGTGGCCAGCCGGTCGGGGAGCCGCTGGCCGGGCACACCGACTGGGTGCGGGCGGTGGGGTCGGTCCGGTTGGACGAGGGCCGCACGCTGATCATCTCCGGTGGGCGCGACGGGGTGGTGCGGTCCTGGTGGCCGGCGCGGTGCTCGTCACGACGCTGGTGGTGTGGGCCTCCGGGGTGTGGCAGGGCGATGTCGCCACCGTCGGCAAGATACTCACGCCGGTACTCACTGCCCTGGCCGCCCTGGCCACTCTCGGGTTGGCTCTGGGCCGGGTGCTGTTCTGGGCCTCTCCCGCGTTCGGCCGGCTGCACCAGCGCGCCGACGACAACCCGCTGGGTGAGATCGCTGCTACGGTGGCGGCGCTGCGCCGCTGGTCGCCGCGCGGCATCCGCGGGCATCGGATCGCCGACACTCTGTTCGCCCTGACCATCGGCGCCACGGTCATGGCATACCTGCTTGCTCTAGTCCGGGACTCGGGGATGCGGCCCGGGGCGGTGGCCGAACTGCGCTGGATCGGTGCGCACAGCTTTGGGTTGGGCGCCGCAGTGCTCGCGGCGCTGCTGGTCGTCGGTTGCTGGCAACGGGTTTCCGGGCGGCACCCGGCTGCGGCGTCCAATCCACCAGTGCCCAAGCCCGCTCCCCGCCCGCAGCCGGTCGGCTTGGGTGGCCGGATCGCCGCACGCCTGTCACGGATGGCTCCGTTGCGGGTGACGCTGCGGTGGCTGGCGCTGTTGCGGGTGGCGCTGTTGCGGGTGCTGCTGCTGGCGGTCGCCGCGGCGGGAGTGTACTTGGCGTTCTCGCCAGGGCTGGTCACCCAGTGGCTGCCATTGCCGTCGATGATTCAGCGACACCCCACGGTGTGGGCTGTCAGTGTCGTGCTTGGTTGCGCGGTGCTGTACACCCTATGGACGGCCTCGCGTCGGCGTCAGCCCCGGCGGCCGATCCTGCTGGTGATCGATGATCTCGACCGTTGCTCGGCCGAGCGGGTAGTCAAGCTGCTGGAGACGGTGCACACTCTGCTCCGCGAACCCGCCGGGACCCGACTGCTGCCGCACTGGCGCCGGCCCGCGTCGTTGATCGTGCTCGTCCTGGCCGACGGTCGCTGGGTGCG
Organism: Pseudonocardiaceae bacterium; assembly: GCA_050699435.1. Classification (GTDB taxonomy): domain Bacteria; phylum Actinomycetota; class Actinomycetes; order Mycobacteriales; family Pseudonocardiaceae. The sequence goes on along the minus strand of JBOHGM010000033.1, from coordinate 6,620 downwards.
GGCCGCGTTCGAGGCCAGGTACGAGTCCTTCGGTGCGCTGGGCTCGCCGGTGCACGGGCTGGGCGCCGACTTCCTGCAGAAGGTCTTCGACCACATCGTGCTGGTGCCCGCGCTGGCGGCTGACCAGGTCCAGACCTACGTCGATCACGTCACCGGGACCTCCCCGTGGGCGATCGCCCGGGCGCGAGGCAGCCGGCCAGCACTCGGACATCATGCCGCCGCAGGACATGCCCGCCCCAGACCGGTCGGTCGCCGATACCAACGGTCGTGCCCAGACCACCGGCGGGCAGATCGGGGAATCACCACCCGGCTCCGCCGCGGCGGCATCCGCCTCAGCCGCGCCTGACCCGGCCCCAGCAGCACCTGGCACTGCGGCACCGTCGCCCGGCCCGGTCCCGGATGTGGCCGATCCCGCCCCAGCCGGACTTGATTCGGCTCCGGCCGGGCCTGCTCCGGCCGCGGGCGGCCCGGCCGGCCGGCGGGCCGAGCGCCTGATCGAGCAAACCGCGCCGGGCGAAGTGCACAGCCGGTCGGTCCGGGCCGCGCTGGACAACACCACCGGAACGGAGCGGGAACGGCTGGCCGAGGCCATCGCCGCCAAGGCCGCCACCAATGAGGCGCTTGCCGCGTTCACCGAGGACCTGCTCACTCGCTACACCCCGCTCATGCCGGCCAACCCACAACTGATTAAGCGGGTCGCCAACGCCTTCGGCATGCTGCTGGCGCTCGGGCTGCACCTGGGCCATCACGAGGACGAGGACACCGTCGCACGCGCCGCGATCCTGCTGATCCGGTTCCCCACCTTGGTCGACGACCTGCTGTCGGCCCCCGACCCCCCGATGCTCGACCCACCGGCCGAGCCCAGCCCAGCCGGCTCCAGTGCAACCGGTCCGGCCTCGTCCTGGTTACGCCGAGACGTGCAGCAGGTCCTGCGCCGAGCCGACGGCAGCCGAGTCGACATCACCCGGATCGCCCGCTGCTACGGCCGGCACTACGAACCCGACCCCGTCGGCTCACCGGCACACCAGCCCACCTCAGCCCCCACCTCAGCCCCCACCACATCAACCGCCATCACACGATCGCAGCCACTGGCTGATAATCGCGGCGTGTCGTAACCAGTGCTGGGGCCGTGGTCTGGGATGATCTTGGCGGGGTGGGTTCCGGGTCGTCGGAGGCGTTGGTTAAGCCACGACCTACGAACGTCGAAGCAACAGATGAATTGATGACGAAGCCCGCCTCCTCACGTGGTGAAGGCGGGCCTCATCGTGTCGAACTACGGGCGCATGAACTCGCCGTCTTCGACACCCGCGACGAAGGCGTCCCATTCGCCGGGGGTGAAGAACAGCACGTGCCCGGTGGGGTGCTTGGAATCACGCAGGGCGATCCAGTCCCCAACGAAAGCCACCTCCACGCACTGGCCTTCGGCGCTGCTCCGGGAACTCTTGCGCCACACGGCCTGCGAGAGGTCGGTATTGGCCATCCGCTGTTATCTCCTTATCTGATCTCGTGGGCCAGTTCGGCAATGAGCGATGCCGAGTTATCAGGGCTGAGCGCGATGGCCCGCAGGTTGTCGAAGACCGACGTGTAGCGTCGCACGTCGGCGTCCGATTCGAGGAAGAGGTCGCCGGCCATGCTGTCGATGTAGATCAGGTCGGTGTCCATTGGGTCGCTGAAGTTCATCAGCACGAACGAACCGGCATGCCAGGATGAGCGCCCGCGCCGAACGGTATGACCTGGACGGTGATGTTCGGCGCCTTCGCGGCGTCGGCCAGGCGGCGGAGCTGCGCCCGCATCACGTCGGCACCGCCGACCACCCGGCGCAGCGCGGCCTCGTCCACGATGGCCCACAACTTGAGTGGGGCCTCCTTGGTGAGCACGCCCTGCCGCTCCATCCGGGCCTGGACGCGATCGGCCGGCTCGGCATCAGTAGCGGACGGCCATCCGCCCCGGACCACCGCCAGGGCGTAGTCCACGGTCTGAAGCAGGCCGGGGATGAACAGCGACTCGTAGTTGCGGACGCCTGCCGCCTCGGCCTCAAAGCTGATGTAGGCGGTGTACTCCTCCGGGAGATCCGAAGGGTACGGCCGCAGCCAGCCCTGCTGGCCGGCCTCGCGGCAGAGGGTGGTCAAATACTCGCGCTGCTCGGTGTTAGCGCCGTACGAGTTGAGCAGGGCTGCCAGGGTGCGCATCTGCGGACGCGCCCGGGCGGTCTCGATGCGGTAGAGCGTGGCGTTGTTGACGCCGGTCTGCTCGCTGACATCTTCCCTGCTCATGTCGGCTGCGGCACGCAGACGGCGCAGCTCGGCGGCCAACCGCCGGAGCCGGACGGTCGGCGTGTGCCTCTTGGGTGCCACGGTGTCGATCCTTCCTCACCCCTCTGGGTCGGGGCCACGTGAGTGTGGCCGTCCTGCATCTACCGATCAAGCCGACGTTCGCAACCGCTGCGTTCGCCGTCATCTGTTCGGTCGAAGAAGCGCGGGGGTACAAAGAAGGTTCAGACTCATGAGCCACGGCGGCGCTCTGCCGAAGACTGCGCCTACTGGCTGGGTGTACCTCCCGTCCAGCAACTGCACGATCCGCTGGCGGCGTGGCGACAAAGTAGCTTACGTATTCGACGGTCAGCAGATGAAGACCTATCCAGACGAAGCGCCAAGGGTAGAGGTAGTCGCTACCGTTCCGGTCTCTTCTAGAGGGTGGGTTGACGCCAACGATATTAAGCTCGCTGGTGAGCACTGGGTAAAGGCCAACCATCACAAGCGCTGCCCGAAGTGTGGCAAAGTCGCGTGAGTCCCCGCGTCTCCATGACGGCATACTGGCATCGCCACGCACAGGGCGAGCGGAGCGTGCCATGAACGTTGTCGATCTGATTCGTGTCAAGCGGGACGGCGGGCGGCTCAGCGATGAGCAGATCGCCTGGGTGGTCGACGCCTACACCCGGGGGACGATCGCCGAGGAGCAGATGGCGGCGCTGGCGATGGCGATCCTGCTGCGCGGAATGGACGCCGCCGAGACCGCGCGCTGGACCCTCGCCATGATCGACTCGGGGGAGCGGCTGCGGTGGCCCGGCCTGGACCGGCCGACCGTCGACAAGCACTCGACCGGGGGCGTCGGCGACAAGGTCACACTGGTACTGGCACCGCTGGTGGCGGCGTGCGGGGCGGCGGTGCCGCACCTGGCCGGCCGTGGGCTCGGGCACACCGGGGGGACGCTGGACAAGCTGGAGTCGATCACCGGATGGCGGGCCGGGCTGTCCATCGACGAGATCACCGCGCAATTGCGCGACGTCGGCGCGGTGATCTGCGCGCCCACCGACCGGCTGGCGCCCGCGGACCGCAAGCTCTACGCGCTGCGCGACGTCACCGGCACCGTCGAGTCGATCCCGTTGATCGCCAGCTCGATCATGAGCAAGAAGATCGCGGCGGGCGCCGGGGCGCTGGTGCTGGACGTCAAGGTCGGCTCCGGCGCCTTTATGAAGACGCCCGTGCAGGCCCGCGAGCTGGCCGAGGCGATGGTGGCGATCGGCCATGCCCACGGCGTGCGGGTGGCCGCCGTGCTCACCGATATGTCCGTGCCGCTGGGCGGCGCGGTCGGCAACGCACTCGAGGTGGCGGAGTCGGTGCAGGTGCTGCAGGGCGCCGGCCCGGCCGACGTCGTCGCGGTCACGGTGACGCTGGCTCGCGAGATGCTGGCACTGGCCGGGATCACCGACATCGACCCGGCGGCGGTGCTCGCGTCGGGCGCGGCGTACGAGACCTGGTGCCGGATGATCCGTGCCCAGGGCGGCGACCCGGCGGCGCCGTTACCGGTCGCCGCGCACCAGCACGAGGTGCCGGCCCCGGCGGCGGGCGTGCTCACCGGGTTGGACGCCCAGGCGGTCGGCGTCGCCGCCTGGCGCCTGGGCGCGGGCCGGACCCGCAAGGAGCATGCCGTGCAGCCCGCGGCCGGGGTGCGCGTCCTGGTCTCGCCGGGGGCACCGGTGACCGCAGGCCAGCCCGTGCTGGAGTTGCACACCGACACCGCGGCGGCCCTGCCCGCCGCACTGGACGCACTGCGCCATGCCATCCAGGTCCGTGCCGTCCAGATCGGTGCCGTCCAGATCGGTGCCGTCCGGGTCGGTGCCGTCCGGGTCGGCGAGCATCCTGCGCCACGCGGCCCGCTGGTGCTCGACGTGCTCCGCTGAACCGTCAGGACGCGGCGGCTTCCTCGGAGTTCGCGTTCTGCTCGGGCTCTCGGGACTTGGTGGCCGGCTTGCGGACCCGCCGCTGGGCCGGTCGCGGTGGGGGCGGCGGGTTGGTGGTCAGCTGAGCTGGTGTCCCACCCATGATGATCTCAGCGAAGGTGGCCATCGCCTCGTCCAGCTGACCGGCGTGGCGCACCTCGGACTCCTCGTTGGCCTGGCGGACCAGCTCGGCCAGCGAGTCGGCGTCGGGTCGGTGCGCGAGTGCCTTGTCCAGCGCGCCAAACCGATCGGTGAGCTTGTTGATCCGGCCGTCGACGCCCGTCTCCAGCCCGTCCAGCCGGGTGGACAGGGTGTCCATCCAGGCCGTGACCGTCTCGAGCGTGCCGGCCAGCGCCGCCAGCCTGGGCTGCGGGTCGAGCTGGGTGGTCTGCGCGTCGAGCGTGCCGGCCAGCGAATCGCGGGTCTCGCCGAGGCTGCCCGCCAGCTTGTCGCTGGCCTCGCTGACCGAACGCTGCACGCCGTCGAGGTGCTCGTGCACCCCTTCGTCGACCTCCGCGAGGTGGCTGCGCAAGCCTGTCTCGGCGGTCTCGATCCGCTCCCGGACCGGACCGTGTACGGCGGCGGGCAGCCCGTCCAGCCTGCCGTCCTGCTTGTCCAGGTGGTGGTCCAGGTCGTCGAGCCGCTTGTGCAGCCCGGCGATCCGATCCTCCAGGCCGTCCATCCGGCCTGCGACCCCCTCGAAGCGGCCCGCGACCCCGTCGAGGCGCCCGCCGAGCTCGGCGAACGGGGCGGCCAGCTTGTCCACGATCGACTCGACGACCCGGGTCAGCCCGGTGATCGAACTGTCCTGGCCGTCCAGCCTCGCCAGCGTCTCGTCCAGCCGCTCGGCCAGCACGCTGACCTCGGTCCGGTCCGGCAGCTCGGAGAGGCGCTTGCGGACCGAGCCCAGCGACTCCAGCGGAGCCAGCCGGGCGTGGATCTCGTCGAGCGCATCGAAGATCTGCTGCTGCTCACTGTCGCGGATCTCAGCGGCACGCATCAGCATGCTTCGCATCCGATCGAAGGATGTCGTGGAGTGGTTGTCGTTGCTCACGGGCTTCGCCTTCGGTGAGAGGAACGCACCGGGTTGTGATGCGCGGGCAGCCTAGCCATCTCGTCACCCGTTGCGCCATTCACGTCACCCGCTGCGACAGCGGCCGACGTCAGAGGGTTATCAGAGGGCGCTACGGTGGCTCGCGTGGGAACCCCGCCGACCCCGGACGCCATCCGCACCGCGCCCAAGGTGCTGCTGCACGACCACCTCGACGGCGGGCTGCGGCCCGCGACGGTGGCGGAGCTGGCCGAGCAGACCGGTTACCTCGGGCTGCCCAGCACCGACGTCGCCGAACTGGCCGCCTGGTTTCGCACCGCCGCCGCTTCGGGCACGCTCGAGCGGTACCTGGAAACCTTCGCGCACACCGTCGGGGTGCTGCAGACCCCGTCCGCGCTGCACCGGGTGGCAGCCGAATGCGCCGAGGACCTCGCGGCCGATGGTGTCGTCTACGCCGAAGTGCGCTTCGCTCCCGAACTGCACACCGAGCGCGGGTTGCACCTCGAACAGGTGGTGGAGGCGGTACTCGCCGGCTTCGCCGAGGGCAGCGGGCGGGCCGCCGAACAGGGCCATCCGGTGGGTGGCCGGATTCGCATCGGGTGCCTGCTGACCGCCATGCGGCACGCCGCGCGGTCCCGGGAGATCGCCGAGCTCGCGGTGCGCTACCGCGACGCTGGGGTGGTGGGCTTCGACATCGCAGGCGCAGAGGCCGGCTTCCCGCCCACCCGGCACCTGGACGCCTTCGAGTACCTGCGGCAGCAGAACTCGCACTTCACCATCCACGCCGGCGAGGCGTTCGGGCTGCCCTCGATCTGGGAGGCGCTGCAGTGGTGCGGTGCGGACCGGCTCGGGCACGGGGTCCGGATCGTCGACGACATCGTGGTGGCCACCGACGGCACCGTGAAGATCGGCAGGCTGGCGGCCTATGTGCGGGACAAGCGGATCCCGCTGGAGCTGTGCCCTTCGTCCAACGTGCAGACCGGGGCGGCTCGTTCGATCGCCGAGCACCCGTTCGGTCTGCTGGCGGATCTGCGGTTCCGGGTCACCGTCAACACCGACAACCGGCTGATGTCGGGCTGCTCGATGTCCAGCGAGATGGCGGCTCTGGTGGCGGCGTTCGGCTACGGCTGGAGCGACCTGCAGCGGTTCAGCATCAACGCGATGAAGTCCGCCTTCCTGCCCTTCGACGAGCGGCTCGCGCTGATCGACGACGTGATCAAGCCGGGCTTCGCGGTCCTGATCGGCTGACGGGTTGGTAGCTCTTCAAGGGCCACCAACCCCCCGGATCACTGCTCATAACGACAGCCAACCCCGCCGGCGAGGCCGGCGGGGTTGGCTGTCGTTTAAGAC
>JBOHGM010000032.1:28885-44006 GCA_050699435.1 Pseudonocardiaceae bacterium | reverse complement strand
CTGTTTATACCGAACGAAGCAGTGTCCCCAACTCTTTGTGGCTGTCTCTCCTGCGAGCGGCGACTGATAGCGTTGATATCCTCGTTTATGCTGGATTGCATCTTCCAGAAGCGAATCCGGCGTGGCCGCAAGAGATTGTAAAGAAGTGCGAAGAGTCGGTTAAGGTGCGTATAGCATTTGGTGATCCAGAATCGTCGCAGGTTCGTGCACGTGGTGACGAGGAGGGTGTGGGCACCGGCCTAGCAGCTCGGATCAATTATGCTCTGGCATGGCATCGCCCGATCTTCGGTAGCCCGAATCTAAGCGTCGCGTTTCACTCCACCGTTCTATACAATTCAATCCTGCGATTCGATGATCAGATGCTAGTCAATCCACACATCTACAGCATGCCGGCCTTCCGGGCACCAATTATTCACCTGCGACGAATTCAGGACGGCCCGCTGTTTGAAACATATGTCGAATGCTTCGAACGAATTTGGGCTAACAGTCGCCTGCTCGACTTGGAAGGTGGCTCGTGACATGGTGCGCATCGACTACCTGAACGACCCGGACGCACCCAGGGCAAATAGTGTCATACCAGCGGTGAGCGCCATCGTGACCGACGACCGGGATGGGATACTTCTGATCCTGCGCACTGATAACAACTATTGGTCCATCCCTGGCGGCGGCGTCAAGCCGGGCGAATCCGTAAGAGACGCGGCGGCACGCGAGGTCAAAGAAGAGACCGGGATAGATTGCGAAATCACCGGACTAGTTGGAATCTACTCCGATCCTAATCATGTAGCGGCCTACGATGACGGTGAAGTTCGCCAGGAGTTTTCAATTTGCTTCACTACTCGAATGCTGGGCGGAACGGTAAGAACAAGTAGCGAGTCTTCGGAAGTGAGGTTCGTTCTTCCTGGAGCTATCGAGCGTTTCAAGATTCATCCATCGATACGACTACGCATCCGGCATTATCTAGAACGGCGTGCCGAGCCATATATTGGCTAATCCGCGCGTTGCGCCAAGCGCACAAGTGTCCGGTCATGACACGATGCCAGAGAAGGATGGGACAACTTTAATGATTTGCTCACTTCGTGGCCTGAACCGTATCTTTTGTAAATGTCTCTTATCCGCCCCTCAAAGCTAACCATCTTTCCTGTCGGCCCAGTTGTCATATCACAGAAAACCAGGGCATCATATGCAGCCGATTCCTCGGGTTCAAACTCTGCTAGCAGCGCATCAAGGAATCCTCGGACTCGTGCCTCATAAATAGCACACGAGTGATGTGCGACAAGGCGCGCCAGACGTCCGCCCGGCCCGTGATCGCGGACCCATCGTGCCCCGTCCAGCGGATGAAATCCGGTTACCGCCAGGGCAGGCGCATACCCCACATCATGTAGGTACGCCGCTGCCACCAAGAGGTCGCGATCAGCTGACGGAACAGCCTTCGCAACTCGGCGTGCTTGTTCCGCAACTTGCCGGACGTGGAGCCACCGATTCCCCAGGGGAGACAGAAGGCGTTCCGCATTCGGCTCTGCCCAAGACGTCAGGGACATGCAGACACTATACTCCGACCCGGCTTTCGCCCACTCCTGCGACGCAACGAGCGCTGCGCGTGCTTGACGAACAGCGCGTCCTACGACGGCGGCTTCACCGAATTCCGGCTGTTCTGCCCCAACTGCCCTCGCAGTTCAGCGACCTCAGCCCGCAACCCGGTCACCACCGCACGAAGCTCACCGACCATCTCCCGCAACTCGGCGTTCTCCGCAGGTAACTGGTCAGGTCATTAAATGGTGGGTAGCCAGGGGCGTCCGTCGGCGAACATGACGAGGGTGTCGAAGAAGTGCCTGCCATGTTTGGCGGCCGTGGACAGCTACAGTACTGTATCCTACCGCATCCAGGCTGGTGAGGCGTCCCGGACCAGCCGTGTTTCGTCTGGCGCGTTTCATCAGGCAGAGGGTGTCCCTCGTGCTCGTCACTACCCGTCGGATACCACCGATGCCCAGTGGGCGGTGATCGATCCGCCGCTGCTGGATCCGGCCTGGCCTGGCCGGAAAGGGAGGGCGCCGGGAGGTCCACTGCCGACGCGGGATCGTGGACGCGATCTTCTTGGTCCACGGTGTACAACTACTTCGCCGGGTGGGCGGCGGCGGGGGTGGTCCAGCCGACTCCCGTAACGTCAACTCCCGTGGCGCCCGCCCCATGGCTCGTGTCCTCCCAGCCCCAGCCTTCTCGCCCGCGCCCGTCCTGGACGCGGTATGGCAAGCGGAAATGTACCGGGAATAACCGACACGGACTCGGGATACGGACTCGTACAGCCACATTGTCCGAATTGGTACCCCTGGGCTTGCGCAGCGCCGCCACCGCCGCCATCCGCTCCCGTGCAGGTGGCGAACGTGCGCGACCTGACCCGGTCTCTCAGCGAAGCAGGCCGTGCCACGGTTCCCGACCCGCGATCGTGACACCAGCAGCGGCGAGCAGGTGACGACAGTGCATCTCCACGATCACCCCTCCGGGGTTCGGCACCGGGACCGCCCGGTTGGCGGGCACGCCGGCAGCTCATCGCAGTTCACCGCTTCCCGAGGTCTGTGGCCGGGCGACCCGTCGCGCGACCTGGTCAGGATCGACCCGGCACCCCCGCGATGACCATGGCAGGTGCTGGCCACGAGTGCGCCCTCAACGGGTTCAGAACTGGGGACGTAACGCGACGTCTACCCTCGGCCGACACTCTACACAGCGGCGTTGTCCGCTCGTCGGACGGAAGGACGCAACCCTACGTGATCACCGGTGACCTCAAGAGCAAGATCGACCGCATCTGGGATGCCTTCTGGTCCGGTGGCATTGCCAACCCGCTGGAGGTCATCGAGCAGATCACCTATCTGCTGTTCCTGCGCCGGCTGGACGATCTGCACACGCTGGAGGAGAACAAGGCCAACCGGACGCGGCGGCCGATGGCGCGCCGGATCTTTCCCGAGGGCAACGACGACCGTGGCCGCGCCTACAACGACATGCGCTGGTCGTGGTTCAAGGGCATGACCCCCGCCGAGATGTTCACCGTGGTCGGCGAGCACGTGTTCCCCTTCCTGCGCACCCTGGGCGGCGACGGCTCCACCTACGCCCACCACATGCGCGACGCACGCTTCACCATCCCCACCCCGGCGCTGCTGGCCAAAGTGGTAGACCTGCTCGGCGACATACCCATGGATGACCGCGACACCAAGGGCGACGTCTACGAGTACATGCTCGGCAAGATCGCCAGCGCCGGGCAGAACGGCCAGTTCCGCACTCCCCGCCACATCATCCGGCTGATGGTGGAGCTGACCGCTCCGCGGGTTGACGACGTCATCTGCGACCCGGCCAGCGGCACCTGCGGCTTCCTGGTGGCGGCGGGCGAGTACTTGCGCGAGCAGAACTCCGGGCTGATGCACAGCCCCGAGCACCGGGATCACTTCCATCACCGGATGTTCCACGGCTTCGACTTCGACAACACGATGCTGCGCATCGGCAGCATGAACATGCTGCTGCACGGGGTAGAGAACCCAGACGTCCGCTACCGCGACTCGCTCGCCCAGAACGCTGCCGACGAGGCCGAGCAGTACACGCTGGTCCTGGCCAATCCGCCCTTCGCAGGCAGTCTGGACTATGAGAACACCGCCAAGGACCTGCAGCAGATCGTCAAGACCAAGAAGACCGAACTACTCTTCGTAGCGCTGTTCCTGCGCCTGCTCCAACCGGCCGGACGAGCCGCGGTGATCGTCCCCGACGGCGTGTTGTTCGGCTCCAGCAAGGCGCACAAGGAGCTGCGTCGTCTTCTGGTGGAGGACCACAAGCTCGACGCCGTAGTGAAGCTGCCCGGCGGCGTGTTCAAGCCGTACGCCGGGGTGTCCACCGCGATCCTGCGGTTCACCAAGACCAACTCCGGCGGTACCGACCACGTCTGGTTCTACGAGGTGACCGCCGACGGCTGGAGCCTGGACGACAAGCGCGCCCCGCTACTCGCCGAAGACAAACTCGGACCGACACCTACTGCACCACTGACCGACGACGAACACGCGAAGAACAACCTGCCCGACTTAGTCACCCGGTGGATACAGCGCGCCCGCGACGAACGTCAGCGCCCCCGCACCGCCCAGAGCTTCTGCGTGCCAAAGGCAGAGATCGTCGAGCAAGGCTACGACCTCAGCCTCAACCGCTACAAAGAAGTCGAACACGAAGAGATCGAGCACCGATCTCCGCAGGCCATCCTGGACGACCTGGACCGCCTGGAAAAAGACATTCACGACGGGCTCGCCGAACTGCGGGAGATGCTGCGATGAGCCCTTCGGGGTCTTGGGCAATTGTTTCCGTAGGCGAAGTATGTGAATTCAAATATGGAAAGAGCTTGCCGACCGCAGAACGCTCGGGGAATTCTATAGCAGTCTTTGGGTCAAACGGCGTCGTTGGCTACCACAACAAGTCGCTGACCTGCGGAGTTACAATCGTCATTGGACGCAAGGGCTCCTTCGGCGAGGTCAACTATTCCAATTCGTCTTGCTGGCCTATCGACACAACCTATTATGTGGATACCACCTGTACAGAGGTGGATCTTCGGTGGTTGTATTACCAGCTCTCGTATCTCCCACTCAAACAACTTAACAAAGCAGCAGCAATCCCGGGACTGAACAGAGATGACGCGCATAGACTGCGAATCCTGCTTCCGCCACTACCCGAGCAGCGGCGGATCGCGGAGTTGTTGGATCGAGTCGATATGTTGCTCGCCAAGCGCCGCAAAGTCGTCGTCCACCTCGACGAACTTGCCCAATCCATCTTCCTTGACATGTTCGGCGACCCAACGAAAAACACGAAGGGTTACCCATTTGTAAAATTGGGAGACCTTGCGGAAATCGGAAATGGTGGTACACCCAGTCGAAAATCGACTGAATATTTCAACGGCAAAATTCCCTGGGTTAAGACTGCAGAGGTTCGAGGTCAACTAATTACGGACACCCAGGAAAAGATCAGCGAGATCGGCCGAGTTGCCGCCCGATGTCGAATATTCCCACGTGGCTCCATCGTGATTGCACTATATGGCCAGGGCAAGACACGAGGTAATTGTGCTGTCCTCGGCGTCGACGCCGCAACCAACCAAGCGTGTGCCGTACTGTCACCAAGTTCAAGCTATGAGACATGGTTCCTATTCGCTCAGCTCAAGATGGCGTACGCACGATTGCGCGCGCTCGGTAGGGGCGGTAACCAGGCGAACCTCAACCTCCGTATGATTGCAGACTTCAAAGTGGTTCTTCCAGACCTCGCCGTCCAATGCGATTTTGTCCGCCGTGTCGAGGCCATCGACGAGCTCAGAGCGTCTCACCGCCACCACCTAGCAGAGCTGGATGCGCTGTTTGCGTCTTTGCAGCATCGGGCGTTCCGGGGAGAGTTGTGAGATGGTGACGGGGGGCGATGGTGGCGGGAGGCGGCCAGAGGTGGGCGGTAACTTCGCGTTCTTACGGGCCGACTGGCCTGGGCTGTTCGAGGATGCGCGGCGTGCTGAGCACCTGACACTGCTGGACCCGCGGACCTCGTGCTTCTACGCCCGCCGCACCCTGGAGCATCTCGTCACATGGTTGTTCGATGCGGACCGGACCCTGCGCCGCCCTTATCGGAACGAGCTGAGCGCGCTGCTGCACGAGCCGACGTTCAAGGACCTCATCGGACCCGCGCTGCTGGCGAAGGCCAACATCATCCGCAAGCACGGCAACAATGCCGTGCACGGCAGTGCACCGGTCAGCAAGCGGGACTCGCTGGCCGTGCTGCGCGAGCTGTTCCACGTCACCTTCTGGCTCGGTCATCACTACGCGCGCTCCGAGGCGAGCCGACCACAGGCCCAGTTCGATTCGACGCTGCTGCGCCAGCCACAGGCCAGACCACCCACGGTGCAGAGTCGGGCCGAACTCACGCGGCTGGCCGAGAATCTCGCTGCGCGGGACGCCGAACTCGCCGAACAGCGAGCGAAGAACGTCGATCTCGACGCCGAACTGGCGCAGCTTCGGGCGGCCATCGCCGCCGCTAAGGCGGCCAACGAGCAGCGACCCGATACGCACGACTACGACGAGGCGCACACTCGGGATCTGTTCATCGATCTGCTGCTCGCCGAGGCCGGCTGGGCGCTTGACGCCGAGCAGGACCGGGAGTTCCCGGTCACCGGGATGCCCAACCCGAGCGGCAAGGGCAGCGTCGACTACGTCCTTTGGGGCGACGACGGCAAGCCCCTTGCACTGGTCGAAGCCAAGAGGACCACCCGCGATGCCCGCGTGGGCCAGCAACAGGCCAAGCTCTACGCAGACTGTCTCGAAACCATGTTCGGCCAGCGCCCGCTGATCTACTACACCAACGGTTTCGAGCATTGGTTCTGGGACGACACCCGCTACCCGCCACGCCCGGTGCAGGGCTTCCATAAGAAGGGCGAACTGCAATTGCTCGTCCAGCGTCGCAGCAGCCGGCGGCCGCTGGCCGACGCCACGATCAACCCCCGCATCGTGGAGCGCCTCTACCAGCAGCGCGCGATTCGCCGGATCACCGAGACTTTCGAGCAGGACCATCAGCGCCGCGCCCTGGTGGTGATGGCCACCGGCGCGGGCAAGACCCGGACCGTGGTCGCCCTGACGGATCTGCTGATGCGCTGCAACTGGGCGAAGCGGGTGCTGTTCCTGGCCGACCGCCGAGTGCTGGTGAGGCAGGCCGTAAACGCCTTCAAGCAGCACCTCCCCGACTCGGCACCGGTCAATCTCGTGGAAGAGAAGGACACCGACGGCCGGGTATACGTGTCCACCTACCCGACCATGATGGGTCTGATCGACCAGACCCACGGGCCGCAACGCCGGTTCGGCATCGGGCATTTCGACCTGGTGATCGTGGACGAGGCGCACCGCTCGATCTACCAGAAGTACCGCGCCATCTTCGACTACTTCGACGCGCTGGTGGTCGGGCTCACCGCGACTCCGCGCAACGAGATCGACCGGAACACCTACAGCTTGTTCAACCTCGAGAACGGCGTGCCCACCGACGTCTACACCCTCGACGAGGCGATCGCGGACGGTTACCTGGTGCCATCCCGGGCGGTCTCCGTGCCGCTGAAGTTCCAGCGGGAAGGAATCCGCTACGACGATCTCAGCGAGGACGAGAAGGACCAGTGGGATGCGCTCGACTGGAGTGACGAGGGTGAGCGGCCCGACGAGGTCGATCCCGATGCGGTGAATAAATGGCTGTTCAACACCGACACCGTCGACAAGGTCCTCGAAACACTGATGACCCGGGGCGAGAAGGTGGCCGGTGGTGACCGGCTGGGCAAGACGATCATCTTCGCCAAGAACAACCACCACGCGGACTTCATCGCCGAGCGCTTCCACATCAACTACCCGGAGCAACTCGGCAGCTTCGCCCGAATCATCACCTACCAGACTGAGTACGCGCAGAGCCTGATCGACGACTTCTCGATCAAGGACAAGGTGCCGCATATCGCGATCTCGGTGGACATGCTGGACACCGGTATCGACATACCTGAGGTGGTCAACCTCGTCTTCTTCAAGATCGTGCGCTCCAAGACCAAGTACTGGCAGATGATCGGCCGAGGCACCCGGCTATGCCCGGACCTGTTCGGCCCCGGCCAGGACAAGACACACTTCTTCATCTTCGATTTCTGCCAGAACATCGAGTTCTTCAATCAGAACCTCGAGACCTCCGACGGAGCGCTGGCGATGCCGCTGGGGCAGCGCCTGTTCATCGCCCGAGTGGACCTGATTGCCGGGCTGGATCGGCGCCTGGCCGCGGGCACCAACACCACCGATCAGGTCACCGCGGCGGAACGGGATCTGTGCCACCACACTGCCGACCTGCTGCACACCCTGGTGGCGGGCATGAACCTGGACAATTTCGTCGTCCGCCCGCACCGGCGCTGGGTGCAGACCTACTCCACGCGAGAAGCGTGGAACACCCTGGACGACGAGCAGCTCACCGGGATCGCACGGCACCTCGCCGGGCTGCCGAGCGCCGTTCGCGACGACGACGAGGAGGCCAAGCGCTTCGACTTGCTGATCCTGCGGGCGCAACTGGGCACGCTCAACACCGAGCCAGGATGGCTCACCATCGTCGGCCGCGTCCGGGCGATCGCGGACGCCTTGCTGGACCAGACCGCCATTCCAGCCATCAACGAACAGCAGGTGTTCCTCGAAGCGCTCGCGGGCGCGGACTGGTGGCAAGACGTTACCCTCCCGATGCTCGAACAAGCCCGGGTCCGGGTGCGCGGCCTGGTCAAACTGCTGATCAAGACAAAACGTAAGATCGTCTACACCGACTTCGAAGACCAGTTGGGTGACGTCGACGAGATCGAGATAACGCCCGCCGCGGGCCAGGTCGACATCAAACGCTTCCGCGCCAAGGCCCGCGACTTCCTGTGCCGGCACCAGGATCACCTCGCGCTGCACAAGCTGCGCCGCAACGCCCCGCTCACCGAGGCCGACCTCGCCGAACTCGAACGCATGCTCAGCGAGAGCGGGGAACTCGACACCGAGACGCTGAGCCGATCCATCGACGAAGCGGACGGCCTCGGCCTGTTCGTCCGCTCGCTGGTCGGCCTGGACCGGGCAGCAGCCGTGGAAGCCATGACGAGCTTCCTGAACGACAAGACCCTCTGCGCCAATCAGATCGAATTCATCAACATGATCGTCGAGCACCTAACCCAGCAGGGCACGATGACCGCAGCCCAGCTCTACGAAGCACCATTCACAGATATCGCCCCGAGCGGACCGGACCTGCTCTTCACCGCAGAGCGACTCAACGACCTGATCGTGGTACTCGACGCCGTCAACACGCGCGCCTCAGCCTGCTGACCCGTGAGTGGCATTCAGTGCTATAGCAGTGAATGCCACTCACGGGTGCGCAGCGCCGCCCCGCAAATCGCCGCCCAGCTGGGCCGCCGGTTCCAACTGCGTCCGCGGGTGGCGTGGCGACGTGCCCTGGGCCAGATAAGAGGACGTCCCGGAATCTTGTCATTGATGGGATTCTGTCCTCGGGTTCGGGGGTGAGCGCGTGCCGCAGCGCGTTTCAAGCCTCCCCCCGGATCAGGGCAGCGTCGACGAATTTCAGCCACTAGGGATCGGGGTACGGTGGATGGGCAAGCCCGGATCGCGACCACCTCACCAGCGCAGCACATGAGCGACGTCCCCCTCGATGTGCAGCAGGGTGGCCCCCCAGGTCAGTGCTTCGGTGAGGACCGCGCAGGCGTCGCCCTCCACACGATGCTGCACCTGTCCGCTGTCGTCGCCTTTTCGTTGACGCGAGCGCGGGAGCAGCGCCAGTACGGCGTCCGGGAACTCAACAGCAGGGCCGGTTTCCCGGCAACGGAAGCGGCGCACCCGCACGCCACGGCGGGCAGGTCGGGCACGGCGCACTTCCGATAATCACCAGTGGGCAGGGTCCGTCCGAGGGTGGACGTTCACGAGGTGGGCCACGGCGGGGCCGAGGGCGGTCGGGGTGCTCCCCGGCCCCAGCGTGATCCGGTTCCGGCCGCCCCGTCCGGGGGATTCCGCCGGGAGGGAGGCGGAAGGCGGGACGGCCAGGGACTGTGCGGTGTTAGTTCGGTGATCCGGATCGGGGACGATGCGGGGCCGTTCCTCGGTGTCGTCCAGATCGGCCGGTACGACAGTGTCAGTGGTCTCCTCACGTGCCCGCCCGGTGACCGTGAAGCCAGGCCGGTCCGGCCCCGATCCCGCGACCGAAGGCGGCGTGACACTCAGTCCTAGCTCAGTGACGAGGCTGGACACCAGCAGCGCGGTCCGGGGCTGGTGCAGCCAGTGCTGTGCCACGGGGTAGATCCGGCAGCGGCGACGACTGCGGCCGACCACCGCTCCCGGCCGCCGACACGAACAGCAGCACCCACGACGATCAACCGAATGCTCCAGCAACAGCGCATACAGTCCCGCCGCAGCCCGATACACCACCGAGCCGAACCCACCAGACCCCGGCCACCCGCCCACATCCAGCAAACCCTCGCGCAACTCCCTGCGGACCATGGCCTGCGTGGTCTGGTACACACTCGGACCCTCGCTGATCATGGGCAATCACCCCCTCTTGTCACCAGGCAGATGATCCACATTCACCGGTGACACCTGCCCTGGGTCCGGCACCGACGAAGTAGTCACGAGCTGGCCTCATGCGCGTCGTTGTAGCGGTGGGAGGAACATGGGTGAAACCATGCGAGGTGCGACCCATATGACGCGATGCCAAGATGGCAGGGATAGATCGAATGAGGCGATGACAGGTTGGCATTGCCGGTGGTTCTCGATGCGTGGTACTCCTGAAGGGAGTCTGATGGAGAAACGGAAGTGCAAGATTTGTCAAGGATTGCTCAGTCAGTACAATCCGGAGTCTGTTTGTTCCGGTTGTGCCCGGCAGATTGCCACGACCCCCTCCTTTCCCCTGTGGCTATGGGACTCCCTGCCTCTACGTCGGGCGTTCGCCGAACTGGACCTAGGTTCAGCATTGACGATCATTCGGACTGCACCCGGGCTGAGCCAGCTGGAGTTCGCAACCCTGCTGGGATGGAGTCAATCGGCCGTTGCGCGCGCAGAATCGGGAGATCGCGGCAGTCTCTACGACATCCGCCGACTTTTTGAGGTCGTTGATGCTGTCGATATGCCGCGCGCCGCACTCATCCCGCTATTGCTGGGTGAATCAGGCGAGAAGCAGATCGAACCAGAAGAGAGAGACAAAATGGGCATGAACCGACGGCAGTTCGGTGGCGGACTAGTCGGTCTCGCTGCCGCAGCCAACCTGAGTCAAGTACAGATTCCAGCCAAAGTTGATTCAGCTCATGTGCGGTATCTCCACTCATCGGCGAAGAAACTATACACGAAAGATCAAAACGTGGGCGGGGGGCGTTAACTCGTGACGGGCTGCGCCTATATCACAGAGCCCGCCGAATGCTCGATGAAGCCGACTACAGCGAGGAAACCGGCCGCCAACTCATGAGCGCAGCCGGAGAACTTGCCGTCTGTGTCGGCTGGCTCGCCTATGATGGGGGAGAGCAGGCTCTGTCGCGAGAGCTTTATTCCGAGGCACGCCTCCTGGCCGACCAGTCTGGAGATGACGGGCTGGCGATACGCGCCATGGAGAAAATGTCACTTCAGTCGGCCGTGCACTTTGCCCGAAAAGAGAGGCTGCCTGGCAGTGCCCGAGAAGCCGTACGACTCAGTGAGCGGGCTACTGAATTGGCACGTCACGATCCGTCTCCTCAACTTCATTCCTTGCTTGCGGCCCGCGAGGCGACCGCCCACGCAGCTGCTGGCGATCGTCAGGGTTTCACTGTCGCGATCGCCCGGGCATGGCGCCAAGTGGATCGTGGATTCGCGGAGAACGCGCCGGTTTGGTTGCGCTTTGTGAATAGCTCAGAGATTGCAGTGCAAGAAGCTAGGGGACGCTTATTTCTAGGAGACTCCGCCGCAGCCTCTACGCTCTACCGGAGGAGCCTGGAAGCAACACTCAGCGACCGTAACAGCGCAAACTACCGAGCTCAACTGGCTGCCTCATTAGCGGCTAGCGGTGATGTCACTAGTGCGGTCACCGAGGGCATGATTGTGCTTTCCGCGCTGGAAGGTGGCATTACGTCACCGAGGACCCTTGCCGTTCTTCAACCTGTCCGCCGGATCGCAGCGCTAGATCGTCGAGGAAAGGACTTCTGTGCATATTACGACCAGATCGGAATCCTTTCGACATGAATGAACAGAAAGTCGATCATCCCGCAGGGAGAAATGAGGTTATTTTCCGACGCTACGACGTCGCCGAAGCTCGACAGCTTCGTGACATAGTTGAGGCTATATATGTTCGCTCCTACGTTGAGGCAATTGCAAGCACCGATCCCTTCGACAGTGTCGAAGCATTTATGCACCGGTTTGATTCGTACGCTGCTCATCCCAACTTTGATCTAGTGGTTGCTTATCAGGATAAAGAGGCCATCGGACAGGCATGGGGATGGCCGCTCACTGAGCATACCAGGTGGTGGGAAGGATTACTTGCTGAACCTGAGCCGGGTTTCACCCGTGAAACCGGTCGTCGCACATTCGCACTTTCTGAGATTATGATCTCTCAGGAGTGCGCCGGCAAAGGGGTGGCGCATGCATTGCATGATCGTCTCTTGGCTGCGCGCCCAGAATCAAGAGCGACGCTGCTAGTGGAGCCGGAAAATGCGAGAGCCTACCGTGCGTACTTGCATTGGGGCTGGCGCAAAGTCGCACAACTACACCCCAACTGGGAAAATGCGCCGACATTCGACGTGCTGGTCTTGACCCTTGACAGGATGCACAAAAGGTGAACGAATCCACGGAGAGGCGATCTCGGCAGTGACCGCTGTGAGCCGGTCGGCCACCGCAGGCTGGGTGTGGACCTGTCTTCAGCCGTCAAGAACCCGCTTGCTGTGTGCCCAATCAGGCAATACGGCTGCCCGATCGTCTGTATCCCCGGGGTCTTCAGTTCTGATACATAGGGAAGCGACCTGGCAGTCGGTGAGATCAGCTCGCCTCCGTCAACACATGTCCGGTGACCATGACCCGAGCGACGCCGAAGCCTGCAGAACCACGCCGATCCCGCCACCCCGCTCATCGGAGCGATCACGGTGCAACCCGGCAGGTGCACGACCTCCGGGGCATGGGCGTTCATGCGCGTGGGCGTGGATTCCCTCTCGATGCCGACACCGTGCTCCGCCTGCAACGTACGGCGGGCAACGCCGCTACGGCCTCCCTCCTCGCCGGTCCGGCTGCGGTGGCTGTCCAGAAGTCTGGCTGTGGAGGTGACTGCACGTGCGCAGGCTGCGAGGAGCCGGTGATCGTCGCCCGCAGCCCCCTCGACTGGGCCCTCGACCAAGCGCGGGGGGTGCTCCGGAATCTCCGAGGGGACAGCAGGGCCCGAGCGGGCGAGCTGACAGGCTCGGCAGCCAGCACTGGCGGGAACATCACGGCGGAAGGCTCAGCGAAGGGCGCTGCGTTCACCTCCGACGCCGGCAGGAGCAGGGCAGCGCTCGGGACCGAGGCCACTACCGGGCGGGCGAGGCTTCAGGATCGGGATACGGCCACCAGGAGACAGCTGGGCACAGCGGCGACCTCGGGGCGGGCAAGACTGAACGTCGCGGCGGCTGGCAGGCGACGACAGTTACAGGGACAAGCGGCAACGGCGAAGGCCCGCCTGCGGGCGTCGTTCAGCGCGGTGCGAGACCGGGCGCGGACCGGGCTCGGTGCGGCGCACGGAAAGGTGGGCGCCGACACGACCGAGTTGCGGGCCAGCGCGGCTGCGGTGACGGGCCGGCTGAGGGGGGCGTGGCCGAGCTTCGCCGGTGGGCTGCGGGCAAGCATCACCGGGCTGATGGCACGGACCAACGTCCTCAAGGCCGAGAAGAACGCGCTCATCGCTGAGGCCGGAGCGCCAGGGGGTGACGTCGATGGGTGGGCCGGCCGATGGCAGGCCCTCCAACAGAACGTCGGCGCGCTGGAGGCAAGCCCAGCTCCCCGAACTCGGCTGGCCCGCTTCGCCGGTGGCCTGCGCCTGCGGGCGGGGGCGGTCTTCGGCAGGTTCACCGGCCGGGCGCAGGGACTGGTGTCACGCGTCGCGTCGGCGGCCAGCCGGGGATGGCGCGGGCTTCAGTCCTCCTGGGGGCTGCTGAAGGGTGCGGCCGCGCAGAAGCTTGGGGCACTCAGAGCGGTGGCGGGCACGGCGTGGAACTCGCTCCGGCACCTGACCACCCATGCCTTGAGCGGTCTCAAGACCGTAGTCACCCGGGCGTGGCACGGCTTCAGAGGCCACGCCAGCCGGGCCTGGGGGAGCCTCAAATCGAAGGCCGGTCAGGCGTGGAGGAGCCTCACCCGCACCGTGTCGGCCGGCTGGAGCGGACTGCGAACCCGAGCGGAGTCGCTCGTCGGCAGCCTCCGCAGCCGGGCTACCGGCGCAGTCTCCTCCATCCGTTCGGCGGGCGGTTCCATCAGGCGCTTCTTCGGCTCGCTGGTTGATCGGCCGGTGTCCTTCCTCCGCGATGCCGGCTCCTCGGTCGTGTCCGGCCTGAGGGGCCTTGGCAGCCGAGCCTGGGGCGGACTCAGGGATCTCGGCAACCGCGTCACCACCGGCCTGCGCGATCTAGGCAGCTGGGCGTGGAGCGGGCTGCGTGACTTCGGCACCCGCGCCCTCTCGGGCCTGCGCAACCTCGGAAGCCGCGCCCTGGACGGACTGCGCTCGGTCGGTAAGTGGGCCTGCGACGGCCTGAAGAGTCTTGGCGGGCTGATCGTCCGGGGGGTGCAGGCGGCGTGGGCTGGGATCACAGCCGTGGCGAATGCCCTACTGAGGATTATCCAGCGAGGCTGGCAGTTGCTCAAGGACGGGGTGCAGGCGCTCTGGAGACGCATCCAAGCCGCTGCCCGGCGCTTCCTCGCCTGGCTGAAGGGCGTGTGGGACGCGTCCAAGCGGTGGGTGATCGCAGCGTGGGCCACCCTTATGGCAGCGTGGGCGTGGCTCAAGAATCTGCCCCGCCAGATCTGCTACCGGATATTTAAGTCCTGCTACAGCCATTACCTCCCCCGCGAGTTCCTCGATCGCTACCACAGCGGGACGGGTGGCACCAGGACGCTCAATCCACAAGAGATGATCGACTGTAATCCGGAGATCGACCTCGAGGACTCGACGGATTTCCGAAGGGAACGGGATGAGCTCCAAAGTACTGGTGGCGGGTCCAAGC
Source organism: Pseudonocardiaceae bacterium (assembly GCA_050699435.1). GTDB lineage: Bacteria > Actinomycetota > Actinomycetes > Mycobacteriales > Pseudonocardiaceae. Next base: position 29,278 of record JBOHGM010000032.1, on the reverse strand, counting down.
ACATCACTGGTCGGAGCCTCAGCGTGGCGCAAACCAATGGCACGTTGGGCAACTTCACCGCCACCTACGACGGTACACTGAACGTGCGTCGCGACGGCAGCTGGAGCTTCGAAGGCCTCGTCGACTTCTACGACTACTGGGACTTCGACCCTCAAGCGTGGGGCGAGCGCTCCAAGTATGCCGAGGTGTTGACCCGGATCGCGGCGCTGTGCCTCTCCGGGGAAGGGTTTCACATCACCAGCGCACGGGCACGGATCATCCAGAACGACGCCGACGCATGGGCCAGGTTCCCCGCCTTCGCCGGTTTCGCCCTAGGGTAGTGCCCAGCTGCGTAAACGCACCGGGAAACAGAGCAGCGGAAGGCGGAGAAGCCGAAGGCGGAGAAGCCGAAGG
>JBOHGM010000032.1:0-28785 GCA_050699435.1 Pseudonocardiaceae bacterium | reverse complement strand
GAAGGCGGAGAAGCCGAAGGCGGAGAAGCCGAAGGACGTCCAGGGTGATCGGGAGGCGGTGAGGTGGATCACAAGGCCATCGTTAGCCTGATGCGGGCCGTCGCCCTCCTCCTTGTCGGCCTGCTCATGGCCGGATGCGGCGGCCAGGACGGAGGATGGGTGTTCGCATCCCACCAGCGGAAGGCCGCCGAGCGACTGCTCGGCACCCCGCTACCCGCCGGGGCGCAGGACGTGCGTTTCCACCGCCACCAGCACGGTGGCCAGTTCGGCGACGTGGAGAAGTACTCGGCCTACCTCAAGTTCCGGGCACTGCACGCTGATTACCTCGAGTTCATGCAGCGGCTGAGGGTAGTGGTTCGACCAGGATCGGCACCCGAACTCCGCGCTCGGCTGCCCGGTCACTGGAAACTCGCTCCAGGGCTGCGCCTCGACTGGTGGGATCCGACCCTCGACATCCCCGACGACACCGGACTGGGCTCGTTTGGCGTGAACGGCTTCATTGTATCCAAGCACGAGCGAGGGTTTGTCTACGTCAAAGCGTCGGATATCGGGTAGAGGTGCTTCTAAGCACACCGCCCGCCGTCAAGATCACTGATTGTGCTGAGCTCGCGACCGTAGGTGCCAAGCGCCCCCGCTTAGCACAGGCTTCGCCGAGCGCCATTCGGAGCCGAATAGCAGTCTGGAGGCCAGGCTGGACAGCCATTCGGAGCCGAATTGCGGTTTTGGGCACCCGGCGACTGCTGTTCGGAGCCGAATCGCGGTCGGCGCGGCCACCGCACGGGCAGCGCGACGATCACTCGGCGGGCCGGACCGAACAACTAGCCGATGGGCTTTGAGAGTGTGAGCGACTTCTCAACGTCGCTGCCGGACCGGAGTCACCACGCATCATAAACATGAAGTCACACTAACTCGAATGCGGACACTCTGAGAGAGTATGCGACGCCAGTACGCCATCGTTGTGATGACGATCCTCGTCTTACTCGTATCCGCCCCGGTGGCCTGGGCCGTGACCGGTGGTGTGGCCGGGCTGGCTTAGCCTACGGGCGCAGCAGGAGGGCCGCCCGCACCGGGTCGGCGGCGTGCACGGTGCCGTCCGGGGTGACCCAGAACGGCACGAAGTATTCAGCGTCGTCGTGGCGGACCTGGAGCTGCTGGTGCAGTCGCAGCGAACCGTCGGGTACCGGCAGACCGGCAGCAGCGCAGACCGCGACCACCTCCACCAGTTCCGCCCACCGCACCGTGCGCCCTGCGCCGGGCTCCACCAACGTAGCCTGCACCTGCTCGGAGGCCAGCGGCAGATCCAGCAGGTCAGCCAGTACTTCCGGGTCGCCACCGGCGACCAGCTCACCGGCTGGGAGCATCGCGGCCAGCCACGGTGCGTCCAGCACGGCCACCGCGTCGGCGGCGGCTACCTCGCCGGTCATCGCCCGCACCCGGGCCGGGGGGTCCACCTCGGCGGGATCGAGGTCCGTGGCGGCCAGCGCGGCGTGCGCGGCGAACACCACAGCCGGGTCGACGGTGCGGGCTGGGTCGGCGAGGCGAGCCAGCAGGTCGGCGGCGTCGGTGGGTCCCGCGAGGTACAGCCCGTCGCGCACCCCGGCAGCCGTGAGCAACGCATTGTCCAGGTCCGTCACCGGGACCGGGTCGTAGAGCCCGGCCAGCGCGACGGCGCCCGGCAGCCGCCAGTGCGGTGGCGGATGACCGCCGAACCGGGCATGGCGGGCCAGCCACCAGCCGGTGTAGCCACCCGGCTGGCGCAACGCGGCGAGGCCGGCCGGATCGGCGGCGATGGTGCGCAGCGCAGCCGGCCAGCACCCGTCGTCGACCAGGTCCAGGTCCCGGACGGCGAGCAACGCGGATGGCTCGCCGCCGGTACCCCCGTTGGCGCCCCCGGCCTCGGCCCACCACTGCTCCTCGCCATCCAGCTCGTGGTCCGGACCGTCCGGATGAGGGTCGTTGAGCACCGCGAAGGAGTCCAGCACGCCCACCGCCCGCAGCGCGCCAACCGGATACGACGCCGCCACCGCGGGATCCAGCATGCCCAGCGGAGCGTCCGGGGCGAGCAGCGTGCGCAACGCCCCACCGGGCAGCACCAGCTCATCGGCCCGCCGCGGCTCCCCGGTGTCGTCGGGCAGCGCCAACGCGCCCAGCCACGGCCGGGCACCGGCCCGCTCGACCAGCGACAGCACCGCCCCGGCCAGCTCAGCGACGTCCAGGCCGTCCTCCGCATCGTCGACACTGCGCTCGACGGCCGGGCGCAGCGCGTCCAGCAGCTCCGCGGTGCCGACCGGGCGGGCACCGAGCCGCTCCAGCAGCGGGTGGGTGGCGTCCGGGTGCACCAGCCGCAGCTCGGTCGCCGCGCCGCAGGCAATGTCGATGTCGCCGAGCAGCACCCCGCGCGGGCCGGTGACGGTGCGTCCGTCGGCCAGCGGGACCGGCAGCGCGCCGAGCTCCTCGCGGGCCATCGGGTCGGCATCGAGCAGCGGAAGCAGCGCCGCGTAACAGCACCGCCACCACGACGGCGGGCGGTCCAGCCCGGCCAACAGTTCGGCGATCGCCGCCGGGCGCAGCCGGGTCACGCCCAGTGCGGCCAGCGCGTTGACATGTCTCGGTGCGGCCAGCTCGGCGTCCAGCAGGTCGGGGGTGACGTCGCCGAGCAGCGTGGCCAGCTCAGGCAAGGGCACGTCCAGCACGACCGCGTCGGCCGGAGCAATTTCCCCGCCCGCGGCGGCAGGCAGCCACCGGGCGTGCCGCAGCGCCTCGAGTACCGCCTCGCGCAGTGCGGCGTCGATCTCCCCGGCGGGAAACCCCGGCTCGGGCACCAGCGCGGTGCGCTGATCCGGCGCCACCGCGGCAGCCAGCTCGGGATAAGCCCGCGCGGCAGCGCCGAGCAGCAGGTCGGCGGCAGCGCCGGGATGCACGTGCCGCCGGGAGGCGTCGACGGGCACCGTGCCGATCAGCCGGGCGGGCAGGGTGAGTCGCTCCACGGTGGGAGTGGGTGCGTGCAGCACCTCGCCGGTCAGCGGCTGCGGGTCACCGTCGGCGTCGACCGGCAGCGCCCAGCACAGGGTCCACTCCGCCCGCGCCTCGGCACCCAGCCCGGCCAGCGCGCTCGCGGGCAGCAGCCCCGCCTTGTGCACCACCCGCCAGCGCCGCAGCTGCGCGCCGTCGTGCACCAGCACCGGGTCGTGGCCCTCCCGGCGCAGCTCCCGGCCGCCGATGCCGATGCGGTGCAGCCAGGGCAGCGCCAGCAGCAGGTCACCAGCCTCGGCCGCGAACGCGTCGAGCAGCGCCTCGGGATCGGTCCCGGCCCGAAGTGGCAGCCGGACCTCGGTGTCGAACCCCGGTGGCGGGGGAGTTTCGCCGTCGGTCGGCCACACCAGCCGCAGCACCGGGGGCCTGCCGCCGCGTCGGCGCAGCTCAGCGAGCAGCGCCGGGTCACCGGCGACGGTACGGGCGGTGCGCTCCGCGGAGAACCGCACCCCGCCTGAGGTGGACACCACCCGCGGCGCGTCGGTGACGCCGAGGACCGCAGCGAAACCGACCCCGAACCGGCCGACGCTGCCGCGCGGTGAACGTTTCGCCGAGGCGCGCAGCGCGGCCAGCGCGGCCACCCCAGCGGCGTCCAGCGGCGCGCCGGTGTTCGCCGCCCGCAGCTCGCCTGCGTCGATCCGAACCCGCAGGTGCCCCGGCTGCCCGGCGCGCTGGGCCGCGTCCGCGGCGTTCTGCGCCAGCTCGACGAGCAACCGGTCCGCGTACCCGGCCAGCGCGAGATCCGACTCGGTGTTGGCGTCCTCCCGAAACCGGGTCGGGGATCCTCGCCATGCCGCGAGCACCCCATCCCGCAGTGCGGTGGTGCCGAACGGATCAGTACTCATGGCTCGACCCTGAGGAGCAGCTCTCGCGGATAGCTCACTCCACCGGTGGCCGGGGCAGCAGCTCCAGCTCGGCGTCGTCGTAGACCAGTTCGGCCACCGGCACACTCGGGCCGAGGTCAACCTGGACCTCTGAATGCGCCCCGCAGCCGAATTCAGCGTGCACCACCTGGCCGTCAGCCGGGGCAAGCTCGTTGCCGCAGACCCCCAGGACCGCCGAAAGCAGGCCCCCGAGGGGCAGATAGAAACCGCAGGTCACACACCGGTCAGGGGCACTGCGGGCCATCTGGGAGCCAGGGCCGTGCTCCCCGTCACGCCACCGGGCCAGCAGCTCGAGGCGCGCCGCGCGGCTGAGCACCCTGGCCCGCCCGAGGCCGAGTTCCGGGCTGAGTCGCTCCACCGGCGAGTCATCGTCGATGAGGTAGCCGGGCACCAGCCGCGGATCACCCGGATCAGTGGGCAGCAGGTCCCCGACCCCGAGATCACCGGCCCGGACCCGCTGGGTCCACGGCACCCAGGTCGGCGCGATCAGCGCATCGGGGCCGGGTAGCAGCACCACCTCGCTGACCGTCACCGGAGTCCCCGGGCCCGCCGACGCCACCGTGACCGCCCAGCGCCAGCCGCGGTAGCCGGGCAGCGTGGTCTCAAACAGGTGGGTGACCGCGCCACCCTCCTCGGGCTCAGTCCCGACCTGGGGCCCGACCGGGCTGTCCCCGGCTTCCTGCTGCGCGGCCTGCCGGGCCAGGTCGACGGCCTCGGCGAGCTCGGGGCTCAGCGCGCTGGTCTCGGCAGTCACGCCCCCGATTGTGCCGCACCGGTGGCCCGGGCAGACTACCCGGCCGGGGATCTGTGCGACCCTGCAGCCATGCTCCGCGTTCCGATCCCTGCGGTGCTGGGCTTGGCAATGGCGATTCTGGTACTCCTGCTACCCGGCTGCGGCCCTGGGCAGTCGGGGGTGGAATCGTTGCGGGTGCAGGTCCTGGCCACCCTCCCGCACGATGAGACGATGTACACCCAGGGTCTGGAGATCGCCGACGGGGTGCTCTACGAGGGCAGCGGGCGGGTCGGGCAGTCCCGGGTCCGGGCCATGGAACTGTCTGCTCCCGGATCCGTACTTCAGGAGACGACACTGCCCGCTCCGCTGTTCGGCGAGGGGATCACCGTCGCTGGAACCCGGCTGTGGCAGCTGACCTGGACCGACGGGATGGCGATCGAGCGGGATCCGGAGACCCTGGCCGAACGGCGCCGGGTCCCCTACCAGGGCGAGGGCTGGGGCCTGTGCCATGACGGGGACCGGCTGGTGATGAGCGACGGCTCGGACCGGCTCACCTTCCGCGACCCGGTGACCTTCGCCCGCACCGGTCAGGTCGCGGTTCGCCTCGATGGCGAGCCGGTGCGGCAGCTCAACGAACTGGAGTGCGCAGGCGCAGCGGTGTGGGCGAACGTCTATCTGACCGACCGCATCCTGCGGATCGACCCGGCCACCGGCTCGGTGACCGGCGAGGTGGACGCGGCCGGCCTGCTCAGCGCACCGCAGCGGGCCACCGCGGACGTGCTCAACGGCATCGCGGCGATCCCGGGCACCGACGAGTTCCTGATCACCGGCAAGAACTGGCCCGCCCTCTTCCGGGTCCGCTTCGTGCCGTCCTGAGTCCCCGCTTTACTGCAGTCTGGATGCAGACTGCAGTAAAGCGCTACGGATTACTGCAGTCAGTCTCCAGACTGCAGGTGGCGGGGGCTCGGGTGCGGACCGGCGACGGTAGCGGTGGTGCAGGATGGGCCCGTGAAGCGACCCGCGTCCCCGGCTGGCGCCGAAGACCCCGGCCCCCGGTACCCGCGCAAGATCACCGTCACCCGGGTCGCGGCGTGGCGGAGCAGGCAGCTGGTCGGCGACGGTGCACGGTTGTTCCACCGCGCCACCACGGCCGATGGGGCCGGCCGCTCGGGACTCTCCTCCCTGACCTACGCGACGATGATGGACTACGCCGCCAATGCGGCGATCGCAGTCGCGCTGGCCAACACGCTGTTCTTCGCGGCGGCCACTGCGGAGAGCCGTACCAACGTGGCGCTCTACCTGCTCATCACGGTGGCGCCGTTCGCGGTGATCGCCCCGGTGATCGGGCCGCTGCTGGATCGGCTGCAACACGGCAGGCGCATTGCGATGGCGCTGTCGTTCGTCGGGCGCAGCCTGCTGCTGGTCGTGATGGCGATGCACGTCGACGACTGGCTGCTCTACCCGGCCGCGCTGGGCTTCATGGTGCTGTCGAAGTCCTTCGGGGTGCTCAAGGCAGCGGTGACGCCCAGGGTGCTGCCCCCGCAGATCACCCTGGTGAAGACCAACTCCCGGCTCACCGTGTTCGGGCTGGTCGCAGGCGGGGTGCTCGGGGGACTGGCGGTCGGGGTGGCCGCACTGGCCGGATCGCCGGGTGCGCTGTGGTTCACGGCGGCGGTCTGCCTGGCCGGCGCCGTGCTGTGCCTGCGCATCCCGTCCTGGGTCGAGGTCACCGAGGGTGAGGTTCCTGCCTCATTGCGCGCCGAGGCACGCAGTGATTCCGTCGCGCAGCGCCGCCGTGAGCCGATGACCAGGCACGTGGTGGTCGCGCTGTGGGGGAACGCGACCGCGCGAGTACTCACCGGGTTCCTCACGTTGTTCATGGCTTTCGTGGTGAAAGCGCAGACCGAGGGCTCACCGGGACGGCAGGTCGTGCTGCTTGGTCTCGTCGGGGCGGCCGCCGGAGCGGGCTCGTTCCTGGGCAACGCGGTCGGTGCCCGGCTGAACTTCGGCAAACCCGATCAGGCGATCATCGGCTGCGTGGCAGGCGGGCTCACCATGGCGGTGCTCACCGCGCTGGTGGAGGGGATCGCCGTCGTCGCGGTCACCGCCCTGGTGGCCGCGACGTGCAGCGCGTTCGCCAAGGTCTGCCTGGATGCGGTGATCCAGCGGGACATGCCGGAGGCCTCCCGGGCCTCGGCGTTCGGCCGGTCGGAGAGCGTGCTGCAGCTGGCCTGGGTGGTCGGCGGAGCGCTGGGCGTGCTGCTACCGCCCACCTACTGGATCGGCTTCGCGTCCGTGTCGGGTCTGCTCGGCGTGGGGCTGGCCCAGACCCTGCTGGCTCGGCGCGGATCGTCGCTGATCCCCGCGCTCGGCGGCGGGGGCCGGCCGCCGAACGGCAGGGGCCGGTCGTCGAACGGCAGGGGCCGGTCGTCGAACGGCAGGGGCCGGTCGTCGAACGGCGGGGCCCGGCCGCCGAACGCTGCCTCAGCTACCCGACCCCGCTACGCCGGCGGTGGCTACTCGCCGACCAGGGAGTTCAGCACGGTGCAGGACCCGGCCGGTCGGTGGCCCCGCGGCGGCGCATCCTAGGCTGGGCGGTCATGCCCCGCCCAAGCGCGCTGCTGCCTGCCGTCCTGGCGACGATCGTGCTGACCGGCTGCGGGGCGTCGGCAGCCCCGGAGGTGACCTTCTCCGTGGCCGGGCGCAGCGCCCAGACCGGCCCGATCCGGTACTGCGACATCGAGCTGACCGAATGCGAGCAGAACGATTCCGCGGTAGCCGTGCTCGGTGTGCCGGCCGGACAGCCGGTGCAGATCTCCGTGCCCGATTCGGTGGCCGAGACACCCTGGCAGGTGGTGTTCCGCTATCGCAAAGATAGCGAGCAGGCCGGGGGGCGCAGCGCGGTCTTCACCCCAGGGACGCAGCAGGAATACATCTTGCAGGTGCCCGAAGGAGGCACTCTCGAGACCCTCGAAGTGCAGCAGTACGGCGCCCCCGAACTCGTCGACGGCGAGCCGAGCTTTCCGATCCGGGCCGCCTGGGTGCTCGCCGTCGAGGGCAGCTGAGGTCCATTCCCCGCCCGGCCGCAGCGCCGACAGTCACGGGTCCAACTCGCGGGCGACGGCCCGGACCAACTCCGCGACCCGTTTGGTGTTGCGACGATCGGGATACCGGCCACGGCGCAGCTCCGGCTGCACCCGTGACTCCAGCAGCCTGATCATGTCGTCGATCAGGCCGTGTAACTCCTCGGCCGGTCGGCGCCGGGCTTCCACCACCGACGGTGGTGGCTCCAGCAGCCGTACCGAAAGGGCCTGCGGGCCACGCCGCCCGTCCGCCACCCCGAACTCGACCCGCTGGCCGGCCTTGAGACCGGTCACCCCCGTCGGCAGCGCAGCGGCCCGCACGTAGACGTCGGCACCACCGTCCTGCGTCACGAAACCGAAGCCCTTGTCCGCGTCGTACCACTTGACCTTGCCGGTCGGCACTGACCTCACCGTTCCCTCGTCGAATACCGCTCACCGGGAGTGTGCGACCGGCAAGACGAACGCGCCCCGAGCGCACCCGGGACGCGTGCGCCCAAGCTTACGACCTGCCGGGCAGTCGCTGCACCTACTTCCACCCCCTCACCTCACCTCACCTCGCCCGCCCACCCGACTCATGAACGCTCAAGCAGCTCGCAGACGTCATATGGATGCTTGTACATGTTTCTGGGCGCCCGCAAACAGTCTCATGGATGCTTGTGCAGGTCCGAGTTCCGCGCAGGGGCGTAGCTGATGGTCCAGTTGGGGCGAACTGCAGACGTGGCCTGTGGATAAATGGACGTAGGCTGTGGATGGCTGTTCGACAGCGATCTCGCTTCCGTGCAGGGTGCCCGGCATGAGAGGGCACCCTGCGACTTGCGCACCGGATGGACCGTTCCGAGGCTCGGAAGCCGTCGCGGCGGATCTCGTCACGCGAAGTCAGCTGACTGGCCCACAGTTCGTGCGAGTGTTCCGAGACGTCTACGTCCCGGCAGCCGCAGACCTCACGCACGAGCTTCGCTGCAAGTGTGCCGCGCTTGCGCTGCCGGACGATGCGGTGATCACCGGCCGGTCGGCGGCGACCCTTGGCGGTGTCCGGCTGGCATTGCCCGCTGACCCGGTCGAAGCGGTTGTCGGACTGCAGACCCGGCTGTTCCGCCGTGCCGGATTCGACCTGCGGCGCTGCGAAGTGCGCGCCGACGAGGCTTTGCCGTGGTCGCGGATCCGCCTAGCCACCCGGCGGCGAACAGCCTTCGACCTGCTGCTCGACCGTACCCTCCCGGATGCCGTGGCCGATCTGGACGCGGTGCTGAGGGCAGGATTCGTCGGGCGGAGGGAACTGCAGCAGTTCCTGACCGGTCGGCACGACCGCGGCATCGTGCAGGCGCGTCGCGCTGTCGAGCTTGCCGACCCGCGGGCCGAGTCGCGGCCCGAGTCGCGGATGCGCGTCCACCTGGTGCTCGACGGGCTGCGTCCCGAGGTGCAGTTCCGGGTATACGACGGAGTCGGCTGGGTGGCGACGGTCGACCTCGCCTTTCCCAGCCAGAGACTCGCCGTCGAATACGACGGCGTGTGGCACGGAGCGCCGCTGCAGGTCGGGGTGGACCGAGATCGGCTCAACCGCCTGCACGCCGCAGGCTGGGAGGTCGTCTTCGTGACCGCCCAGCACTTGCGGGACCCGCAGCGGATGGTCTGCATGGTCCGAGCGGCGTTACTGGCGCGCCATGTCGCGTGACGGGACCCTGCACAAGCATCCATATGACGGTTGACGAGTGGTCCGGAACCCGCACAGGCATCCATGTAAGGGTTTGGAGTGCCCGGGAGCCTGCACAAGCATCCTGAAGACGGCTGGCGGAAGACGGCTGGCGGGGGACTCGGCAGCACCGGGCACCCCTCAGCGGGTAGCTGTGGATGCTCACCGTCCTGGCACGGCAGGCCGCCGGCTGGGGGCCCGAGGACGGTGTCCCGGGCCGACGACTGGTCGATGTGGTCAACCAACTCATGGGCGCCGACAACCAACACCGCGATCACAAAGGCAGCCAAGATGATGATCATGACCCGCCACAAGATGATCATTGCGATCACGATGACAAGGATGGACAGGAAGGTCGAGAGGGCGGGACTTGACATGGGGTCTCCCGTGCTCTGGTGCGCCGTGAGTTGGTTGCTGACTCCCCCTCGGGATGAGGCCCGGCTCGGTGCTGAGGTGGGCGCGCATGTAGCGTGGCAATCCCAGGCTAACCTGACGTCGGATGTCTGTCCACTGGTACAAGTCGTCAGACAACTGATGCGTGTACAGTCTGGTCCGACAACGTCAGTGCAACGTACGCACCGACCGCCATCGCCGGTCCGCCACAAGACGGGCCAGACGGCAGTGTCTGGATCAGGCGCTCAAGCGGGTGACCCCCGCGCAGAACGCTCGGCCAAGACATCAGGACCGGAGCGACGATGAACAGTGGGCGGGACAGCAACGGGTGGACCTCTGTCGGCGCCAAGTGGCAGCCGAGGCTGGAACCCGGCCGGTCTCTGCCCGAGGTGATCGAGGAGAAGCTGCGAGCGCTCATCGAGAGCGGTGAGCTGCCGCCCGGCGAACGTCTCCCGAACGAACCGGAGCTGGCCAGGCGGATGGGGGTGGCGCGCAGCTCGGTGCGCACCGCGTTGCAGCGCCTCGAAGTCCTGGGCGTGGTGGATGTGCGAAGAGGACGGGGCTGGTTCGTCCGACGCAAGCCGACGACCAACGCTCATGGTGAGCTCATCGAGTGGATAGCGGAGCGACGGTTCCGGATCGGCGAGCTGCTCGAGGCGCGCATGGCGCTCGAAGGCATGGCAGCGAGCCTCGCCGCCGTCCGGGCCACCGACGGCGAGATCGACGACATCGCTAAGCTCAGCAAGGAGCACCAGGCCGCGCACACCATCGACGAGCGGGTGCAGACCGGCGAGACCTTCCACGACGCCATCGTCCGGGCGAGCCGCAACGAGCTGCTGCTCGCGACCTATCGCATGCTGGTTCCCGAGCTCGCCGAATGGCGCCGGTGGCTCTTTACCGTCCCCGAGCTACCCCCACGCTCGGCCACTGGACACGACCACGTCGTCCAGTTCCTCAAGCGGCGGGACTCGGCAGGCGCCCGCGCGGCGATGGTGAAGCACGTGTTCGAGATTTACGACGACGTCCAGGCCACCGGCGAGCCGGGCGCCTCGGAGTCACCGATCCACTACACCGACGTGGTAGGCGTCGAGGACGAGCCAGAGTGGCACCGCCGCTGATCACCGCACCGGCACGGGGTAGCGCGCTGTGCACTGCGCCGTCAGGATTGCGATGTCAGGGCGTAGTGAGCGACGCTGGGCTTGGGTGGGTGGGGGTGGGCGACGGTGGCCGTTGTGCTTGCGGCGCTGAGCGCGGCTTTTCTCGCGGTTGCCCTCATCGCGGGACTCCTGGTGGTGACCTACCGATGGGTGCTGCGCCGCCACCTGATCGAAGAACTCGTCCGGCTCGCAGGTCCTTCGATTGTGCAAGCATTGTTGCCGCAGCAGGTGATGACGACCTTCCTGTCCAGGATCTACGGCGACGGGGATGCCAATCACGACGTCGTCGCAGGCGTACTGGGCGGGGAGGGCGCCGAACCACATGGCGCTGATCTCACCATCAGCACACATACCACTGTAGACCTGAAGCTGCAAGCGATCAACCATGAGACGTACGAACTCATCTCCACGGTGACCTACAGTTTCAAGGAGAACGTGACGGACCACAGGTTCGTCATCTTCGCCATGTGCGACATGCTACTCCGTGACTCCATCACACTCGCTTGCCGATTACCCCTCTTCGAGTCCTGGTTCGTGCCGGACCAGTCGCTGTTCGAGAAGTCGGTGGACGCGATGCTTCCTTCGGTGCACATCGGGATCCGCTACACCGATCGCGAAGGGAGCCATCACGACGTGCCGCCGGGCAAGGTCGAGTTGACCGAGGTGAGCTACCGCGACTGGCCCGACTACCTGACATTCTTTCGGAGACCGCTGGGCACGATGCCCCGGCAGAACCCCGCTCGCTTCATGGGCACGCTGCGCATCTTCGAATGCGACCTCGGCGAACTTGCCGACGTCGATCACGCCGTCGCTTCGGTGGAGAACCTATCTCTCCAATCGACTACCCTGCAGCGGGTGGACGACGGCTCTTGCTTCTGGCAAGCCCCATACCCCTGCTACGTCGAGCGCATTGGCTTCGACGCGGCCGCACTGACCCTCAACGGGGGTATTTCCTGGCTGTTCCGGGTGGCACCGTTCACCTTTCGCTCGCTCATTGCTACCGGCGGGTGGACCCCGGCTGAGCAGCTGAATGACCTCGCCGTACGCTCCTGGCTTCTCCCTGGCCACGGCGTGGCCCTACTTTGGAAGCCGAGTGCCCATGACCACAACACCGGCGACAGGATCCCAGCAAACTGACATCCCCGCGCTGCACGCAACGATCGCGCCGTCGAGCGTGCTGCATGGGGAGCGCCGCACCCTGTACCAGCTCGCCGCAGACTTGCTGGAGGGGGCCTGCTCGCGCGTACTGGACCCCGACGTCATCGACAGTCCGCTGACCCGCAAGCAGATCGGCGACGCACTGGCCGGTCGCAGCAGGCTTGCCTGCTCCCAGCTTGTCGGCATCAGCACTCTCGCGGCTGCGGACAGCGCAGTCCACAACCTGCGTGTGGCGTCACGACCCGAGGCGAACACCCTGCTCGCCGAAGCGTTGGACCACATCGGGGCAGAGCTTTGGCGTCAGCAGGAGACGTCCGGGCCGCCACGCCTGCTCACCGAGACCGACGGCGAGAGGTTCACCTCTGCGCTCGCGGTAGTGCGCGACGGCGTTGCGCTCGCCCAGTCATTCAGCCCCGAGCTAAGCGAGGACCTGCTTACGCACGTCGCACTCGTCGCGATCCTCAACCCACAGCGAGCAGGCGGACTGGCCTCGGGGTCCTCCCGCGCCGTCCCCGGACTCGTCGTCCTGAAAGCATCGTCGAGCGTCGACGTGGCAGAAGCGCTCGTGCACGAAGGTGCTCATCAGAAACTCTTCGATCTCGCCATCACCCACGATCTGCTCAGCGCTGACTCCGATCGGTGTCCACCGTTTCACCCGCCGTGGGCACCGAAGGATCGCCGCTGGCCGATCGAACAGACCCTTGCCGCCTGCCACGCATACGCCTGCCTTGCCCGGTTCTGGCAGGACATAGACCCGCCGACGGGAGCCGTCATGGTCGGGGCCGACTCGTTGCTGCCGGTGGCGAGCGAGCGAAGCGAGATCATCGGTCAGTGGCTGCTGGACAAGGGCGATCATCTCGGTCCCGACGCGCATACGCTGTTAAAGGGCATGCTGGGTCAACGACCGCGCACTGCAAGTACCGCTGAGAGGTGTTCCGACGCGTCGGCGGCCAATTATGTCATCGACACCGCGCTGGAACTCCGCCGCTGTGGCTCGGATCGGGTTCTGGTGGGCCGCCCTTCGCGGCCCCCGCAGCTCTACTGGGTCAGCGAGGACGCGGCTGGGCTGCTGGAACTCCTCAAGTACAAACCTCTCGACGAACTCATCGACACGTTCGCCCAGCGCTGGTGCGTACCAAAGTCCGACGCGCGCAACCGAGTGACCGCGTTGCTGTCGGATCTCTCCGCATCAGGACTCGTGACCGCAAAGGCGCGCTAGCCCTGCTTGGGCCGACGAAGTCGGCAAGCCCGCAGATACATGTCTCGTCGGGCTGGCGCCGCAGCACGGAGGACTGACGTCGGCGTTCACGTCGGACATATGCCTGTCATACACCCTGTGTTCGCGCGGCTGGTCGACAGCCTGCCCGCCCGCGGCCTGCGAGGATCGCCCGCAGGCCGCCCGGCGTCCCCCGAGTTCGCTTGAGGGCAGTGGCAGTAGAGCCTATCTGCCTGTGGTCAGGATGATGCGGTACCGAACTACTGGCTCGTCGGGCTGCCGCAACCGCTCAGATCGGCTACTGGGTGTGGAGCTGCGCCGTCGTCTCCAGCCGGCTTGACGAAGATCGTGCCTCCGCCGGGATCGCGCCGGAACCAGTCGACTCGCACCGAATGCTTCGTCAGTGTGCTGTCCTCGCCGACCTCTCGCGTGACCATTGCAGTCCCTTCTCGTTCCATCGATCGAATTTTGACAGGTACGACCGCGGCACAGAACGTCGACGGCCTCGGCGAGCCGTAGTGTGCCGCGGAGTGGGGGTAGCGTAGTCGCATCGCCGGGCACACCGACAGCACTCCCCATAACAGTTCAGCGGCCATTGCGAGCACGACCTAGGGCAATCTTGATCTTCCTCCGAATGGCCTGTCCGAAGGAAGATCTTTTCGTCCTAGCCCCCGTATGGCGGAGAGCATACAGGACGACTATTTGGCTGGGGTACAGGCGGGGCAACGTCATGATTGCTTAACGTCCAACGACAGTTACACTGAGTAGTTGCTAACCCTCTTAAGGCCCATCGGCCAGTTGTTCGGTCCAGCCCGCCGGGTGATCGTCGCTCTGCCCGGTGCGGTGGCCGCGTGGACCGCGATTCGGCTCCGAACAGCGGTCTCCGGGTGCCCACAAACCGCGATTCGGCTCCGAATGGCTGTCCAGTCCCGCCTCCAGACTGCCATTCGGCTCCGAATGGCGCTCGGCGAAAGCCTGCTATGAGCGGGCGTTCAGGCCCAGTATGGACGACATGCGGTCCTTGGTCTGCGTTACGCGGATGCCTGGAGCACGTGACCCTCACGCGAGTCCGCCCCGGGTCTCGACGATGACCTGGGTCGACTTCACCACCGCCACCGCCAGCACCCCTGGTTCCAGCCCCAGATCGCGCACCGCCTCGCTGCTCATCAGCGAGACCACCCGGTGCGGGCCGCACTGCATCTCCACCTGCGCCATCACCCGGTCGGTGATCACCTCGGTGACCAACCCGACGAAGCGGTTGCGCGCCGAACGGTCCACCAAGGATGGATCAGGCGCGGCGTGCGCCTGCGACTTGGCGAACGCGGCCAGCTCGGCCCCGTCGACGGCCTTGCGACCACCAGCGTCCCGGATCGCGGTCAGCTGCCCGGAATCGGCCCAGCGCCGGACCGTGTCATCGCTCACGCCGAACAACTCGGCAATTTCAGACATCCGATAGTGCGGCATACGAAATACAGTACTTCTGCAGCTGCGGACGATGAGCCGGAGACCTCCCGACTCGTCACCGTGGCAGAGTCCGGTGCCGTGGACTTCTCCCCCAGCGCCCGGGCGACCGACTACACGAACCGGATGCAGGAGTTCCTGCACGAGCATGTGCTGCCTGCCGAGCCCGGCTATCACCGCTGGCGCGCCGAACGCCGGGGCACCCCCGCCGAGCACGAGTTGCCGCCGGTGGTCGAGGAACTCAAGGTACAAGCCCGCTCCCGCGGATTGTGGAACCTGTTCCTGCCCGCCGTCTCCGGGCTGTCCACCCTGGACTACGCGCCGATCGCCGAGGTCTCCGGCTGGTCACCGGCGATCGCCCCGGAGGCGATCAACTGCCAGGCGCCGGACACCGGGAACATGGAGACGCTGCACCTGTTCGGCACCGACGAGCAGAAGAAGCGGTGGCTCGAGCCGCTGCTGGCCGGCGAGATCCGCTCGGCGTTCGCGATGACCGAGCCGGACGTGGCCAGCTCCGATGCCACCAACATCGCCACCTCGATCCGCCGCGACGGCGGCGACTACGTCATCAACGGGCGCAAGTGGTGGATCTCCGGGACCGCCGACGAACGCTGCGCGGTCTTCATCCTGATGGGCAAGACCGACCCCGGCGCCGCGGCACACCGGCAGCAGTCCATGATCCTGGTGCCCCGGGACACGCGCGGGGTCGAGATCGTGCGGCACTTGCCGACCTTCGGCTACCAGGATCAGCATGGCCACTCCGAGATCGTCTTCACCGATGTCCGGGTGCCTGCGGCGAACCTGCTCGGCGCGGAAGGCGACGGATTCGCCATCGCCCAGGCCCGGCTGGGTCCCGGCCGGGTGCACCATTGCATGCGGCTGATCGGGATGGCCGAGCGGGCCATCGAGCTCATGGTGCAGCGCGCCCGGTCCCGCCGCGCGTTCGGCGGGCCGCTGTCGGACCAGGGCGTGGTCCGCGAGCAGATCGCGCTGTCCCGGCTGGAGGTGGAACAGGCCCGGCTGCTGGTGCTCAAGACGGCCTGGCTGATCGACCGGCACGGCAGCGCCGAGGGGGCCGCGACGGAGATCGCCGGGATCAAGGTGGTGGTGCCCCGGACCGCCTGCACGGTGATCGACCGGGCGATGCAGGTGCACGGTGGCGCTGCGATGTCCGACGACTTCCCGCTGGCCGCCTTCTATGCCGGAGCCCGGGCGCTGCGCTTCGCCGACGGCCCTGACGAGGTGCACCTGCGCACCGTCGCCCGCCAGGAGCTCGCGCGGCACTGACCTGCGGCGCTGGTGACCGCCAGGGTCCGCACAAGCCCCTCCGCCCGGCTCGCACGAGGCCGAACGGGTGAGCCACAGGTAGGGTGGGGTGGATGAGTTCCGTCTCGCTAGGTATCCCGGTTGTCCGCTCCACGGACGGCCCCGATCCGGCGCGCCCCGGGATCGACGATCCCGGCTTCGTCCAGCCAACCCGGCCGATGAGTGCGATCGGAGGCTGAGTCTCGGTGCCGGTGCTGACCGTGCGGTACTTCGCGGCGGCGCGCGCTGCTGCTGGTGTGCCGACCGAGGACGTCGAGTTCGAGCCCGGCGCCACGGTGGCCGACGCTCTGGACCTGGTAGCAGGCCGGCACGGGGATGCGCTGACCAAGGTCCTGGCTGCCTGCAGCTTCCTGCTCGACTCGGTGGCGGTGCGGGACCGCGGCACGCCGCTACGGCCCGGCGCCGAACTCGATGTGCTGCCACCGTTCGCCGGCGGCTGAGCAGCCCTCCGTGCTCTCAGGGGCAGTTGACCCATTCCTGCGAGCCATCAGCGAACTCCTGTCGCTTCCAGATCGGCAACTGCAGCTTGACCTCATCGACCAGCGCCGCGCAGGCGGCGAAGGCCTCTTCGCGATGGGCCGCAGACACCGCGCACGCCAGCGCCGAATCGCCGATGGCCAGCGCTCCGATCCGGTGGCTGACCGCCAGCGCCTGCACTGCCGGGTGCGCTGCGGCGACCTGGGCCGCCACCCGCGCGATCACATCGGCTGCGCCCGGGTGGCCGGAGTACTCCAGCGCGCGCACGCCGCGGCCCGCGTCGTGATCGCGTACCACCCCGGAGAAGCTCACCACCGCACCGGCTGCCGGGCCGGAGACCAGGCGGGCGTGCTCCTCGACGTCCAGCGGTTCCGCGGTCACCACTGCACGAACGACCACCGCTGCGCTCGCAGGTGGAGCGACGGCAGACCCATGCCCGTGACCGTGGCTGTGCGCACACCCGGGAGTGGGGGCGGGACCGGTCGGATCGCCCGTCCCGCTGCCGGTGTGGTCAGCGCCGTGCAGCTGCTCGACCGCGTGCTCCAGCACCCCGTCGAGGACACCCAGGCCGTCCCGGACTCCGCCGGTGGAGCCGGGCAGGTTCACCACCAGCGTGCGGCCGGCCACTCCGGCCAGCCCCCGGGAGAGCACCGCGGTGGGCACCTGCGGCAGCCCGGCCGAGCGGATCGCGCCTGCCAACCCTGGCAGCGGCCGATCCAGCAGCGGCTCGGTGGCCTCGGGGGTGCGGTCGGTGGGGCTGATCCCGGTGCCACCCGTGGTCAGCACCACGTCGACCGCATCGGCGACCGCCCCGGCCACGGCGTCACGCACCGGGGAGCCGTCGGGCACCACCACCGGATCCGGAGTCTGGTAGCCGCGCTCGCGGAGCCAGCCGACGATGATCGGTCCGGTGCGGTCCGCATATACCCCTGCAGCGGCCCGGTTGGAGGCCACCACCACCACGGCGCGACGCGTGCGAACACTGACGTCAGCGGTCATTGGTCCACCGTAGTACCGCCGCTACGCGGCGGTGGCGGCCAGTCGGCCGCACAGCTCGCCTCCGGGTGATCAAGTCCTGGTCCACAGCCCGGTCTTGCCACCCTCCTTGCGCTCGACCCGCACCGCGTCGAGCACGGCGGCGGGGTCGACCGCCTTGACCATGTCGTGCAGCGCCAGCCCGGCCACCGCCACCGCGGTGAGCGCCTCCATCTCGACGCCGGTGCGGTCGGTGGTGCGAACCGTCGCGGTGATCCGCACCTCGCAGCCCTCGGCATGCAGGTCCACCGTCACCCCGGACAACGCGATCGGGTGGCACAGCGGCACGAGATCGGGCGTCCGCTTGGCTCCCATGATGCCCGCGATGCGCGCGGTGGCCAGCGCGTCACCCTTGGGCAACTGCTCGGCGCGCAGCAACCGGACCACCTCGTCGGTGGTGCGCAGCACCCCGGTGGCCACTGCCTCCCGGGCGGAAGGCGGCTTGCCGGACACGTCGACCATCCGGGCCGCGCCACGGTCGTCCACATGGGTCAGCTGTCGCTCAGAGCTCACCGGTCGATCCTACGGCCGCAGCCCAGCAGCTACCTGGCGTAGGTGGCGCGCCCGGCTGTGCGGGCGGCCCGGCGGACCGCGTCGGCCACTGCGGGGGCCACGGTGGCATCGAACACGCTGGGCACGATGAACGACGGGTTGAGGTTCTCCGCAGGGACGACGTCGGCGATCGCGGTCGCTGCGGCGATCAGCATCCGGTCGTTGATCTCGTGCGCGTGGGCGTCGAGCAGGCCGCGGAACACGCCGGGGAAGGCGAGCACGTTGTTGATCTGATTGGGGTAGTCGGAGCGGCCGGTGGCGACCACGGCGGCGTGCCGCTGCGCCTCCAGGGGGTCGATCTCCGGATCAGGGTTGGCCAGGGCGAACACGATCGCGTCGGAGGCCATCGTGCCGAGCACCGCGCCGTCGAGCAGATTCGGCGCGGACACGCCGATGAAGACGTCCGCGCCGCGTACCGCGTCGGCCAACGCCCCGGTGTGTCCCGCGGCATTGGTGGTCGCGGCGATCCGAACCAGGTTCTCGTCGAGATCCGGCCGACCGGCGTGCACGACACCGTCGACATCGACGGCGATGACGTCGGCCGGGTGCAGCGGGAGCAGCAGCCGGATGATCGCCGATCCGGCGGCGCCGACGCCGCAGACCACCACGCGGCAGGCGGTGACGTCCTTACCCACCACCCGCAGCGCGTTGCGCAGCGCAGCCAGCACCACCACGGCGGTACCGTGCTGGTCGTCGTGGAACACCGGCACGTCGAGCAGCGCGCGCAGCCGCGCCTCGATCTCGAAGCAGCGCGGAGCGGCGATGTCCTCGAGGTTGATCCCGCCGTAGACCGGCGCGATCAGCTGGACGGTCCGGATGATCTCCTCGGTGTCCTGAGTGTCCAGACACACCGGCCAAGCGTCGACCCCGGCGAACCGCTTGAACAGCGCGGCCTTGCCTTCCATCACCGGCAGTGCCGCCGCCGGGCCGAGGTTGCCCAGCCCCAGCACCGCGGACCCGTCGGTGACCACGGCGACGGTGTTGCGCTTGATGGTCAGCCGCCGGGCGTCCTCCGGATTCGCCGCGATCGCCTGGCAGACCCGGGCGACCCCGGGGGTGTAGGCCCGGGAGAGGTCCTCGCGGTTGCGTATCGTGACCTTGGACGTCACCTCGAGCTTGCCGCCGAGGTGCACGAGGAAGGTCCGATCGGACACCTTGCGCACCTGCACGCCGGGCAGGGCGTCGAGCGCCTCGGTGACGCTGCGCGAATGCTGCTCGGACAGCGCGTTGCAGCTGATGTCGACGACCATGCGGTCCGCATGCGATTCGACCACGTCGAACGCGGTGATCACGCCACCGATCCGCCCGACGGCAGTGGTCAGGTCACCCGCGGCTCCAGCCGAGGGCGGTGCCTCCACCCGCACGGTAATGGAATACCCGGGCCCGGGGACCGGCATTTCGCCCTCCCGAAGCGTCGATGGGTGGTCCGCCCAGCGTAAAGCGGTGCCAGCCCGACAGGGGGGCCACCGACAGCGGCACGCTGCAACCGGCGACCCGTCAGGCAGACGAGGAGAGGGGGTCGGCACGCGTAGCGCGTGCCGACCCCCTCAGCGGGGTGGGGGTGAAATCGTCAGATCAGTGCGTGACCGGCAGCTTGGTCTCGACCGGCTTCGGCTTCGGCGCCTCGGTCGGCGCCTCGGCCCGGCAGGTGGCGGAGGAGATCACGATCTCCAGCAGCGCGTCGCCATTGACGTTCGGGATGTTCAGGTCGGGGTTCAGCTCCTTGAGCTTGGTGACCAGGTCGTCCACCGTGGGGGCGGCGGGAACGCCGGGGACGGCGGGGACACTGGGGGCGCCAGGGACACTGGGGGCGCCGGGGACACTGGGCTGCTCCGCTTGGGTCGGCGCCGCCTGCAACTGCTCCATGCTCGGAACGTTGAGGTTAGGGGCGATTCCCCTGAGCTGGTCGAGGGTCGGCGGCGTGATGGGCACACCAGACTGACCGCCCGGCAGCACCTCCACCACCAGCGCGTCGACGGTGAGCGAGCCGTCGCTGCGGGTCTGCCGGTTGAACGTGACCTTGGCGATCGGCGAGAGGTCGAGTGACTGACCGACCGCAGGGTCGGACGGCAGCGCTTGGTCAGCGACGCCGCCACCCAGAATCGTGGCGTCGCCCACGCCGTTGTCGCAGGTCGCCTCGATGATCCGAGCCTTGATCAGCTCGGCGATGTTGAGGTCGACAGCTGTTGCGGAAGACGTGTTGCCGGCGGCCTTCACCTTGAGCACTCCGACACCGAGTGGCGACGGCAGCTCCAGGAGCGCGTCCTGACCGTCGGGCGGTGCCTGCACCTGCGGAGTCGGCGAGATGGGTACCAGGCCTTTAGCCGCGAGCCCATACGCAGAGGCGGTGGGCTCATCGGCGGCGCTGCCGGACACGGTCCCCAGCAGCAGGGCGGCCACCGCGGTGGCGGCACCGATGCCTGCCGCACTGGCACCGGCGAGCTTCCTACTGATCACGTGCGGTCCTTTCCTTTTATTGCTCGTCAACGAGGACAAGCGTCCCGAGGGGCACCTCGGTCAACTGGTCGAGCGCGTCGGGTGGCACGCGAATGCAGCCATCGCTGGAGCGAGTCCCGAAAACGTCGTCGGTTGGCCAGGTGTGGATGGCGACGGTCCCCGGGCCGCCGCCGAAGCTGTCCAGGGTTGGACTGTGCGACCCCAACGGCAGGATCAACGGGGAATACTGCTGCTCCTGGTCGCTGAACGACCCGAGCAGGAAAGTCCGGCCTGTCGGCGTGGGAGCGGATTCCTTGCCGATCCCGATCGTCCACTCGCCCAGGAGCTGATCGTCGCTGAACAGCTCCATACTGAGCGAACGAAGGTGCACCCGGATGAGATACGGGGTCGAGGCACGATCAAGTTGATCGGCTGGCAACCAGCCGGTCGAGTCGTTGGGCCGCGACGGCAGCAGTACCTGTACCCAGCCGGGCTGCTCGGCGATGACCGGCAGCCAGGTTTCCCCGACCTGCTCGGCTCCGATCCGCGCGAAAGCGGGACCGCCGGGGGCAGCGGACACCGGGACCTGCTGCCGTGGATGGACCACGGTGCCGTTGGTGGGCACCGGTGGACCAGGGTCCAGCGGTGCCGCATCGATGGTGGTGTGCGTGGTGCTCTCCGGTAGCGCCGACAGGTCCACCGGTGCGGGGGCG
This sequence comes from Pseudonocardiaceae bacterium, assembly GCA_050699435.1. Classification (GTDB taxonomy): domain Bacteria; phylum Actinomycetota; class Actinomycetes; order Mycobacteriales; family Pseudonocardiaceae. The sequence goes on along the minus strand of JBOHGM010000032.1, from coordinate 7,438 downwards.
GTCGGCGCCGTCGTCGGCACCGTGGGCGCCGCCGCATCGTCGGTCCCGGACGGAACCAACCAGGCCACCCCGACGATGGCCAGCACCACCAGGACGACTCCGGCCAGGGCGGCGAGCAGCAGGAATCGGCGTCCGGGCGGTTGGGAACGCGAGAAAGATTGAACCATGAGATCTTTCTGGTGTCAGGCATACCGAAACGGCGTGTTACACGCCCTCCCCGACGGGGCGAGACACGCGGCCCGAGACGCTCGGCCGCGCGGTGAGGCACCCTAGCGGACCCGTAGCGGGCCGTTGTCACCGCCCCGCGGTGGCGGGTTGCTACCGGTTGATCTCGGTATGCGGATGCTCGTAGGGGACCTGGTCCGGCGGCAGCGGGAAGGTCACCTCGCCGTAGGGAGACAGCGCGCCCTGGATCGGGCTGGCCAGTTCGCTGACCGGGTGGTCGTCGTCAGACCAGCTCGGCCAGCTCGGGTCAATCCGGTCATTGCGGTTTGCCTTGCCCACAGGTCCTCCTATTTCGGTCGGGTACCAGTGTGCCGGGTGGCACCGGGTGGCTCTCCGCGGGCTGGACTCTCCGCGGGCTGGCTGCCGGGACTGGCTACCGTGGAGGAGATGCCCGGCACCTCATTGGCCGACTGGCTACGCTGGATGGACGACGAAGCGCTAGCCACGCTGCTGCGCGCCCGCCCCGACCTGGCAATACCCGCTCCGGCCGATTCGCAGGTGCTGGCCACCCGGGCCGGGATCGCCGCCTCTGTGGCCAGGTCCTGCGAGGACCTCGACCGGTTCACCCTTGCGGTGCTCACCGCTCTGGTGGTGGCGGGCGCCGACAGCGCCCCGGTGCGCAGGCTGGACGTCGACCGGCTGCTCGGACCCGACGTCCCGGCCCACCGAACCGGAGCGGCGCTGGACTCGCTGCGGTGCCGGGCCCTGGCCTGGGGCACTGACGAGGCGCTCGCCGTGGTCCCCGCGGCCCGCGAAGCCGTCGGCCCGCATCCGGGCGGGCTGGGCCGTCCCGCCCCGGATCTCGACCGCGTCGACGTCGACGCCGTCCTCGCCACCCTCCCCCCGCCGGAGATACGGGTGTTGCGTGCACTGGCCGCCGGATCGCCGGTCGGCGAGACCCGCCACGCCGGCCAGGTACTCCCCCTGAACCGGGCCCGCACACCGGTGCAGTGCCTGCTGGCCCGCGGTCTGCTGCGCCGGATCGACTCCGGCACCGTCGAGTTACCCGCTCAGGTGGGCATCGCGCTGCGTGGCGACCGGCCGCTGGGGCACCTCGAACTGGCGGAACCGGCACTGACCGCACGACCACTCGATCCGTTCACAGTGGACTCGACAGCGGCGGGCGCGATACTGGACTTGCTGCGGCACACGGAGAACCTGCTCGCCGAGTGGTCCCGGGAACCACCCACGGTGCTGCGCTCCGGTGGCCTGGGGGTCCGCGACGTGCGGCGCACCGCGCGGCAGCTGGATGTCGAGGAGTCCACCGTGGTGCTGCTCGCCGAGGTCACCGTCGCGGCTGGGCTGGTCACCTCGATCGAGGATGCGGTGGCCAGCCGGCTGTGGCTGCCCACCGTCGCCGCGGACACCTGGTTGTCCGCCCGCCCCGAGCAGCGCTGGGCAACGCTGGCCGGCGCCTGGCTCGACCTGCCTCGGCTGCCTGCGCTGGCCGGGGTGCGTGACGAGCGAGATCGGCTGCTCACCCCCTTGTCCGACGAGCTGCGCAGGCCGGTGGTCGACGTGCAGCGGCGCAGGGTGCTCGACGCGCTCGCCGAACTGCCTGCTGGTAGTGGCGTCCAGCACGGCGATGAGCTCGCCGCGGTGCTGGCCTGGCGGGCGCCGCGGCGGGGTGGGCGGCTGCGCGACCAGGTGGTCGGCTGGACCCTCGCGGAGGCCACCACGCTCGGCCTGGTCGCGCTGGGTGCGGTGACCTCGGCAGGCCGGGCGCTGCTCACCACGGGGGCAGCAGGCGCCGCTGCCACCCTCACCACCGCCCTGCCCACGCCGGTGGACCACGTCCTGGTCCAGGCCGACCGCACGGTGGTGGCGCCGGGGCCGCTGGAGCCCGCCCTGGCCAGGCAGATCGGCCTGGTGGCCGACGTGGAGTCGGCAGGCGGCGCCACCGTATACCGGGTCACCGAGGCCACCGTGCGCCGCGCCCTGGACGCCGGACGCAGCGCCGCCGACCTGCACGAGCTGTTCCGGGCCCACTCCAGGACCCCGGTTCCGCAGTCGCTGAGCTACCTCATCGACGACGTGGCCCGGCGGCACGGGCGGCTCCGCGGTGGCACCGCCGCCTCTTTCCTGCGCTGCGACGACGAGGCACTGCTGGCCGAACTGCAGGCACATCCGGTCGCCGCGCACACTGCACTGCGCAGGCTCGCGCCCACCGTGCTGGTCAGCCAGGTACCGCTGACCGAACTGCTGGATGAGCTGCGCGCGGCCGGCTTCACCCCGGTCGCCGAAGGCCCCGACGGCCAGGTGATCGATCTACCGGCCGGCGCCCGCCGCGCCCCGGCCCGGACCCCGCCAACCCGCAGGCCCACGATGCCGCGGACCCTCTCGGAGCAGCAGCTGGCCGCACTGGTGCGGGGGATCCGGACCGGCGACGCCGTGGCCACGGCGCGGGCGACGAACTGCGGCGCTTCCCGCTGCACCGGATCACCTCAGCAGTAGTGGTGGACTGACGGGTCGTTAGCTACCGACGGCCTGGTCATCTGGGTCGATGCGGGCGTGCCGCCCATGCCGCAAGCCCTGCTGGTAGCTGCTCAACCGGCCACGCACATCGTCCGGCGTGCGAGCCAGGCGGTGCGAGGTCGGCGCCGGGCTCAGCTGGCTCGGTCCTGCCGCCCCGGGCACGAGCTGACCCCGGGGCCGTCGCTTGGGCAACCCGGCCGCGGTGACGTCGAAATCGACCGGGGCGCGCAACGCTTCGGCGGCATGCCAGCCCTCGTCAGCAGCCGAGCGCCACTCCGGTGCGCTGGCAGGCGGAGAGGCCGGCTCCGGGCTGCTCGCCGGCGCCGACCGGCGCTCCCGGAACCAGGCCGAGACCGCATCGAAGATCTCCTCATGTACCTCCGGCCCAGCCTCGGCTGCCGACCCTGCGCCGCCAAGGGGTACCTGGGGCGCCAGGGCATCACCAGCACCAGCGCCCTGGCCGACACCAGCGCCCTGGCCGACACCGGGGCTCACGCCCGGGTCCGGGTACTCCGGGGATCCGCCACCGCCGAAGAGCTCGTGCCACTCCTGCTCCGCGGTGCGCCGCTGGCTACGGCTCGGGGGCGTGAGATTGCCAATCGAGGACGGACTGACCAGGTCCTCCTCGTCCGCGCTTTCGACGACCGACACCTGCAGTGGGACGTCCGTGTGCTGCGCACTCCAGGCGGTGCCGGACGGCGCGTCGCGAGGTGGCTTCGCCGAGTCCGGCGAATCGGTGGCGACCGGCGAATCGGTGGACACCAGGTCCGGGGGCAGCAGCACTATCGCAGTGATGCCGAACTCACCACGCTGCTGGCGCAGCCGCACCCGGATCCGGTGCCGCGCGGCCAGCCTGCTCACGACGAACAGGCCCATCTGACGGGACATCAACACGTCGACCACCGGCGGCGAGGCAAGCCGCTCGTTGATCGCATGCAGCACACTCGGTGGCAGACCGGCCCCGCAGTCGGTGATCTCTACCAGCAAGCCTCCGTCCTCGGTGAGCGCACTGCTCAGGGTCACCGACGTGTCAGGCGGGGCGGCGTTGGTGGCGTTGTCGAGCAGCTCCGCGATCAGGTGCACCAGGTCACCCGTCACCGGCCCGGCTACGGTGGCAGCCGGCGGCCGCCGCAGGGTCATCCGCCGGTACTCCGCGACCTCCGAGATCGCGGCGCGAAGCATGTCGAGGACCGGCATGCCCCCCTCGGCGCCGCGGCGCAGTCTCCCACCGGCCAGCACGAGCAGGTTCTCGCTGTTGCGCCGCATCCGGGTGGCGAGGTGATCGAGCTGGAACAGGTTGCCCAGCTGTTCCGGGTCCTGCTCCCCCCGCTCCAGCTTCTCGATCAGCTTCAGCTGCCGCCCCACCAGGCGCTGGCTGCGCCCGGCCAGGTTGAGGAAGATGTCATTGAGGGTGCCCCGCAGCATGGCCTGCTCGGCGGCCAGCCGCACCGCCTGCACGTGCACCGTGTCGAAGGCTCTGGCGACCTCTCCGACCTCCTCCCTGGAATACACCGGGACCGGGTCGACGGTTGTCTCGTCGATCTTGTCGTTGGCGACCCGCAGCTTCTCGACGGCATCAGGCAGCCTCCGGTCGGCGACGTCGAACGCGTGCGTGCGCAAGGTGCGCAACGGGCGCAGCAGCGAACGCACCACCACCGCCAGCAGTAGCACGGCGAGCACCATGAGCGCGGCGACCACGACCGCATCCCGGATGGCGCCGTTCCACGCCGCATCGCCCAGCGCCACCGTCTCGGTCCGCAACTGGTTGAGCAGGGAGGTCTCCACCTGGCGGATCCGCTCGCCGGTATCGGCGGCGGCGAAGTCCCAGTTCGCGGGGACGATCTCCAGCGGTGCGTTCTGCTGCGCACCGCTCAGTGCGGTGTCCACCAGCCGCTCCCGTTCGACGATCGCATCGCCGGTCACGGTGGCGTCATAGCGTTGCCGGTGCTCGGGCGACGCGACCTCGTTGAATGTGTCCACGGCGGCACCGAACCGGGTGTCTGCCATGCGCAGCGCATCCAGCTGCTCGGCGGACAGGGCGCCGGACAGCATCGCCGCCAGCAACACGGCGTGCTGCTGGGAGATCTGCTCCTTGGCGACGGCCAGCGCGGCGAGCTCCTCGGCGTGCCGCATCAGCGGATCGCTGGCACCGGCGAGCACGACGCGGTTCAGATTCAGCAATGCCGCGATCACGCCGGTGTAGCGGCCGATGGGCTGGTCCGCAGCGGACCCAGGGTTGCCCGCAGCACCTGCCGCGGCGAATCTCTCCTCCCGCAGGTCGGGGAGCTCGTCAAGCCGGTCCAGCGCAGCCTGATACGCCGTGGCCGCTGCAGGCGAGACGTCAACGGCCCCGGAGTCGGCCGAACGTAATGCGGCGATCCTGCGATCCACCCGCTCGAACTGGGCCGGTAGCGCGGTAGTGTCCGCCGCGCCGGGAGCGGGTACCTGAGAGACGGTCAAGTACCGTTCCCGCTGCAGGTCGTGCACGACCGCTCCGACATGCGCAGCGAAGGTCACCTGCCGCGCCAAGGCACCGAGGTGACTGGCCTCGCGCAGTGAATCGCTGACCCGAAGCGCGCCGAGCACCCCGGCCAGCACCAGCGGCACCAGCAGCACCGCGGTGAGCTTGGTGCGCAGCCGCCAGTCCCGCAGCCGCCACCGGCCACCGCGACCACGCAACTGGCGGAGGTCACCACCGAGCACAGCGACTCCGGGCGCTCCACCGAAGCTCAGCGCAGTCATTCCATCACGCGCTGTAACCACGCTGATGCCGTCAGATCGCCCGGAGGAGGTCGGGGGACTACCATCCTGGACGGCCACACTCGGGTACCTTCCAGCTCGATTAATGACGCCATTCCCGCGCACGGAACTCGCGGGTCACTCCACCGTGTTCGGCTCTGGAGCATAGCGGTACGCGTCGCCGTAGGGCAGACGCTCCGTGACCACTCTGCGCAGCACACCTCCCTCACAGATCAGTTCCGCGACTCACGGTCCAGCCGACCCGGACTAGGCCCGAGCCGCCACGGATCGGCGCATGGCATGCTCGACGAGCGCGATCAGGGTGTGTTTGGTGGACTCCCGCTCACGCGCGTCACAGGTGATGACCGGGATCGTAGGATCGATGGCCAACGCTTCCCGAACATCATCGACGCCGTGGTTCAGCACGCCGTCGAAGCAGTTCAGCCCGATCAAGTAGGGCAGTCCGCGGTCCTCGAAGAAGTCCACCGCCGCGAAGCAGTCGGCCAGCCGGCGGGTGTCCACCAGCACCACCGCGCCGATCGCGCCACGCACCAGATCGTCCCACATGAACCAGAAGCGGTGCTGCCCCGGGGTGCCGAACAGGTAGAGGATCAGCTCCGAGTCCAGCGAGACCCGACCGAAGTCCATCGCCACCGTGGTGGTTGTTTTGTTCGGGGTGGCCACCAGGTCGTCGACCCCGCTACTGGCCTCGGTGAGCACCGCCTCAGTGGTCAGCGGCACGATCTCGGACACCGAACCGACGAACGTCGTCTTGCCGACGCCGAAACCTCCGGCCACCACGATCTTCGCGGATATCGTCCCGAGACCGCCCGCATGGGTGCGCGCCGCGGGCTGGCTGAGCCCGACCGGCGCCCCCCAGTTCGATCCGGCCCGCCGCGGGTCGGCCCGGTCAGAGTCGACCCAATCAGAGTTGTTGGAGTCCACTCAACACCCTTTCCATGAAGCCGAACTCCGGCACATCGCCGGAGCTGGTCGCGGTGCCCTTCGACCCACCCGGTGTGCGCACTGCTCGTCACCTCCGTCTACCCATGCCCACCAACTGCCTCATCGACCCAGCGAGCCCTGCAGATCGACCCGACGCTGCGGGGTGAGCTGCTGGCCGACCCGGTCAACCAGCAACGTCATCTCGTATCCGACCAGCCCGATGTCGCAGTTGGGGGCGGCCAGCACGGCCAGGCAGGAGCCGTCACTGATCGACATCAGCAGCACGATGCCGCGCTCCATCTCGACCACCGTCTGCACGACCTGGCCGGCCTCGAAGCAGCGGGCCGCTCCCTGGGTCAGGCTGATCAACCCGGACGCCACCGCAGCAAGCTGGTCGGCACGGTCCCGAGGCAAGTGGTTCGATGCGGTGATCAGCAGTCCATCGGCCGACACCACCACCGCATGCGCCACGCCTGGCACCCGGTTCACGAAGTCGTCCACCAACCATCCGAAACGGTCCGGCTGCCTCTGCGGAACAGTCACTTCGTCTCCTCTTCTGCTTCCTGCTGCTGATAAGATCTACCCCTGTCCTCGTCGAGGCTGCGGCGGGTCTGACGTCCTTCGCGAATTCCTTGCTGGTAGCTGGCGAGCCGGCCGCGGATCAGCTCCGCACTGCGCACCGGCGCGCCGGTCGGCTCGGCGGGCTCCGCCCCGCCCGCAGCGCCGGGCACCAGCAGCGCCCGGGGCTTGCGACGGGGCAGCCCGGCAGGTGTGACCTCGGCACTCACCGGACTGGCCAGCGCCTGGGCTGCCCGCCAGCCGTCGTCGGCGGCGCCCCAGTCCGCCGGTTGCGCACCCGCTGCAGGGGCCCCAGCCGTGGCCGCGACCGGCTGGGCCGCCGCACCCGCTGCAGGCTGGCTCACCTCGTCCACTGCATCAGCGGCAGGCTGGGCCGCCGCACCCGCTGCAGGCTTGGCCTGCGCACTCGTCGGAGGCTGCGCCGCGGTCGGAGGCTGCGTCGCCGTCGGAGGCTGCGTCGCGGTCGGAGGCTGCG
>JBOHGM010000031.1:0-44107 GCA_050699435.1 Pseudonocardiaceae bacterium | reverse complement strand
GAATTGCATGTCAGGCAGCGACGCCGCCACCTCGGTCGAGTCCATTTCAATGCTCAACGGTCGGTACCGCGGCCTCGTTCTTGACTTCGGTGGTGTGCTCACCACCCCGTTCGATGGCGCACTGCGATCGTATTGTGTGCGTGACGGACTGCCTCCGGATGCCCTCGAAAAGATCTTCACTGTCGACCAAGGCGCTCAGGGTACGCTGGTGGAGCTTGAGCGTGGGCAGATCGGTCAGGCGGAGTTCGTCGCCCATCTCGCTCCGGCACTGGGTGTTGATCCCGACGGACTTCTGGAACGGATGACAGCCGACCTGCGCTCGGAGCCCCTGGTGGTGGAGGCGGTAGCCGCGCTGCGATCCCGCGGGATCAAGGTTGCCGTGTTGTCCAACAGTTGGGGTAGCACACCGTTTGATCCCTACGCCCGTTTCCAGCTCGGCAAGCACTACGACGTGGTCATGATCTCCGATCAGGTCGGGTTGCGCAAACCGGATCCGGAGATTTTCGGGCTCGTGTTGGAGCGACTGGCACTGCCCGGTGAGCAGTGCGTTTTCGTCGATGACGTGGCCCGCTACCTTTCCCCAGCCAGGGCGCTGGGCATGGCCACCATCCACGCTACCGACCCGGCAACCACTATCGCCGAATTAGAACGGTTGTTCGGTGGCCCCCCACTCCACTCGACAACATAGGAACGTAAGGAGGCGTGAAACTCAGCTCGATACTCGGTCCGCGTATGGTAGGCAGCGGGGTATGGAACCGGCAGCCCGAGGGCGGGTTCGCCGGGTTGGGCATGTCACCGGTGATGATGATGCGCTGGCGGGCTCGTTCCTTGCGCGGGTCGGGCAGCGGGATAGCCAAGATCAGGGCCTGAGTGTAGGGATGGGCAGGCACGCTGAATAGCTGCTGCGCTCAGTCACCGAAGACGGCCGGTCGGCCGCCGAGAGCCGAGACACTGAGGGGTTCCATCGACGACCGACCGGCGATCACAGTGCGGCGGTTGCCTCCCGGCGGGCATCGCGCGCATTGAGCCCGAGCACCGTGCATAGCTCCCGCGCATCGTCGCCATCATGGGCGTAGGAGCACACCAGGCGGACCGCCCGGCCGCACTCCTCGGGAGGGTTGCGATGATAGCGGTCTGCTCGGCGCCGTTGGCGTGGTCGTCGAGGGAAGACACGTGACAGTTCCGTTGGTGGTGGAGCCGACCGGCCCGGCAGGGGTCGGGGTCACTGCCGGGCCGGTCGGGTCTGATGGGTTATCCGCGGGTCGGCGGCCGCGGGTGGTCGGGAGCCGACGGCTCACGAGGCTGTCTCCCAGGTCAGGACGTGTGTTCAGCACTCACCAGCAGCGCGGTATTCCACCAGCGCGGCCTCCGGTACAACCAGTGAGGTGCTGCGCTCACGCAGCGCGTAGCAGTCCCGGCTGAACCCAGCCAGATACCGGAAATCCCACAACTTGGCGTGGTCGAGCAGCCGCTTGGTGATCACCAGGTCCGGGCCTTCAGCCGCATGACCAGCCTCCCGCACCCCGGCGCTGCCCAGCTCGGCATAGCTGACCTGTCCTGGAGCCATTCGTTCGCCAGGCTCACTGGGATACCGCCTCCTGGCAGGACCGGCAGCACTGGTCGGTGTCCTCCACGAGGCTGCCAGGCAACACGAGGGCGCCACACACTCCGACGTAACACCTCATAGCAGCCAGCGGCTACCGCCTCTTCGCTGACCAGGTGGGCAACCACCGTGCGGGCATCAGTCATCGTGACGACGTGCGTCCTGATCGCCGTGCCCATGCGCGGTCTCCTCTTCGTGAAGGCATCGGCCCCGGGGTCGCGAGCCAGCTGCCCTTGCCGGTCGCCTGAGGTGGTCCCGGCTCCGGTGCTGGAGGACGACGCTACGAACGAGCGGGGCTACGAGTTGTACGGAATGTGTGACTTGGAGTTGGTTACGCTGACACCGACGAACTACTACCGGCCACTGGAACGGGACAGCATATGGATGACCAGGCGCGGGCCATCGGCCGACGCGTCCGTTACTGGCGTACACGGCGTAATCTTGGCCGCCAGCGGTTCGCCGATATGGTCGGTCGCTCGACGTCGTGGCTGGACAAGATTGAGAAGGGTGAGCGCAACCTGTTGCGTCTACCGATGCTGGAGCGGGTGGCTGACGCTTTAGGCGTCGACCCTGCTGTGTTGACCGATGGCGCGGCGGCCCAGCGAGCGACGGACTGTGTAGATGCCGTTGAAGTACAGGCCATCAGGACCGCGCTAGGCCGTTATCCGTCTTTATCTGCGGGGGGTACCGATCGGCGCGTAGCAACGACGGACCGGATGCGGGCCGAATTGCCCGGACGGGAGCAGGAGTTGTTGTCGCTGTATGGCATGTTGTTTCTGGTCGGCGCCGTCACCGCGGCCAGACACGACGATGCAGCCCTGGCACTGGCAATGCACCAGGAGGCCGAAATAGCTGCGGACCGGATGGGGCCGCGCCATGAGACGCACCAGACCAGTTTCGGCCGCGCCAATGTTGCGGTGCATCGAGTAGCAGCCCTGGTTCGGTTACACGAGGACGGCCGCGCGGTGGAATACGCTCAGGGCATCGCCCCCGCGCTCATCGGCACACTCCCCACCGGAACGCCACGCTAACTATCTGCTGGACCTGACCGAGGCCTACATCCACACCGGGTACTATCACGAGGCCGTACGCACGTTGAGCAAGGCCGAACAAGGCGCGCCGGAAGAGGTTCGCTGCCGACCACTGGCGCATGGCTTGTTGCGTTCGCTCGTGGAACACACGAGCGGTGAATCCAGTCGTCTGGTGCGGCAGATGGCGACCCGAGCGGGCGTGCCGGCATGAGCGCGCGCGTGCTGTATCTCGTGATCTGCGCTGCCGGTCCGGCTCGCCGTATCGAGGTGATGGTGAAGCTGGCCCAGGACGAGGGCTGGTCGGTGTACTGCCTTGCTACTCCGGCTGCGGTGGAGCACTTCCTGGACGTCCCCGCCTTAGCTGAGCTGACCGGCCACCCGATACGCACCACGTACCGCGCCTCCGATGATGAGTCATTGCCTCGGGCTGATGCGATCATTGTTGCTCCGGCGACCTACAACACGATCAACAAGTGGGCGGCCGGTATCGCCGACAACTACGTGCTCAACCTGCTTGCCGAGCTGACCGGGCTCGGTGCGCACATCGTGGTGCTCCCGTTCGTCAACCAGGGGCTGGCGGCCAATCAGGTATTCGTCCGCAGCGTCGAAGAGTTACGCAGGGCGGGTGTGCGCGTTCTGTTCGGGCCCGGCGAGTTCGAGCCGCACCCGCCGCGCACCGGCGGCACAGTGCTTGACAGTTACCCGTGGAATCGGGCCCTGGAGGCCGCACGAAAATAGCGCAAGGGTGGCGCGACGCTCAGCTCGATGCTCGATCCGCGTAGTGGCAGGCGGCGGGGTGGCCCTGGCCGCGATCGACCAGCGCGGGGATCTCCTCGATGCAGCGCCGACGCTCCCGGTTGGTGAGCTGGTCGGCGAAAAGGAAGCAGCGGGTGCGGAACCGGCAGCCCGAGGGCGGATTCGCCGGGCTGGGCACATCCCCGGTGATGATGATGCGCCGACGGGCCCGTTCCTTGCGGGGGTCGGGCAGCGGGATCGCCGAGATCAACGCCTGGGTGTAGGGATGGGCAGGCGCGCTGAACAGCTGCTGCGTCGTGCCGGTCTCCACGATGCGGCCCAGGTACATCACGGCGATCCGGTCCGCGATGTGGCGCACCACGGACAGGTCGTGCGACACGAACAGGTAGGACAGGCCCAGCTCCGCCTGCAGGTCCGCCAGCAGGTTGAGCACTCCGGCCTGGATGGAGACGTCCAGCGCGGAGACCGGCTCGTCCAGGATCAGCACCTTCGGTCGCAGCGCGAGAGCGCGAGCGATGCCGATCCGCTGCCGCTGGCCCCCGGAGAACTCGTGGGGGAACCGGTTGCCGTGCTCGGGTTTGAGCCCGACCAGCCGCAGCAGCTCGCGCACGTCGGCTCGCCCGGAACTGCCGTACATCCGGTGGATGCGCAGCGGCTCCGCCACGATCTCGTTCACCGGCAGCCGCGGGTCCAGCGAGGCATAGGGGTCCTGGAAGACGATCTGCAGATCGCGGCGAAGGCGCTGCATCGCCTTGCCGGAAACCCGGGTCAGGTCGGTGCCCGCATAGTGGACCTCGCCTGCCGTGGCGGGCTGCAGCTTGAGCAGCACCCGCGCGGTGGTGGACTTGCCGCAGCCCGACTCGCCGACCAGCCCGAGCGTTTCCTGCCAGTACAGGTCGAACGACACGTCGCAGACGGCGTGCACCTCGCCGACCCTGCGCCGGGCCAGGCCCCCGCCTCGCACCGGGAAGTGCTTGACCAGGTTGCGCACCGCGAGCACCGGGTCCGTGCGGCTGGTCCCGGTGTCCGATCCGACGGTTCGACCGTCAGCCGCCTCGCCTGCGGTCGCGGTCATCGCGAATCCTCCCGCTGGCCGGCCACGCCGACCAAGTCGGTGTCACGTGAGACGGGACGGAACACCTCGCCCGGCGTCAGCCCTTCGAGGTGCGCGCTGAAATGGCACGCCGAGAGATGCCCAGCGGCTCCGGCCGACGCCAGCGGCGGTTCGTCGGACTCGCACGGCTGCCCGGCCAGCGGGCAGCGGGGCGTGAAGGGGCACCCCGGCGGCATGTTCACCGCCGACGGCGGCGCCCCGGTGATCGGGTTGAGCCGCTCGGTCTGCACGTCGAGCCGGGGCATGCTGCCCAGCAGGCCCAGCGTGTAGGGCATCCGCGGGGCGTAGAAGATCTCGTCGACGGGGCCCGCTTCGACGACCCGCCCGGCGTACATCACCAGCACCCGGTCCGCCTGCCCGGCGATGACCCCGAGGTCGTGGGTGATGAGCACCATGGCCGCCCCGGTCTCGACCTTCGCGGTGTGCAGCGCCTCCAGGATCTGCGCCTGCACGGTCACGTCCAGGGCGGTGGTCGGCTCGTCTGCGATGATCACCTCGGGCCGGTTCGCGATCGCGATCGCGATCACCACCCGCTGCCGCATTCCCCCGGAGAGCTCGTGGGGATAGTTGCGCACCCGCTGCGCCGGGTGGGGGATGCTGACCAGGTCGAGCAACTCCACGGCCTGGGTCATCGCCGCGTTCCACCGGACGTCGTGGTGCGCCCGGATCGCCTCGGCGACCTGGTAGCCGACGGTGTAGACCGGGTTGAGCGAGGTCATCGGATCCTGGAAGATCATCGAAAGCCGGCTGCCCCGCACCCGGCTGAGTTCCTTGTCGGAGGCTCCGAGCAGTTCCGTGACCTCCCACCGGCCATCCGAGCCGCCTGCCAGCCGCACCGACCCCGACACCTGCGCGGAGCCGGGGAGCAGACCCATGATGGCCAGTGAGGTCACCGACTTGCCGGAGCCCGACTCGCCGACGATACCGAGCACCTCACCGCGCCGTAGCTGGTAGCTCACCCCACGCACGGCCTGCACCCGGCCCTCGTCGGTGGGAAACTCCACCCGCAGGTTCTCGACATCGAGCACGACGTCACCTGCTGCGGCGGACGCTGGCTGCGTCATGCCCGAACCCTCGTCTGCTGGGGATCGAAGGCGTCCCGGAGCCCGTCCCCGATAAAGTTGATCGTCAACGCGATCAGGATGATGAACAAGCCCGGGAAGTAGAACAGCCAGGGCCGGGTCTGGACCGCCGTCTGCGCCTGGCTGACCAGCAACCCGAGCGAGGTGTCCGGTGGGCGCACCCCGAAACCGAGGAAGGACAGCGCGGTCTCGAGCAGGATCGCGACGGCGACCAGGAGCGTGGCGTTGACGATGATCGCGCCGAGTGCGTTGGGCACCAGATGCCGGACGATGATCCTGGCGTCGCTCGCGCCGAGCGCTCTGGCCGCCTCGATGAACTCCTTCTCCCGCAGCGAGAGCACCACACCGCGAGCGACCCGCGACACGTAGGCCCAGGCAACTCCGGCGATCACCAACGCGATCAGCCACCAGCTACCGCCGAGGTTATGGGCGAGCACCGCGGCGATCGCGAGCACCGGCAGCACAAGGATGAGATCGGTGATCCGCATCATCACGGTGTCGACGGCGCCTCGGTAGTAGCCGGCGGTGGCTCCCCAGATGGTTCCGACCACGGTGGCGAGCAGCGCGACCAGCACCGAGATCCCGATCGAGATCTGGGTGCCGCGCAGCACCAGGGCGAACTGGTCCTTACCCGCCGCGTCGGTGCCGAACGGGTGTTCCCACGACGGCGGCTCCGACTCGTCCGGGGTGATGTCCACCACGGAGTACTTCCACAACCAGCCACCCACGAAAGCCAGCGCCACGATGGCCAGCAGGACGACCAGGCTGGTCACGGCCAGCCGGTGCCGCAGGAAACGGCGCAGCACAAGTTGCGCCTGGCTGCGCTCGGCAACGGTGAACTCCCGCTCCAGATGATCAGGCCCCAGACGATCAGGCCCCAGACGATCAAGCATAGCGAATCCTCGGGTCGAGCACGGCGTAGAGCAGATCAGCGGCCAGGTTGAACAGGATGACGAAGGTCGCCGAGATCAGCAGCCACCCGGACACGGCGTAGACGTCGTGATCCCGGATCGCCTCGAACAGGAAGCTGCCCGCCCCGCGCCACTGAAACACGATCTCGGTGACGATGGCCCCGGAGATGATCGCGCCGAGATCCAGCGCGGTGACCGTGGTCAGCGGAATCAGCGCCGTGCGCAGGGCGTGCCGGGTCATCACTGTACGGTGCCTAAGCCCCTTGGCCCTGGCCAGCCGGACGTAGTCGCTGTTCAGCACCTCCAGCATGGCGGCCCGCTGGAAACGGCTCCACGCGGCGAACGACAGCAGCGCCAGCGAGATCGTGGGCAGGATCATATGGCCGAGAATGTCGGTGAACGTCGCCCAGCCGCCGCCCTCGACGTAGACCGAACTGTCCCCGATGGTGAACAGCACCTGGCGGCCGACCGCCTGGTTGAAGCTGATGCCTGCTTCCTTGAGCAGGATCGCGAACCAGAACGACGGCATCGACAGGAACAGGAAGGCGAAGAACGTGGCGGTGTAGTCCGTCCTGGAGTACTGCTTGACCGCGCTGACCACCCCGACGAGCACTGCCAGCACGAGCGCCACCAGCATCGCCAGCGCGATCAGCCGGAACGTGACCAGGAACCGATCGACGAGCTCGGGGCCGATCTGCATGGTGGACTTCACCGAGGGCCCGAAATCCCCCTGCACCACGCCGGTGATCCAGTTCCAGTACCGCGTCAGCAGCGGCTCGTCGAGGTGCAGCCGCTGTGCCTCGAGTTCAAGGCTGCGCGGAGGCGGCGGGGGGTTGCGGGTCTTGAGGTCGGAGAGCGGGTCGCCGGACAGCGCCGCCATGACGAAAACGATGAACGACGCAAGGACCAGAATCGGCACCGAGACGAACAGCCGACGCACTGCATAGGCAAGCATGGAGATCAGTTGGCTCGTAGGCCCCACTCCTGAACGTTGTAGGTCGGCCCGTCCAGCGTCGAGTTGTTCCGTACGTTCGCGACGTTGTCGTAGAGGGCGATGAACGTCGGCTTCTGGTAAAGCGGCAGCACGTAGGCGTCCTCGGCCATGATCCGGTTCGCCTGGTTGAGCTGCTCGGCGGCGGTCGCCTGATCCGTCGAGCTCGCCGCCTCGTTGATCAGGCGGTCGACCTCGGGGTTGGCGTAGTCGCCGAAGTTGCTGCCCGAGTCGGTGGTCCAGAGCTGCACCGCACCGCCGTAGGGGAACGGAGAGGCGACCCAGGCGTAGACGATGGCGTCGTAGTCGCCCTGGTCCAGGGTGCCGCCGAGGTCGTCGGTCGGCACCACCTGCACGGTCAGTCCCAGCGGCTTGACCTGCTGGGCGAACAACTCGCACTGGGTCTGGCGGATCTGGTTTCCGGTGGTGTAGCGAATCCGCATCGGCGGCACCGGCTGGCCGTCCGGGGTGATGAGCCGGCCACCCTCGATCCGGTAGCCGGCGTCGGTGAGGATCTGCCTGGCCCGCTCCACGTCGCCGGTGCCATGGCCGAACTCGGTGACCACGTCGGTGTAGCCGTCCTGCTGCGGCATGAAGTTGTGATTGTTCAGCGGTTCGACCTTGTCGGTGAACTGCCCGACGGTCTTGTCGATGACGGCCTGGCGGTCGATCGCGGTGAAGATGGCGTCCCGCAACGGCTCGGCCGCCAGAAACCGGTTGGCGAGGTTGAGGTCGTAGTGCTCCCAGGTCAGACCGAGCCCCACGTAGGAGGAGACGTTCGGCATGTTGCGCACCTGCTGCACCAGATCCACCTGCGGCTGCGGATAGATGATCTGCACCTCGTTGTTCTGCAGCGCGAGGGGTTCCTGGGTGGCATCGGTGATGATCCGGAAGATCAGCCGGTCGAGGCTCGGGGTCGGCCCGTACCACGCCGGGTTGGGCACCAGGGTGATGGACTCGTTGTTCTGGAAGTCGTCGATCTGGAAGGGGCCACCGGAGTAGGTCGGCACCGTGGTTCCGAACCAGGTGAACGACTCGGCCCGGCCCTGCGGGGTGTCGATGTCCCCGTGCTGCGCGGCGATATGCGCCGGGTAGAGCGGGGCGCCGCTACCCCACACGCCCCGCCAGTCGGTGTACGGCTTGGCGTAGGTCGCCGTCACGGTCTTGCCATCGGCGCTGCCCACCACCGACTGGACCTGGTCGAACCCGGCGATGGATGCCGGGCTGCAGTCCGGGCAGTCCCGCCCGTTCTGGACCCTCCAGTTGTAGATGAAGTCGGCAGCGGTGATCGGTGTCCCGTCCGACCACGACGCGTTGTCCCTGATCTCGTAGACGACGGTCTGGGGGTTGGTCTCGGTCATCTCGGCCGATTCGAGCAGGTTCTCGTTCAAGGCGGGGGTGAGGTCCGGCTGGGTGTAGAAGGTGGCGGGCAGTATGGCCCGCAGCACCAGGCCGGTCTCCAGCACATTGCCTTCGGAGGACAGCAGGTTCCAGTTCGAAACGTTCTTCTCCAGGGCGAACGCGACCTCACCACCCTGCTGCAGCTCGCCGGGGTCAGCCGAGTTGCAGGCGTTCGGGTTCGTATCGCAGTCGGCGAAAACGGCCCCGGTCTGAGCCCCTCCGTCGTCGCCTCCGCCGCCGTCGGCGCAGCCCGACAGCAGCAGAGTGGCGCCAGCGACGAACGCGGTCGCGCGCAGCACCTGTGATCTTCTCATGGACAACTGACCTCCTTGCACACTCACCGTCGCCGAGCACGGTAGGGAGCAACACCAGCGCGACCACGGCCGATGTCCGGATCGTGACCAAACAGTGACACGACGCCCGGACGGCCACCCTCGATGGGCATCGCTGACGTTCTCACCGCTAGGCCAACTGCAGGCCCGCGACCCACCGCCACCTCACCGACGAGCTCGGTAGCCGCATCGGCGTCAGCCCACAGGCTGCATCCCTCGGGGCCGACCAGGGCAACCGAGCCCCGCGGCCGCCGCATCGACAGCCCGGCCCGCCCTGACGAGGATGCCCCGCGCTCCGGCTGGCGCCGTCAGCTGCGGGCCGACGCAGTGCTGCTCACCCCCGCCCCGATCGTCGGCCTGCTCTGGGCGTTCCTCGACGGGGGCGGTGTGCTCACCTGGGTGTGCGCCACCACACTGGCCGCCGCGCTGGGGCTGGGGTGGGCCGCGCTGCGCGGCAGCGACCCCACCTGACGACACAGTGACCCACCTGACGGGGCCCAGCGACCCCACCTGACGAGCTCAGGGCCGGCGCGGCGCGGGGTCAGTTCACCTGCCATTCGTTGGCATTCCAGGTGACACCATCCAGCGGATGACGGAAGACATTGTTGATGTTGCTGCGGTAGGACCACATGATCGGAAGCTGGAACAACGGGAACGACACCAGGTCGTCCGCGATGAGCCGGTCGGCCTGCACCAGCGCCGCCGCCTGGGACGATTCCGCGTATTCTGTCTTCGCGACGCCGAGCGCATCGTCGACCTCAGGGTTCGTGTAGTTCTGGTAGTTCTGCTCCCCCTCACTTCCATAGCGGTCGGCCGTGGACGACACGGGTGGAATGAGCGAGCTCGTCGTCAACGCGACATCGAAGTTTCCCTGGGCGAGCGCCTCACCGAAGCCGACTCCAGCGGCGCCGTCGAGGATCTCCATACCGGCCTGCCTGCAGTGCGTCCTGATGAGCTCCACCGCCCGAGCATGGCTCGGCGAACCATCGTGGCTGATGGAGAAGGACAGCCGCTGCTCCTCCCGGGAGTAGACACCGTCCTGCCCCAGCACCCAACCCGTCCTTTCCAGGGTCAGCTGCGCCTCCTGGGCGTCAGCAGGCATCTTGTCGGCGTAACGGTCTTCGTAGTTCGGATCACCGGGCAGAAATATCATGCTGCCTTGCGGCTGAGCTGCCGGGGTCACACCTCGGACCAGTTCTTCGACCAATTCGTTGCGATCGATGCACTGAGCGAAGGCTTTCCGCACGTCAGCATCCTGGAACAGGGGCCTGGTAAGGTTGAGGTTCAGGTTCTCCGTACTGGCACCCCCGCGGGCCTCGACTATCAGCCCCTGGCCTGAAAGAGCGCCCTGGTCCGAAAGAGAACCCTGGTCCGAAAGAGAGCGCAGCCGGCCCGCCAGTACCGGGTCCGCCGGTGGTGCCACCACATTGAAGTCCTGGTTCTGCAAACCCTGCACCGCAGCGGCGCCGTCCGCGGGAGTGACAACAATCCGCTCGGGACCACCAGGGTTGCCCCCCCACTCCTGGTTGCGTACCAGGACGGTTTGCCCACCTGGCTGCGAGCTCGCGATCTGGTAGGGGCCCGATGCAGGCATCGTCTCGGCATGGAAGCCCAGCCATCCGCTGTTCCAGGCATCGGCCGCTTTCTGCAGCTCCACCTGCGCGGAGTCCGGACCCAGCGTGGTGATGTCCTGAATTCCAGTCACCCGCTCGATGACATGCGCGGGCAGGATGACGTTGTGGACATAGTTTCGACGCCATTCAACATAGGGCGCCGCATACGTCTCCACGAAGGTGTGGTCGTCTCGGCATTCGCCATTGGCCCACTCGTATCCCTTCGTTGTGGCCGGCCGGAAGTATGCCGTCTCCTTGCCCTCGGCATCAGGAATGGGCTTGCCGTCGGGGCCGCGCACCACCGCCTTGCCGCTACCCGCGAGCCAGGCGAGGTAGAAGTCGTCGCAATCCCACGGCTCCCCATCTGACCAGGTCACATCCGGCTTGATCTGGTACGTGACGACCTGCGGGTCCTGCGAGGTGAGCGCCGCCGACTCCAGCACGTCCGAGTTGAGGAGGAACGCACCGTTTCCATCGACGACGAAGGGATCCACCAGAACCTGGTTGAGCACCTGAGTGTTATCGAGGCTGGGTATCCCAGCCGTGTTGTTGTTGTATGCCGAATACGGGAGATCCCCTGCGACGAAGATCGCGGGTCCGGAGGGGACTTCCGGGGCGGTGTACGTTCCGTCCCCGTTGTCACCGTCGGCACTCGCACTCGCCGGCTCGCCGCCCATACTGTCGGCGCGGTCCGCAATATCACGTTGCGTGCAACCGTTGACGGCGAGCGCAAGGCAGAGAATGCCCACCACAGGCGGGAGTCGCCTTCGCTTCTCGATCACAATGACCTCCCGGTGCGGGTTCACTGCGGCGCCGCCGCACTCAAGGGTGCAACTGCCAGCGCTGCGCGCCGTCAAAGGGTCCTTCCAGCAGCGCCCCGGGTGCCGCGCCGTGCAGTTGACCTGTGGTCACCAGCAGCGAGGCCTGCTGGTAGAGCGGTACCGTCACGACCCGCTCCCACAGCGCCGCATCAA
This sequence comes from Pseudonocardiaceae bacterium, assembly GCA_050699435.1. Classification (GTDB taxonomy): domain Bacteria; phylum Actinomycetota; class Actinomycetes; order Mycobacteriales; family Pseudonocardiaceae. The sequence continues at coordinate 32,299 of JBOHGM010000031.1, read as the reverse complement.
GGGACCGGATCGCCTCGGGGGCAGGCGCAACCGGGTTCACCGGGTCGTCATCGGTCAGCGCCTGCTCGATCAGCGGTTGCAGGGACACGTCACACATCCCCGCTGGGTTCGGTGGCGCCGGCTCCAGGCTGGCCGGCACCACCAGCGGGCAGCCGTACCAGGACGCCAGCGCGGTGCCGGGGTGGCCGGCGGCGGGCTGGGGCACCACCGCGATGTCGGCGCCGGCGCTGGCCGGCTCGAGGGTCCCCCGCGGGGGCGCCACCCGTTCGGGTTGCCCCACGGAGTCGAGCATGGTGCCGAACAACTCGTCCGGCTCGGCCAGTCGCAACTCGACCTGGATCCCCGCGGTTCGGAGCTGGTCAGCCACCCGGGCGGCGAGGACTCCGTAGGGCTCGCGGTCGGCAGGCGCAGCCACCACCAGCCGCAGCAGTGTCCCCGAGCGTTCCCATCCCGCCGAACCGCGGGTGTACCCCGCTTCGGTGAGCAGCCGGTGCATCGTCTCGGGATCCGGCGCCACCGGTGGCCCGCCAATCGGCGCGGTCGGCCGGTAACCCGGCTGCGAGGGGGCGAGCACCTGCGAATCGGCCTGCAACCCGGCCGAGGGTCCGCTGGCCACCCCGGTGGCGATCAGCAAAGGCCGGTCCAGCGCGGCGGCGACCGCCGTGCGCACCCGCTGATCACGCAACCGCGGGCTGGCCGGGCGCAGCAGTACCGATGCCATGATCGGCTGCGGCACCACGACCGGTGGCGTCGGCAAGGCAGCCGCGGCAAGCAGCGCTTCGGTGATGGCGTCGGGATGACCGAACAGCGCGGCCTGCGCTCCGCCGGTACGCAGCGCGGCTACCAGATCGGCGTCGCTGCCCTGGCGAAACAGGATCCGATCCACCTCGGCGGGAGTGTCCCAGTACCGGTCGTTGCGCCCCAGCACCAGTTCGCCGCGGGCCGGATCGACCGAGATCAGCGCAAACGGGCCACCCGAAACCCCGAGGCCGTAGTCGAATGCCTCGCTCCAGCCACCCGGCGCGTCCTTGAGCAGGTGCGCGGGCAGCAGGTGGTGGAACAGGGTCCGCCAGCCAGGGTAGGGCCTGCCGAAGACCACCTCGGCGGTCTTGCCGCCGTCCCGGGAGACCACCTGGTTGATCAACTGGTAGCCGGCCGAGTTGACCACGCCGGGCTGGGTGCGCATCTGCTCGGCGAGGTAGCCGAAATCCTCCGCGGCGATGGGTGTGGTGTCCGACCACTGCGCGTTGTGCCGGATCCGGTAGGTGACGGTGAACGGTTGGGTGTCGGTGACCTCGGCGGAGGTCAGCAACGTGTCGTCGAGCACCCACTGCCGGTCCGGCGTCTGGTGAAACGCCGAGGGCAGCAGCAGGCCGGCCAGCGCCGTGGACACCGGTGTCAGGTCAGCCAGCGTGTGTGGGTTGAAGCCGCCGACCAGCCGGTCCACCCCGACCACGACCTCTCGGGTGGGGAGCGGAGCGACCAGTGAGCCAGGGGCCTGGCCACCGGGGACCAGTGGAAGCGGCGCTGGGGCGCAGGCGGCCAGCGCGGCACTGGCGATCAGCACCGTCACCGCCCTGCACGCACCACCGGGCATCCGCACGACGCGACATGCTGCCGCAGCTCGGTAACCGGAACGATCCCGGGTGGGCGCCGCTACGTCACGCCCTGGCCACCCGATCGCGGGAACGCCGCCGGGCCCGCTGGCTGGCGTCCAGCACGACCTTGCGTACCCGCACCACGTCCGGGGCGACCTCGACGCACTCATCGACGGCGCAGAACTCCAGCGCCTCCTCCAGCCCGAGCAGCCGCGGCCGGGCGAGGCGCTCCAGCTCGTCACCGGCGGAGGAGCGGATGTTGGTGAGCTTCTTCTCCCGGCAGACGTTGACGTCCATGTCTTCGGCACGTGGGTTGTCGCCGACCACCATTCCGGCGTAGACGTCCGTCCCAGGTTCGACGAAGAACGTGCCGCGGTCGGCCAGCTGGGCCAATGCGTACCCGGTGACCGCACCGGACCGGTCGGCCACCAGCGAACCGGAGCGACGGGTACGCAGCTCCCCCACCCAGGGGCGGTAGCCGTCGAACACGTGGTGGGCGATGCCGGTGCCGCGGGTAGTGGTGAGGAACTCGGTGCGGAAACCGATCAACCCGCGAGAGGGCACCGTGAACTCCAGCCGCACCCAGGCGTCCCCGGACGCCGTGCCCACCTGTTCCATCCGGCCCTTACGGGCGGCCAGCAGCTGGGTCACCGCGCCGAGGTGCTCCTCGGGCACGTCCACGGTGAGGTGCTCGAACGGCTCGTGCAGCGCTGCGTCGATGGTGCGGGTGACCACCTGCGGTTTGCCGACGGTGAGCTCGAAGCCCTCCCTGCGCATGGTCTCCACCAGCACGGCCAGCGCCAGCTCGCCCCGGCCCTGCACCTCCCAGGTGTCCGGGGAGCCGGTCGGCAGCACGCGGACGCTGACGTTGCCGACGAGCTCGGCGTCCAGCCGGTTGCGCAGCAGCCGGGCGGTCAGCTTGCTCCCCCCGCCACGGCCGGCCAGCGGGCTGGTGTTGATCCCGACCGTCATCGCGATGGCCGGCTCGTCCACGGTGATCCGGGGCAGCGGGCGCGGATCGGCCAGCTCCGCGAGGGTGTCACCGATGGTGATCTCCGCGATCCCCGCGATGGCGACCAGGTCACCGGCCTCCGCGCTGCTGGCCGGGACCCGGTCGAGCCCTTCGGTGCGCAGCAGTTCGGTGATCCGCACCGGCCGGACCGACCCGTCCTCCCGGCACCAGGCCACCGTCTGACCCTTGTGCAGGCGGCCGGCCCGGATCCGGCACAGCGCGATCCGGCCCAGGAAGCTCGACGCGTCGAGGTTGGTCACGTGCGCCTGCAGCGGCGCCTCGGCGTCGCCCCCGGGCGCGGGCACGTGCCTGAGGATGGTGTCGAACAGCGGAGTCAGGTTCTCGGCGTCCGGCAGCTCACCGTCGCGGGGGCGGTTGCGGCTGGCGCGCCCGGCCCGGGCGCTGGCGTAGAGCACCGGCATGTCGAGCACCGCCTCGGCGGTAGCGGCTTCGGGGTCTTCGAGGTCGGCGGCGAGATCGAGCAGCAGGTCGTGGGTCTCCTCGACGACCTGCTCGATGCGGGCGTCCGGCCGGTCCACCTTGTTCACCACGAGCACCACCGGCAGGTGGGCCGCGAGTGCCTTGCGGAGCACGAACCGGGTCTGCGGCAGCGGGCCCTCACTGGCGTCCACCAGCAGCAGCACACCATCCACCATGGACAGCCCGCGCTCCACCTCACCACCGAAATCGGCGTGCCCGGGAGTGTCCACCACATTGATGGTGACCGCGCCGTCCGGGGTGGAGCGGGTGACCGCGGTGTTCTTGGCCAGGATCGTGATGCCCTTCTCCCGCTCCAGGTCTCCGGAGTCCAGCACCCGATCCACCTCACTGCGCCCGCTGACAGCACCCGATTGCCGCAGCATGGCGTCGACGAGCGTGGTCTTGCCGTGATCGACATGCGCGACGATGGCGATGTTGCGCAGGTCAGTGCGCACACCGGGACGGGTGGCCGTGGGCACGGGGAGACTCCCGGGAGAGTGGGGGATCAGCAATCCAGGATAGCGGGCCCTCCCCAGCGACCATGTAGGCACTGCGGTTGCCTGTGGTCGTCGTGGCTTTGACCGCACGCTCGAAGAGTGCGGCGCTGGGTGTCCAGTGGCCGGGAACCGTGCGGACGTACCGGAACCCTTGCGATTGGTAGTACTCGTGTAGTCCGTCGTTTGAGGTCCATGCGTCGAGCACGAGCCGGTCACGGCCGTGCCGGTGCGCGAGGCGCACGGCGTGGTTGATGAGCTCGGCGCCGACGCCTCGACCGGCGGCTGCCCGGTCGATCACCATCCGGTGGATCACGTAGGCGTGTTGTAGCTCGTCGGGAGTCCATAAGCCTGCGTCGCTCCATCGGTCGCTTAGAGCGGCGAGCCAGGATGCGGCTTCTTGCCTCCAGCGCAGGATGGTGGGCAGGTCGTCGTGCCGGGCTAGCCTTATCCTCCTGTTTCGGGTTCGGGGTTGCGGCTGCCGGTGATGTGGGTGATGACGTTGCGGTCAGCGGGCAGGATCTCCAGCGTGTACCGGATCGGTCGACCACCCGACCAGCCGACTCGGCGGTAGAGGAGAACAGCCACGCCTGACGCTAGCTCGAATCTGCGCCGTTCTTCATCGTTGGCTGGTCTGCTGGAAATCTCGTGGTCCAGGCGTTCCTCGATGACGCCGTGTGCCGCCATCCGGCGCACGGTGCCTTCGGGGATGTCCTGCGGGGTGTTGAGTCCGCATTTCTCTGCGATGGGGTAGGGATAGTACGATACCTGTTCCGACCAGGGAATCTCATCGACATGGCGGATGCACTCGCGGACCACAACAAGATCGTTGACCTCAGCGTGCAGCCGGGATGCGACGCTTGCCGTTGCTGGTTCGATGCGGAAGCGGAAGTCTTCGCTCGGGGTGCGCCCGGCTCGCTTGACGACAGAGAACCAGGTGTCGATGAGACTGGGTTCATCGTCGCGGCGGTGCGGGTCCTCGGCGTCGGCGTTGTACTCCGGCATCGGCAGCCGCCGGACGTAGGTACCGCTGCGCCCCCGGGTCTCGATCAAGCCTTCGGCCGCCGGCTCCCGCAGGGCCTGGCGGATGGTGCCCCGGCTGACCTGGAAGTACCCACCCAGCTCGGGCTCGGGTCGGCAGCTGCGCACCGTCACTGAGTTGGATGTTCACCAGGGTCTGCTCGCGCAGGATCGCCTCCCGGATGTCGTCTGCGACCTCCCGGTACCTGGGTGCCTGCACCATCGCCACCCCTTCCTACGGTCCACAGAGTCTGTACGAATCCTACGCTTTACTGCTTTACTACAAGCCGCATATCATGTAGCGATCTGATGCGTCTGTACGCAATTATAGGCACCGAGGGCTGATCCGCCTGACCCGGGCCATGATCCACGAGTCGCTCGGCCGTTGAATGTATCGGTCGGTGGGCTGCCAGGCGGCCGCTGCGTTGTATGCGTTGTTGCTGGCGCATCCGATTGACCGGCGGGGGCGGTGCCGGTCGTGTCGCCGGTCGGGTGCGGTGCTCGGGCTGCGCCGTCGTTCCTGCCGGGTGTATCTCGAGGCGGGGTTCTTCCTGCTCAGCGCGGGGGAGTTGCTGCGTACCCAGCTGGTCCGGGAGCTGGGCCTGCCCGACCCGCCGCTACCCGAGGCGCAGGATCAGCCCCAGCCCACCAGCCCGGCTGCTGAGCCGGACATCGCCCACGCCGCCCGGGTCATGACCGACCCGGGTGGCCCACCTCGTGCCTCGTCACAGGCCCCGGCCGTCTCGCCCCCGCGTCCTCCCCACCGCTTCCCGGGGGCGGGATGGCCGGATCTGGATCACGGCGGGGTCGGGGACGACCCCGACGGCCTCCGGCCTCGCCGTGGCCCACACCGCGACCCGCCAACCGGATCCGACACCCGGCCGCTGCTGAGCACCGGAGGTGCCCGCCATGCCTGGCATCATCAGCACTGATCGTGTCCGGCGGGGACTGCGGCAGGGGTGGGCCATCGACGCGGCGGGACCAGCCAGCCCCAACCCGCAGGGTCTGATCCCGCCGCGCCCCACCCACCCCAGGGGGCCGCGATGACCGCCCGCGGCCGGCCTGCGACCCGGACACCGGGCGCCGGGCTGGTGGTGTTGGCCGGGCACCGGCCCATCCAGGCCGGGGGACCAGACCCGGTGGCGCACCTGGTGCCGCCGCCGGGCGGCCAGGGCGAGACAACCGTGCGGGCATTGTGCGGCGCGCGACTGCCTGCGGACGAGATCGAGGCGGTCACTGCCGGGCAGAGCATCTGGTGCACGAGCTGTTTCCTGGCGCAGGTCACCGGTCAGCGCCCGACTTCGGGCACTCTGGCCGGGCGCCGCGCGGCCGCAGCCGCGTACCGCAGACTCGGCTGGCCAGTGCTACTGCGCCACAACCAGATCACCCTCGACCTCGACCTCGACACCGACGCGGTAGCCCTGGTCCTCCCGGCCCCGCTGGCGGCTGAGGTCATCACGATCCTGTTCCAGCGCCGCTGCCGCCCACCCGTGCTGGCCCACCCCGCCCTGCCCACCCACCGGATCATCCTCGCCGCCGAGCGCTACCCGGTGGCGCTGGGCTGGCCTGCCGGGGTGCGCCGGGGTCAGCGGCACCGTGCTGCTGCCCCCCACCCGCACCCCCCAGGGGCCGGTGGGCTGGGTGCACCCCCCGCAGCCCCAGGCGCGGCGGCTGACCCGCGAGTTCGACGTATTCGCCGCCCTGCACACCGCGCTGCGCAACCTCCCCGAGGACAAGCCACCACCCCAGGACGAGCCGCCACCCACGAGTTAGGCCGGGGCCACCCGCACCTTGCGGGACAGGGCTGGCCGCAAGGTTGCGGGTGGCCGAATCACTGGGGCGGTTGGCAGCGGTTAGCGACGCTGCGCCACCGGGTTGGTGGCTCTTGAAGACCCTCCAACTGGCCAGCGCACCTCGAAGCGGGCGCCGCCGTCCGGGGCCTCACCCACCCGGGCGGTTCCGCCGTAACGGCGCACTGTCTCGGCGACCAGCGCGAGACCCAGGCCGGTGCCCCCGGTACCGCGGTCCCGGTCGCCCTGCACCCGGTGGAAGCGGTCGAACACCCGCCGACGGTGCTCAGGTGCCACCCCGTCGCCGTCGTCGTCGACCAGCACCCGCACCGCGCCGGTGGACGGCAGCACGGCAACCCGCACGGTGTGCCGGGCATGGCGGACGGCGTTGGCGAGCAGGTTGTCCAGCACCCGGGCGACGTCGCTGGGCGCGGCATGCAGCACCGCAGACGCGGGGGCGCTCACCCGCACCGCGAGCTCGCCCGACCCGACCCGGCGGGCAGCGGATCGGGCCGCCTCGGCGAGGTCGACCGGTTCGGCAGGCAGCCGCTCCCCGGCGTCGGCCCTGGCCAGCGCGAGCAGGTCGTCGAGCAGGGCGGACAGCCGCTGCGCCTCGGTGGCGACCTCCTCCAGAGTGGCCTCCGCCAGGTCTGGGTCCGGGTGGGCCACCGCGACCTCGGCCTGCACGCGGATCGCCGCGACCGGTGAGCGCAGCTCGTGCGCGGCGTCACCGGTGAACCGGCGCAGTCGCTCGGCTGCGCCGTCGCGGCGGGCCAGCAGGTCGTTGAGCGCCTCGGCCAGCGCCCGCAGCTCGTCGCGGGCCGCGGGCAGCGGCAACCGGTCCCCCGCAGGCAGCGCCGCGGCCGCCACCCGCATCCGGGCCACCGGGCGCAGCGCGAAGCGCGCCGCCACCCAACCGGCTGCCCCCATCGCCACCGCGGCCAGCACGGCGGCCACCGAGAGCACCACCGCGGTGCGCCCGACCAGCGCCGCGTGCGCGACCGACTCGGCACCGGCCACGACCAGCCGCGGCGTGCCATCCGGGGCGCTCACCACCCGCCCGGACCAGCGGGTCGGGTCACCGCGTCGGCCGGCCTCGAAGGTCCACGCGGCCTGCCCGGCCAGCAGCCTGCGCACGTCCCACCCGGACAGCGGCGTCGGCCCGCCCCCGTCGACGGGACTGCCCGCCCGGTCGAGCACCCGGACCTCGACGTCGCCGCCCGCAGGCTGTGGCGCCGGACGCCCGGCTGCCACCGCGGGCACGGCTGCGGCCACTGCGGCGGTGAGCTCGCCATCCAGCGCGTCGGACAGCGTCCGCTGCACCACTGCGGTCGAGGCCTTGGCCAGCAGCAGGAACAACACCAGACCCACCACCGTGACCACCGCGGCGACCCGAAGCGGCAGCGGGCGGGCCGCCCACGCCCGGCGCAGCCGACTCATCGCCCGTCCTGCGCACCGACCACATAGCCGTGCCCCCGCACCGTCTGCAGCACCGCACCGGCTCCCACGGCATCGAGTTTGCGGCGCAGGTACCCGACGTAGACCTCCACCGCGTTGCGGCTGGCGGCCTGCTGGCCACCCCATACGGCGCGCAGCAACTCCTCCTTGCTCACCACGGTGCCGGCCCGGCGGGCCAGCGCGAGCAGCACTCCGAACTCCCGCGGCGAGAGCTGCACCGGCTGGCCTGCCCAGCTCACCCGCCGCCGGGCCGGGTCGACCACCAGATCCCCGAGGGTGAGCACCTCCTCCCGGCGCTGGTCGGCCTGCCTGCGCAGCACCGCACGAAGCTGCGCCACCAGCACCACGAAGGAGAACGGCTTGACCAGGTAGCCGTCGGCACCCAGGTCGAGCCCGTCGGCCTGGTCGACCTCGCCGTCCTTGGCCGAGACGAGCAGTACCGGAGTACCGACCCCGGCGGCCCGGAGCCGCTCCAGCACCCGGTACCCGGAAAGCCCCGGCAGCATGATGTCCAGTAGTACCGCGTCGAAGCTGCCGGTCAGCGCGGCGCGCAGCCCGCTCGGCCCGTCGGCGGCGGTGACCACCTGCATCCCCTCGGCGCGCAGCCCCCGTTCCAGCGCGCGACGGACCCCTGGCTCGTCATCGACCACCAGCACCCGCGGGCTCACAACGCACAGCATGCCTGTCCTTGCCCACTGAATGCGCTCACTGCAGGGTCAGCCAGCTCGATACCGCGCCACACCTACCCGCAGCCAGATGGTCACCCGGGCGTCGTCACGGCGCGGGCGCATCCCTACCGCCGAGACATGAGCTGAGGACAGCGGCCTCGCTTCGCAGCCGCTCGGCGTGCGCACGGTGCCCCGCACGCTCGTAGTCACGGGCGGCCACATGCCGATCGGCCACCTCCGCTCGGACGACCTGGTCCATCTCTGCCGCGCTGAGGCTTCGCCGTTCGACCTCAGCGGCGCGAAGGCCACTCACGGTCCCCGCGAGCCGTGAGTGACCGGCACTTGGTTGCGGTGCCCGTGCGGCGTCGACGGCCTCCGCGTTGTCGATCGCCCCCAACCCCGACCGAAGCGCCGCCACCGCCACAGCGTCCCGTGCTTTCATCGCTTCAGGGAGCGCGGCACGCAGGCGATCCCGCACGGTGCCCGCGCCGTCCTCCGTCATTGCCGTCCGCTCAACGTCCACCGCGACGAGGCTACGTTCGATCCAGCGTGAGGGAAACAGACTTATTGCCGGGCGAGGCAACGCCCGTCGGTTCATCGGGCAGGATTCCAGAGCCGCCAAACCTATCCGGCCGCTCCCCGCTCGCGAGCGGAAGCATAGATCAACAACCAATCCTCACCCTCTGTCCGCCCCGGCAGGAACACCCCGACCGCGCACCACGCGGCATGACCGTGCGGGGTGCGTCCGACCAGCGGCAACTGAAGACGGTCCGGACGAAGCGTTATGAGTGTCTGTGTCGACGGGGTTCGGCGGTCAGCCCAGCCAGGTCGGGGGGGTGTCGGCGAAATCCACGGACACGCGGTGGTACGGGCTGCCTTCGTTGTGCACGTGGACCGCCGAGATTCGGTAGCGGTCCGCGGTGCGCTGCGCCCAGGCCCTCACGGCGGGCTGGTGGTGGCCGTCGACCACGATGAACGGCTCCTGCACCCATCTGCCCGGCCGACCGGGCAGCATGTCCACGCCCTGACAGGACGAGAAGGTGGGCGCGACGTTCTGGTTGAACCCTTCCAGGAAGGGCAGTATCGCCCGGTCAACGCAAGTGTCCAGAACGTGCGAGTGGACCAGCGGATGCTGGTTGCCCAGGGCGAACCGGACGCCGGGGTACTGGGCGTTCAGCCTGTGGATGCACCGGTCACACAGCCGACCGGCCTCGTGGTGGGCGATCTTGATGCAGGCGTCGCACATCGGACCGAACAGCACCGCGGCGACGTCGTCCCCGCCACCACTGACCGGGTTGCCGCAGGCGCAGATGACTGGTTCGACGTTCATCGCCGACCAGACTAACGCCTGCTGCTAAGCCGACGTTCCCAGCATCAACAAACCATCCGACCAGCACCGCGAGACGTTCGGTCAGCGGCAGATGAGGACGTCTGTCGCTCGAATCGGCATCGGGCAAGCTTTGTCATGAGCCCACGTCCGAACACACCGCCGAGTTGAGGCAGACTGACAGGCTAGGGACGAAGGGATCAGCAGCATGAGCGCCCAGCTGAGTGTGACCGTTGTGGTCAGCCGTGAGGACGACCGTTTCGTTGCTCAGTGCCTCGAGGTCGACATCTCCAGCTTCGGCGATACGCAGGCAGAGGCACTGGCGATGGTGACCGAGGCGCTGGAACTGTGGTTCGAGGACACCCCGGTACCCGATCACTTCAACCGGCCGGTGGTCACCACGGTCGATCTGCACCTCTCTGCATGAGCCCCTCGCTTCCTGCGGTCACGGGCCGGGAGGTACTCAAGGCGCTGGTTGGCGTTGGGTTCGTCCACGTCTCGACCAAGGGCTCGCATGCCAAGGTCGCGCGTGCGAACGTCCTGCTGGTTGAGCCGTTCGATGATGTCGGTGCTGCAGGTGTGGGGCCTGGCAGCGTCTCAGGGATTTCTCAGGTCTTGAGACCGTTCTCAGCCGGGGCGGAGCAGCATCATCGGTGACACCCTGGACCAGCGGGAGGAAGCGATGAAGCTATCGACGGTGGCGCTGGCCGCCGCGGCGGCAGGCGTGATCGGTCTCGGGGTGCTGACCGTCCCCGCCGGTGCAGGCGCTGAGCCGTCGCTGCCTGAGGTGTCGGCAGAAGACCTGGTGGCCTCGGTGCTGACGGCTCAGCCACCCGCTTTCGGGGGCACCGTCGACGTGGACAACGCACTCGGCCTGCCCGCACTGCCGGGGCTGTCCGAGACGCCGAACCCGCTGACCCAGCCGGTGACCACGTTCCGGGTCTGGTCCGACGGGGACGGCCGCGGCCGGCTGGCGCTGCCCTCCCGCGGCGGGGAACAGGTGCTGATCGAGGACGGCACGACGCTGTGGCGCTATGACTCCGCGTCGCGCACCGCCACCGCGCTGGAGCACGGCGCAGCGCCTGCTCCCGAGCGCGCCCCGGTGGCGGACCCGGCCCAGGCGGCCCGGGAGCTGGTCGGCGCGGTGCGCCACAGCAGCGAGGTGGCCGTCGACGGCACCGCCGAGGTCGCCGGCCGGCCGGTCTACGAACTGGTGCTGACCCCCAAGCCGACCGAACGGACCCTGCTACGCGAGGTGCGGGTGGCGGTCGACTCGGTCTCCCGGGTACCGCTGCAGCTCACCGTGCTGGCCGACGGCTCCCCCGACCCGGCGCTGCAGATCGGCTTCTCCGACCTCGATGTCGGCGCGCAGGACCCGACGTTGTTCGAGTTCACCCCGCCCGAGGGCGTCTCCGTCCAGCGGCATGAGCCCTCGCACGCCCCGCCGGGTCACCATGCGGCGCCCCCGGGGTCGCCTGGCGATCACGGGTCCAGTCGGGACATGATCCGCACCGTGGGCGATGGCTGGGACACCGTGGCGCTCGGGCAGCTCCCCACCGCGGGCACTGACACCGATCGGACTGGGGCCGATCCCCTGGGGATGGTCCGGCAGCTCGGCCGGCCGGCCAGCGGGCCGTGGGGCAACGGCTGGGTGGTGCAGACCGCGGTGGGCACCGTGCTGGTGGCCGATGACGGGCGGGTCGCGGCCGGCGCGGTTCCGCAGCAGGTGCTCGCCGAGGCGCTGAGCCGGTGACCGTCGGCTCGCTCACCCCGGTCGCGGCCCCGGCGCAGCAGGACACCCCGGCGATCCGGGTCCGGGGGCTGCGGAAGGTGTTCGGCCGCACCGTGGCGGTGTCCTCGGTGGACCTGGACGTGCCTGCCGGTGCGGTAATCGGGGTACTGGGGCCCAACGGCTCCGGCAAGACCACGATGATCCGGATGCTGCTGGCGCTGTCTCGCCCCACCGCGGGGACGGTGGAACTGCTCGGCGCCCCAGTGCCGGACGCCGCCGGTGACGTGCTCCCGCACGTCGGCGCGCTGGTCGAAGGCCCCGGCTTCCACCCGTTCCTCTCCGGCCGGGAGAACCTGCTGCGCTGCGCGGCTGCCGAGCCGTTGCTGCCCACCAGGGCGATCCCGGACGCGGTGCAGCGCGCCTTGACCCGGGTGGGCCTGGCGGCCGCCGCGACCCGACGTTACCGCGCCTACTCGCTGGGCATGAAGCAGCGTCTCGGCCTGGCTGCGGCGCTGCTGGTGCCCCGGCGCCTGGTGGTGCTCGACGAGCCGACCAACGGCCTGGACCCCGCGGGCACCAGGGACGTCCGGCGGATCATCGCTGAACTGCACGCCGACGGCGCCACCGTGCTGGTGTCCTCACACCTGCTCGCCGAGGTGGAGGCGACCTGCACGCATGTGGCGGTGCTCGCGCAGGGATCGCTGATCGCGGCGGGCCCGCTGACCACCCTGCTCGACGGCGACGCGCCCGCACTGGAGGTTGGCACCCCGGATGCCGCCGTCGCGCTGCGGGCACTCGGTGCGGCCGGGATCAGCGCCGCGCCCTGCCCGGACGGGGTGCGGGTCGAGCTGACCGGGATCGACGCACCGGGAGCGGTGGCGCTGCTGGTGCACGCCGGGGTCGCGGTGCACGAGGTACGACGGTGGCGTACCGGGCTGGACGAGCTGTTCGCGCAGCTGACCGAAGGGGCCGGGCTATGACCGGGGTTGTGCAGGCAGGGGTGGTGTCCGGGCCGCGAACCGGGGCGGTGCGAGCCCCGCTGGTGCGGCTGCTGCGCAGCGAGCTGCGCTGGGTGCTGCGCCGCCCGCGCACCCAGGTCGCGCTGGGCCTGCTCGCGCTGGTCCCGGTGCTGATCGGGATCGGCATCGTGGCCGCCGACTCGCCCGGCGGAGACGGGCTGCTCACCCAGGTGGCCGGAAACGGTCTGGTCCTGCCGGTGGCGGCGCTGTCCATCTCGCTGGCGCTGCTGCTACCGCTGGTCGTGGCCATGGCGGCGGCCGACGCGCTGGCCGGCGAGTCCGCGCACGGCACGCTGCGGGCGCTGCTGCTGGCCCCGGTGAGCCGGGCCCGGCTGGTGCTGGTCAAGGCGGTCGGGGTGCTGGCCGTCGCGGTGGCCGCGGTCGCCGCGGTCGCCGTGCTGGGCCTCGCCACCGGGCTGGTGCTGGTCGGCGGCGGTGATCTGCTCACGGTGTCGGGCACCGAGGTGGGGCTCGGGTCGGGGGTGCTGCGGGTCGCGCTGGCGGCGGCCTGGACCGTCGGCCAGCTGGCTGCGGTCGGCGCGGTGGCGCTCGCGATCTCCGCCTGCACCGACCACCCGCTGGTGGTGCTCGCGGCGACCTTGGGCGGGGCGATCGTGTTCGGGGTGCTCTACGCCATCCCCTCCCTCGACTGGCTGCACCCGGTGCTGCTCACCACCGGCTGGATCGCGATCGCCGACGTGCTGCGCGACCCGCTGCCCCTCGATGGGCTGCTGGGCAGCAGCTATCGCGCCGCGTGCTACGTCCTGCTCGGCCTGGGGCTCACCCTGGCCAGGACGCTCACCCGGGAAGCCTGACGCGTCCCCGGGTCCCGCAGGAGCCCACACCCTGCTGCGCCGACGGCGGCGGCACGGCAGGATTGGGGTATGGCGGAACTCTGGGATGACGAGAAGATCACAGGTGCCCTGGAGGGGCTGACCGACTGGCAACGCGACGGTGACGCGATCGTGCGCACCGCGAAGCTGCCCAGCTTCCCGGCGGCCATCGAGGCGGTCCGCGCGATAGCCGAGATCGCCGAGGCGCGCAATCACCACCCCGACATCGACATCCGCTGGCGTGCCGTGACCTTCCGGTGCAGCACCCACTCGGCGGGCGGTATCACCGGTCAGGACGTCGAGTTGGCCGGGGAGATCGACCGGGTGCTCGCAGGCACGACACGCGAGCAACGGTCCTGACCAGCGGGCCCAGACCGCCGGCCGCAGCACCCGCCGAGGATCGCAGCGTTGCGTCGGACCCGAGCGCGCAGGACCCTTACCGGTGGCTGGAGGAGGTGACCGGCGAGCGGGCCCTGTCCTGGGTGCGGGAGCGCAACGCTCAGGCCGTCGCGGAACTGACCGGCGGGTGCCGGTTCGAGGCACTGCGCGCCGAGATCCTCGAGGTGTACGACTCGACGGACCGCATCCCGTACATCAGCCGGCGCGGCGAGTACCGGTACAACTTCTGGCGGGACCGCGAGCACCCCGCGGCCGGTGGCGGCGCAGCACGCTCGCCGAGTACCGGACGCAGCGGCCGGACTGGGAGATCCTGCTCGACGTGGACGCGCTGGCCGCGACGAGGACGAGAACTGGGTCTTCCACGGTGCGCGGTGCCTGCGACCGGACTACCGGCGCGCGCTGATCTCGCTGTCACGAGGCGGCGCGGACGCGGCGGTGGTGCGGGAGTTCGACATCGAGCGTCGCGAGTTCGTCCCGACGGCTTCCAGCTGCCCGCGGCGAAGTCCCTCGTGTGCTGGATCGATGCCGACCGCAGCTACGTCGCCACCGACTTCGGCCCGGGAACGCTCACCACCAGCGGGTACCCGCGCACCGTCCGGCAATGGCGGCGCGGCACGCCGCTGGCCGAAGCCGAGCTGGTATACGAAGGCAAGCCCGACGACGTCAGCGTGTCCGCCTTCCACGACGACACCGAGGGGTTCGAGGCGACCTACCCGGCGGGCTGCCTGCTGGTAGCCGACTTCGACGAGTTCATGGCGCACGGTGCCGCCGGCGCGGGCCTGCGGGTGCTGTTCACCCCCGACGAGCACACCACGCTGGCCGGCTACAGCTGGACCCGCCACCACCTGATCCTCGATGTGATGCACGACGTGGTCAGCCACCTCTCGGTGCTGACACCGGCGCAGGACTGGCGAGCCATGCCGCTGACCGGCACACCGCCGCTGTGCACCGTGGGCGCGTGGGGCACCGACCCGGATACCGACGATGAGTACCTGCTCGACGTCGACGGTTTCCTGACCCCGTCCACACTGGCCATCGGGACCATCGGCGCCGGTCCGGCCGTCGCGCTGAAGCGGGCACCGGCCTTCTTCGACGGCGCCGGTCTCGCCGTGCACCAGCACTTCGCGGTGTCCGTCGACGGCACCCGGATCCCGTACTTCGTGGTCGCACCCGACTCAGCCGTACCGCCCGGCGGCTGGCCCACCCTGCTGTACGGCTACGGCGGCTTCGAGGTATCCCTGCAACCCGGCTACGACGGCACGAGTCGACGATTCCTCCCGAGTAGCGGCAACGGCGGCCAGCCGACCCAGCCCAAGCGCTTCGAGTGGATACACAACCTCCCGTCAGTGATGTATGGTTGCGGCATGGTGATGCGGCGGTTCCAGATCCTCCTCGACGAGCCGCTCGACGACGCCCTCGCCCGGCAGGCCGAACTCGAATCGGTGTCCAAAGCCGAACTGCTGCGCCGGTACGCCCGGGAACGCCTCGAGCCACTACCCCCGATGCGTGAGGACCCGCTGTGGGAACTCGTCGGGGTCGATGACGCGGATGACGATCCTGGCGGCACGCTGGACATCGACGAGATCGTCTACGGAGGCCGGCGCTGATCTTCGTCGATACGTCGTTCTGGTTGGCCCTGCGACGGCGCCGCGACCCGAATCATGAGCTGGCCAGGGACCTGCTCGAAAAGCATGGCGGCCAGCCGCTGGTCACCAGCAACCACGTCCGAGGCCAGACCTGGACGTTGATCAACCGCAGAGAAGGCCACCGGGCCGCCGTGGCATTCCTGGACGTGCTGTCAAAATCGCCGCGGCTACACGTCGAGCACGTGACTGATCAACTCGAGCGGCAGGCCCTAGCCTGGCTGCGGCAACGTGACGACCGCGAGTTCTCCTTCGTCGACGCCACGAGCTTTGCGGTAATGCGCCACCGGAGTGTGCCTAACGCACTCGCGTTCGACGGTGACTTCGACGCCGCCGGCTTCGTCGAGCTGCGGTAGTACTCGAATGAGCAGGCCCGCCCGGCAGTAACCGTCACCGAGCAGGTAACCGTAATCGGGCTTCTGCTACAGAATGTGCGTCGTGGGAGTGTTGCGTCCGCGCCGCCGGGCCATGGTTGCCGGTGGAAGCCTGGCCGTCGCAGTAGCTGCAGCTACGGTGTAGCTGGCCGCTCTTGAGCTCAATTACCGCGCGCAGTTCGGGATTCAGGTTGACGGCGTTCTGCACCTCAAGGAGCAGCTTGCGGCCACCACCGACGAACGGGGTACGGTGGGCGAGCGGATAACGAGTGTTGAACACCTCGCGGGCACGCTCGATGAACGGCCGCAGCTGCTGCATCGGCACGTGGTACTCGCGGTAGCGCCGCAGGTACGAAGCCTCGACCAGCTCGCCCCAGGTGACCTGATTGTGCCCCTCTGGCATTGGCCGCAGGACCGGCTCGTACCACTTGCCGCGAACCGTATGACCCTCCAGCCAGTGCCGCAGCGTGGACTGCGGGATGCGCAACTGCCGCGCCGCCTCCGGCACGGACAGCACAACCCGATCGAGCAGCGAGACTACTTTCGACACGTCGACACCATCGCACACCGTGCCCTGCGCGTGACGTATCTTGAGCGGCAGACTCGCCGACGCAGGAAACCTGACCGATGATAACTCTTGGCCGGATTCGTGGCCTGGCTCACCGATGGGCCCTTCCTCGCGGTCGTACTTCTTTCTACGCTCCTGTTTGGCATTCCATCTGGGTCAACTAAGCAGTGTGTTCACAGACACGTTGGGCAGGTGGGCGGAATCGTCGCGGAACGTCCGATATAGGGTCGCTCGCTGGGAGGTAACTGTGAACGATCTGGAGCCGACGGCACCTAGTCGCGAACTCAGTAAGGGCCTGCGCCGAGCGATGAAACAGGCCGGGTTGAACGGCAGGCAGGTCGCCCACCAACTCGACTGGTCACCGAGCTGGGTGTCCCGGCTGCTGTCCGGCAAGCGCAATGCCAGCCAACTGCACGTGGCGGCACTGCTCGCGCTGTGCCGGGTCACCGGCGCCGAGCGCGATCGGCTGCTCGCCCTGTGCCAGGAACAGCACACCCCCGGCTGGCGGCAGCAATTCGGCTCCTGGCTGCCCCAACAGCTCGTCACCCTAATCGACCACGAGGACAAAGCGATCGCGATCAGCGACTTCCAGTCGATGATGGTGCCCGGCCTGTTGCAGACCGGCGACTACGCCCGCGCGATGATCCAAGACCCGCGAACGGTTCCGGCGGACGAGGTCGGGGATCGGGGTGGCCGCCCGGCTGGCCCGGCAGAGCCTGTTCAGCCGGGAGCGCTCCGTACAGTTCACCTTTTTCGTGCACGAGTTCGTGCTGAGGCTGCCGGTCGGCGGCTCGGCGGTGATGTTCGAGCAGTTGCACCACCTGCTGCGGATGTCGCTGCGCCCCTACCTCACCCTGCGGGCGGTGCCAGCCGCGCTCGGCGCGCATGCCGAGATCGCCGGGCATTTCACGCTGATGGAGTTCGCCGAGTTCAAGCCGGTGGTCTACCTGGACAGCCAGACCTCCTGCCTGTTCCTGGAGCGGCCGGAGGAGATCACCGCCTACCAGCACATCCTGGCGATCCTGGCCCAGACCCCCTGGGCGAGGAAGAATCCAGGGAGCTGATTGCCACCCTGGCAACCGAACTCTACGCGGACCGAGAGGGCCATGATGACCGCGCCTGAGCCGGACGGCATCGTCTGTCGCACCAGCAGCTACAGCTCGCCAAACGGTGGCTGCACGTTGATAGCGGGCGATGGTTCGTCGGCCTACGCGCGCTCGAGAGATCGCCGGAAACCGCTTCCGGCAGGGCGTCGCACTGTACACCGGGGGCAGACATCGTCTCGCTCGGACCCAGGTCGATCGCCGCGCCAGTATCGATACTCTGGTTGGACAGCCTGAAGATCATGAACGTCTTCTCGAGATACGACACGTAACGGTCGAGTGTGGGCTGGGACATCCCATCGAGATCACGCCCGATGCCGGTGGGTGAGAGCACTCCGCCGATCTGGCCCGCCAGGACGTACAAGAGTCGCTCAAGGAGCATCGGGTTGTCGATGCCGAACGATTGCGGAATATCTTTGTAAATCGCTCGCTCTACCGCGTCGCTTCGCAGTACCTGTTGTGAGAGCAGCGTGCGGTCCTCATCGTCGATCCGGTCTCCAGCTATGTCCTGTGCGAGCAATTCCGGGAATCCGCCGAGCAGTAGGAAGCGATGTCGCCGGGCCGTCAACACCTCCGGCTCAGGTAACCGGGGAGGCAACCGCCGGACGGTCTCCGCGAGCGTGTCACCCACGTCGCGCGGGACGGCAGCTCCCACCAGGTCCAGGGACTCGGTGAACAGGTACGGCAGGAGGAACTGTTCGGACCACCGGCCCACCCCGCTTTCCTGGCGGCGATCACGAAGCGCGGCGGTCGCGCTGGAGGTCGCGATCACTCGCACCGGCCACTGATCGTCGTAGAACGTCTTGAGCCACAGATCCCAATCCCGCGCGTAGACGAGCTCGTCGAGGAGCAGGACCAATGGTTGCTCCGCTCGCCCGCCGCTGGCGTCACAGACCTGGCGGACGAGATCGCCGAGCGACTCACGAAGCAGCAGGGGATGATCCATCCGGAGCCACCACACCCGCTCCGGTGGGGTTCCCGAGTCGAGCAGACGCCGCGCCGCCTGGTACATCGCGGTGGTCTTGCCCACCCGCCGTGGACCCAGGACGAGCTGGAAGCGTCGTGGCGCCGTCGAATCGCCGATGCGGTCCGCAAGACCGCGGGCGAGCGGGAAATCAGGGGGCGGGGTCTGCGGCGGTCGCCGCCCGATGGGCGCGCCACCTGCTCAGCAGCTCGGGGAACTCGCTGCGCATGAAGGCGAAGAACTTGCGGGTGTCGTCCACCCGGGCACCTGCCGGGGTGGACGGGCCGAGCGCCTCGACGCCCTCCTGCAGGCCCTTCTCCCACCGGGCGAACATCTCGCCCTCCCGGGTGATCGCCTCGTACCAGAGGTCATCGTGCACCCGGTAGTGGTCGCGGCGCTGCCCGGGCTCGCGCTCCCGGATCGCCAGCCCGACCTGCACCAGGTACCGCACCCCACCGGAGACCGCGGCCGGACTGACCTTCAGCAGCTCGGCGAGCTCGGTCGCGGTGCGCCGGCCGTCGTCGGCGGTGAGGATGCCGACGAACACCCGCGCGGCCATGCGGGGGAACCCCGCTTCGGCGAGTGTCAGCGCGAACCACTCGACGAAACGGCCCACCGCCTCCTCGTCCCGGCCGGTCCCGGACCCAGTCACCACCCGTGCATCCTCTCGGTGTCCCCGGCTCGCCTGCAGATTCTATACGTTTCCTTAACTTCACGGCATTGTGAAGCGAGTGTAGCTTGGTTGTCATGACGACCGCGATCAAGGTGACCGGCCTGGTCAAGACCTTCGGCCGGACCCGTGCCTTGGACGGCCTGGACCTGTCCGTCAACACCGGTGAGGTACATGGCTTCCTCGGCCCGAACGGTTCAGGTAAGTCGACCACCATCCGCGTCCTGCTGGGCCTGCTCCGCGCGGACGCCGGACAGGCTCAGTTGCTCGGGGGCCATCCCTGGCGTGACGCGGTGGCGCTGCATCGGCGGCTGGCCTACGTGCCCGGCGACGTGAACCTGTGGCCGAACCTGTCCGGCGGAGAGGCCATCGACCTGTTCGGCAGGCTGCGCGGCGGTCTGGATCCGGCGCGGCGCGCTGAGCTGCTGGAACGCTTCGCGCTGGACCCCACCAAGAAGTGCCGCACCTACTCCAAGGGCAACCGGCAGAAGGTGGCCCTGGTCGCGGCGTTCGCCTCCGATGTGGAGCTGTACATCCTGGACGAGCCGACCTCCGGTCTGGACCCCCTGATGGACGCGGTCTTCCGGGATTGCATCTACGCCGCCAAGCAAGCCGGCCGGACCGTGCTGCTGTCCAGCCACATCCTCGCCGAGGTCGAAGCGCTCGGCGACCGGATCAGCATCATCCGGGACGGACGCACCGTCGAGTCCGGAACGCTGGATGAACTGCGGCACCTGACCCGCACCGCCGTCTCGGTGCAGACCGTGATACCGCTCACCGGTCTGGCGAATCTGACCGGAGTACACGACGTGCAGGTCTCGGACACCCGGGCCACGTTCCACCTGGACAGCACCGCGATGGACGGCGTGCTCCGGCACCTCGTCGGGTTCGGGGTGCGCGCGCTGACCAGCACGCCCCCGACGCTGGAGGAACTGTTCCTGCGCCACTACGCCGACCAGCCCGCCGAGGAGGGCCCCCAGATCCCGGCGGGTGTCCGATGAGCGCGTTCACCGGCACCAGGGCGCTGGTCCGGCTGGCGCTGCGCCGCGACCGGATCCAGCTGCCGGTCTGGCTGCTCGCCCTGACCCTGGTACAGGCCGCGACGATCTCCAGCGTGCTGGGGCTCTACACCAACCAGCAGCAGCGGGTGGAGCTCGCGATCAGCTCGGCGCGCAGCGCCGTCTCACTGATCTTCAACGGGATCGTGTCGGGCACCGGCGTTGGCGCCACCGTGATGACCCAGTCCTTCCTCGTTGTCGCGGTGGCCGCGGCGCTGATGAGCACGCTGTGCGTGGTCCGGCACACCCGCCAGAACGAGGAGACCGGCCGGGCCGAGCTGATCGGCTCGGGGGTCGTCGGCAGGCACGCGAGCCTGACCGCGGCCCTGCTGGTCGCCGTTGGGGCGAACGTGGCGTTGGCCCTGCTCACCACACTCGTGCTGATCGGTAACGACCTGCCCGTCACCGGGTCGTTGGTGGCCGGTGCCGGCCTCGCGGCGGTGGGCGTCGCCTTCGCCGCGGTGGCCGCGGTCACCGCGCAGCTCGCGCAGACCGCCCGAGCGGCCAATGGCCTGGCCGCGGCCGCGGTGGGGGTCGCGTTCCTGCTGCGGGCGGTCGGCGATGTCGCCGGGCAGGTCACCGACGGCGGCACCAGGAACGTCAGCGCCTGGCCGTCCTGGCTGTCCCCGATCGGCTGGGGCCAGCAGATGCGCCCGTACGACGAGAACAACTGGTGGGTACTCGGCCTGCTGACGGTGGCGTTCGCCGGGCTCGTCGGGGTGGCTTTCGCGCTCACCGCCCACCGGGACTCCGGCGCCGGCATGCTGCCAGAGCGACCCGGACCCGCCGCCGCACCGGACAGCCTGCGCAGCCCACTGGGCCTGGCCTGGCGGCTGCAGCGCGGCGTGCTGCTCGGCTGGTCGGTCGCTGTGGTGGTGCTGGGTGCCGCCTACGGCGCAGCGGGCAACGAGGTCGACGACCTGATCGGGAGCAACGACCGCGCCGCCGAGTTGTTCGAGCAACTAGGTGGCGGCGGCGCGACCCTGCTCGACACCTACTTCGCCGCCATCATGGGCGTCATCGGATTCTTCGCGGCCGGCTACGCAGTGCAGACGCTGCTGCGGATGCGCGGCGAGGAGGCCGGTGGGTCACTGGAACCCGTCCTGGCTGCCGCGGTCAGCAGGCCGCGCTGGATGCTCAGCCACATCATCATCGCGGCACTCGGCACCATCGTGCTGCTGCTGCTCGCCGGGTGCAGCGCTGGGCTCTGCTACGGGCTGGTCGCGGGTGAGCTGCCAGGTTCCATCACTGACCTGGCCGGAGCCGCCCTGGTGCGGGCGCCGGCGGTGCTGGCGCTCGCCGGACTCGTCGTCGCCGTGTTCGGCCTGACCCCTCGGGCTGTCGTGGCGGCGTCCTGGGCCGCTTTCGCGGTATGCGTGCTGATCGGCCAGCTCGGCGTGCTGCTCGATCTACCGGACGCGGTGCTCGACATCTCCCCGTTCACCCACGTGCCGCAGGTTCCCGTGGCGGAGGTGACCGCGACGCCGCTGCTCGCGCTGCTCGCCGTGGCGGCCGCGTTGACCGCGACCGGGATCGCGCTGTTCGGTCGCCGCGACCTCGCGCTGTAGCCACGCCGCCCCTGGTGATCGTCAGATGGGTCGCCCAGGAGGAGCTGTACCGCATCCAGTTCGACCAGCCCGAATCCACTGATCCGTCGCGTGCATAGCGTTTGAGAGATATTGTTTCCGGTATGACCCCGTCGCGTCGCACGTCCTTCCCCGGCCTGCAGGGAATGCTCGATCGCCGCCGGGCGCTGATGAACGAGCTCGCCGCGGCCCGCCGGGAGCACGGCCTCAGCCAGACCGAGATCGCCGCCCGGATGGGCACCTCCCAGTCGGCTGTGGCGCGCCTGGAACGGGGTGACGTCGACGCCCGGCTGTCCACACTGGAGCGGTACGCGGCCGCGCTCGGACGGACGGTCGACTGGCAGATCCGATCATCCGAGACCCGATGAACATCTGGCCACCACCACCGCCTCGCGAGCCGTATCGCACGCCGTGGCAACCAGGCCCTCGCCCGCCGTCGCCGTTGCCGAGCACACCGTCGCCGTGGACCGTCGACACGGGCCAGGACTGGCTGGCCGAGCGCCTGCTCGAGCAGCGGATGATGACCCTGACCGGCAGGCTCGACGCGGAGGCCGCCAACCGCGCGGCGGCATCGCTCGACACCCTCGACCTCATGGGCGTGCCGGTCCACGCGACGTGCCTGGGCGGGCTCACCGGAGCAGCGGTCGCGATCCTGGCCGTCGCGGACCACCGCACGGCCGGCGCGCACGCGACCCTGCACCTGCGCGAGCCGCATGCTCAGCACTGCGGCCACGCGCGCGACGTGACCGCCCATGCCGAGGACCACCAGCGCCGACTGCGGCTGCTCCAGGAACGCATCGCCGGGGTATGCCGTCACTCCATCGAGGCCGTGGTCGCCGACATGCGTGCGGGCCGCATCCTGACCGCCGAGGAAGCGCGCGACTACGGGCTGGTCGACGCGGTCGCCCCCGTGAAGGCCCAACGCCGCTCGGGGTGACGTACCGGTGATCCCACACTCCTGTGCGCCGAGGACGGTCGGACTCGATGGCATCACCGACCATGACCGCCGCCTCCGCAGGCGCGTCCACCACCCGGAGTGCGGCAGCGAAGAACTCGACGGCTACGGGCTGGTAC
Organism: Pseudonocardiaceae bacterium; assembly: GCA_050699435.1. Taxonomy (GTDB): domain Bacteria; phylum Actinomycetota; class Actinomycetes; order Mycobacteriales; family Pseudonocardiaceae. The sequence goes on along the minus strand of JBOHGM010000031.1, from coordinate 9,429 downwards.
CTTCCTCGCCCTGGTGACCGGGCTGATCCGGCTGGGAGCCCGCGATTCCTTCGAGCAGCTCGGTGATCCGCGCCATCCCGGTGGCCGTCATCGCGAAGCCCGCACGGGCTGGCCCCCCACGGCCGTTTCACGAGCGACACCTCTGGTGTCGGTGCCCCGGAAAGCACACTGCCCTGAGTATCAGGGGAGTCGCTTTCCGCGCCAGCCAGCCGGCTGAGGGCTTGAAGCTCCGGCGCAGCGAAGAGGCCTGAGCTTGGTTGGGTTGGTAGTCGGCGCGGTGGCGCACTCTGGCGCTAGCCGCTCTTCCCCGGCTCCCGACCCAACCCATCCTCCGCAAGGACGAGGCGATGCACCCGACGACGCTGCACGCGCAAGCCGATCTGTGGCAGCACGGAGCTGCCACGTTCCCGGCGTGGTGCTGCTCCTCGTCGGGGACAGGTTCGGCGACCGGGACACCGGTAAGCGCGGCTACACCGTCGAGCTCGGCTACAGGTTGAAGCGGAACTCCACCGCGTCACGTGGTAGAATCACCTCATGAAACCCTCCACCGCTACAGTCGTTCACTGCGCGGTCTACCTGCGCGTCTCCCTGGACCCGACAGGTGAAGGACTGGCGGTCGAGCGGCAGCGACAGGACTGCGAGCGTATCGTCCTGCAGCGTGGGTGGACCGTGGCGCAGACCTACACTGACAACTCCATCAGCGCGACCGACCGAACCATCACCCGCCCCGCCTACGACCGGATGGTGGCTGACTACGCGGCCGGCAGATTCTCCGCACTGGTCTGCTGGGATCTTGATCGACTGACCCGCCAGCCGCGACAGTTGGAGGACTGGATTGACGCGGCGGAGCAGGACGGCCTACAGCTGGTTACCGCAAACGGTGAGGCCGACCTAGCGACCGACGGCGGCCGGATGTACGCCCGCATCAAGGCAGCCGTCGCCCGAGCGGAGGTTGAGCGCAAGGGTGCCCGCCAGTCGGCGGCACAGAAGCAGAGAGCCGCCATGGGACGTCCGCCGCGTGGCGTTCGCGCCACCGGCTATACGTTGGACGGAGAATTGATCCCGGCCGAGGCCGATGCGGTGCGGGCCATATTTGAGGCATTCGCAGCAGGGTCGTCGCTGAAGGCAATCGCGGCGGCGCTCGACGGCGCGCGGCAGGCCGTTACCATCGAGTGCGAGCGGCCAATGATCCAGCGGTTGCCAAGCGGGGTAAGCGCGATACCCACTCGGAGCGGGCGCCCGTGGAGCCCGAGCACTGTGACGACGATATTGCGAAACCCGCGCTATGCGGGGTGGTCCATGCTCGATGGGAAGATCGTGCGAGACGGCGGCGGTCGCCCGGTTGCCGGGCAATGGCGCCCGATCGTGTCGGATACGCTGTGGTTGGAGGTTCAGCGGCGCCTCGACGATCCGGCGCGCAAGTCCAACCGCAACGGGACGGACCGCAAACACCTCGGTTCAGGGCTATACCGCTGCGGTGTCTGCGGACAGCGGGTGAAAGCGCACGGCACCCGCTACCGCTGTGCCGGACACGTGATGCGGTCACGGTCACAAGTGGACAGCTACGTCCTCAATGTTGTGCACGAACGCCTGTCTCGCCCGGATCTGGCCAACCTCCTGCCCACCACCGACGAGAGCGGGGCCGCCCAGCTACAGGAAGAGATCGAGCGGCAGCGCGGTCGCATTGTCCGCGCTCGAGCAGACTACTCTGCGGAATTGATCGACGGCCTGATGTTCAAGGAGATTAAGCTAGAGGCCGAGGCGACGATCGACCGACTCGAAGTCGAGCGGCTCTCCCTGAGCGGGGGCTCGACGGCCTTCCCAGTGCTCACTGCCGACGACCCGGTGGACGCTATTAACAGCGCTGACCTTGCAACGGTGCGGGCGGTGATCGACACTCTTTGCATAGTCCACCTTCACCCGGCCCCTCGCGGCCGCAAGGTGCTCGATCCCGAGTCAGTGGAGATACAGCCACGGCTGACTCCGGCAGCTCATAGAACAGTTGACCGAGCTACCAACGTGTGACAAAGCTTGAGTGGCGTTTCGACTCCGAGTGCTCATATCGACGTAGTGGATAGCGGCTTTGTGTTGAGCCCGTACCTTCGGTCCGCGACGGCGCGTTGTCCCCAGGACAGCATGCTGCACTCGTCGAACTGCTGCACACCCCTGGCCACGGCGGTCACGCTGGCGCGGGCTGGTCGCGTCGTGCATGGGCCCGCTTCCCGGGTTGGGTTTGTCGTTGGGGGTTTCGCTGTAGTTTTCGGTGGGATGGGGGTGTCTTCTTATCGTAGGGGTCGTGCGACGAATTGCGGTATGTCGTGGTGGGGTGTGGGGTTGGGGATTTATTCGGCGGTGATGTCCGCCGTCATCATTGCGTTGATCTAGGGGGCTGGCGGATGACTTCGTGAAGAACGCGATGATTGAGATCGCGGATGGGCTGAACTGCGGCGGTCTTCAATACCAACGGCTGATCTTGGCGGCTCATATGGGCCGCTGCGGGGCGTTCTGGGGTGGTTATGGTCCGTGGTGCGGCGCGTGGCGGCTTACGTCCCCGCCCAGCCGCAGAAGTCAGATGAGCAACGACCGTACCGACGACCTGCGCATTACGAGCTAAAGCCTGAGCAAACTTACTGGTACATGCGGCGGTTCAGGTTCCGTACAAGTAGGCTGCACCTGATCGGAATTCATGCGGGCCGCGTCGGTTCGTCAGCTCTTGGTTGACTCTCCTAGGAGGTTCCGTAACTGCTCCAACTTCACTAGCAGCTCGTCGTAAGTGATGACGTCGACCATGCTGGAGTTGCCTCTGTACGCTTCTAATGCCTTCTTTCGGTCGTCGTCCTCGGGGGTCCTCCCGATAACTACGCAGCACCGAATTGCGTAGGCGTGAATGTCGTAAATGTGGGACTTTTCCTTCAGCGCCGACAGAGTCTTGGTTAGTTCGACCTTCTGGTCGAGAACCTGGCCGACTGCACCTGTCAGGTCTGCCGCCGGCGTATGAATCGAGTTTCTATACTGCGAGTTATTGATGAGAGGAGAAGAAGGCTTCTTGATCTCAAAGATCGCAATATTTCCTGTCGTCGCATTCTTGGCTAGGAAGTCAACGAAGCGCCCGTCCCTTCCGGAGAAAGTTGTACCGCCGACAGAGGCTTGTCCTTGGACCTGGATTAGCGGATACCCGAAGACTAGGTGTAGGGCGAACGGGTTCTCTTGGAAGAACCTCTGCCAGTACCCCTCGGCGTGGTTAGCGGTTAGGGCCTTACGGAAGTTGTCGATCAGTTCATCGAGGTTTGCAAGGTCGACATCGAGACGCAATGCTGCGAGGGAAGCGGGATTGTCTCGTGCGATCTGCCGCGCCTGCGACATCGTGGCTGATACCAGAGCAGCCTGTTCGACCTTGGTCAGGGTAGGAGTGTCAGAGATCTCGTCACTGAGCAGCTTTGTGACTGGGTGCCGCCCCCTACTAAACGTGCGAGCTGGGGAGCCGAAGGTGTCAGCGATATTGTTGTGAATGTAAGTCCGCTTAAAGCGCATGGCGGTCGCAGTGGCACGGTTATCAATTCTTCGGATTTCAGCGCAGAGTCTTTCGAACTGACTGAATGGCAGACGGAAGGAGGTCTCAGTCAATTCAGCAATCTCGACTTCTGTCGAGATGTGTAATTCACTGCAAACGGCGAGGTCTTCCACGGTGGAGATGATCGGTTGATATTGCCGCTTTAAGCCCAACCCGAACTGCCATCTCTTAACGAAGGATCCAGGCAGTTGGTCCATCAATTCACGAATATCGGCGATGTCGTACATCTCCGGGTCGAGTTCGAATAGATCCACCCTGATGCGTCGGATCTGCGCATACTTAGGCTCGGTGTACTTGTCGTTGTCGGCATACGGCACTATTGGATAAATGCAGAGCTGTCGAGTGCTGGCCATGTACTCGCACAGCGTCGCATTCTTGGGTGGCATCAGGTTCGGGGCCAGCCGATCTGCCCGTGGAATAAACGTCCATCTGACGCGATCGTCAAAGACCTCACGTGAAAGCGAGCCGTTATCATCCTCAAGTCGGCTGTAGTCGTCCTCGTCCTCTGGAATCACAGGAAATCATCCCGAACTTTTCCGCCCCTACGCGTCATCCGAGCACCTCCGGGATCGGCAGTAGGTGGCGCGGAACTCTGTCCAGGGTGAGGACCTGGCCGTCGCCGACGAGGTTGCTGGTCACGATCAGACCAGCGTCATGGGATTCTCGGTCAGAGTGGCTCATGCTCGAAATGGGAATTTGCTTTGGCGTGTGCGCCACAACTACAGGCTCCCTTCCCCTTCGAGTGACAACCGCGCGGTTGATCATATTACCCTGCGTCATCGAACCGGGCAAGGTCGAAGCGGGGTCGCATAGTTCAATACCAATTGGCCCGAACCGACGTCGGAATTAGTCGCTGTTCGTTTGCTATCCGAGTCTCGAATTCTCGTCCGACGTTCCACTGCTCGATGCCCCCGCTCGCGGAGCATCGGGGTGCCCGATCGAGGCTCAGAGCCGGTCGATGGGCAGAGTGGGATCAAGTCGGTGAAGGCGCCCCGGGGCCGAGCAGGCCACCAGAGCGACGAAACAGGCCCTCCCGGTACGCCAGGTGGGGCCCGTTCCGCTTGGGGAGGGTCGTTCGTGTCAGGGTCGCTTCCGATTACGGTGGGTGCGCAGCAGAGTGGCGATGCGGTCCCGTTGCTCGGAGGTTAGCGGTGGGAAAGAGTCGACGATGGCGCGGATGTGCTTGGCGCGCACCGCGGCGGTGTGCTCCGGCGTCGTGAGGTCGGTGATGCTCGGCGGCGGCAGCCCTTGTGCAGTCGGGGTCGGCTGCCTCTGTGAGAATGGCAGTGATTTTCGTGAGTCGGTGGCGTCGACATCCTGTGCTGCCGCGGTTGGTTGTGTGTGCGCGGCGCCATTTCGCGTCCTAGTGGTGCTGAGTCGGTCTTTTGAACGGTTTGAGTTGTCTGATACCTGGGCTGTCTCCTTGGGGTTGTGCGGGATCGGTCGCGGCTGGTTCATCGGACTGGCGATACCTCCGTTCTGTTGGGGTCGGGTGGACGGGCGCTAGGCCGCTAGTGCGCTGGTCGGTGGCCTAGCGGGGCTGCTAGACCTAGCGGGGTGGGCGCTAGGTCTAGCAGCCGTCTAGCGGGTGGGGGGTGGTCGGTCAAAGGGCTTGGGCGAGGGCTTCGAGGACGGCGTCTCGGGTGATGCCGCGCCGGTTGGCGCCTTGGCCCTCGGGCGTCTGTCCCCAGACCTGGCCGGTGGTGATGCCGTAGAGCTTGAGGCAGGTGGCCAGGTCGGTGGGGGTCCAGCCGTCGTAGGCGTCCGGGTTGGCCTCGGCGAGCCGGGTGACCACGGTCTCCGACCAGAGCCGGGCCTCGTCGCCGAGGAACACGGCCAGCACGTCATCGAGCAGCCGGGGCGCGGCGTGTTCGACGATGTAGGCGCCGCCCTCGGCGACCCCGGCCAGGGTGCCGGCCTTGATCCGCAGCTCCCGGCCGCGTTCGCAGATCGCGTGCAGGGTGGGCAGGTCCATCAGGTCGGTGCGGATGATCTGCCCGCCGGACTCGGCCAGCGCGCCGTCGTCTGCGCCGAGCAGGATGCCCACCCCTTTGTGTGCGCGCAGTAGCTTGGATGCGTCCAGGTCGGGGTAGGCGCCGGCGCCGAGGATGGTGTCCGAGGACTGCCAGTTCATCACCTTCATGGCGAACCGGATACCGAGCTGACCGCGCAGGCTGTCGGGCATGACCTTCGAGTCCGGTTTCTGGGTGGCGAGCACAAGCATGATCCCGACGGCCGGGCCGACCTTGGCCAGGTCGGTGAGCAGTTCCAGGATGGTCTTGCCGTGCTCGGGGTGTTCCAGGTAGCGCTGGACCTCGTCGATGCACACCAACCGCAGCGGCATCCCCAGCCGCTTGCTGCGTGCAATGGCCGGGGTGAGCTTCCCCTCGGGGCACAGGTCGTGGGGTAGCTCGCGCAGCCGCTCGTAGCGGTCGTTCATGTCCTCAACCAGCTCGCGCAGCACATGTACCAGGTGCTCGACCACGGCCGCGCGGGCGCCGGAGCCGTAGCGGTGGGAAACCAGCTCGAACGGCTGCCAGTCTTTGCCGCCCTTGCCGTCGAAGATGAACAGCTGCACCCACGCATCCAGCGCGGCGGCCGCCGCCGGGAGCCGGGCGGCGAAGGTCTTGCCCATCCGAGGAATGGCCCCGACCAACAGCGAGGACCAGACCATGACCAGTTGCACCGGCCGTTTGCGGGCGTCCTGGCCGAATCGAAAGCCCTTCCAGAAGTCCACCTGGTCGGCCTTGGCCAGCGCGGTGACGGGTGGCTTCTGGGCGAACACGTCCACGTCGGCCACCCACAGCGCGACCCGCCGTGCCGAGCCGGCTTCACCGCGGATGCGGTCCAGGAAGACCTGGACCTCGTCGATGTCCAGCGCGGCGGCGATGTCCTGTGGTTTCTTCAGCGCGTCCGCGGCTTTCCTGCCGTAGGGCAGGTCGACCAGCGCGAGCCAACCGTCCCCGTCGCGGCAGATCGGTTGCGGGAAGGTGATCGGGTTGTCTTCCTTGCACAGACCGGCGGCTATGAATGCGTGCGTGACCAGGTCGGGGGTGAGTTTGCGCGCACGCGGGACAATGATGGCCGGGTCGATGAACGGCTGGTCTTTGCGGCGGCCGTGCCAGCCGGCCAGCGCGACAGCCAGCGCAAGGAACAGCAGCGGGGAACGTGGCCACAGCAGCGCGGTAATCATCAGCGCTGTAGCGGCACCGCAGGCGAGTCCGAAAACGGTGGTCAGCCGAGTACGAACTCGGTTATTGCGCTGCCGGGACAGTGCCATATAGCCGGTGACATCACCACGTTCGATCGCGTAGAGCCGCAGCGGCCTGCCCTCGGCGTCACCGGCCCAGCGGTACAGCTCGACGATTACGCGGCTAATACCGCGCGGAGAGTAGACCACAGCGCGCAGCACATACTTGGGGATGCGCAGCGTGTGGAACGCAGTGGTATGCCAAAGGTAGACGGCGAGCCAACGGAAGAAAGCCTTACACTGTTCGGCATTGCGCATCCAGCGCGGCACGATCGGGCGCCGGTCGAGTGGGCGAAAGATCAGTTCATCGGTCTCAACAGTCGTGGACGACGACGAAAGTGCCGAGGATACGTCCGAGACAACAACCGGGAGCCGATCCGACTCGATCAGCTCGGCATCGCGCCCCTGATACTCGGAAACACGGCTGACGGTCTGGTCAGGGAAACGGACCACTTCCTGACCCGCGCGGCTGTTCACGGGTGGCCGGGTCATTGGCTGTCCTGTTCGCCGGCCGAGTCATCGATGGTTTCGGAGTATGGCTGCCCGAGAAGTTCAGCGGCGTGCAGGTGATCGGGCGGGAGTTGGTCATGCGCGGCGAGTTCGTCGCGCAGGTAGTACATCGAGTCCGCCTCGCCGTCTCGGGCGGCGGCGACGGTGGCGCGGGCAGCGGCCAGCAGGTTTGCATGCATCGTGCGGACCAGCGCCAAGAGAGACCGGAGGCGGGACAACTCAGCGAGCAGGACAGGAATATCGGCGACGGCATGCCAGAGCCTGACCGGGGTGCGCGACTGACACGCCTGATGGAAATGGTTTCGGACGGCCTCCAGATTGACGAGGGAGTACGGCTTCTGTTGGTTCATTGTCGGGTAAAAACCTCCTTTGCAGGCGGGGATCTGGACCGGTGGTAACTCGCTCAGCGAGTGGCGAGACAACCGTTGACGTGCCGCCGTCCTCTCAGAGGCTGAAGGCGATGACAGTGCAAATAGTGACGGTGACGATCAGCCGCATGGGGGTGGCGGTCGCCCATAGCACGCCCAGTGCGATGAGCCGGATTGGAAGCATGGCCAGCCGGAAGGGACCGCTGTTGGCCTCGGACACCGGCATGAGACGCGTGTAGTGGTCGGCCGATCGGAGCCCGATTCCGTCCAGTTCTAGGACGTGGGAGCGGGAGAACGGACCTCGTCGCCCGTGGCTGACCTGGGTCGTGTGCCGTTTCACCATTGCTCACCCCGGCGACGACGGCGTATACCGGCCTGATGGCGATACCAGCGGTCCCGGCGCCGGCACTTACGGCATTGCGCCAGGCCGTACCGCCTGCTGGCGCGGGCACCGCACCGGCATGCCCACTCCTGAGGGTCAATCACATCGTTGATCATTTGATGGCTCCTCTCAAGATTGATAGGCGATTGCAGGTAATCGGAATCGCAACCTTCACTCGGTCGCGATCGTCGGTCTTGTTCTCGCGGCACGGGCCGTCTTCCGGCTTTATGTGGAATTTCGTTCTTCGCCATCGTCGTTCCTTCCGCCGTTGTGTGCTCATGCACCAACTGTGCGGTCTGGATCACGTGACGAGAACTGCCCTAATAGGCCCGAGTGCTGAACTTTTACCGAACCGGAAGCCCTGAACTTTCACCGAACTTCAACGGCAGTGACATATCCTTCAGGCTGTTCACCTGGGAAACTGACCCACATGCAACTGAACGGCGTGCTCCCGACCATGGACCAACTCAAGGCTCTCGCGCTGACCAACTACGGCCACTTCACCTCGATGCTGGCCGAGGACGGCCGCGTGCGCGGCCTGTCGCTGCACCTGCAGCGGTTGGCGCGGGACTGCCGCCTACTCTTTGACGCCGACCTGGACACCGACCGTGTGCGGTACTACATCCGCCAGGTGTTGGCGGATGCCGCTGCGCGCACTGTCGCGCGAGTGACGATCTACGATCCCGCGTTTGACCTGGGCACAATCGGATCGGACGCGGTCCCGCACATCCTCGTGACGACACGACCGGCACCGTCGGGCACACCTGCTCCGCTGCGTCTGCAAGCTGCCTCGTACCGGCGGGAGATGCCTGCGGTAAAGCACATCGGCCTGTTCGGCGCGCTCCGGTGCCGGCGGAGTGCCCAACGCGAAGGCTTCGATGACGCTCTGTTCCTCAACCCGGACGGGACGATCTCCGAAATCGCAACGTCGAATATCGGGTTCGTACGGGAAGGACAAATAATCTGGCCACGCTCGGAATGGCTGACCGGCGTCACCATGACCCTACTGCACCAGACCCTTGACGAGCCGATCCACACCGAACCGGTCACCCTCCCGGACCTGCCGACCATGGAGTTCGTGTTCGCGACCAATGCGGCGACAGGCATCCGGCCGGTTGCTGCGGTGAACGACCAGTCGTGGCCAACTGACCATCCCGCGCTGAAACAGCTACACGACCTGTACGCGGACATTCCTGCCGAACAGGTCTAACAACACACCAGCGGTTGGTTAGTGGTTTAGTGTGTCGGTGGTGGTTGCGCATCGGAATCCTGTGTCGTCGTCGCACATGGACGCGGCGGCGTCGTTGAATGAGGAGGGTGTAGCCCGCAGGAACGGACTGGTCCAGGC
>JBOHGM010000030.1:0-45106 GCA_050699435.1 Pseudonocardiaceae bacterium | reverse complement strand
GTGGCCTTGGTGGCGATCACGAGATCGCGTGGGGCAGTGGTCGCCCGGCGGGCCAGGTGCACGGCGGCGGCCACCACCGCCTCGTGCGCGGCTGCGCAGCGAGGGTCGTCAGCATCGTCGCCGGGGTCGATCAGCCGGTAGGCCAGGCCGGTACGCACCGCCTCCTGGGCATCCAGCGGCTCGCCGAACAGCGTCATCGCCGCGGCGATCTGAGGACCGACGGCGCGCTGCGCCAGCCAGGTCATGCCCCCGCCGGGATGGATGCCCAACTGCAGGAAGCGCGCGTCGAACAGCGCACCGGGGCCGACCAAGCGCAGATCGCAGGCCAGCGCCAGGTTGAGCCCGGCGCCCACCGCAGGCCCGTTGACCGCCGCGATGGTGGGCACCTCCGCGTAGGCGACCGCGAGAAAACCCTGGTAGATGCGGTGCAGGTCGGTGGCCGAGCCCGACTCACCGGCAGCGGCGATCGCCGCCAGGTCACCACCGGCGCAGAACGCGGGCGGGGCGCCGGTGATCACGATCGCGTGTACCGACTCGTCGCGGTCGCATTCGGCGACGGCCCGGGCGAGCCGGTCGGAGAGGTCCAGGGTCAGGGCGTTGCGGCGGGCGGGGTCAGAGACTGTCAGCACCGCGACGCCTGCGCGCTGCTCGACGAGCACACTCATAGTCGTGAGTGTGTAACAGTGTTCTGGCACCCAACGCCACTCACGAGGGCGCCAGCCCACGCTCGAGCAGGGTGGAGAGCACCACGGTGGAGACGGTCCGGTCCACGAAGTCGACCGCCCGGAGCCGTTCCAGTGCGTTCTCCAGATGCGCGATGCCCGCGGCGCGCAGGTGCACGATCGCATCCGCTGCCCCGGACACTGTGTAGGCGGCCACCACCTCGGGCAGTCGTTCAAGACCGGCCCTGAGCTGGCTGGGTGCCACATTGCCCCGGCAGTGCACCTCGACGAAGGCCTCGGTGCCCCAGCCGAGCGCACCAGGGTCGACCACCGCAGTGAAGCCGCGCAGCACACCGGCCTCGAGCAACTTGTCGACCCTGCGCTTCACGGCAGGTGCGGAGAGCCCGACGATGCCGCCGATCTGGGCGTAGCTGGAGCGGGCGTTGGCGACCAGTCGCGCCACGATCTGCTGGTCCAGGGAGTCCATGTGCAATATTCTGCTGATAGATCGGCAATAAAACGACATTGTGGACCGGACACGCCGCTATCTACTATCAGATCATGTCGTCTGCTCTGCAGCTCGTGACCCCATCGCGCGCCGACACTCGGCGCCGGTACCTGATGTGCCCGCCGCGGCACTTCACCGTGAACTACTCGATCAACCCGTGGATGGACCCGAGCCGGCCGGTGGACACCGCGCGGGCGATGCGGCAGTGGACGGCACTGGCCGAGACTTACCGCGGGCTCGGCCACACCGTGGAGGTGCTGGAGCCGGTGCCGGGCCTGCCGGACATGGTGTTCGCGGCCAACGCCGGCGTCGTCATCGACGGTGTCGTGCTGGGTGCGCGGTTCCGGCACGCGGAGCGGTCCGCCGAGGCCGAGCACTACCGGCGCTGGTTCGTCGCGCACGGCCTGCCCGAGGTGGTGCCGCCCGGTGCGGTCAACGAGGGCGAAGGGGACCTGGCGTGGACCGGCGGGCTGCTGCTGGCCGGCACCGGGTTCCGGACCGATCCGGCAGCGCATCGCGAGGCGCAGGAGGTGCTCGGGGTACCGGTGGTCTCGCTACGCCTGGTCGACCCGCGCTTCTACCATCTCGACACCTGCCTGCTGGTGCTCGACGATTCGCCGTCCAGGCCACTGATCGCCTACTACCCGGCGGCCTTCTCCCCGGGCTCCCGCCGGGCGCTGGCGCGGCTCTTCCCGGACGCGGTGATCGCCAGCGCGGCCGATGCCGCGTGCCTGGGCCTCAACGGGGTGTCCGACGGCCGCTCGGTGGTGCTCCCTCTCGAAGCGGTGGGTCTCGGGCGCGCGCTGGCCGCCCGCGGTTTCGAGATCGTCTTCGTGGACGTCTCCGAGCTGCGCCTGGCCGGTGGCGGTCCCAAGTGCTGCACCCTGCACCTGCGCGGGTGAATCCTTTCCGCGGCTGCTTGTACCCCGCGTGTCCGCCCGACTACCTGGTGTGTTGTCCAGCCCGCGCGGAACCCCGCACCGGGCGGACGCGTTGCACTCATCGGGGGGTACGACACCGTCGGGAGGTGGACCGCAGTGCACCGGCACGTCAACACGCTGAAGACCGCGTTGCTGCTGGGCGGGCTGTCGGCGCTGGTCGTGCTGATCGGCGGTTTCTTCGGCCGCATCGGGCTGCTCATCGCGCTGGTGTTCGTGGTGGGAATGAACGCCTACGCCTACTTCAATTCGGACAAGCTGGCGTTGCGCGCCATGCGGGCCAGGCCGGTGTCCGAGGCCGAGCAACCCATGATGTACCGCATCGTGCGGGAACTCGCCACCACCGCGCGCCAGCCGATGCCGCGGCTCTACATCAGCCCGACGCAGGCGCCGAATGCCTTCGCCACCGGCCGCAACCCGCGCAATGCCGCGGTGTGCTGCACGGTCGGGATCCTCGACTTGCTGAACGAGCGTGAACTGCGCGGGGTGCTCGGCCACGAGCTGGCCCACGTCTACAACCGGGACATTCTCATTTCGTCCGTCGCTGGGGCACTGGCCGGCATGGTGACGGCGCTGGCGAATCTCGCGATGTTCGCCGGGCTCTTCGGCGGCTTCGGCAGCGAAGAGGACCGGCCGAACCTGCTGGCCATGATGCTCATCGCGCTGCTCGGCCCGATCGCCGCGGCCATTGTGCAGATGGCGGTGAGCCGGTCACGGGAGTACCAGGCCGACGTCTCCGGAGCGGACCTCACCGGTGACCCGCTCGCCCTGGCCAGTGCGCTGCGCAAACTGGAATACGGCACGCAGGCGGCGCCGCTGCGCCCGGACCCCGCAATCACCTCGCAGTCGCACCTCATGATCGCCAACCCGTTCCGGCCGGGCGAGATGGGGGTGCGGTTGTTCTCCACCCACCCGCCGATCGCCGACCGGGTGCGTCGCCTGGAGGTTATGGCTGGCCGTCAGCTGCCCTGGTGAGCCGCAGAACGGGCGACCTCCATGACGTACTGGCCGTAACCGGAATTCACCATCGACTCGCCCAGCGCGTGGCAGGCAGCGGCGTCGATGAAGCCCATCCGTAACGCGATCTCCTCCAGGCAGGCGATCCGTACGCCCTGCCGGTGCTCGAGCACCTGGACGAATTGACCCGCCTCGAGCAGCGAATCGTGCGTTCCGGTGTCCAGCCAGGCGAAACCGCGGCCCAGATCGATCAGCGTCGCCCGGTCCTGCTGGAGGTAATGTGCGTTGACGTCGGTGATCTCCAGTTCACCACGCGCGGACGGGGTGAGCGCGCGGGCGACCTTCACGACGTCATTGTCGTAGAAGTACAGCCCGGTGATCGCCTTGTTCGAGCGCGGCGCAGCCGGCTTCTCCTCAATGGAGACCAGCTTGCCAGTGGCGTCGACCTCGCCGACCCCGTAGCGCTGCGGGTCCTTGACTGGATATCCGAAAAGGACGCAGCCATCCAAGGTGGCCACACACCGCTGCAGGGTGCGGGAGAAACCGGGGCCATAGAAGATGTTGTCGCCCAGTACCAGGGCGACCGGGTCGTCCCCGATGAAGTCCGCTCCGATGACGAACGCCTCGGCCAGGCCGTTGGGCTGGGTCTGCTCGGCATAGCTCAGCTGCAACCCGAGCCGGTCGCCAGCACCGAGCAGGCGACGGAACTGCGGCAGGTCGACCGGAGTGGAGATGACCAGGATCTCCCGGATCCCGGCCAGCATGAGCACCGAAAGCGGGTAGTACACCATCGGCTTGTCGTAGATCGGCAGCAGCTGTTTGGAGACGGCCTGGGTGATCGGGTGCAGCCGGCTGCCGCTTCCGCCGGCGAGGACGATGCCCTTCACCGGTCGTCAGCGAACTGCACTAGGTGTGTCGCTGACCTGGGGGGATTCCCCCCATACCGCATCTGACCAGTCATTTTACTTCGCGTCCTTCGGCGTCCGTTGGCGACGTTGAGTGACGTCCTTTGTACCCAAGCTGTACCCGCTGATCTTGAGCGGCCCCGCCCACCGGACCCGAACTCTTGCCACCAAGCACCCACCCCGCGATACTCGAATGTATGTTCGAAGCACGCCGGGGTAGCTCCTCTGTACCGCAGCTCTACGGCCTTCCGGGTCTGGTCGTCCGAGTCCGGCCACAAGTGCGTGTAGGTATCGAGCGTGACCGCCGCTGACGAGTGCCCCAGCCGCCGCTGCACTGTCTTGACACTCTCCCCATGCTCGATCAACAGAGAGGCGTACAGGTGCCGCAACGCGTGCAGCCCGGTCCTCGGCGGCAGGCCGGCCGCGGCCGCCACGGGCTGCCAGATGTCCGCCCACGAGTGCCGTGCCACCGGGTGCCCGCCGTCGAGCGTGAACAACAGCCGCGCTGTGCGGGTAACCGGCTTGCGTGGGTCGGTCCGGTCCACGATCTCCACCTCGTGCGCCGGGAACGCGGCCAGGTGCGCCGCGAGCGAGTCGAGCGTGACCTTCGCCAGCGGCACGACCCGCCCCTACTCGGCGGTCTTCACCGGGCCGATGTACGGCGGCTGTCCGGACAGGGTCACGAGCTGTTGGTGAACGTCCACGCTCCGGCCGCGCAGGAAGTCCAGCCCGTCAACCTCCAGGCCGAACACCTCGCCCTGTCGCAGACCCGATCCGGCGACGAGAGCGGGCACCGCCAGGAAGCGCTCCGGCAGCTTCGCGGCGAGGACGTCGAGCACCTCCAGCGGCGGGATCTCTACCTGCTTGGGCCGGGCCGCCGGTAGCCGCACCCCTTCGCACGGCGACGACGGGATCACCTTGTCCCGGACCGCTGCCCGGAAGATCGACACGACGTAGCTATGCATGACTCGCACTGTCGACGGTGCCAGCGTCGCGCCCAGGATCGTGACAAGTGCCTGTACCCGCGTCGTGCGGATGGCGCCGACCTGCAGGTCGCCCAGTGCCGGATAGACGTGCCGTCCGAGGCGACGGGCGACCAGGTCCCGGGTGCTCGGTCCGTGCGGCGCAGTCGTGCGCCACTGCTCGGCGAACTCACGGAAGGTCACCCGTTCGGCGCGCGGGTCGACGAACTGCCCGGTGACAACGCTCGCCGTCTGCTCGTCGAGCCAGCGCTGCGCGTCGATTTTCCGGGCGAAAGTGCCGGGCGTGCTCGCGCCCGTCCGGGCCGCGGTACCGGGCGCGGTACTGGCCGCCGGGTCGCTTCTTGATCGAGGCCATCAGCGCTCGCCTGCCTTCCCCTGTACCGCCTGGCCGAGGAAACCCGCGTCGCGGGCGCGTCGGACGTAGAGCCGGGCCGTGCGCTCGGCAACACCGAGATGCGCCCCCACCTCTGCGGTGGGGTTGGCATCGACGTTGTCCCGGTAGTCTCGGCGACCTCCCGCAGCACGTCGTCGGTGACCTTCCGCCGTGCGCCGCTACGGGCCCGGCGGACGACGCTACGGCTGGCGCCGGAGTCCCGATCTTCGAGACTCCGGACGATGTTGACTTGATCTCCGATCCGCTCCAGACGGGCCGCAACGTTGATGGTTGCCAACTCGAGCATGTCCTCGATCTGGAGCACCCGAAGGTCGGCCGTGCGGATCTGGCGCCCGTCCTCCTGTAGGTGTCGCCGAGCAGACCCAGGGCACGCAGGTCCGCCACCGCGCCGATCACGCACGGCACGCACAGCAACCCGGACGGGCCGGGCTCGAACACCACCTCGGCGGGCAGCTTGTGCGTGCACAGGCACTCGGCGTACCCGCGGGACTCGGCGAGGCGCACGTCGACCGACGCCAGCGCATGTAGCGGCCCGTCGTCCGGGTCGCGTGCCCAGCACAGCCCCGTCCGGCTGGCTCACCGCGCCTCTCCGCCAGGGCCGGGCCCGGGCGCGGACACCTGCAGGTCCTTACGGCGCTGGCGCCGCTGCGCGGCGTCGCACTCGCGGCACGACCCGACGTGGAAGGCCGGGCCACCGGCCACCGGGTGCGGGCACTCACCGACCAGCACCCACCCCATCGGCCGGTCCTCGTCGCCGTCCTCCGGCGCGCTGAGGTCCGGCTGGCCGCCAGCCGAGTACTCGGCCGCCACCCGCACGCACTTCGGGCAGTAGCGCAGGCAATCCCGGCAGCCCGGGCAGTCCTGGTCACCGTCGTCCAGGAGGTTCGGGTCAGTCACGTCTGCACCGCACAGAACGATCGGGTCCCGGTGGCGGTGGCGCTGACTGAGGACCTCGTCTAACTCCGTCAGGTGCATCAGTGGCAGCGTTCGCCCGCACCGCAGCGACGCCCGCAACGCAGCGACGCGCGCAACACCGCAAGCTCCTCGTGGGCTGATACGGACTCGCTGCACCGCTCGGCGTTCACTCGGCACCATCCAGGATTGTCCGGGCCATCCGGACCGCTTCAGCCCTGGGCAGCCGAACGCCGAACTTTCCCCAGCCATGCGGATACAGGACCCACGACCCGCCCACCTCGTGCACCACAGCAACGTGCACTTGGCGCCGTCGTCGGTGCGCTTGCCGTCTGCGGTCATCCGGCTGTGTTCGATCTCGTGCTGCATCACTGTGCCCGTTCCTCTCGCCCCATAGAGGTCACCCCGACCGGGAGCAGAGCATGGCCCAGAAGTGGCAATGGGTGTCCTACTGGTGCAACGTCCCCAAATGGGCTACCTACACGGGCAGACCGGCGCGGTAGGCCATCCCCCGCAGCTCCCGGCCCACCGCGTCCCGCTTCGCGCCCGGGAGCAGCACGGCGATCGCCTCACGGGCAAACGGATTGCGCAGCACCCGCATCGGGAACAACTCCTCGGCGGTACGTAGGGCTCGCACCGCGCCGTCGCGGCGTCCTCGCAGATGAGCTTGCGCTCGGCCGTAATCCATCCAGTAGGTGGCCTGGCGCTCCCGGCTGGGGTGCTCCCTCGGGTTCAGGCGCTCCGCGATCGCGATGACATGCTCGTGGTCTCCGACCTCCAATGACGCGGCCATTTGCCAGAGGCCCACATTGGTCGGCCCGAAGCCCATCAGGTAGGCGTTGCCCTGGCCGGTGCGCTCGGCCAATTCGCCGGCGTAGTCCAAGGCCGCCTCAACGTCGGCTGGCTGCCTTTTCGCCGCGGCCACGAGCGACCGCGATAGCGCCAACATGCCTGCCAGCTGCATCGACTCCGAACTGTTCGTCGGCACGGTCACCGAGTCCAGCTCCTCCTGCGCCAAGTCGAATGCCCCTGCAGCGAGCATCTCGATGACACCGCCCCAGGCTGCAATACCCAGCGCGGTCGGTTCGTCGCGGTATTGGGCCGTCTGGAGGGCTAGCGTGGCGACCTCCCGTCGCAGGTCGAGCGGCGCGCCCGTGATGTAGAGCCAGCCGCGGGTGGTTTGGGTGTGCATCAGCACTGCAAGGTCGAGCAGTTCGGTCACGTCCCGCCCGGCCGCCAGGGTGCTGTGCAAGTCACGGATAAGGCCCGGTAGCGCGGCGCCGCGACTGTGGTAGTCAGCGTCCTCCACTGCCCTGGCTCTCGCCCGCAGCTCCTCGACGCTGACCACCTGCCCGCCAGGCCGGCCACGGCCAACCGCCATCAGCGCGAGTCGCACCTGCTCGACAGCCATATCGGTGTCGCCGTTCGCCGGTGCCGGTATCGACAGGGTGGCCATGAGATCGCTCGGCGCGACCTGTAGCGCGTTGGCCAGCGCTGCGATCTCCGAGCGGCTGTCCAGCGCGCGTTGCCCGGTCTCGATCCGGTGCAGCTTCGTCTTACTCAGCCCGGCGAGCTGGGCGACGACCCGCAGCGACTTATCCCGCGCGTTACGGATCTGCTTCACCCGCCGGCCGATCGTGCGGGCTTCCTCAGCGTCGTCCATTGCGGACCCTCTCCTCGCCGGTTCCCCTCGCCGATGCCCCGGGGAGCTACCCCGGGGCATCGGCGAGGAGGTGACTACAGGCTAGTTGCCGGTGACCCGATCGGGTGCGAGGGGGCCTGCCGGCACGGGTGGCCAGTACGGCGCGAGCGGCACACTGTGGACAGCGAATGGCCCGGCCAGGTAGATCAAACCCCGGCCGGGCAGTGTCGTGCGCTGTGGCGCCCGGCAGGCCGGTGGACCGGCCTGCCGGGCGCGGACGATCAGCGCGGCGAGGTTCTCCACGGTGTGCTTCTCCCAGCCGCTCAGCCAGTACAGGGTGCGCCGCTCGTGATCGGTGATCGGCACGCCGTCGAGCGCGTCGAGCAGCACGGCCAGCTGGTCGGGGACGGCGTCATAGAACTCGGCGGTGCTGGGTTCGGTGCTCATGGGGTCGGGCCTCTCCGGTCGCGACGTCTGCAGGGATCGTCTGGTGCCGGGGAGGGCAGGCGGCGCGCGAGTGCCGGAACGTCCACAGGGGACGGCAGGAGCGTCTACAGGGACGGTGAGGATGATCTCCGTCTGTCCGCAGCTAGTCCGCAGGACGTCCGCAAACGGCCAACGTCGGCCAACGCTGCCAAACGGAGTATGTGCAGCTCACAGGGGCTGCAGGGGCGATCGGCCCAGGTAGGTGACTCGGGTCTAGCGGTAGTTGGTGAACTGCAGGGCTACGCCGAAGTCGCGGCTCTTCAACAGGGCGATGACGGCCTGCAGGTCGTCTTTCTTCTTGCCGGAGACGCGAAGCTGGTCACCCTGGATCTGAGCCTGGACTCCCTTGAGCTTCTCGTCTCGCACTGCCTTCGCGATCTCCTTGGCCTTGTCCTGGCTGATGCCCTGCAAGATGCGCCCGGTGGTCCGGTAGACCTTGCCCGCGGCGGCAGGTTCGTCCACCTCGAAGGACTTCAGTGAGATGCCCCGCTTGACCAGCTTGCCCTGCATCACCTCGATGGCGGCCCGGCAGCGCTCCTCGGTCTCGGCCTCGATCGTCATGGCCTCGTCGCCGGCCCAGGTGACCTTCGCCCCGGTGCCGCGGAAGTCGAACCGGGTCGACAGCTCCTTGGCGGCCTGGTTGAGCGCGTTGTCAACCTCTTGCCGATCCACCTTGCTGACCACGTCGAACGACGGATCCGCCACTGCAGCCTCCTTGCGATGAGCCGGTGCCGACCCTACCCGTCGGGGCCGTTCGGGCCGGCCGGTGCGCCCCTGTGTACTCTTGTCAACGGCCGGTGCGTCCGGCCCACCAGGCGGGTTGCCCGAGCGGCCAATGGGAGCGGACTGTAAATCCGTCGGCTTACGCCTTCCAAGGTTCGAATCCTTGACCCGCCACACCAGCCAGATCGGCCCCTGACCAGTAGTTACATGGTCAGGGGCCGATCTACGTGAGGCCCGGTGGTGTCCGGCCCGGCCGTTTACGGGTGGTTGTGCCCGAATACGTGCCGAGGCGTCGAGCGCGCGTCGTGGCGCTCGCCGCGCCCGCGAGGGGGGCCCTTGGCGCGGGGCGTCCTCCGGTGTAAATCGGCATGCCAACGGCAGGTGCGTGAGACATCGAGATCCGCACCAGCTATCGGTTGCCCAGTGGTCACGGCAACGGAAAGGACGTCAAGACCCACCAGATGCGGCATCGTACTCGACACGGAAGTACGGCGTCGGCGACGGTCCAGCAGGGGTGCGCGGACGGCGTCGAGCATCCGACGGTTATGGGTCACGAACGGCAATGTGCCCGAATAGGGCGCCTGGTCGACCAGCTGGTGCCGGCCGAGGCCATGGTGTGGCGTGAGACCCGGCTCAACGAGCAGCGTGGCGCAACTCCGGAGCACCGATTGCGATGAGTGCGCCGCCAGCGGCGGGGGCCCTGCCGTCCGGCCGGGCCGCGACCGAGCAGGGCCGGAGGCCGCGCGCAGCGTCGGGGTCCGGATCGGCGGCCACGTGACCGAACCCGCCGGCCGTGGGTGCGCCTTGATCCAAGAGGCTGTCGGTCCCGTGGGGTAAGGATAGGGTGGCCGAGGCCCGCGTGGAGCGGGTGACAGGCAGACGCGGTGGGACTGCTGAGGAGCCAGATGAGCACCAGCATTGAAATCGAAGCTTCGGGCCTTGTTACTGCGGCTGCCACCGTTACGGCAGGGTCTCCTCATGAGGAGAACCTCCGGCACGAGCTTGAGAAGGCCCTCGAATCTGCATGTGGGCGCGCGGGCATCATGTGGACTGCTTACCAGTTGGAGCGAACCTTACGCGGCGGCGATGCGGCGAAGACCCGGTTTACCGACGTTGCTCATGGCGGCGTGGTTATTGAGTACGTGCCGCCACGGAGCTTCTCCGGTGGCACGGCATTGAAGGTGATCGCGCAAGCCCGAGATCAAGCTAACGAGTACGCTGAAATGCTTGCCGAAGAGGAAGGCCGTCCACTCGACGAATACTCCTTAATTGTGTGGGACGGTGCGCATATATCGTTCGGGCGATATGATGGCACCGAGTTCGCCTGGGAGCCTATCGGACCCTTTTCCGAGGCAAGCGCTGCTCGCCTTCTCCAGATGTTGATGAACGACGGTGCACCCTTAGTGCATCCGCGAGTCCTTTCGCAGCTGGCGGGTCCAGACTCTGACGTCGGAAGTCGCCTGCTCCCGAAGTTGTATACCGCTGTGCGAGCGTCCATTACGCCGACGCCGACGATCACGAAGACCAGGCTGCTCTATATCGAATGGCGTCGACTCTTCGGGCAAGTTGTGGGACTCCAGTCTGACAGGCTTAAGAGTCTTCTGAGCACCCAGGGCCGCGCTCATGGACAAAATTACGAAGAAGACCCCGCCGCTTACCTCTACGCGTTGAATACGTACATTGCAGTTGTCGCCAAGATGGTCGCGGCAATGTCGCTGCGGGAATCCAGCCAAGACATCGCTGACGGCAACGTGCCGATAGCGAGTCGCATCGATTCGCTTGAATCGGGGCGGCTGTTCGCAAATGCAGGCGTCCTGAACATGCTGAACGGTGACTTCTTCGCTTGGTACCAGGACGATCAAGCTTGGCCGTCCTACTCTGATGACCTGTCGTCGTTGATAGATACTCTCAACGTCATCAACTTCGATGTGAGCAAGAAGAACGGCGAGTCTACTCGCGACCTCTTCAAAGGCATCTACATGAGTTTTGTCCCGAGGGCGTTACGTCATGCGCTCGGCGAGTACTATACACCGGACTGGCTGGCGGAACACGCGCTCGATCAAGTTGCATGGTCTCCAGAGGAGACGCTGCTGGACCCCACAGCTGGGTCCGGCACTTTCATGCTTGAAGCTCTGAAGCGTCGGCTTGCAGTCAACCCGCTTGCTTCAGCGCGGCTTCTACTCGACGGATTGTGGGGTTTGGACCTAAATCCGCTGGCAGTTCTAGCGGCACGCGCGTCGCTCGTAGTATTTTTATCCGATAGGCTCGATCCCGCCGATCCAATTCGCCTCCCAGTGTTCTTGGCTGACGCGATAAATCCGGCGCGAGCGACCGAAACCGGGGTCTATGAGCATGAACTTCAGACCGAGATGGGCTTGATGAAGTTCAGATTGCCGGTAGACATCGTAAGCGACGACGAGTTCTTTTCGCTGCTCAGCCGCGCTAGAGATCTTATTGATGCCGACTATGGCAGTGGGCGGATCATGGAGGCACTTTCGACTGAGTTCGACTTGGAAACCCTCCCCGATGCTTCCCGTGCGGACCTCTCCGAGTTCTTCGAGATTCTTTCCAAACTGCACCTGCAAGGTTGGAACGGTATATGGTGCGCCGTCCTGGGGGATCGCTTCGCGGCGGGATCCATTCCGCGATGCAACTTCGTAGTGGGTAACCCGCCGTGGGTCAAGTGGAGTCATCTGCCACCCGAGTACGCTAATCTTATCAAAGCACGCTGCCTGGAGCTGGGCGTGTTCAGCGTTGACAGATGGGTCGGTGGCATTGAGTCGGACATTTCGACGGTCATTACCTACGAAGCAGTAGACAAGTACTTAGTGGATTCTGGCCGCTTGGCGTTCTTCATCACCGGCACAGTATTCGCCAACGAATCAAGTCAAGGCTTTCGTCGATGGCGTCTTAATGCGGCGGAAGTGGACATGCGAGTCGACTTCGTCGAAGATTTCGCCGCAGTTGCACCGTTCGAGGGCGTGCGCAATCACGCTACTCTTCTGGGGGTTACCCGGGGAGCGGAGACGAGTTATCCAGTCGCGTATCGCGTCTGGACCCCACCGCGCAATTCAAAGAGCCGGAGATCTGTAAAGCGGTCGTTTAAGGACTCGGCATCGTTTCGCGCCGAGTCAACGAGCGTGGACCTCCAGGCGAGGCCGGTTCCTGGGAGTGACGCTGGGCCGTGGCTCAAAGGGACTCGTGCTTTGCACGACGTATGGGCACACTTGTTTGGGCAGCAGAAAGCCTCGTACCGCGCTCGAAAGGGGGTGACCACAGACGCGAACGGCATCTTTTTCGTTAGAGCAGAGGCTGGTCGGGTCGCGAAGACAGTAGCGATCACTAATGATTCGTCGCGTGGCCGACGGCGAGATGTTGGTGAAGTGCGAGCGGTCGTAGAGTCGGAGCATGTGTTTCCGCTTGTACGCGGCGAAGGGATAAGCGCATTCAAAGCGTCGCCCGATCCCGAGTATCGAATCTTAGTCCCACAGCGTGAAATGCATGGCGATCCGGATCTGCCGTCGGATGCACCGCGAACGCACCGTTTCCTTGCCCGCTTCGAAGAAATTCTTGAGAGTCGGTCGAGCTATAAACGGTTTCAGATGCGAGCGGGCGCACCGTATTGGTCATTGTGGAGCACGGGAGAGTACACCTTCTCTCCATACAAGGTTGCCTGGCGTGAGCTCGGCGGCGGTAAGTTCGCTGCGGCGTACATGGGTCATCATGCCGACCCAATCCTTGGGCGTAAGATAATGATCCCCGACCACAAGCTTTATTTCGTTCCATGCGCCAGTCGCGATGAGGCGGCGTATTTGACCGGTTTTCTGAACGCGCCTATCGTAGCTGGAGCTGTATCGGCCTACGCCGCACAGCTCAGTCTTGGCGCGAGCGTTGTTGAGTATCTTCTTATTCCCTCATACGATGAGTCGCTGCCTGAACATGTCGAGCTTGCAGGGATTGCATCATCTATAACGGAATCGGGTGGTGACGCAACGCCTGATCAGCTCGAAGAATTGGATGGTGTGGTGTGCGTATTGATGGGTATATCCGACGAGATTCGAAGGGCTGTGCATGAAGAGGCGGTAGATCCAGTCCTGAAGCCGACATCAGGTATCGGCGTTGTGGAGCTGCGCCAGCGTGATCGTGTTGCCTTCGAGATCGGTGATGGACGTGATGCGCGCGATGACTCCTTCGATGACCTCACCGACGGCGAGCCCACGTCCGGCGAGCTCGGCGATGATCCCGTCCAGATCCTTCACCCCGAGGGTCAGCAGGGCGGAGCCACCGCGGTCGGAGTCGTAGACCACCTGGACGACTCCGGTGTCGGTGAGGTGCCATTCGGCTAGGCCGTCCATCGGGCGCTGGTCAGCATGGCGGCCGAAGAACCGCTCGTACCAGCTGAGCCCGCCTTCGAAGTCTCGGACCGTGACGACGGCCATGACACTGATGATGGACACGGAGGAACCCTCCTCGCTGTTCTGGTGGTCCGGGGCGCTGCACTTGCTCAGCAGGCGCTGTCATAGATAGTAAGACGTCGACCGCCTGCCAAACTGATCGGCCGTTTCGGTGACTGCCTTGGTCGGAGGCGTGACCGCAAGTACTACAGCCGCACGTCCACATCGTGGGATGGCCGACTCTCCCCGCCCTGTGGCTGGCGTGGACTGCCATTCGGAGCCGAATGGCTGTTTTGGGCGTGCGCTGAGTGCCATTCGGAGCCGAATCGCGGTTGCGGGGACGTGGTGGGTGGTATAGCACGGCAGCAAGGGTGCGCTGTGTCGGCATGGGGGAGCCCTGCTGTGGCCGGTGTTGCAGTGAGTAACGACTAGCACTAGCAGTAATCACGACGTGTGGTCTGGGTGGCAGCGCTGCTGTGCTGCGGGCCTCCGAACCGTCAGCGCTCACTCAGCGTGAAAGTGCGGCTGTAGTACAAGGGGACGCCGCCGGCCGATCATGGTCGGGGTCAGCGGCCGTGGGCGCCGCCCAACAGCGGCAACTCGGCAAGCGCGTCGGCATGGTTGGGTGAGCAGCCGCCAAGTAACCGTGGAGTAACCTCCTGAAGCTCTTCCGCTGCCCTGAGCTGCAGCCGTAATGTGTCCCGCGACTTTGACAACGCCGGAGGACGCGCTCCACCGGATCAGGAGGCAGGCCATCATGCAACGACGCAACTCTCTGCATTGTCTCGTGCCTGACTACGTGCTACGGGAGATCGCCAAACGGGGTGGCGAGGCCCACCGCGAGGCCGCTTTGGAAAGTCTTGGGATCAGTGCGACGCTGCGTTCGGCCCGGTCGCAAGCCGAAGCTGGGCGAGCGGCTATCGGCCCCGTCCGGCTGGCCTCGGCGGCGCTGCGCGTCCCCAAGGTCGACCGGGTCATCCGCAACGCCAATGGTGGTACCGACCTGGCCTCCACGGTCGTGCGGCGGGAGGGCGCCCCGGAGTCCGGCGACCCCGCGATCGACGAGGCTTTCGAACACTTCGGCTCCACGTGGACCTTCTTTTTCGAGGTGCTCGCCCGCAACTCGATCGACAACGCAGGCATGACGCTCGACGGGGTGGTGCACTACGGCAACAAGTTCGACAATGCGTTCTGGGACGGCGACCAGATGGTCTTCGGTGACGGCAGCAACCTGCTGTTCACCCGGCTCACCCAGTCGCTGTCCGTCTGCGCCCACGAGCTCGGCCACGGAGTAATCCAGTTCGACGGCCCGCTGGTCTATCAGAGCCAGTCCGGCGCGCTCAACGAGCACATCGCCGACGCTTTCGGCGTGATGGTCCATCAGTGGAAACACGGTCAGTCCTCGGCGGAAGCAGACTGGCTGATCGGTGCCGAGATTCTCGCCGAGGGTGTGAGCGGCACGGCACTGCGCTCCATGAAGGAGCCGGGCACCGCCTATGACGACGACCTACTCGGCAAGGACCCGCAGCCCGCGCATATGGACCACTACGTCGACACCGCCGACGACAACGGCGGTGTGCACATCAACTCGGGTATCCCGAACAAGGCGTTCTACGAGATAGCCATGGCATTGGGTGGCAACTCCTGGGACCGCGCAGGCCGCATCCTCTACACCACTCTGGGTAACCCGCAGCTGCGTCCGACGAGCGACTTCCGCCGGTTCGCCCGACTCAACCACCGGGTGGCCGGACAGAGCTACGGTGCGGGCAGTGCCGAGGCTGCGGCTGTGGAGGCCGGGTGGGCGGCGGTGGGCATCACGGTGTGAGATAGCGGCGTGGTGAGATAGCGGCGTGGAGAGCGAGCAGGCGAAGCGGACGGTGTCGTTCCGGCGGACCGGGGGGTTGTTCGCCGGGAACGTCCTGGCCACCTCGGTGTCCGTGGACGACCTCGACGACGCGCAGCGGGAGACCCTGCAACGCCATCTGGAGCAGGCGGATCTCGAGGCGCTCGCCGAGCGTTCGCCGATCACCGGCGCGGGCGCGGACACCTACCAGTACGACATCGCGGTCGACGACGGTGCCAGGCGGTCGCACGTCGTGGTGGCGCAGACCGCGGTTCCGGACCAGCTCCGCCCACTCATCGAGTGGTTGGAGCAGCGCGCGTCGCGGCCGGCACCCGGGCCACCTGCTCAGTGGCCACCTGCGCAGTGAAGGTCCGCCCGGGCGCAACCAGGCCCGCCGTCGGTGACGTCAGATGCGCCGGCTTTTCTGCTGGGCGGCGCTCACGGCGGCGGCGACGCCCTCGGCGTCTTGGACGCAAGCGGTCATCGGTGCGGCGGTGCTCTGGCCGATGCGGCAGGCCACCGCGATCGCCTTGATGCTGACGAAGTCGCTGATCTGTGCCCCGAAGTCGATCAGATTGCCATCGATCATGATGTCGCCGACCACGAAGCCTTGCTCCTCGGGCACGTCGTAGACAGCACGGACGGGGTAGCCGTCGCTGCCGCGGACGTAGGTCCAATACGACTTCGGATCCGATCCATCCGGCGTAACCCATCCGGTGGTGGATAAGTCGCCGAAATATAGGCCGACAGGGTTGCTCAGCGCGAGGTCGGCCTTGAGGCGGGCAACGCTGTTGATGACGCCGCCGATGTGCGGGTCGCTGTTCCGCAGTCGTGCGCCGTACCGACCACAGTTGATCAGCTCCTGCTCGCCGGTAAGCTCACTGCCATCGATGACGCGGATGATGCTGGCGGCCGCGACAAGCTCGATCTCGGCGCCCAATGTGTTCGCTCGCTGGATGAGGTGCATCGCGCCGTTGGTGGTTGAATTATTCCAGTTGTTGCGCCGAACGTAGGAGCCTGAGGCATCGAAGAGGTCTCCATGTTGCACGGCGGAGTCGATGTGTTTCTGGTAGAGCGCGAGCAAGGTGTCGGGCTGAGTCTGGGCCAGCAGCTCCCAGTACTCAGGTCCCTCGCAGGTGAAGATAACTCGGGTAATCTTGCCTTCAGGTCCCCGCGTAACGCTCCACTCGCAGTACTCGTCCTGGAGGTCGCGCGAGGCGTCGGCTCTTGTCCAACGCTGGCGATCGGAGACCGAGCTGACCTTGACCTGTCTGGGGAAGGCAGTCCAGCGCACGTCCTGAAAGATTGCGTCCTCGGCGGTGTCGGTCGTGGTGAGGTTGTAGAATTGGGCTCGGGGGGCGTCGTTGGTGTGGTCTGTGGGGCCCGCGATCGCGTCGTCGACGCTCGCCGAGATGAAGGCGCTCCACTGCTCGAGACCCGTCTCATCGAAGTCTGTCAGGTTGCCGGGCGGGTCAAACCGAGGAACGATCACGAGTTCTCCCTCACGTATCCGATGGGATGGGCTTCTCGCCGATCGTCCCGTCTTGGTTCATCTGCAGCAGTGGCGCGTCGGGCGGAATATTCGTGAGAGGCAGGGTGAGCGCGAACTCGTTGAGCCGCATACGCTTGAATTCCCGGCGGCGTGACTCCGCCAGCCGTACATAGTCGTCGAACCCCTCAGTAGTGCTGACTCGGGCGGTGACCGCGCTCAGGTAGTCCTCGATGCGTGCGGCGAATACGCCCCGCCAGTCCGAGTCCGCGAACCGCCAGTTGTCCAAGAACTGCGCCTCGGGGCTGTCGGCAGGCAGCCCGTCGGCCGCTTGGGCGATCGCGTGGGCGATCAGCTGCGACATGCCGCCGCCCGCTGGGTTCAGGGCGGCGGTGGTCGGCATATACGTGAGCAGCTTGCTGCGCGCGGGACTGAAGACGGGGTTGGGGAAGTCTACCATCAGCACGCTGGCGACAAAGTGCGCGGTGATCATGTCTCGGCGCACCATCTGGTTGACGACCTCGATGTCCTCGAAGGCGGCTTCGGGTACGACGAAGGCGAAGAAGGTGTCGCCCGGCTGCCGGAACTCGCCTTCGACGAGCGCGAAGTCGTAGTGGACGAGGCTGTCCAGGTAGAGCTGACCAGGCACGCTCGGAGGAACGAAGCTCGCCGGAATCCCCAGATCGTCGAGTAGCGACTCCACATTGAGCCAGAAGCCCAGCGGCAGGGTCAGCGGCTCGGCGGGATCGTCTGCCACGGCCCTGCTGGCGGTCACGCTGCTTGCCAGGTTGACCGTGGTGCTCGTGCACAGCTGCCGCAGCAGGCGGTCGAGATTGTTGATCCGCCCTTCCGGGGTCACCACGTGCTTCAGCCGCGCCGCCGTCCACCGGCTCACGCCCCTGCGGACGGTGAGTTCGAGGTCCTCCGCGCCGGTCAAGGACTTGTAGAGCGGGTTCTCGCGCAGCGGGTCGTCCGCCGCGAGCAGAATGGTGGCGTTCATCGATTGCCAGTTGATCCAGGGCTGCTTGAGCTCCTTCATCACAAGGCCGCCGTTGACGTGACTGTCGAAACAGCCCTGGCCTCGGGATTCAGGAGCCAGGGCGCTGTAGGAGTCACCCGTCCACACCCAGCTCTGGTCGATGCGCATGTAGTAGTTGAATCGCCCGGCAGCCTCGTCCCAGCCCGCGACTTGAAGGAACGTGGTGTGTTGATCTGCCACGGCGCTCGTGCTGATCAGCAGGTCGACGTCAGCAGCCCGCGCCCGCGTGATCACGAAACGCAGGTCACGCTGCAGCGATCCAGCCTCGGCGGGGGCGATCTGGCCCGCTTCGCCGGCGAGGTACGACCGCTGCAAGGGTATCTCCCCGGCAGCGTCGACCTCGACGAGCAGGTCATTGACGGTGAGGGGCGACCTGCCTTGCCGGAGCAGGACCCCCATGGGATCAGCGAGGCTGTCGAGCTCGGAGCGGGGCATGACAACGGGTTCGCTGTCCACACCCAGCACAAAGCGGTAGACCGTCGAGGGTACGAGCTGGCCGAGTCCCGTTTCAGCCGCCAGGACATCGTCCATGGCGGTCTGGGACCACGCTGTGGTTCGACGCCGCGCGGCGCCGGGCGGCCATTGACGCATCGTCCACTCCTCTCGTCCCAATCGGTCGGAGGTACAGCGTACTTATAGCGCATATGCTTGCACCCAACGTGCGTTACGCTCTGATCATGTTGACGCCGGGCGAGCCGAGCAGCATGCCGGCCGCTGACGATGATCGATTGCGCCGGATCGAGTCCGTGACCGACACCGCGCTCGCCCACCTCGACGTCGAGGACCTCCTGGTCGAGCTGCTCGACCGGGTGCGGGAGCTGCTACAGGTCGACACCGCCACCGTGCTTCTGCTCGACTCCTCTTCCCAGCAGCTCGTCGTTACCGCTGCCAGAGGGCTCGAAGCGGCGGTCCGGCAGGGGATCCGCATCCCGATGGGGAAGGGTTTCGCCGGGCGCGTCGCGGCAGAGAAGCAGCCGGTGATCATTGAGCGGGTCGATCAGAGAAACGTGCTCTATTCGATTCTTCGGGATCATGGAATCTGCTCCCTACTCGGGGTGCCGTTGCTGAGCAGCGGGACGGTCATCGGTGTCCTGCACGTCGGTACACTCGTCCCCCGGCGGTTCACCGACGACGAAGTCACACTGCTCCAGATCGTGGCCGACAGAGTGGCTTTCGCTGCCCAATCCCGGCGCGCCGAGATCGAACGGACTGCGGCGGCGGTGCTTCAGCGCAGCCTGCTGCCAGCTCGGTTGCCGGTGGTGCCAGGCCTTGAGCTGGCTGCCCGCTACATTCCGGCTGAGAATGGCGGGGTCAGCGGTGACTGGTATGACGTATTCACCCTGCCCTCCGGCTGGTTGTGCATCGTGATCGGAGATGTGGTCGGGCGCGGCCTTGCTGCCGCCGACGTGATGGGCCGGCTGCGCAGCGCGCTGCGCGCCTACGCACTCATCGGCGGTGATCCCGCCGAGGTGCTCGGCAGACTCGACCAGCAGGTACAGTACTTCGAGCCGGACATGATGGCCACGGTGCTCTTGGCGATGTTCGAGCCATCGTTTGAGCGGCTGCATCTGTCCTCGGCAGGCCATCCTCCGCCGGTGCTTGCCCTCCCCGATCAGCCTGCGGCCCTCCTCGACGTGCCGAGCGACCATCCGGTGGGTGTGCCCGGAGGGCTGCGACGCCGGGCGACTACCATTACTGTGCCGCCGGGCGCGCTCCTCTGCTTCTATACTGACGGCTTGGTCGAGCGCCGAGACACCTCGCTTGACGCCAGTCTTGAGCGCCTGTGTGGGGCGGTAGTGGCTGCCCCGGTGGACTCCGTATGTGCGAAGGTCATGGCCCAGCTCATTGGTGGTGACCCCCCTCGCGATGATGTTGCGATGCTTGCAGTGCGCCGCCAAGACAGCGGCGAGATTGGTCCGTTAGACCTCGTCGTGCCGGCGCAGCCATGGTCGCTGAGGGATATCCGCGTTGCCGTGCGCCGCTGGCTGTCGGCCGTCGGTGCCGCGCCGAGTGCGGTTGCCGACCTGGTCGTCGCTGTCGGTGAAGCATGCACCAACGCCGTTGAGCACGCCTATGGACCTGCCGGCGGGACGGTGGCGGTGCATATGGAGCTCCAGCCGCCGGATGTGCTCGCCACCATCAGCGATACGGGCCGTTGGCGCCCGCCCCGCGGTGCAGACCGAGGACGCGGGACGCTGGTCATGCGGAAATTCAGCGATGAGCTGCGCATCGATCATGGCTCTACCGGAACCAACGTCGTCATCCGGCGCCGGATGACCGAGCAGGGACGTCGATGACCGGCGCGAGGGTTGAGACCAGCACCGAGAACGGGTCGATGCGCATCGCTCTCAGCGGCGAGATCGATCTAGCGAATGCCGCCGCCGTTGAGGATGAGATCCGCGCGGCAGTTTCCCATCAACCGACAGCGGTGTCGGTCGACCTGACCGATCTCGCCTACCTGGACAGCGCCGGAATAAGGATCCTGTTCGCGCTAGCCTCTCGGCTACAGGCGCTGCAGATCGTGCTAGAACTCATCGTGCCACTCGACTCGCCCACCCGTCGAATAATCGAGTTATCGGGGTTCGAGTCGCTCGCCGCGCTGCGACCCGGAAGCCACTGATCGGTTACCAGGCTCGTCGGGCAGCTCTGCGGGTGCTGGTGTGCTGCTGCCGAAGGAGAACGCCAGGCAGACCATCGCTGCGCAGAGGTAACCGAATGCGGCGCCAGGATTGGCCGCCCAGGCCACCTGCTCGCCGTGGATCAGGCCGATGAACGCCAGCACCGCCCCGGCCAGGCTGTACCCGGCCGCCCAGTAGTAACGTTTGTCGATCATGAACGCCGCAATCGCGCCGAGCACCAGGCCGGCTAGGATCGCCCCGCCGCCCAGGCTTTTCAGGCCGTCGTAAACCACACCTGCCTCGGCCAGCGCGTCGCTACCGACCTTGGTCGCGTTGGTGCCTGCCGCATTCAGTGCGTTATCGATCTGACCGCTCGCCCAGGCGGCGACGTTGGGGATCACCGCCAGGACAATCGCAACCGCGTGCGCCTTGGGCACCGAGATGAATGCCTGCGCGCCGATCAGCAGCCCGATGTAGAGCAGGATCGGCACGATGGCCGGGAGCGGGATCAGCGCGCCGAGCAACCCGAACAGCCCCACAAAGCACATCAGCGCGATCACCATGCCGGACGCCAGCGAGTACGTGGTCCGGCCACCAGCCTCCTTCCAGCCCGGGTGCCCGATATAGACAGCGGGCGGGAACGGGCTGCCCAGCGCGGCGCCGACCACCGCGCCGGTGCCGTCGGCGAGCAGCACGCTACGCAGGTTGTAGCTGTCCCCGGCGACCGCCGCGCTCTCCACGTTGGTCATGCCCTCGCAGAAGTTGTAGATGCCCAGCGGGATCGCGGTGGCCAGCAGCGGCGCTACCGCCGAGAGGCCGTTGATCAGCAGACCGACGTTGAGGGTCGGCAGGCCGATGGCGATGTCCCTGGCCGCTGCGACCACGTCTGGTGCGGACAGATAGCCGCCGATCCAGCCGATCGCAGTGCCGACCAGCAGCGCGGCCAGCCCGATCGGAATGTTGCCTGGCAGTTTCCGGCCGGTGACGAAGCCGATCATAATGATCACGAAAACCGGCAGGGCGATCCACAGGGCTTCCCACATCTGCGCTGCCGGGCGCATCGAGATGAAGGTGATCGAGATGCCGGCCAGCGTCCCGAGCAGCGCCGCCCGCGGCGTGAACCGGCGGATGGAGGGACCCACGAACGCCCCGATCAACACAATCAGCCCGATGATGAATGACCACGCCAGGCCGGCCTGCCAGGCCCGGATCGGGTCCCTGGTGCTCAGGAAGATCGGCAACATGATCACGAATGTCACGATGAACATGTGCGGCACGCTCGGGCCGTAGGGCAGCGCGCACACGTCGCTGCGGTTCTCCCGGCGGGCCAGCGAGCACGTTGAACCCGAGGCCGAACGCCGCGTTGAGGTCACCGCCGACCCACCAGGGCAACCACCCGGCGGCGACTCCGTTGTCCTTGGCCCGGGTACTCATGGGCGATCAGCTCCGTTCGCCACCGGGGACCGCACTGCCTGCGGCCGGGCTGACTGCACTCAGCGCGTCGAGGTAGGCCGCCGACGGGGCGACCCAGCCGAAGATGCCGCCCTGGGCAGCGATCATCGCCAGCCCGGCCTGCTGGAACTCCGGGAAGTAGGAGCCGACGCAGTCCGAGAGCACCAGGCACTCGTAGCCGCGGTCGTTGGCCTCCCGGACCGTGGTGTGCACGCACACCTCGGTGGTGACGCCCGTGACGACCAGGCTGGTGAGGCCGGCGGTCTGCAGCAGTCGGTGCAAGTCGGTGGCGTAGAACGACCCCTTGCCCGGCTTGTCGATCACGATCTCGCCGGCTCGCGGAGCGAGCGCGTCGACGATGTCATGGCCGTACTCGCCGCGGATCAGGATCCGGCCGTGCGGGCCGACGTCGCCGATCCGCAACGCCGGATTGCCGCGGTTGAGCTTGGCCGGCGGGCAGTCGGCCAGGTCGGGGCGGTGGCCCTCGCGGGTGTGGATGACGGTCATCCCGGCTGCCCGGGTAGCCGCCAGCACCTGCTGCAGCGGCGGGATCACCGCCTGCAGCAGGCTCACGTCGTTGCCCAACGTCTCGCCGAAACCCCCTGGCTCGACGAAGTCTCGTTGCATGTCGATGAGCACCAGCGCGGTCCGCGCCGGGTCGAAGCCGAACGGGCCGGGATCGGCGTACACGGTGAGCTGGTCAGGACGACGACGCATCCGCTCAGCCTGCCCGTTCGGCGAGTCAGCGGGACGAGGGTTGGGCGGCAGCCTAGCGGTGGTGGGTTACGTGGTGTGCATACGCCGGGATCGGGCGGGCCTGATCTGGACGAACACGGGATGGCGGAACACCGACCCGGTCAGCAGGCACTGCCCAGGCGCGAGCCCCGGGACGGTCGACCACAGGGCCTCGTGGACACCGCCAGTGGTAGCGCGGACGGGAGCTAGGTTGCCGGCGGACTTCAGCTGGTGGATGAAGCGGGTGTTGGTCAGCTCGAACAGTTCCTCGGGCACGTGGCCCGGTTGCTGGGACACCAGAACGAGTCCCATCCATCGTTTGCGGCCACGTCGGCTGATCACCTGGAGCTGATCGAGGACGGCGCGCATCCGTGCGGCGCTGGCGCGGGAGACGAAAGTGTGCACTTCTTCGATGACAACCAGCACGGGCGGGCGCTGGGTGCCGTGGGATAGGGGCTCACCTTTCGGGACGTCGACGACCCGGTCGAACAGTGCTTGCAGGAGGTAGGCGATGGCGATGTTGCGTGCGGTGTCGTTGGTCTCGGAGACGTCGAAGACGCTCAGCCGCTGGCCTACCAGCAACGCGTCGATATCGAGATAGGGTGTGTTACCCGTCCTGGCCCAGTCCAGCATGCCCGACCGACCCAGGTTGTACAGCTTGCCGCGTAGTGCGGATGCGGTGCTCTTCTCCGGTGCCCCCGCTTTGTCGCTGAGCAGGCGACTCCTTCCGTCGACCTCCTGAAGCCCGTCGACCAGGGTGCCCAGCGTGTACGCACGCTCAGGTCGGGCTGCGCTCGGGGCGCCAAGTGCGCCCATTCGTGTCGGTCGGCTAGTGGTGGGGTTGCGCTCGGCTTGGGTGATGGTGCCCCACATCCGGATCTGCGCTTCGCTGAACTCCATGATGTCGGCGATGATCTCGTCCGGGACATCGGCGATCGGAACTTTGAACGGTATGGGGTCGGGAGCGTCGGTCATACCGGCGTTGGGCACGTAAACGCGACAGTCCGGAACCCCCCGCGGCTGCCGGTCCGGGTAGTGGGCAGCGAGGATGGCGGCGAGCCGGTCGTCACCGGTCTTCTCACCCATCCGGACGTACTCCCCTTCGACGTCGACCGCGACGACGGCCCACCCGGCACGCAATGCTTCTTCGATGAGTACCTGGGTGGTGTTGGACTTGCCGGAGCCGACGGTGCCGAAGATGCCGACGTTACGCGGCAGGAAGCCCTTGTCGGAGCTGCTGGCCTGGACGGTCACGGCGGCGTAGCCGAGCAGCGATCCTAACTGCACATCGCCTTCGAGCCCGAGCATCCGGCGGAGCCGTTCCGGGGGGTAGATAAAAGTCCGCGAGTAGGGACGCGGCCGGGTGGAGGTTGGCCACACCGTCTCCTCGGGCGTGACCTCGCCGAGGATCTCGATAGTGCCTGAGGCGTAATAGGTGGGTCGGAACTGGGTGCGATCGGGATGTAGCAGCGTGGTCCGGCTGATGGCGGAGTCCGCATCGAGTTCGTGCGGGTTGTGGAAGGGTCCCTCGACCACCCGCCCGAGGAAGGTGACGCCCTGCTCGGCATCCTCGATCCCGACGTAGGCATCCCTGCGGAAATGCCGGCGCAACTGCTCCGAGACCAGGACACCGCTGCTGGTGTTGTCAGTGCCTGGTCCGTCGAAGGCGACGAACCCGAGCGTCACCAGGGACCTGTCGAGGCTGAGCTTGGCCGCTTCAACGTCCTCACCTGGAACCTCCTCGGCAGGCAGCTCGTCGCGAGGCGGTTCGTCGTAGCACTGTGGCTCGTCGGTCTGATCATCCTCTGCGAAGCGCTCGGTGACATCCGGGTCATCGACTGAGCCCGGCGCAGGATCGTGTGCGCTCATCGGCGGGTCCTCCTCGGGTCGAGGTCGGTGATGCCTGCTTCGACTCCGAGCTCCATGAGTCGTGCCTCTACGAATCCGCGGAACTCGCCGCTCTTGAACAGGGTACGGGCGACGCTGTCCGCCAGGTCGATATGGAATGGGAAGCCGCGGGCGGTCACTGCCGCTCCGCGGTCGGGCAGCCCGCGGGTCCACAGGGCGTCGGCGAGGAACAGCGCGACTGCCTGCGCCACCCGCTCCCGGTGGCATTCCAGAAGGTATGGCCGGTGCCCGGCCTTGACCAGCACGATCGCCACCTCGGGTCCAACCTCACCGATGAATCTGCGGAAGCTTTCCCGGTCGATGTTGTTGAATCCGGCCCGGGTCGTCCCGGCGTTCTGGTCGCCGTCGAGGAACATGCTCAAGTCGTCGGAAAGCATGCGGATCTCGATGAATTCGCCGGGCTCGAGGATGATGGACGCGTTGAGTACCTCGAGGTCTTCCGGGCCTTCGCTGACGGCGATGAACCGCTGGTCGCCGACATAGCGGCGGACCAACTCGAAGACCGGGGGTAGATTCTCGGCCGGTTGACCGACCCCGGTACGTAGTTCAAAGGGGATCAGCTCGCCGTGGATCATTCGCCAGTCCGCGGGCTGGTCGAGCAGCAGGGTCCGCTCGCCGAACAGCATCAGTGCCCGGCTGGCGAGGTTCGAGCTGCCGTGCACGTGCCGTAAGTTCTCGAAGAACTGCCGCGCCGTCTCGCCCTGGTTGGTCAGCTCGTGCTCGAACACCCGGGTCACCAGCTGAACCGAGTTGCCCGTGTTCGTCACGATGACCACGCCGACTTGGATCTTCGTGCCGCTGAGCAGGGGTACGGCGGCGACCGTGCCGTCAGCTGCTGCGACGACGCCGGTGGCGAGCAGGTTCTTGGCCCATCGCAGCGCCTCGGGGGTGGGCCTGCGAACCCGTCTCCTCAGCTCCGGTGACTCGGTCAGGATCTCGTGTCGCAGCGCCGCGCGCCGCGTGTGGGACGCCAGCACTGCGGAGTCGATCCGTTCGCGGAGGTCGCTGATGTGTTCCTCGAGTGCTGTCCATGGCGCCACTGCGAGGATGTCGGCGAGGCTGCGCACGTCACGACGCTGAACCTCACCAGGCACGCAAGTCCACCTCCAAGATCGCAATCTCCCGCCAATGTGACGCTTCGTCACCGTAACGCATCAGTGGTTGTCATTGGTGCCGGCTCGCGGGCATTCACCTGCGCCGACAGAGCTGCGCGAGCACCGCACCCGGCGAGAGTCCGAGTGGTTCGTACCCTGTTGGACCTGGAGGCGTTGGGTGTCCGCGCTACCGGCCGCGGAGGCGATCTCCCGAGGCATCAACCGGATGATCTGCCAGCGACTCGGTTCGTGCGCGAACTCGTCGATGGACAGCAGCACATCGGTCAGCTCGCCCTGCGCCGCCAGCGACACAGGTCGGGGCGCGGCGCTCGGTATCGGCGATAAGACGACTTCTGTCCCGCCCTGCGCACCGCGGTACCATAGCTAGCTGGGCACCTGCCGGGCCTTGCCTTTCGCGCGAAGCTCGATAAGCGCTGGTCGATCTGATCCCGCAGTGCGTCGAGGGTGGAGCTGCTCACCGAAACGGGGCGAACGGGCGGACCGGACAGGTGTCCGGGGGTTTGACCCCCTTTTCGGATCGCACTTCGGTATAGGGAGATGTGGTGGCAGAGAACCGGTCAACCGGCGAGCCCGAGTGGATGCTTCTTACCCGGCTTCTCGCGGCCGAAATCAGGAAGCTGCGAAAGGCCGAGGGATTGAGTCACCCCCAGCTCGCTGAGCGGATCGGCTACACCCGCCAGTACGTCTCCCTCGCCGAGCGGCCCAAGAAGGGGCTTGCCTCCGCCGCGCTGGTGCAGGCCCTCGATAAGTCGCTCGATGCCGGGGGTGCGTTGGTGGCCCTGCGGGACCAGGCGGACGCTGCGCGGAGGGCTTGCCGGCCGGGCGTTTCGCCGAGCACAGTGGTAGATGACGTCACCACAGCCGGACCTGCGCCGGGTCAGTCGTCCGACCCGGCGCAGGTGAAGAACTCGAAGCGCCGTGAACTCATCACCTCGGCCGCCGCGATCGCCTTCGGCGACAACGTCGACGAGCCGGTGGGAAGGGTCCTGGCAGCGGCCGACGAGCTGCGCGTACCCACCCGGGTCCTGGCTGCAGACGTGCGGCACCGGCGTAGCGCCGTCGAGACCAAGACAGCGTGGGATGGAGACGAGGCCGTGCAGACCAGCCAAGGACCCACAGTCGAGTCGGGCCTCACGTCGCCGACGCCACCAGCGCTGTGGGGCGGCGTCCCGCCGTGCAACAGCAACTTCACCGGTCGCGAGGACCTGCTCGACCAGATCCATCGGGCGCTGAGCCGCCACCAGCAGTCCGCGCTGATCCCCCAGCCGCTGCATGGACTTGGCGGAGTCGGCAAGAGTCAGATGGCCGTGGAGTTCGCGTACCGGTACCAGTTCGGGCTACCAACTGGTGTGGTGGATCCAGGCCGACGACGAGCAGTCCATCCGCCGCTCGCTGGTGTCCCTGGCGCGACGGCTTGGCCTGCCCGAGAGCGAGGATGTTCAGGACACCGTGGATACGGCGCTCGACACGCTGCGACGAGGTGGCCCGCACTCCAGGTGGCTGCTTATCTATGACAACGCCCCGGAGCCCAACGTGGTGCACCCGTACCTGCCGTCCGGCCAGGGGCATGTTCTCATCACATCGCGGAGCAGGAGTTGGGCGACTGAGGCCAATGCGATCGAGATCGACGTCTTCTCGCCGGACGAGAGCACCACGCTGCTGCGGGCACGCTGGCAGGAGCTGACCGATCACGACGCGCTGGCACTGGCGGAGCGGCTCGGCCACCTCCCGCTGGCACTGGAGCAAGCGGTGGCAGCCCACACCCAGACCGGAATGCCGCTCGTCGAATACCTCGGAGCGCTGGACACCAGCCCAGCGACGATCCTCAACGAGGGTACGCCCGCAAGCTACCCACGGTCTGTCGCGGAAACCTTTGGACTCGCCTTCGCCAGCCTCAGAAAGAGCTCACCCACCGCCGCCTACCTGCTGGAGTTGTGCGCGTTTCTCAGCTCGCAGCCCATCGCCATTTCGCTCTTGACCCGCGGCCGTGGCGCGCAATTGAGCCCAGAACTGCAATCCCTGCTGCGCGATGACGTCCCGCTGCGTCGTGCGATCCGCGATCTAGGTCGGTACGCGTTGGCACAGTTGGACCCGGCTCGCGACTTCATTAAGATCCACAACCTGGTCCGAGCCGTACTCCGCGACAATATCCCGCCGGAGCAACGAGACGAGATCGAGCGTCAGGCGCAAACTGTCCTGGCCCTCGCCAACCCCGGGCAGCCGGACAGCCCGGCCACCTGGCCCCAGCACGCCCAGATCGCCCCGCACGTCGTGCCCAGCGGGCTCGTCTACTCGCCAGACCCCGAGGCGCGCCACGTTGTCCTCGACCAGATCCGTTACCACTACGCGATCGGCGACTACGCGACCAGCTGTGGTCTCGGTCAGGATGCGGTCGACATCTGGCGGGCCAGTATGGGCCCGGACGATGAGCTGACGCTGGTCGCGAGCCGACATCTGGCCAACTCGCTTCGGGCTCTCGGAGAGATCACGGCCGCCCGAGATCTCAACCTTGACACGCTCGACCGGATGGTCCGAACGCTCGGCAAAGACCACGAGCACAGTCTCGCCACCGCCAACAGCGTCGCCGCGGACCTGCGCCTGGCCGGCCATTTCACAGAGGCTCTGCGGCTGGACGAGGAGAATCTCGCCCGACACCGGCGGGTACTGGGTGATGACGACCCGAGCACCCTCCGCGTCAAAAATAACCTCGCCGTGGACCACCGCCTGCTCGGTGACTTCCAGCGCGCCCTGGAACTGGATGAGGCCGGCATCGCCACCAGGGCCAACGTCTACGGCGAGGACCACCCCCAGACCCTCTTCGCCTACACGCGTCTGATCCGGGACTTGTACGGCCTCGGCGAATACCACAAAGGCCTGGCTCTGCTGAAGGAAAAGCTCCCGATGTACGAGCAGAAGCTGCCGAAGGACCACGGTAATCTGCTCCGGGCCAGGCGCGTTCTCTCGATGCTCCTGCGGAAGGCCGGTCAGCACGGCCCTGCACTGTACGAGGCCGAAGAGGTCTACGAGGCGCACCGAACCAAGTTCGGGCAGCTACACGAGCACACTCTCTCCGCCCTCATGACCCTCAGCAACGCACATCGCACCTCTGGCGACTACGAGACCGCGCTGCGACACGGCGAGAACGCGATGGCGTCCTATCGCGAGGTCTTCGGAGACCAGCATCCCTTCACCCTGGCATGCAAGGCGAATATCGCGATTGCGCTCCTGCTGCTCGGCCGCTCGGACCAGGCGCTGGCCCTCAACGATGACGCCCTGAACGGATTCCGGAGTATCCTCGGGGAGGATCACCCTCACACGCTGTGCTGCGCCAATAACAAGGCCAACGCCCTGGCTGCCAATGGACGCATCGATGAGGCGCACAGTCTCGGCCAGCAGACGCTGGAGCGATCCCGCAGGCTCCGTGGCGAGAATCACCCGAACACGCTGGCTTGTGCGGCAAACGTCGCACTCGACCTCGATGCTGCAGGCGATACAATTCGGGCTAGCGCGCTACGCAAGGAGACGCTGGAGGGCCTCCGTCGCCGGCTTGGTAGCGATCACCCGGAAACGATCCACGTGAGCCTTGACCGCCGCGCAGATTGCGACATAGAAGTCTCCTCATCGTAGGCGGGGGCTGTCGCCAAGCTTCTCCACAGGTGGGGGTTCAGGTACGAGATGGCGAAGCCGCCAGCTGGTCCAGTGCTCGACAACGAGATCCTCCGCCAGCCGCCTGATGTCATGCGGAATGTCGTCGCCAGGTAGCCTTTCGATGGCTGCGCCCAGGGCTGCAACCGTTGTAGCTCCGAGCGCGGTGAGACCTTCGGCAGCCGCCGCCTGCTGGTAGCCGAGCCGCAGCTGCTCTCGGTAGCGGGCAAGCTCCAGCTCCGTGTGGGCGTCGCGGAGCCTCGCCCACGCACGCTCTCGACACCAGAACTCGGCAACGCCGACGAACGCGTAGATGCCGTGCAGCAACCCTGCCAGCGGTCGCGGATCAGGACGCCACGGTGAATAGAAGGAACCGATGGTGTCGGGGCCGGTAGAGCGGCACCAGGTCGTGGAGGGCGTTCAGCTTGAAGTGCTGTACCTCATGGATGAGGGTCGCGGCCAACCGCGACTCTCCACCGTCAGTCGGCCAAGCGTCGGCAGCGTCACGGATCCGGCCCGCGCAGGCAGGCTGGTGCGAAGCTCTACACCGGACCTGATAGCAGCCACCGCGGCGATCGATCCGAAATAGGCAAGGTCGACCCAGAGCGGTGGCATCTCCGAGCT
The DNA here is from genome assembly GCA_050699435.1 of Pseudonocardiaceae bacterium. Lineage (GTDB taxonomy): Bacteria > Actinomycetota > Actinomycetes > Mycobacteriales > Pseudonocardiaceae. Next base: position 15,134 of record JBOHGM010000030.1, on the reverse strand, counting down.
GCCGTCGTGTTCCCGGCGACCGCTCGTCAGCCTGCGGAGGCACCACGCCGCCCAGGCACCGACCTGGGGGCTGGCCAGGAGCTCGGCAACGACCCGTGGCTGGTACCGCTGCACCGCGACGAGCGACTGATAACTGTCCTCAACCCGTGCGAGCTCGCCCGCTTCCACGGCTCGGCACTCAACGGCGTCGACGATCGCCCGTAGTTGCAACAGCCGCTTGCTGAGCTGGCCGACCTCAAGAGAGCGAGATCAGCCGAGCTGCCGCCGCCTTCGCATAGCGCGGCGAGCATGTGGTGAGGCAGCCGATACCGCTCGGTCAACGACCACCGTCCTGCAGATCGGCCCGTACTCGCGCGGCAATGTGGTGGATCAGCCGCTGGAGGTCCGGGCAGTACACCGACGGCTGTCGGAAGCCGTGACCGTGACGGTACCGGTGCGCATAGTTCCCACCGCCGCAAACCCGGACGACGCCACAGCGTCTGCAGCTTTCGCCGAGCGCCTCGAGCCCGAGCTGGCGCGAGCGGACATCCGGATGACGTAACACTCTGTCGACCGAGTGGTCGAAGACATTCAGCCCGACCTCCGCCGCGCCTTCGTCCGCCGATTTGAGTGAGTCGACCTGCTGGTACGAACCGTCGGTGTCGATCACCACGAAGGCCACCGGGCTTAGCCCGACCTGCTCGGTCCGGCTACGACCGCCCAGCAACAGGTTGATGAGCTCCTGGAAGAGTCGCACGGCTGTCTCCTGGTGCGGGGCGCCATACCATCGGTCGAACGCGGCGATCAGCCATTCGGCATAGGGTGTGTCCCCTGTCCTCGGACTACATCCTGGCGGGGGCGCGGACCAATTTCCATGTGGTAGCAGAAAGTCCACTGCTGGGGGCGAGAAATCAAGCAGAGCTTCGTAGACCTCCACGGGGTCGTTACGCGTGTCCACCACGCAGAGCAGACCAGCATACAAGTCGCGATTCTCGGGTTGGCCGAGTAATCGAAGTCCACGTGCGGTAGCGTCGTAGCTCCCGCGCCCATCCGGCCGATGTCGGTGTCGGTTATGGTGTGCTGGTCCCCCGTCGATGCTCACGCCGACCCGGATATGGTGTGAACGCAGCGTCCGAAACAGCTCATCGTCGAGTAGCACACCGTTCGTCTGAATCCGCAGATCGACGAGGACGCTCTGCGGTAACTCCCTGCGCACGGCGCCGGCCACGTACTCGAGCGCATGCCGACCGGCGAGCAGCGGCTCGCCACCGTGGAGAATCACCGTCACCCGCGCAAGGCCGTGCCGACTTACGTGTTCGCCGATACGGCTGGTGGCAGCGTCGATCGTCTTCGTGGTGATCAGTCTGGGCCGGGATCGCCAGGTCTGGTCGGCCATCTTGTAGATATAGCAGTAGTCACAGGCCAGGTTGCAGCGGCTGGCGATCTTGAGAACGAACTCGCGAATCGGCACCGGACGCCTAGGGAAGGCAGTCAGCGAGTAAACGTCAGACACCCTTGCCCTCCATCAGACGCTCACCTGACGTCTTCGCCTGCGATGCTCGCATCGAACCCGGAGACGACAACGACGGTCTCGTCCTGGCTCTCGTCGATGATTCTGCGCAGGGAGTGGGCCAGCGGGGCGTCCCCCAGCGCGCGAAGGTCGGTGAGCCGCACGTCGCTAAGATCGACCAGCTCAGCCTCAAGATCGCCGCAGGGATCATCCACCGACATCTCCTCGTCGATGCGCATCGATCGATCGGTGACCCGACGTCCCATCGGTGACCCGATGTCTCAGCGCTAGGTGAGGTAAAACCGGACTTCCCGTCGACCTTACGTCGGCGCCGAGGAGTTTCCCATACCTCTGACACGAGCCTCCGGCTCAGCCGAGCGCGTGGACGCGAAGAGCAGGGTCACCCGGCAGCTCGTGGGTAGCCAGCGGGGTATCCGACCCGAAGGTGGCCACCACTCACACCATCCGAACGACCGTTGGTCGCGTTTAGTGTTCAGCACAGGGAGGGACAACACTGAGGTCGCTATGCTGTACCCAAGTGAGCTACTGTTGTTAACTCTCCGCTACAGGCAGACCGAGGTAGCCCGAGCATCTGGAGCTGGAAATGACCCGCACCCGCACCAACGCGTTCGCTCGTACCGTCGCCTGCCGTGGTGTCGAGGTGGGCTGCTACGGGATTGAGGTGGGTGACGGCGTCGAGGTTGGTTGACATCCGTTGCCGGGACGGCTTCACGGTGACTTCGAACCCATCCGCAGACGCTCCGTACTGGCCAGAACGCCCCGAGTGAGCGACGATACACCCGTTCGGCGTCGTCCCTAGTGGAGGCCCGTGTGCGTTCGAGTCTGATGAAGGAGTCACCCTCGCACCAGCGTCCGCTCGCCTCACGGGCATTCGTGGCCATCCTTGCGCTCGCGGCCGGGTTCGCCGGAGCGGCTGTGGTACGCACCGCCCCCTTCGAAGCTGATCTTGGGACGTTGCTCGGTGGCCTCGCGCTCGCGGCAGGATTCGGCGTGGCACGGCGCTTGGCGATCGAGGTTGAGGTCCGCCGCGACACCGCGAGGATCACTCCCACCGAGATCCCGCTGGTCATCGGCCTGCTGTTCCTGCCGGGCACGGTTGTGCTGGTGGCCTACGTCAGTGTCGTGGTCATCGCCCGTCTGCTCCGCGCCGACAGCTGGTCGAAGCTGCTGTTCAACGCCTCCTACGCGACGCTGACCGTTGCGCTGACCGATCTGCTGGCGCGCCTGGTCTTCCAGCCGATCTGGCCATGGCTGCCACAGTGGAGTGTTGTGCTGGCCGGGTTCGTCATCGCGCACGCCATCACCTCCAGCCTCACCTGGGCCTTCTTCGTGTTGCTCGACCACAGGCGTCCTGGCGAGAGCGCCCGCCCGGTGGTGCACGTGTACCTCACCGGTCTGCTCAACGCCGCGCTCGGGCTCACTGCTGCGGAAATGGTGCAGGCAGTGCGCTGGGGCTGGCTGCTGGCAGTCCTGCTGGCCCTGATGCTGGCAGCGGTGTACCGCGCTTACTACGGCCTGCTCCGGGACCAGCGCGATCTCGGAGTGCTCAACGACTTCAGCTTGCGGGTGGCGGTGGCCGGGCGGAGCCACGGCGCAGACGTCGACGGCCAGCTGGAACTCGACGAGGATGGCTGGAGCACCGCGATGGAGCTGGCCCGCGAGCAGCTCAACGCCACCCGCGTCGTGCTGCACCGGATGCCGGTGGAGGGAGGGCTGCACACCGTGGTGGCCGGTGCGCCGCTGCCGCAGCCGCTGTCCCACCGCGACATTTCCGCTCTGCTGCTCGGTGACCCCCGGGCGGAGGCCGGGAAGGTGCTGCACCTCGTCGACAGCGGCTACGACCCGGTGATCGCAGGCGCGCTCAGCGCCAGGCAAGCCTCCGAGGTACTGATGGCCCCGCTCCGGGGGGCTGACCAGTTCCTCGGCGTCATCGAGGTGCACGATCGGCAGAGCCGGGTTCGTGGTTTCGGATCCGCGGATGTCCGGCTGGTCGAGACCCTGGCCAGCCATCTCACCACCGCGATGGACAACCGCAGGTTGCTTGCCCGGCTCCGCCACGACGCGTACCACGACAACCTCACCGAGCTGCGTAACCGGCTCGGGTTCCGGGAGGTCGCGAACGAGGTGCTACGCCGGGACTCGACGCCGTGCGCGGTGATCGTCATCGACCTCGACCTGCTGTCGTCGGTGAACGACGCACTGGGCCACGTCTGGGGCGATCGCATCGTCCAGGCGGGCGGCGACCGGCTGCGCCAGGCACTGCCGGACCGGGTGCTCACCGCGCGGCTGGAGGGGGACACCTTTGCCGCCTTCCTGGTCGACGTCGAGGAGGACGGCGCGCTGCGGGTCGCCGAGCAGGTCTGCTCGGCGCTGAGCGCGCCGTACGCGGTGGACAAGCTCGCCGTGGAATGCAGCGCGCTGGTCGGCGTCGCGCACACTCGGATCGAACCGACCCGGAATGTGGACATCCTGCTCCAGCGTGCCGACGTGGCGCTGCAGGCTGCCCGCGCCGGGGACGCCAAGGTCCGCGCCTATGCCCCCAGCATGGGGCAGGTTTTCCTGCGCCGGTTCCAGTTGGTCACGCAGTTCCGGCAGGCGCTGGACAGCGGCCAGGTTGATGTGCACTACCAGCCCCAGCTCGCCCTGCTCACCCGTCAGGTGATCGGGGTGGAAGCCCTGGTGCGCTGGCACCATCCGGAATTCGGGATGCTCGATCCGGAGGAGTTCGTCGCTATCGTGGAGGCCACTGGCCTGATCGATGCGCTCACCGAGTTCGTCCTCGACCGCTCACTGCTGCAGTGCCGCAGCTGGCTGGACCGGGGGTTGTCGCTGACGGTCGCGGTCAATCTCTCGGTGCGCAACCTGGCCGACACCGAGTTTCCGGACCGGGTGGCCGAGGCATTGGCCCGGCATCGGGTGCCTCCGGCCCTGCTGGGCTTCGAGCTCACCGAGTCGGCCGTGATGAGCGATCCTGAGCGTGCGCTGCCGGTGCTTCGCGGGCTGCACGGCGTCGGCGTGCGCATCGCGGTGGACGACTTCGGTACCGGGTACTCGTCACTGGCCTACCTGCGGCGCCTCCCGGTCGACGAGGTCAAGATTGACAAGAGCTTCGTGCTCGGACTGGCCAGCGACCTCGGCGACCTCGCCGTGGTCCGGGCCATCGTGGACCTCGGCCACTCGCTCGGTCTGACCGTCGTCGCCGAGGGGGTCGAGGAGGACGCTACCCGAGACCAGTTGGTGGAGATGGGCTGTGACATCGCGCAGGGCTACCTGATCTCCCGTCCGCTCGGCGCGGAGCGCTTCGATGCATGGTTGCAGGCCCGGACCGTGCGTGCCTGCGGGCTACGCGACGAGACGGTGCTCACCCTGGTGCGCTGAGCGCCCCACCCTGCTGTGGTGCGAGGTAGTTCGGCCCTGCCGGTTGCACGGCGGGCCACCGCGTTGTGTACAGTCGACGGCGCTCGCTCGCTCGAGCGCCGCCCCAATAGCTCAGTCGGCAGAGCGTCTCCATGGTAAGGAGAAGGTCTACGGTTCGATTCCGTATTGGGGCTCGACGAACGGCCGTCGCACCTGCGCCGGGGCCCGGCCGGCTCGTGGGGTAGGGATCCCCCCTCCCGGAGGCGGTGTAGCTCAGACGGAAGAGCAAGCGGCTCATAATCGCTGTGTCGCCGGTTCGAGTCCGGCCACCGCTACCACCACAGTTTCGTGAGAGAGAGGCATCCGTGGCCGCCACCGACATCCGACCCAAGATCACGCTGGCGTGCGAGGAGTGCAAGCACCGCAACTACATCACCAAGAAGAACCGGCGCAACGATCCCGACCGGCTCACCATCCGTAAGTACTGCCCGAACTGCAACAAGCACCGGGCGCACCGCGAGACCCGCTGAGGCTTCCGCCCCGCCCCCCGGCTGGGACGGGGCTCATGTCTCCAGGCCATGGGCAGGGGATGGTGCGGGGGTAGCCTGCTCTGGTGGCCCTCGACCCCTCCGTTGTCGGACGTTGCTATCCCGCAGTAGGCATTTATCAGGTGGGTCGGGAGAAGATCCGGGAGTTCGCCGAGGCCATCGGTGACGACAATGCGGTCTACCGGGATACCTGCGCCGCCCAGTCCGCCGGGCATCCTGACGTGATCGCGCCGCCCACCTTCGCGATCATCCTGTCGATGCGGGCGCAGGAGCTACTGGTCTCCGACCCCGAAGTCGGGTTGGACTACCGCCGCGTGGTGCACGGCGACCAGTCGTTCACCCACCACCGGCCGATCCGGGCGGGCGACGAGCTGGCCGCGACGTTGCACGTGGACGACATCCGAACGAGGGGGGGCAACGACATGCTCACGGTGCGCTGCGAGATCACCGACAGTGCCGGGCACCCGGTGACCACGGCTCGGTCCATGCTGGTCGTCCGGGGCGTCGCAGCCGAGGAGCAGCAGTGAGCCGAGCAGCAGCAGTGAGGCCGCGCCGCCGCGCCGAGGTCGCTGAGGGCGACGAGCTACCCCCGCTGCAGGTCCGACTCACCCGGGCCGAGTTGGTTCGCTACGCAGGCGCCTCCGGCGACTTCAACCCGATCCACTGGAACGAGCGGATCGCCCGGGAGGTGGGCCTACCCGACGTCATCGCACACGGGATGCTCACCATGGGGCTGGCCGCCCGGTTGGTGACGTCCTGGGCCGGGGACCCTGCCGCGGTCGTGGCGTGCGGCGTGCGCTTCACGAGGCCGATTGTGGTGCCCGACGACGCCGAAGGGGCACTCGTCGAGCTCTCCGGGACGGTGCAGAAGCAGGGCGAGGACGGGACGGTCCTGGTCGCGATCACCGTCCGGGCCGGCGGTCAGACCGTGCTCGGCAAGGCCACCGCCACCGTCGCCCTCGCCCCGTGAGTGGGTAACACTGTATACCCACTCACGGGGCGCAGCCGACCTCGGCGAGCAGCTCGGCCATCCGAGTCACGCCGGTGCGCAGGTCGTCGTCGCCCAGTGCGTAGGACAGCCGGAAGTAGCCGGGGGTGCCGAATGCCTCTCCGGGCACCACGGCCACCTCGGCGTGCTCCAGCACGGCCGCGGCCAGCTCGACGCTGGTCTGCACCATCGCGCCGCGCACCGAGCGGCCCAGCAGTCCCTGCACCGACGGGTAGACGTAGAAGGCGCCGCGGGGCACCGGGCAGGTCAGCCCCTCGATGCCGGACAGCAGTTCGACGATGGTGCGCCGCCTGCGATCGAATGCCTCGCGCATCTGGGCGACCGCGTCCAGTGGCCCGGACACCGCGGCCAGGGCGGCTCGCTGCGCCACGTTGCAGACGTTCGAGGACAGGTGCGACTGCAGGTTCGTCGCCGCCTGCACCACGTCACGGGGGCCGATCAGCCAACCGACCCGCCAGCCGGTCATCGCGTAGGTCTTGGCCACCCCGCCCAGTACCACGCAGCGGTCCGCGAGCTCCGGTACCGCGACCGGCATCGACCGCGCCTGCACCCCGTCGTAGACCAGGTGCTCGTAGATCTCATCGGTGACCACCCACAACCCGTGCTCGGTGGCCCAGCGCCCGACCTCGGTGACCAGGCCGGGGGGAGCCACCGCCCCGGTCGGGTTGGCAGGGGAGCACCACAGCAGGATCTTGGTGCGCTCGGTGCGGGCTGCCTCGAGCTGCTCGACACTGGGCAGATAGCCGGTGGACTCGTCGGTGCGGACCACCACAACCGCGCCACCGGCCAGCCCGATCGCTTCCGGGTAGGTCGTCCAGTAGGGGGCCGGGAGCAGCACCTCGTCGCCCGGGTCGACCAAGGCGGCGAACGCCTGATACACCGCATGCTTGCCGCCGTTGGTGATGAGCACCTGGCTCGGCTCGATCTGGAAGCCGGAGTCCCTGGCGGTCTTGGCCGCGACGGCCGCACGCAGCTCGGGCAGGCCCGCGGCCGGGGTGTAGCGGTGGTTGGCTGGGTCTACGCAGGCCGCGATGGCCGCCTGGACGATCGGGGCAGGGGTCGGGAAGTCTGGCTCCCCGGCACCGAAGCCGATCACCGGCCGGCCCGCCGCCTTGAGGGCCTTCGCCTTCGAGTCCACCGCCAGGGTGGCCGACTCGGCGATCCCGCCGACCCGGGCAGAGACCCGGCGGGTCCCGGTGCTGTCAGGGGCTGCCATGCCGGGCATCGTCTCACCATGGCCCGCATCGGATCCGCCGGCCCTGCCGCGGCAAGGCCGGTTGGAGTGCACTGGCCGAGATGGCTACACTCTGGTAGCTGGGTTCATCAGCTGATCTTCCGTGCCCGACGGCAGCCCGGGCCGAGAGTTTTGGTGGGGACCCACACCGCGGTGCTCCTGGCGCCTCGCGGAGGGGTGTAGCTCAACTGGCAGAGCAGCGGTCTCCAAAACCGCAGGTTGCAGGTTCAAGTCCTGTCGCCCCTGCGTCGATGTGACCCGGCGTCGAGTGTGACCCGGCGTCGAGTGTGACCCCGGCGTCGAGTGTGACCCGGCGTCGAGGGTGACCCCGGCGTCGAGTGTGACCCCGGTGCCGAGGGTGACCCCGGTGCCGACCTGGCCCGACGACGGCACAAGCCGAGCGGAGGACATGAGCGTGAGCGACGATCGCTCCGACGAGACGGAGGACGGACAGCGGCGCCCCGAGGGATCACCCGACGCTCCGCAGCCGGCCTCAGCCGCCGCGCGCCGCGAACGGTCCGCCAGTCGGCCCGCTCGCCCGGCCGAGGGCTCCGGGGCTGCGGGCAAGGGCCATCCGACCAGGCCACGTGGTGGTACGGACACCACCGTTTCCGCACCGGCCAGGGTGATTCGGTTCCTCCGTGAGGTCGTCGCAGAGCTCCGTAAGGTCATCTGGCCGACCCGCAAGCAGTTGGTGACCTACACCGCGGTCGTGCTGGTTTTCGTCAGCGTCATGGTGGCTTATGTGGCGTTGCTGGACCTCGGGTTCGGCAAGGTGATGTTCTTTGTGTTCGGCTGACCCGCAGCCAGGTGCCACCACCAGCGTGACGTAGACGTACGAGAGGAAGCGAGAACCGACTGTGACCTCCCCCGAAGGCGGGCAGGAGCTGACGGATCTATCCGACGCCGAGTTGTCCGAGGCCGTCAAGGACGCCGACTCACCGTACGTGCAGCCCGCCGACACGCCCGAGGTGACCGAGGAGCTGCAGCCCACCGAGAGCACGGAGGCGGACGCCGCCGTGGTCGATGAGGCAGGTGCCATCGATGTCGAGCCCGAGGTCCTCGCCGACCCGGTGGACGAACTGCGCTCCGCGCTGGCTGCGGCGCCCGGCGAGTGGTATGTGGTGCACTCCTACGCAGGCTACGAGAACAAGGTGAAGGCGAACCTGGAGACCCGCGTGCAGACCCTGGACGTGGAGGACTTCATCTTCCAAGTCGAGGTACCCACCGAAGAGGTCACCGAGATCAAGAACGGGCAACGTAAGCAGGTACAGCGCAAGGTGTTGCCCGGTTACATCCTGGTTCGGATGGACCTCAACGACGCGTCGTGGAGCGCTGTGCGGAACACCCCGGGGGTCACCGGCTTCGTCGGCGCCACCTCGCGACCCTCGCCGCTCACCCTGGACGACGTGGTGAAGTTCCTCGCTCCGCGGGTGGAACCGCAGAAGGTGGCGGCAGGAGCCGGCAAGCAATCGGCGAGCACCGGTGCGGCCAAGCCCACGATCGAGGTCGACTACGAGGTGGGCGAGTCGGTGACCGTCATGGACGGTCCTTTCGCCACATTGCCTGCGACGATCAGCGAGGTCAACGCCGACGCCCAGAAGTTGAAGGTGTTGGTGTCGATCTTCGGCCGGGAGACTCCGGTCGAGCTTTCGTTCAGCCAGGTCGCCAAGATCTGACCGGCGACGTGCCGGTCGCTTACGCTGCGCTGTGATAAGTCCCGAGCAGGGGACGGCCCGAGGAAGGAACCATGCCCCCCAAGAAAAAGAAGAAGCTGGCGGCCACCGTGAAGCTCGCGTTGGAGGCCGGGACCGCCAACCCGGCCTCGGTCGGGCAGGCGCTCGGTCCGCACGGCCTGAACATCATGGAGTTCTGCAAAGCCTACAACGCCCAGACGCAGAACAGCCGTGGCGAGGTCGTTCCCGCGGTCATCTCGGTCTACGAGGACCGCTCGTTCGATTTCGTGCTCAAGACCCCGCCCGCCTCCGCATTGCTGCTCAAGGCGGCCGCCGTCAGCAAGGGATCGGCGGAACCGCACAAGACGAAGGTCGCCAAGGTCGACCGCGAGCAACTGCGCGCTATCGCCGAGCGCAAGATGGAAGACCTCAACGCCAGGGACGTCGATGCCGCCATCAAGATCATCGCTGGGACGGCCCGGTCGATGGGCATTACGGTGGTCGACTGACCGCCGGTCATCGGCCGGTCGCCGGTGACCCCTGTGGCAGGGCCATGCGCTGGCCCGCACCACGACCTGATCCCCATGAAAGGGCAGTGACATGAAGCGCAGCAAGGCCTATCGCCAGGCCGCGGAGAAGATCGACCGTGCACGGCTCTACAGCCCCCTCGAGGCGGCGGCCCTGGCCAAGGAAGCCTCCCCGACCAAGATGGACGCCACCGTCGAGGTCGCCATCCGGCTAGGCGTCGACCCCCGCAAGGCCGACCAGATGGTCCGCGGCACCGTGAGCCTGCCGCACGGGACCGGCAAGATCGTCCGGGTCGTCGTGTTCGCCACCGGGGAACGGGCCGCCGATGCGGAGGCCGCCGGTGCCGACGCGGTGGGCTCCGAGGACCTCATCGAGCGCATTCAGGGCGGCTGGCTCGACTTCGACGCCGCGATCGCGGCTCCGGACCAGATGGCCAAGGTTGGCCGGATCGCCCGGATCCTCGGTCCCCGTGGCCTGATGCCCAACCCGAAGACCGGTACCGTCACCCCGGACGTCGGCAAGGCCGTCACGGACATCAAAGGCGGAAAGATCAGCTTCCGGGTGGACAAGCAGTCCAACCTGCACCTGATCATCGGCAAGGCGTCCTTCGACACCGACAAGCTGGTGGAGAACTACGCGGCCGCGCTCGAGGAAGTGCTGCGGGCCAAGCCCTCGGCCGCGAAGGGCCGCTACCTGCGGAAGGTCAACTTCTCGACCACGATGGGCCCCGGCATCCCCGTCGACCCGAACCGCACCCGCAACCTGCTCACCGACGAGGTCCCCGCCTGAGGATCCTTTACTGCACGGCTCTGGTGCTGGTGGCGGGAAGACAACCACCCCGAGCCTTGTCACAGACTGCAGCAAGTATGCTGGTCTCAGTTCCACCGAAGACCGCTGGTTTCCGTGCCGCACGTCGGTACGGACGAAGGCCCCGCGACAGCGGGCGGCCCGCGCAGGAGGATGAGGTCGTTTCGCGGCGCCGTCGCGCGCCGCGTGCACGCCCCCGCGCCTGCTGCGCCGGGGTGTTCGTCGTCTCTGGGCCCTGATGCGCTGTCCCCGGTGCGGGTGCCCCGCACTGCAGCGGCGCTGGCCGGCCTGCGCACGACACCCATGCCCACGACAGGAGGAGGCGACCCATGGCCAGACCGGACAAGGTCGACGCCGTCGCCGAGATCGCGGACCGGTTCCGCGGAGCCACCGCTGCGGTCATCACCGAGTACCGCGGCCTCTCCATGACGCAGCTGACCACGCTGCGTCGCTCGCTCGGCGCGGGCACTACCTACCGGATCGCCAAGAACACCCTGGTCTCGCGGGCCGCTCAGGAGGCCGGCGTGGAGGGCCTGGACGAACTGTTCGTCGGCCCCACCGCGATTGCGTTCGTCCAGGGTGAGCCGGTGGACGCGGCCAAGGCGCTGCGCGACTTCGCCAGGGAGAACCGCGCGCTGGTGATCAAGGGCGGCTATCTGGACGGCCGCCCGCTGACCGTCGCCGAGGTGGCCCGGATCGCCGATCTGGAGTCTCGCGAGGCGCTGCTGGCCACCCTGGCCGGCGCGATGAAGGGCAAGGTCGCGGAGGCCGCCAGGCTGTTCGCCGCGCCGGCCTCCCAGGTCGCCCGGTTGGCGGCAGCGCTGCAGGACAAGAGGTCCGCAGCCGAGCCGGCCGAGGACTGATCCGACCCGCGGCCGCGAACGCCGCCCACCCGCATTCCAGCAAGAGGAGAAGGAGACGCCATCATGGCGAAGCTGAGCACCGACGAACTGCTCGACGCGTTCAAGGACATGACCCTGCTCGAACTGAGCGACTTCGTGAAGAAGTTCGAGGAGACCTTCGACGTGACCGCCGCGGCGCCGGTCGCGGTGGCGGCGGGCCCGGGTGCAGGCGCCGTCGAGGCCCCGGTCGTCGAGGAGAAGGACGAGTTCAACGTCGTCCTCGAGGCTGCTGGTGAGAAGAAGATCCAGGTCATCAAGGTGGTCCGGGAAATCGTCTCCGGGCTGGGCCTCAAGGAGGCCAAGGACCTGGTGGAAAGCGCCCCGAAGCCGCTGCTGGAGGCCGTGCCGAAGGACCAGGCCGACGCGGCCAAGGCGAAGCTGGAAGATGCCGGCGCCAAGGTCAGCCTGACCTGAGCGCCATCAGCAGACGAGGGGCGGGCTCCCATGGGTGTCCGCCCCTCATGCATCTGGCGCACCGATTCGGACTATCGGACCGCAATCTGCCGGGCGGCGGGCATTGAGCGTGAGCGGCCACTCGCAGCAGTAGGGACGGTCGACACGGTGATGTTCCACGATTTCTCCGTGCGGTTTCTGCTCGTCGTGGCGTCCGGCAGGGCTCGCGTGGAGGGCGGGATAAGGGTCTGCTCAGGCGGTGCGGCGGGCGCAGTCGATACACAGCGGCTGGACCGAGTCCATCTGATGCGTTGTAGGAGGCCGGTCGGTGGCCGACCGTCGGGAGGGCGGTAGCCGCCGCTGGGGGCAGGGCGGCCGCATGAGAGGAGCCGACGACCGACCCCGGCCGTTTCAAGATAGCTTTGTCGTGCGGGGACCTGCATAAGCATCCATGAGACGGTTCCCGCGCCCGCGAAAATCTGCACAAGCATCCATAAGACGCGCAGGAGCCCGGCACGCCATCGGGGTAGGGCCGCCTGCTGGCCGCGCCGGTGTTACTGGAGCCTGCGTGGCTGGGGGTGCGCCTCATGTACAGGCATTTCCCGATCCCGAACCAATCAGATGATCTTGAAATGACCGTGGATGATGCCCGCGATGGTCGGCGCCGTAGGCCGCGAAGCCCGCAACGGCCAGCCGGGTGCCGACATGCCCGTAGCGCGCCGAGTGCTCACCGAACCCGTGCACGATCACGACGACAGCCCGGGCCGGATCCGAAGGGAGCCAGGCTTGCCAATAGGCGGACCGGCCGGGCCCGAGCTCCCGATGCCCGTCGATGTGACCGATGCTCACGGACTACCTCCTCACGACACCAGACCGGCGAGCGTAGTAACGTGCTCAGCGCTCGTACCCCGGCTGAGCCGGTCGGGACCGGCGGGGAGTGCCGGGCTAGCGGGGTCGGTGATCGCCACCCGCGGTCGGTACCGGGAGGATCCATGGGCACGGGGGTCGAGGTGGTGGTCGAGGGCCTCACCAAGTCCTTCGGCCGGTCCACCATCTGGTCCGACGTGACCTTGACGCTGCCTGCGGGCGAGGTCAGCGTGCTGCTCGGGCCATCCGGCACCGGCAAGTCGGTCTTCCTCAAGAGCCTGGTCGGGCTGCTCAAGCCGGAGCATGGCTCCATCGTCATCCACGGCACCGACCTGGTGCGCTGCAGCGAGCGCAAGCTCTACGAGATCCGCAAGCTGTTCGGGGTGCTCTTCCAGGACGGCGCGCTGTTCGGGTCGATGAATCTCTACGACAACATCGCCTTCCCGTTGCGCGAGCACACCCGCAAGTCCGAGACCCAGATCCGTGCCATCGTCAGCGAGAAGATGGAGCTGGTCGGGCTCGCCGGGGACGAGCGCAAGCTGCCCGCGCAGATTTCCGGCGGGATGCGCAAGCGGGCCGGACTGGCCAGGGCGCTGGTGCTGGACCCGGAGATCGTGCTGTTCGACGAGCCGGACTCCGGGCTGGACCCGGTGCGTACCGCGTACCTGAACCAGCTGATCGTGGATCTGAACGCGCAGACCGACGCCACGTTCCTGATCGTCACCCACGACATCAACACTGCGCAGACGCTGCCGGACAACATCGGCATGCTCTACGCCCGGCGGCTGACCATGTTCGGGCCCCGCGAGGTGCTGCTGACCTCCGACGAGCCGGTGGTCGCGCAGTTCCTGAGCGGCCGCAGGCAGGGCCCGATCGGGATGAGCGAGGAGAAGGACTCCCAGCAGGCCGAGCGGGAGATGGCCGAGTTCGACGGCGAGTCGCCCGGCCGGCCGGAGCTCAAACCCCAGTTGCTGCCGTCCGAGGACCTGCCCGAACGCAAGGCCGTCGCGCGCAGGCGGGACCGGGTCATGCGCATGCTGCACACCCTGCCCGACCATACCCAGCAGGCCATCTGCGCCAGCCTCTCCCACGCCGAGCGCCAGCACTACCGGGTCGGGGCGAACCAAGCCCAGGACCACACACCGCAGCGCCGAACACCGCCTGGGCCGACGTCGTGAGCAGCACCGGCTTCCCTGGGCGCACCGCACTGGTCGAGACCGGCCGGCTGTTCGCCCTCGGCCTCGACGTGGCCGTCGCGGTGTTCCAGCGCCCTTTCCAGGTGCGGGAGTTCATCGAGCAGGCGTGGTTCGTCACCAGGGTCTGCGCGCTGCCCACCGCGCTGTTCACCATCCCGTTCGGGGCCACTATCGCGCTGCTGCTCGCCGAGCTCACCCGCCAGTTCGGCGCCCAGTCGCAGACCGGGGCAGGCAGCGTGGTCGCGATCGTCCAGCAGGCGGCGCCGATCGTCACCGCACTGCTGATCGCGGGCGCCGCCGGAGCGGCGGTCTGCGCCGACCTGGGGGCGCGGACGATCCGGGAGGAGATCGCCGCGCTGGAGGTGCTGGGCATCTCGCCGATCCAGCGCCTGGTGGTGCCCCGGGTGCTCGCGATGATCGTCGTCGCGGTCGTGCTGAACGGGCTGGCCACCGTGGTCGGTGTCGCGGGCGGCTACTACTTCAACGTGATCGTCCAGGGCGGCACGCCCGGTGCCTACATCGCCAGCTTCACCACCCTCGCACAGGTCTCCGACATCGTGGTCAGCGAGATCAAAGCGGCGATGTTCGGGCTGGCCGCCGGGATCGTCGCCGCCTACCGGGGGCTCAATCCCCCGCCGGGACCCAAGGGTGTGGGTGAGGCGGTCAACCAGACCGTGGTGATCTCGTTCGTGCTGGTGTTCCTGATCAACCTCGTGGTCACCGCGATCTACCTGGAGATCGTGCCCGCGAAGGGCGGGTGATTGCCTTCCTCCGGGACGGTCCGCGGTGTGGTGGGTGCGCGCACTGTCGCGATGTCGGCCCGCGCCAACGGTGAGTCATTCTCGCCACGGGGACTGCGTGCCGGTTGTTCATGGCGGTTCCATCATGTTGCGTGGTGGTGTCATGGCGGGCGAGAGCCGCCTGTGCTGGCGATGTTGTTGCGACTGGGTGGTTATGCTTCGTGCGATTTGTGGCGCCGGAAAGGGGTTCGAGGAGGGGTAATGGCTCAGCCAGCAGCAGAAAGCGGTGATCTCGTCCCGCGCGCGCCGCAGCGGGTGTCGTCTGACCCGACGATGCTGAAGGCGTTGCTGCGGGAGCGTCATCTGC
>JBOHGM010000029.1:0-45608 GCA_050699435.1 Pseudonocardiaceae bacterium | reverse complement strand
GGCGTCTCCGACGGCGCCATGCTGCGGGTCGACCCGCTGACCGAAGCGCCTCCGGCGGCCATCCTGCACGACGTCTCCGACGAGGTGGCCGATGATCTGTCCCGGCGCCGCGAGCGGTGGGACGCCGCAGCGAGGCGCTGGACCGCGACGGTGACCGTGACGGTGGCCGCGATGCTGGCGGTCCTGCTGGCCGCTCCGGCGGTACCGCCGGTGGTCTTCATCGCGGTCGGGGTCGTGACCCTGCTCGCCGGCTCGGCCGTGGCGCTGGCCGGCCAGCGACCGGTCGGGGTAGCGACGCTGCTCGGCGGTGCCGGGTTCGCCATTGCGGCGGTCCCGTTCTGGACCTCGAACTGGGCGACGTGGGCGGCGCTGTGGACGCTCGTGCTCGCCGGCACCGTGCTCGGGCTGGGCATCGGAACGGGGAACAACCGGGCTGGTGTCCTGGGCTCGGGGAGCCTGCTGCTGCTGCTCGCCGGGTGGACCGGGCCGGCTGCGCTTGGCCTGCCCGCCGAGCGGGTCGCGACGATCATGGCGGTGGTTTCGGTTGGGGCGCTGGGCGCGCTGCCCTGGCTGGCGTTGATCACTTCGGGGCTCACTCGGCTGGACGACCGGCAGGCCGCGGATGAACCCGTGACCCGGGTGGCGGCGCACGCCGCGGTGGACGCCGCGCACCGGGGGCTCGCGGTGGCCTGCGTGGCGGCGGCGGCCTCGGGTGCGCTCGCCGGGTGGCTGCTCGCCCAGCACGGCAGCGGCTGGACGATCGCGCTCGCCTGCCTCGTCGCCGTCGCGATGCTGCTGCGGCTGCGGGCCTACCCACTCACTGTCGAGGTCGCCGGCCTGATCGCGGCCTCGTTGACGGTCGTGGTCGGTCTGACGGTCCGATGGGTGCAGGCCGATCCTGCGATGAGGGCAGCAGCTGCGGCGGTCATGCTAGGGGTGGCCGCCACGGGACTGGCGGTCCTGGGCTACCAGCCGCAGCCGCATATCCGGGCCCGTGCCCGGCAGTGGGGTGACCGGCTGGAAGGGCTGGCTGTCGTCGCGCTCGTCCCGGTGGCCGTCGGGGTGTTCGGCGTGTACTCCGAGCTGCTCGACACCTTCTGACCCGGGGAACGAATGTCTACACCACCGACGCAGCGGCAACCACAGCCTGGTCCGGGGGCGCCGCCTGAGCGGGTCGACCCCGCCCGGCTGGTCGGCCGGATCGCCAGCGGCGACTCGGCGGCCCGGCGGCTGTTGCGGGTCGCGAGCCGGACCCTGACCAGCAACGGGGCCTCCCGGGAGCTGGCCGAACTGGTGATCGCGGCACAGCGGCCGGTGACCACCGGCAGGCGGATCGCCGTCACCTCGGTGCGCGGCGGCGCGGGCAAGTCGACGGTGGCAGCGTTGCTGGCGTCGGTGTATGCGGCGCGCCGGCCCGACGCTGTGCTGGCCACCGACGCCGATCCGGACGGCGGTTCGCTGACCTGGCGGCTAGGGGTGTCCGGCCGCGGGACCCTGGCCACCCTCGCTGCCCGGCTGCTCGCCGCCCGCAGCGGTGACCTGCGCGGGCTGGAGCACCTACTGCCGCGCACCGAGACCGGCCTGTGGGTCCTTCCCGGCGGCGCTCCTGGGCAGCCCCGGCTGGCTCGTGACGTGACTCGCGCGCTGTCGCGGCTGTTCGCGGTGTGCGTGACGGACTGTGGCCGCGGCATGGACTCCCCGGCCACCGTGCAGGTGCTGTCGGAGGCGCACGCCGTCGTCGTGGTCGCCCCAGCCACGCCGGACGGGGTGCGCACCACCCACGACGCGCTGGGCCAGGTCGCCGGCTCAGCCCAAGCAGCCTCGCTGAGCCGCGTGATCGTCGCGTTGAGCAGGCTGAACAGTGAGGGACGGACCGCGCTGCGCGGCGCCGCAGCACGGGAGGCGTTCGCCCATTTCGACATCCCGGTGGTGATGCTGCCCTACGACCGGCATCTGGCCGCCGCAGCAACGATCACGCCCAGCCGGATCGGCGAAGCGGTCCTGGTCGAGGCGACCCGGCTGGCCGGGTACGCGCTGGCCCGGGCCCGAGATCTGTGAGGCTGGGATGACCACGCGCGTGGTGCACCGGCCGGCCCGTACGGTCCGCCCGCTGTCCGCCGAGGAACCGGTCACGATGAGCGCCCCGCCGGTGCTGCCCGAGGGCAAGACCGCAGGCGGCATGCAGAGCCTGATCCCGCTGGCCGGGGCAGGCGCGGCGATGAGCATGATGATGTTTCTGCGCGGCTCCGGATTCGCCGCGCTCGGCGCCGTGATCATGGTGGTCTCGCTCGGCGCGGCAGGCATCTTCTACTTCACCCAGCGCGGGCAGGCGACCCGCAAGCGCAAGGCGCAGCGCGAGCGCTACCTGGACTATCTGGAGGAACTGCGCGAGGACCTGCGTAGCCACGAGCAAGATTTCCGGGAGCGCAGCGCGCGGCCCGATCCTCAGGTCAGCCACCTGCTCGACGTGGTCCGCGATCCGGCCCGGCTGTGGGAGCGGCGCCGCGTGGACATCGACTTCCTGCGCATCCGGATCGGCACTGGATCGCTGCCGCTGCGGGAGATCCAGATGCGCGAGGAGGGCACCCTGGTCAACCCCACCGACCCGTTCATGAAGTCGGAGGCGCAGGCGGTGATCCGGCGCTTCAGCCGGACCCCGGGCCTGCCGCTGCGAGTCGGGCTGGACCGGGCGGGCGACGTCAGCGTCATCGGCGCGCAGCGCGCCGACGTGCTGGCCGTCGCTCGGGCGATCCTCACCCAGGTCGGCGCGCTGCACGCCCCCGACGACGTCACGGTCGCCGTGCTCACCGCACCGGAGCGTGAGCCCGACTGGGCCTGGACACGGTGGCTGCCGCACCTGCTGGACCGGGAGCGACTCGGCCCGGCAGGTCCGACACCGCGGCTGGTCACCGATCCGCAAGCGCTGGCCGCCCTGCTGGCCGACGACCTCGCTCAGCGGGCGAACAGCGCCGCAATGTCGTGGAGATTCGGGTCCGGCCGACACGGGTCCGGTGCCGAGGAGGCCCGTACCCGGCAGCGCCTGCTGGTGATCGACGACGCGCACGGGCAGGTGGCCCGGCAGCTGTCGACCCCGGACGCCGCCATCGGGCTGCCCAGCCTCGGTGTCACCGTCGTGCATCTGCTCGCCGACCGGCTCCATGAGCCCGGCGAGATCTCCCGCCGGGTCACCGTGAGCGGCAGCGCGGTGAGTCTGGAGGACCTCACCGCCACGCCCCCGGTCACGGTGCAGGGCACCCTCGACGACGCCCCCGCGCCGCTGGTAGAGGGGCTGGCGCGGCAGCTCGCGCCGCTGCGGCTGTCGGCAGACTCCTACGACGACGGGACGGGCACCCCTCCCGCGGACTTCACCGCGCTGCTCGGGATCACCGATCCCAGCCTGCTGGACCTGGACAGGTTGTGGCGGCCCCGGAGCGAACGCGACTTCCTGCGGGTCCCACTGGGGGTGGACGCCGCGGGCCGGCCCACCCTGCTGGATCTCAAGGAATCCGCGCAGCTCGGGATGGGCCCGCACGGGCTGTGCGTGGGCGCCACCGGATCGGGGAAAAGCGAGCTGCTGCGCACCCTCGTGCTGGCGCTGGTCGCCACCCACCCGCCGGAGCAGCTGTCCCTGGTGCTGGTGGACTACAAGGGCGGTGCCACCTTCGCTCCGTTCACCGCGTTGCCGCACGTCGCGGGGCTGATCACCAACCTGGCCGCGGACGCCTCGCTGGTCGAACGGATGTACACCAGCCTGGACGGGGAGGTCTTGCGCCGCCAGCAGCTGCTGGCCGACGCCGGCAAGCTCACCGACATCGGCGAGTACACCCTGCGCCGGGCGCAGCGCCCCGAGCTACCGCCGCTGGGGTACCTGCTGGTGATCATCGACGAGTTCGGCGAGCTGCTCACCGCGAAGCCGGAGTTCGTCGAGCTGTTCCTGCGGATCGGCCGGATCGGCCGGTCCATCGGGGTGCACCTGCTGCTGTCCAGCCAGCGCGTCGAGCAGGGCAAGCTGCGCGGACTGGAGACCCACCTGTCCTACCGCATCGGGCTGCGCACGCTGTCGGAGATGGAGTCCCGCGCCGTGCTGGACACCCCCGACGCGTGCCACCTTCCTTCGCTGCCCGGCAACGGCTACCTCAAGGTCGACGTCACCGTCTACGAGAAGTTCAAGGCAGCCTACGTCTCCGGCCCGCTGCCCGATGGTTCCGAGCCCGAGCCGGTACCAGTGTCCGGACCGCTGGTCAAGCCCATGCCGCGGTTCGCCAGACCGCCCGGGACGGCGGCCCGCGAGTCCGAACCCGCCCGGCCCACCGCGCGGACCACCGGGCCGACGCTGCTGTCCACTGTGGTGGAGCAGATCGGCAAGACCGGGCGCCGGGTGCCACCGATCTGGCTGCCGCCGCTACCGCCCGCGGTGACCCTGGACCGGGCCGCCGGCGGCTTCGATGTCACCCCGCGGGGGGTGCGGCTGCGGGTTGCGCAGCAGGCCCAGCCCGGGCTGCGGGCTCCGCTCGGGCTGCTCGACGACCCCGCGCAACAGCGGCGGGGCCCCTGGGTCGTGGACCTGTCCGCGGCCGGCGGCAACCTGCTCGTGCTGGGCGGTCCTGGTACTGGCAAAACCACGGCGCTGCGCACGCTTGCGCTGGGGCTGGCCACCACGGCCACCCCCACCGACGTCGGGATGTACGGCATCGACCTGCTCGGCAGCGGGCTGCGCGGGTTGGCGGGCCTACCGCACGTCGGCGGAGTGGCCAGCCGCGACGACCGGGAGCGGATCCGGCGCACCATCGACGAGCTGCACAGCATGCTGGCGGAGCGCGAGCTGCTGTTCGCCCGTCGCCAGTTCGACACCGTTGCCGACCTGCGCGCCGAACGCGCCGCCGGGTCCGGGTCAGCGGCATTGACCCGGACCGCCGAGCTGGCGTGCACCGAGGTGGTGCTCCTGCTGGACGGTTACGGGCAGCTGGCCGCGGAGTTCGAGGCGCTGGAGGGCAAGGTGCACGACATCCTCGCCCGCGGCGGGCGCTACGGCCTGCACGTGGTGGCCACCGCGCGCCGGTGGAACGAGGCCCGCGCCGCGCAGCAGGTCGCCTTCGGCAACCGGGTCGAGCTGCGCATGGCCGAGCCTGGCGAGTCGAGCATCGACGGCAAGCTGGCCCGCGGGGTGCCCACCGACGTGCCCGGCCGGGCACTGACCACCGAGAAGCTCTACGCGCAGATCGCGCTGCCCCGGCTGGACTCGCTGCCCGACCCGGCAGGCTCGGCCCTGGCCGAGGCGGCCACCCTGGTGCGCAGCGCGTGGACCGGGCCGCTGCCGCCGCCGGTGCGGGTGCTGCCCGCGGTGCTGCGCGCCAGTGACCTCACCGACGCTGCCGCTGCACCCGGCACCGTGCCCTTCGGCCGCTTCGAGAGCGACTTCGCGCCCGCAGTGCTGGACCTGTTCGGCCGTGACCAGCACCTGCTCGCGCTCGGCGACTCCGGCACCGGCAAGACCAACCTGCTGCGGCTGGTGGCCGACGCTCTGGTGCAGCAGTACAGCCCCGACGAACTGGTGTTCGCGGTCTTCGACCCGCGGCACGGGCTGGCCGACGTGGTGCCCGAGCCCTATAACGGTGGCTACGCGCCGAACCCGGCGCTGGCCCAGCAGCTGGCGGCAGCGGTGTGCAAGGAGCTGGCGGGGCGTGACCCGTCCCGGCGTACGGCCGGTATCCGATCTGCCTGCGCAGCAGGCGGTGCGAACCCGGGGGCCGGGTCACCGCCGCGAGTCGTCCTGCTCATCGACGACTACGACGTGCTGGCCGCCTCGGCGACCCAGCCGCTCGGGGCTTTCGTGCCCTACCTCGCATCGGGCCGTGACCTGGGGCTGCATGTGGTGCTGACCCGGCGGGTGGCGGGCGCCTCCCGGGGCCTGTACGAGCCGTTCACCCTCGGCGTGCGCGAGTCCGGCTGCCTCGCGCTGCTGATGTCCGGGGACCGCACCGAGGGGCAGCTGTTCGCCGGGGTCCGCCCGACGACGCTGCCGGTCGGGCGCGCACAGTACATCCGCCCGGGCGAGCCTGCCCGCGCCGTGCAGACGGCCTACTTCGACGGTCCTTCCGAAACCACCGCGTCCCGGTCGGCCGCGTTCAGCAGGGGGAAAGACGGCTCATGACGTTCGACATCGTCGCGTTGTGCCGCGACCAGCCCGATGCCGCGCTCATCGTGGCGGCGATGCGGCAGGCCGGGGGCGGGCTGAAGGTAGACACCGTCGAACATGCCCAGCTCGTGCAGCTTTACCATCCCGACGGCCGGCTGTTGCTCACCATCGAGGGGGCCCGGTTGGTGCAGGTGGCCGGGGAGGCGCAGCGGCTGTTCGGGATCGCCGAGGGCGTGCCGCATCCGGTGTGGTGGGTGGAGTCGCGGGCGCCCGGCGCCGATCGGGAGGCCGAGGCGGTGGCCCGGCGGTTCACCCACGCGCTGGTCGCCGCGACCGGGGGGGTGTCGTGGTCGAACCGGTGACCTGGCACCCGGCTGCCGACCGGGCTACCCCGGAGGCGCTGATCGTCGAGCAGGACCGCATTGTGGTGCCGCTGTCCACCTGGCTGGCCGATGCTGCGGTGCAGGCCACCGCAACCGGGCGGGTACTGCAGGTGCTCACCCCCGCCCACGCCTGGCTTACCTACCCGCTGGAGCTGCTGCTGCGCGACGGTGCTGGACAGTGGGTGGTGCGCGAGGGCGCGGGGCGTTTTCATGATGGGATCACTGGCTTCCGGGTGTGCTGGAGCGGCCTTCGCTTCGTGACCGACTTCGACACGCGGGCCACCGAGGCCCCCACCCCACAGCCCGGGTCTGGGGATCTCGAGGTGCAGATCTCGACGCTGCACGCGGCGGGCTCGGCGCTTGAGCTCGGTGCGAGCACCGAAACCGCGGTGCGGGCGCTGACCGGTGCGGCACCCCGCTGGCTGGGGGCTAGCCGAGCCGGTGACCCAGCCGTGGTCCCCTCGGGAGATCACCGCGCACTGCCGCGAACGGGCCCCGACGCCAACGCAGGTCGTCGTAGTCGGGCCGGGCTTGGTCGGTCAATTGCACGTCGAGCGGGTGGACACCGGGGTGCTGGAGCGGATCCGGTTCTCCGGTCCGCGCGCAGGCACCGTCGGTCAGGACGTCATCGATGCGCTGGCCGCCGAGGTGGCGGGCACCGCGGCCTGCTGGTGCCGTCTCGACGATGCCCAGCGCGCCCCCTATGAGCTGCTCACGGCCGTGCTGGCGCACTTCGGCCTCCCCGGAGCGCCCAGGTAGCTACCTCAGCTTCGGCTGCGAGCCGTTCGATGACCGCGCGGAGTTCGAGCCGGTCGAGCCAGGTCGACGGTACGGCGGATACCCCATCCCGGGCGCCCAGCAGGTTCCCGCAGATCGCGCCGGTGGAGTCAGAGTCGCCGGAGTGGTTGACGGCAAGCAGCAGAGCAGCTTCGAGGTCCGGCGCGGCGATCGCCGCGCACACCGCGATCGCCAGCGCTTCCTCGCCGGTCCAGCCGGCGCCGAGCGTCTCCAGGTCCTCTGGGGTGGGACGGCCACGGGCGGCGAGCGCAATGGCCGCCTCGAGGGCGTCGGACGTCTCGTGGTGCGCTGGCCGCTGCTGCAGCAGGTCCATTGCGAAGCGCAACGCGTCACCCAGATTCGCGCCACCCAGCAGTAGCGACACCACCGCAGCGAGTACGCCGGCGGGAAGATACCCGCAAGGATGCCCGTGGGTGAGCGCGCCAAGCCGGCATCCGAGTTCGAAGGAATCCGCTGGTGTGGCGGAGAACCCCGCGGGGGCGGCTCTCATCACCGCACCACAGCCCTTCGAGTTGTTGATCGGCGTGCTGATGCTTCCTACGGTCCCTCGAGTCGCGGCCTGCAAGGCGGACAGACAGGTATTGCCTGGCGCGCGCCGGCTATGCAGCTCTGGTACGCCGATCAGCCAGCCGCTCGGCTCGGCCTCGGGCAGGACCGGAGAGTGGGCGATCGCGTGCCATGGCACGCCCTGGGTGTGCAGCCATCGGAGGTACGACTGCAGGATTGACACCTCGGGAGCCGTGCCGCCGCGGGCTCGAATGAGGCCCTCCAGGGTGAACAATGTCATCTGAGTATCGTCGGTGATGGCGCCACCAGACCGGCCATAAGATGCATCGAAGTCGGCCAGGCCGGCCGGCCCGTACTGCCGCCTGATCTCGGCGATCGACATGAACTCGATAGGCGCACCGAGTGCGTCTCCCACAGCGCCCGCAAGTAGTGCACCCAGGGCACGGTCCTTGAGGAATTTTTTGTTGCCGTCAGTGGGCTCGTTCATCTTCTATTGGTGGCAGCTTGTTGCCTTTCTCGTCGAATCCGATGGCGAAGTCAGAGAATCGCTCGGGCCGAGGAAACTCCGTGCGCTCCTCCTCGGGGACGGCGTCCCGACGGCGGAAGGCTTCACGGCCCCGCTCCAGCGCTGCCTTGCGCTCATCCTCTTCGCTGGGCATGATGTACTTCCTTTCAGACTTCACGTAAGATGATTCGCCACTTCTGGCTGGCATCATCGAAGGCTCGATCTAGCACCTCGAACCGAGTGCCTGGAGCGAACAAGACCTCTCGCTCAAGCGTACCGTAGCGGGAGATGTCGGTAATGTCGCGGCCCGTCTTCGAGTCGATGACCATTTCGATTGGCCCATCGAAGCTCTTGGTGACGTCTGCGGAGGTACCGGTGAATGCGTGCTCGGGCACGACGTCACCGGGGTTGTACCTCGCGGCGATCTCCGCTGCACCCACCGGGTCGGTGCGAATCCCACGGAAGACTGTCCCCGAATACTCCGGCAACTGGTTCAGCGCGCTGGTGGTTCCGCGGACGAGCGGGTCGAGGTGCTGCAATGCGGCCGCGTCGCCGTGGCGTAGCGCGCTGTTCATGGGGCCGTAGAATTCATCTCGAGTGTACCCGCGTAGTGCTACGAGGTCGGATTCAGGAATCCCGCCGTAGTGCGGATGGTCATTCACGAGGTGCCTCACAGCGTCCAAGTCGTCTGCCCAGAATGGGTAGGTCTGCTCTAACCGCTGCCAGTCGTCCGGTGTCGTCCGGAAGTCGGTATTGCCGACGTAGTCCGCGGAACCGGAGTCTATCGGAGCAGGGGCACCCCTCCGCTTCCCGCTCGGCGAACTCAGCCGATGGACTGCACCGCGGCGCGGGCCTTCGACATCGTGGTCCCCGCGGTCTCGTCGTTGCGGGTCATGGTGGTCTTCACCAGGTCGATGATCTGACGGACCTCGGTGGCCGCTCGGTTCCACCGGGTCTCCACCGTGCGGTACTCCTCCGATACCCCATCAGCTGTGAAATCGCTCATCGCGGCATTCACGTCCGCCTGTCGCTGCGCGATGGCGGCCTCCAGCCGGGCGACGACCCCGGCCAGGTCACCCTGCACCTGCTGGGACACTCCGGTGTCGAAACTGCGCCGATCCAATGTCATAGCTCCGCCTCCCACTCAGCGGGACCCGGAGAACCGGGCCGCGTCGAAGTTCGCCGACCCCTGCGCGCTGGAGGCGTTGTCCGCCATCTCCACGTCACCCTGGCCGAACGCGGAGTCCATCCCCGACTGCCCACCCAGAATCGCGGCCAGCGAGGCGTTCAGCTCCGCAGTGATCGCGTCCGCGTTCGCCTTGAACCCGTCGAACGCCGCCCGGCCTGCACCGTTGAAGTTGCCCTGCAACGGCTCCGCCGCCACGATCAACTGCTGGATCAACGACCCCAGATCATCCGAGGCACCCTGGGTCTGGCGGGTCAGACTACTGAGCGTCTGCGACCCCATATCAAACTTCACAACCCACTCCCTCCTACAGGCCAGCCCTACCTGGCCAATCGCGTCACGAGACGATCCGTTACCGGCCACCCAGCCCGCGCCGCTGAGGTTCCACCCAGTTGCACACTGATCGCTCCCGGCATCAGCAGGATAATGCTTGTCCATGCGCTACTGGTGGCGGTTGCGGGCACCGGCGCTCATAGTGATCACGAACAGGGCGACGACCAGTGCGAACACCAACATGATCAGTGATCCGTAACCGGTCACGACGATCACCGCGTAGACACCGAACCCGGCTGCGGTAAGCACCCCGCTGGTAGCGAGCAGCCGATCCGATCGGACCGCCGTAGCCAGCACCCGGCCGCCCTGCGGTGGAAGCCTACGGACGAACCGCCAGATGACCAGCCCGGCGATCACGAGCACGCCGGCGGCCGCGATCCTGGCCTGGATGCTGGATTCGAAGCGCGGCTCTGATTGGCCCGCCACCGCTGCCGTGCCCACCAGGAACATCGAGACGAACAGCACCAGCCGCAGGTACCAGGACAACCGCCAGAGCACCGCGACGATGTTGCTCAGCACAGGCAGTCCGCCACCGGAACCCAGCCCACCGGCATCCGGGGCCCCGGCGTCCAGGGCCCCGGCGTCCAGCAAGCCGACCAGGGCCTGCCCGGCCCGGCCCTGCACCAGGTCGAGCACGGCGAGGTCGTGGCGGGCCGCAGCGTTGTCCGGGTCCAGCCGCAAGACCTGTCGGTAGGCCACCCGGGCGGCCGCTCGGTCCCCGAGATCAGCGCAGACTCCACCCATGACGAGGTGCGCGGCGGGCTTCTCCGGAGCGAGCGCGACGGCCCGCTGGGCGGCATCGAGGGCGGCTGGCATCGCGCGGGCCTGCTGCAGCACGGCCGCGTGCACGAGCGACGAGGTGGCGGCGTGCGGATCGAGCGACACGGCGGTAGCGCTGGCTTCTACGGCCTCCGCATGCCTGCCCAGGGCCGACAGCGCCAGCGCGCGGTGCCGGTGCACGGCCGGCTCGGGCAGTTCGGCAACCGCTGCGTCGGCCGCGTCGAGCGCGTCGGTATACCTGCCTGCCTGGTGCAGCACGGTGGCCAGGGCGTAGCGCAGTAGCCCGTCCGAAGGATCGGCGGCCAGCGCGTCGCGGGCCACTCGTTCAGCCTCGTCGCACCTGCCCAGCAGACGCAGGTGCTCGACGCGCTGGGCAACGTGCACCGACGCCTCGTTCACCGCTTCTTCCGGGTCCGCAGATAGCGGACGAGGTCGTCATAGCTGCCGTCGGAGTTGGCGAAGGTGGCGACGTTGCGGGCGATGGCGAACCACGGCCCGGTACTGGGGCGCACCTCGCGTAGCGCCGCGCTCAGGTCGGCCATGGTGACCGGACGCACCGAGCCGGTCGCGATGGACGCGGCCAGCGCTCGCTCGGTCGCCGACTCACAGAGGTGCCCCAGGTCCGCTCCGGAGAAGTCCACGGTGGTGCGCACCAGCGCGTCGATGTCGATCCCGGACAGCGGCCGCCCACGCAGGTGGTAATGCAGGATCGCAGTGCGGGCGGGTGGATCCGGGGGTAGCACCAGCAGCATCCGGTCGAAGCGTCCGGGACGGCGCAGCGCGGAGTCGACGTCCCAGGGGTGGTTGGTCGCGCCGAGCACGAAGACGCCTTCGTTGTCGGCGCGGACCGTCACGGCCTCGGCATTGCCCGGGTCGTGCTGCAGCGCGGCGGTGCAGTGCGCCAGGGCCTCGGTGTAGCGCCCACGGTCGGTGAGCAGCTCGGCGACTCGCAACCGCAGCGGCACCACGTCCGGGCTGGCGTCGACGGCCGCCAGCAACTCGGTGAGCACGGCGTCGTCGGCCATCCGTCCACCCTAGGTCCGGCAGATCGACCGTACCGGTCGCATCCGCAACGACGAGTTCTGCACCATGGGGGCACTAACTCACGGCCCTAATGCCTCCGGCGGCACCGGGCGGTCCTCAGCCAGTGCGTCGAACATCTGCACCGCTCGTTCGCGGTCCCAGAGCACAGCTGAGCCGCCGTCGCCAACCGCGCCGAAGCCGGCGATCGGCACCGTCGTGGTCACCGCGTCCGGCCCGGACAGCGCGCGCATAGTCCAGGCCAGCCTGGCCAGGTGCCACACGTGGTCACCGTTGTCGACGGTGACCGCCTCGGGCGCGCCCGCCGCCAGCGGCACGATCCGCAGCGGATTGAGCAGCACCGAGGGGCCGGTCGCCGTGGCGACCAGCGCACTGACGAACTCCCGCTGACGGGCTACCCGGTCCAGGTCGCCCCGGGGCGAGGCCCGGGTGCGCACGTACCCGAGCGCCTGCGGGCCGTCGAGTTCCTGGCAGCCGGCGGGGATGTTCAGCCCGGCCAGCGGGTCGTCGATCGGCTCCGCAGGGCAGAGTGTCACGCCGCCGATGTCATCGACCAGGCCGGCGAAGCCGCCGAACCCGATCTCGGCGTAGTGGTCCACGTGCACCCCGGTGACCGACTCCACGGTCTGCACCAGCAGGGTGGGTCCGCCGATGGCGTAGGCGGCGTTGAGCTTGCGGCGGCCCTGGCCGGGGATCGGTACCGAGGAGTCCCGCGGCAGGCTCACCAGCGTCGGCGGGGCATCGCTGAGCACTCCGGGGATGTGCAGCAGCATGATCGTGTCGGTGCGCTGGCCGCCCGCTGCGGCTTCGTCCCCGGTGGTCAGTGCGGCCTCCTCCGCCGGGGTCAGCCCGGCGCGGCTGTCCGAGCCGACGATCAGCCAGTTGGTACCGGGGGTGTTCCCGGCCCGCTCGGGGTAGTCGGCCAGCGCGTCGACCCGGTTGAGCGACCGGTCGACGTAGACCGCCAGCCCGACGATCAGCAGCAGCAGCACGCCCAGGAGCGCGCCCAGCACCCGGGCGGGGCGACGGCGTCGACGCGGCGCGGGCGGTGCCTCACCCGGGCGGCGCAGCGCGGGCCCGTACCGGGCGGACGGTTGCCTGGGCTGCGCGGACGGTGGCCTGGGCTGCGCGGACGGTCGGCGGGGCTGGGCGGTCGGTGGCCTATGTTGGGCGGTCGGTGGCGGCGGGGGCGGGGGCGGGCCGGACCGGGCGCGCGGGTTCTGTGGTGGCATGTAGTGGCTCGGCCGCCGAGGCGGCGGCCCGGAACGGTCGCGCCCGGGTGGTCCCTGGTAGCTCACCGTTCTGCCTCCTGCTGGGTTGGCCCCCGCTGGACGGGTCTGCCCGGATGGGTGCCGAGGATAGCCGGGCTGCGACGCCGGGTACCGGGACTTGGCAGGGTTAGCCTCATTGGTCTGTTCGGGTGCAACGGCCGCCCGTCGGGCGCTCGCAGGTCCGGCCCGGTTGAGCGACCGCCATCGACTCGCCGAGCATGGGGGATATCCAGCACGGGAGGCAGCGTGGACCGCTTGGATCGCAAGGACCTGAAAGACGCCCCGTTCGACGTCGCGCTGAGGGGTTACGACAAGCGGCAGGTCGATGAGCGGATCCGCTTTCTCGCCGCCGAGTTGGCCGCTGCGGAGCACGCCCTGCGGGCGGCCCAGGCACGGGCCGCGGCACTGGAGGAGGAGGTGAACCAGATGCGCTCCGGGGCTGGTGCGAGCGGTCCCGGGGCTGGTTCGGGCGCGTCCCGGGCCGGCTCGGACGCCGGCTTCGGTGCCCGCGTGGAGAAGATCCTCCTGATCGCTGAGGAGGAGGCCCGCGAGGCCCGCAGCCAGGCAGGCGCCGAAGCGGCCGCGCTGGTCGAGCAGGCCCGGGCGGAGGCGGAGAAGCGCCGCAAGCGCGCCGCGGCTGAGATCGTCGCGCGCCAGGCTGAAGCGGAGAAGGTCGGCGCGGCGGCCACCGAGGAGGCCGAGCAGCTGCGCAAGGCCGCCGCGCAGGAGGCCGAGCAGCTGCGCAAGGCCGCCGCGCAGGAGGCCGACGAGGTTCGCAAGACGGCCCGGGGCCAGGCCGCCCGGCTCGTCGAACAGGCCCGGATCGAGGCGGACCGGCTGGTCGCCTCGGCCACTGCGTCCGCCGGGCAGCGGGAGCGGGCCAGCGCGCAGGAGGTGCAGCGGCTGGCCCAGTTGCGGGACCAGGTGAACGCCGAGCTGTACCGTGCGAAGAACGTGCTGGACGGCCTTTTCCCCGGCGCGGTCAAGGAGGTGGGGGACGAAGGTGCAGCCGGGCAGCACGGCCGGTCGAGCACGCGGTGAGGATGCGCGTCGGTGGCGCGATCCGGCCTGCTGACTCAGTGCAGCATCGACGGACACCTCCCCGCACGACGTACTGTGGTAGGTACGACGCTGTCAACAAGAGTGTGCCATCACGAGGAGGACGCATGAGTCTGTTCAGCAATGCCCGCAGGATCGTCGACCGGGCCAGGAGCTACACCGGTCGCAACCCCGACAAGGTTCGCCAGATCACCGACAAGGCGGCCCGGTTCGCGGACAAGCGCACCCATGGCAAGTACCACCGGCAGATCGACGATGCGGTACGCAAGGTCGACGGTTTCGTCCACCGCGATCGCAGGCACGGCGGCGGGCCGCACGACCGGTACTGAGCCGTCCCGGGCCGATGGAGCAGCAGATGTCGTCCCCCCATCCTGTCCCGCCCGGCTGGAACCGTCCCTTGCCGCCACCCACGATGGACGCCACGCATACCCCTCAGCAGATGCTCGCGGGGTTGCGCGCCACCTCCGGGAGCGATGACCAGGTCCAGTTACTCACTCCCGAAGGTGAACGCGTCTCTCATCCGCAGTTCGGCCTCGACGTCTCCGCGGCGGAGCTGCAGTCGCTGTACCGGGACATGGTGCTGGTCCGCAGGGCCGACCAGGAGGCGCACGCGCTGCAACGGCAGGGCCAGCTCGGTCTCTGGGCCCCGCTGCTCGGTCAGGAGGCCGCGCAGATCGGCTCCGGCCGCGCGCTGGCCCCGCAGGATATGGCCTTCCCGTCCTACCGCGAGCATGGTGTCGCCTGGTGCCGCGGAGTAGATCCCACCGAGCTGCTCGGCATCTTCCGTGGCACCGACCAAGGCTCGTGGGACCCGATCAGCACCGGGTTCGCCCTCTACACGATCGTGATCGCCAACCAGTGCCTGCATGCCACCGGTTACGCAATGGGGCAGCGGCTGGACGGGAAGATCGGCGATGCCGTCACCGGTGAGGCGACGATCTGCTACTTCGGTGACGGCGCCACTTCCCAGGGCGACGTGCACGAGGGCTTCGTCTGGGCCGCGGTCTACGACGCGCCGGTGGTGTTCTTCTGCCAGAACAATCAGTGGGCGATCTCCGCACCGGTCGAGCGACAGAGCCGGGTGCCGCTGTACCGCCGGGCTCAGGGCTACGGCTTTCCCGGGATCCGGGTGGACGGCAACGACGTACTCGCCACCCTGGCGGTCACCCGCTGGGCGCTGCAGGAGTGCCGCACCGGCAACGGCCCCGTGCTGATCGAGGCGTCCACCTATCGGATGGGCGCGCACACCACGTCCGACGACGCCACCCGCTACCGGGTCGCCGACGAGCTGGAGGCGTGGAAGCTCAAGGACCCGATCGAGCGGGTTCGGGTACACCTGGTGCGGGAGGGGCTGGCGGAGCCGGAGTTCTTCGACGGTGTCGCCGCTGAGGCCGACGAGTTGGCCGCCCGGCTGCGGGAGTACTGCTTCTCGATGCCTGCCCCCGGGCCGGAACGGATCTTCTCCGAGGTCTACGCGGAGCTGTCCCCGACGTTGGAAGCCCAACGTGAGCAGTACCTCACCTACCAAGCGGGTTTCAGCGAATCCTGAGCAGCCTGCTGCAATGGTAGGGATTCCGAGTTTCGGTTCCTGAACGATTGTGGTGCCGAAAATCGTTACACCTCGGAAAAGCTGTTCGGGCGATCTGCTGCCACGGTCGGCGCGTCCATGTAAAAATGGTGGAGCGGGCCCCATCACGGCTCACCGGTGCCGGGTCGCCCGACCGGGCAACCCCGCGCCGGAGGTCTTGCAACCGCCCCGGGCGCCACGAACGCCTGCGGTGGGAGGAGTGGAACATGTCAACGGTGCAACAGCTGGATAACGCGGCCCCGGCAGAAGTAGCGGTAGCGAGCTTCACAATGGCGAAAGCGCTGAACGCTGGGCTGCGTGCCGCGATGGAGGCCGACCCCAAGGTCATCGTGATGGGCGAGGACGTCGGCAAGCTCGGCGGTGTCTTCCGGATCACCGACGAGTTGCAGAAGGACTTCGGCGAGCAGCGGGTGTTGGACACCCCGCTGGCCGAGTCCGGGATCATCGGTACCGCGGTCGGGCTCGCGGTCCGCGGTTACCGCCCGGTATGCGAGATCCAGTTCGACGGGTTCGTCTTCCCTGGCTTCGATCAGATCGTCTCCCAGCTCGCCAAGCTGCACTACCGCTCGCAGGGCAAGGTCCGGATGCCCGTCGTGGTGCGCATCCCGCACGGTGGCGGCATCGGGGCAGTGGAGCACCACTCGGAGTCCCCCGAGTCCTACTTCGCGCATACCCCCGGGCTCAAGGTCGTCGCCTGTGCCAACCCGGTCGACGCGTACTGGATGATCCAGCAGGCGATCGCCTGCGACGATCCGGTGATCTTCTTCGAGCCGAAGCGACGGTACTGGGAGAAGGCCGAGGTGGACACCACCGCAACGCCCGCTCCGCTGTTCGCCTCCCGGGTGCTGCGCTCAGGGACGACGGCGACGGTCGTGACCTACGGCCCCATGGTGCGCACCGTGCTGGATGCCGCCATCGCGGCCGAGCAGGACTCCCACCAGCTTGAGGTGATCGACCTGCGCACGTTGTCCCCGCTGGATCTCGCGCCGGTGTTCGACTCGGTGCGGCGCACCGGGCGGCTGATCGTGGTGTCTGAGGCGCCGGGCGAGGTGTCCCTGACCGCCGAGGTGGCCGCCCGGGTATCGGAGGAATGCTTCTACTCGCTGGAGGCGCCGGTGCTCAGAGTGACCGGGTACGACACTCCCTACCCCCCGGCGAAGTGCGAGGACGACTACCTGCCCGATCTGGACCGGGTGCTCGACGCCCTCGACCGCGTGCTGGCGCACTGAGGTTGAGCAGATGGCACCCATCAAACAGTTCCCTTTGCCCGACGTCGGGGAGGGCCTCACCGAGGCCGAGATCCTCACCTGGCACGTCGCGGCCGGTGACACCGTCGCGGTCAACCAGGTCATCGTCGAGATCGAGACGGCCAAGGCGTCCGTCGAGCTGCCCTGCCCATGGGCCGGGGTGGTCACCGAGTTGTACGCCGAACCCGGGGCGACCGTGCAGGTGGGCGCACCGCTCGTCGCGATCGACCTGGACCCCGCCACGACGGCGCCTGCTACGGACCGGCCCAGCTCGGCAGACGGCGCCGGGCAGCCATCGCCAGCCGGCCCGGCCGGTGGCGAGTCACGGACCCCCAACCTGGTCGGTTATGGCCCGCGTAGCGCCGCCGTGACCCGGCGGCCGCGCAAGGGCACCGTGGCTCCCCTCGCGGCCGGGCCTGCCCCAGCCGCCGCGCCCGTTGCACCCGCGGCGGCAGCGCCGTCCGAGGATCAGCCGTCCGAGGATCCAGCGCCCGCTGCGGCGGTGCCGGCCGAAGACGCTCTGGTGCCGCAGGCCAAGCCGCCGGTGCGCAAGCTGGCCAGGGAACTCGGGATCGACCTGCGCACGGTGCCCGGCTCAGGGGCCGATGGGGTGATCACCCGGGAGGACGTACAGCGTGCCGCGCACCCTGCGCACCCCGTACCCGCCGGGGTCAACGGCACGGGGTCCACTGGCACCGGGTCCCGTGGGCGGCTGCGCAGGGAACCGATTCGCGGAGTGCGTAAGGCCACCGCGGCGGCGATGGTGGCCTCGGCGTTCACCGCACCGCATGTGACCGAGTTCCTCAGCCTCGACGTGACACCGATGATGGAGCTGCGGGCCCGGCTGAAGGAGCAGCCGCAGTTCCGCGACATCAAGCTGACCCCGCTGGTCTTCGCCGCCAAAGCGCTGTGCCTCGCCATCCGGCGAACCCCAGAGGCCAACGCGAGCTGGGACGAGGCGGCCGGCGAGATCATCTACTTCGACTACGTGCACCTCGGGATCGCCGCAGCCACCCCGCGCGGGCTGGTGGTGCCCAAGATCCGGGACGCGGACCGGATGTCGCTGCGCGAACTCGCCGTTGCGCTGGAGGCCCTCACGACGACCGCACGCGAAGGCCGCACACCGCCGGGCGACATGGTCGGTGGCACGATCACCATCACCAATGTCGGGGTATACGGGGTGGACACCGGCACGCCGATCCTCAACCCGGGCGAGTCGGCGATCCTGGCGCTCGGCGCGATCCGGGATATGCCGTGGGTACTGGACGGCGCCGTCGTGCCGCGCAAGGTCTGCCAACTCGCGCTGTCCTTCGACCACCGGGTGGTCGACGGCCAGCAGGGCTCCCAATTCCTCGCCGACCTTGGTGCCCTGCTCGCCGACCCCGCGCTGGCGATCACCTACTGAGCGTCGCCGCGACGCCGACGCTCTGGTGGAAGCCATCCGCCTGCTGCCGGGGAAAGCCAGGAGCGCAGGGTGGACGGCCCGACGGGGCGGGCGCCGGAGGGCAGCCGGGAGCGCAGGCCCCGGTCGGCGGTGACCACCACCCATTCACCACCGCGGCGGGCGACGTCGACGATGGTGTCGTCGCCGGACCCCGGGGCGCGGATCACCTCGAGACCGGGGACGTCGGGTGCCCGCTTGGCTGCCCCCTCCAGTACCACCACCGGGCGGGTGACCCACCGGACCAGGTCCGCCGACACCGCGAGGACGCCAGGCGCGGCCGCGGCGATGTCCCGGAGCAGGCGCTCGGCAGCGCCGGCTCGATCCCGCCACCAGCCGTCGGGGCGGGAGCCGACGACGTTGGCGGCGTCCACCAGCAGACCGGTCTCGGGCGCCTGCAGCGCGGGCCAGCGAGCGGCGAAGGCCGGATGCAGGTCCCGCGCGACGACCTCGGGCTCGGGGACCCAGGCCAACTCGGCATCCACGCGGCCTGCCTGCCCGGGCAACGGCGCGGAGACGTCGGCAATCACCGTCGTCGTGCAGCGGCGGTCAGCACGCTGGCGGTCCACCCGCTCGCCCCGCATCCGGAGCCGGCCCGGGGGCACGCCGATGGTCTGCGCGATCCGCAGCGCCCTGCCCTCCGGCGTCTCGTCGCTGCGCCAGGCTGCGTTCGGCAGTCCCCAGCGGCCCGCCCGGTCCTGGCTCGGGGGCCCCTGACGCTGCAGCAACACGAGAGGTTTTCGGTGCGCGTCCGGGGCCCGCAGCAGCAGTTCGGCTGCGCCGACAGGCGTGCACCATTGCGTGCGGCGGCCCTCGTCACCGCAGGCACCCGCCCCGTCTACCACCCGTCCACGTTGCCACAGGACCGATGCGGCCGCAGCACGACGGGCCGTGCGACCGTGCGCACCTGTTCGGCCTGGGCTTACGGGGCCGTGCGCCAGAGCGCGTCGATCGGGAGTGCGCACAGTCGGTCGCCGAAGGGCAGCGTCTGTTGTCCGGTGTAGAGCAGGTAGCCGGCGATGAACCGCGGGCCGAGCCGGTTCGCGAGATGCCGCAGGCCGGCAAGATCGTTGGTGCGGACGGTGGAGCCTGCCTTGACCTCGATGCCCACCACGCGGCCGTCGGCGGACTCGAGCACGGCATCCACCTCGATCTTGTCTTTGGTCCGGTAGTGGAAGAGATGAGCGCGTTGCTCGTTCCAGGACAGCTGCCGGGCCAGCAGACCGTCGTGGTCGATGAAGCCAGTGGGGTCGTCCTGCGCGGAACGCAACGTGGCGGGGTCGTCGAGCAGGCGGATCACCGGGTTGGTCGCGGTGGCGGCGGCGAGTCTGGCCAGGGTGCTCTTGCCTGCCTGCCGCGCGCCGTTGATGGTGACCACCCTGGTGTCGCCGAGCGCTTCCATGATCAGCGGCTCCACCTTGCGGGTAACCAGGTCGTGATGCTCGTTCACCATCCCATTATGGACACTTGGCCGTTAGGTTCGTGGACACCTGGCCGCAAGCCGTGTGGTCGTATGGCCGCACGATTGGCAGACAAGTGATCACGTACGGGGAACGGTCGCTCCTGGGGTCCCGGTCGAGGGCGTTCGGTGAGCGCCCGTTCGCCGCAGATCGGGGTCTATCGCCGAATCTTCGGTCGGAGCTAGAGAGCCGAATACAGGTTTACCAAGCGCGCGGGCGTTGGCAGAGATCACGGACGTACTCGTCGGCGCCGTCTTCGCGCGGCGACACGCCGATCGGGGTGTATCGCGGAATCTGCGCTCAGCGCTAGAGAGCCGGATACAGTCCGAGGATGGATCCGGTGCGCAACCCGTTCGCCCCCGGCGCCGGCCAGCGACCGCCGGAACTGGCCGGGCGGGACCGTGAGGTAGCGGCGTTCGAGGTGGTACTTGAGCGCGTGGCGCGGGGCCGTCCGGAACGTTCCCTCGTGCTGACCGGCCTGCGCGGGGTGGGCAAGACCGTGCTGCTCGGTGAGCTCCGGTCGATGGCGCTGCACCGGGGCTGGGGTGCCGGCAAGGTCGAGGCCCGGCCGGACGGCGAGCTGCGTAGACCGTTGTCCGCGGCGCTGCACCGGGCAATTCGGGACATCGCCCTGCGCCACCGGGCTCCGGGCCGGGTCGAGGAGGTGCTCGGGGTGCTCAAGGCATTCGCTCTGCGGGCCGCCCCGGAGCACGCCAAGCTGCGCGACCGCTGGCAGCCTGGCATCGACGTGCCCGCCATCGCGGGCAGGGCCGACTCCGGGGATATCGAGATCGACCTGGTGGAGTTGTTCACCGAGGTCGCTGAACTGGCCGGCGACGTGGGCACCGGGGTGGCGCTGCTGATCGACGAGATGCAGGACGTGGCGCCCGACGACGTCTCCGCGCTGTGCGCGGCGTGCCACGAGATGTCGCAGTCCAGGGCGCCGTTGGTGGTGGTCGGCGCTGGCCTGCCGCACCTGCCCGCCGTGCTCAGCGCGTCCAAGTCCTACTCCGAGCGACTGTTCCGCTACGTGCGGATCGACCGGCTGGACCGTACTGACGCGGACCGGGCGGTGGTCGCGCCGGTCGAGCGGGAGGATGCCGTGATCACCCCGGAGGCGTTGGACGTGCTGTTCGAGACCTCCGGCGGCTACCCCTACTTCGTGCAGGCCTACGGCAAGGCGGCCTGGGACGCTGCCCCAGCGTCCCCGATCGGGATTACCGACGTCCAGGTGGCTGCGCCCGAGGCCGAGGCCGAACTGGCCGTCGGGTTCTTCGGGTCCCGGTACGAGCGGGCCACCCCCGCGGAGCGGGAGTACCTGCAGTCGATGGCCGAGCTCACCGGTGGCCGGGACGAGCCGATAGGTACCGCACAGGTGGCTGAGGACCTCCGCCGCCGACCCTCCTCGCTGTCCCCGGCCCGGGACAGCCTGCTCAAGAAGGGCCTGGTCTATTCCGGAGAGCGTGGGCAGATCGCGTTCACGGTGCCGCACTTCGGGCGCTTCCTGCTCGGGCAGCCGTCCGCGTGACCTGCTGGGCCTTAGGCCGAACGAGTGAATCGCGGGTGGATGCGCCGGGATCTGTAACGGCTCGAGAATGCGTAGCGATGACACGGACAGCCCCGTGACGCTGCTGGACCCCCGACCTGGCAGCGTTACGGGGTTTCCATGCGTAGATTCCCCAGCGTAGATTCCCCAGGTTCCAGCGCCGATAGCGAGCGGTGCTGCGGCGGTACCCGAGGAGCAGCGACGAGGGGCCACGTACCCTTTCGCGGTGCCCGACAGCAAACTCGAGATCCAGATGCTGTATGACCGTGTCATGGTGCGAGTGACGGCCGAGGAGGGTGAGCGTCGGAGCAGCGGCGGCATCGTCATCCCGGCGACGGCACAGATGGCCAGGCGGTTGTCGTGGGGAGAAGTGTCCGGAGTCGGACATCACGTCCGCACCGTCCAGGTGGGCGACCGGGTGCTGTTCAGCCCCGAGGACCAGTTCGAGGTCGAGGTGCGCGGGGACGTCTACTTGGTCATGCGGGAACGGGACCTGCAAGCCGTGGCCAGTGAGCGCCCCGAGCATGGAACCGGCCTCTATCTGTGACGTCCTTAAGAGGGGACGGGCACCACGAGTGCCTGCCCCGCTGACCGAGAGGGGGTGCGGTGCCCGACAAGTCGGCACAGCACGAAGCAAGGACCTGGTTCGAGGAGCCGCTTCGGACCGACAGCAGCACACCGCTCGCCGACCGCTCCAATGCCGCCGAGGCGGAGCCCACCGCGGGCTTTGACGCCTGCGACGCAGGCGCGAGCGTGCAGGGCGCTGTCGAGACCATCGGTCAGGGTGACGGCGACACCTCTGCCGCGGTGGGCGGTCACGCCGTGCGGGAGCCCGCTGCACCCGATGGCGTGCTACACGTCCCGAGCCCGGCCGAAGGGGAGGCCACGGCACCGCGAGACACCATCGACGACACGGCGACCACGGTGGTGATCCCCGTCGTTTCGGCCGGGGGCTCAGGGAGTCCGCTGCGCCGTGGCGGGATCGTGGCAGCCGCACTATTCGGACTGCTGCTGCTGGCCTACGGCATTGACGTCGGGGTTTCCCGCGGCGAGGTGCCGCGCGGGGTGGTCGTCGCGGGCGTCGATGTGGGTGGTCTGGATCGCGCGACCGCCGAGCAGCGGCTCCGCGAGCAGATCGAGCCCCGGTTAGCCCGACTGGTGACGATCCGTGCCGGTGATGTCGACGCAAACCTCGTCCCCGAGCAGGCTGGTCTCACGCTGGACTGGCCCGGCACGCTCGACCAGGCAGGGGAGCAGCCGCTCAACCCGTGGATCCGGTTCGCCTCGCTGTTCACCAACCGCGAACTGGGCGTGGTGACCAGCGGTGACCGGGAGACCCTCAGCGCCGCGCTGGAGGGGCTGCTCCCGCAGATCGACCGCGACCCCGTCGAGGGCACCATTCGCTTCGAGGGGATCGTGCCGATCCCGGTCGACCCGGTGCCCGGCCAGCGGTTGGACCTGCCGGCGGCCACCGACGCGCTGCTCGCCGACTGGGTCCGTGGCGGCCCGGTGCAGGTCCCGGTCACCACGCTGCCGGTGACCACCACCCCCGACGGGATTCGGGCCACCTTGCGCAGCATCGTCGAGCCCGCGGTGTCCGGCCCGATCACGGTCACCGGTGAGGGCCGTGCGGCCGTGCTCGAACCGGAGGTCATCGCGGCAGCGCTGCGCTTCGCCCCGGACGGCCAGGGTGGCCTGGCCACCACCGTCGACAATCCGATGGTGATCGACGCGCTGGCCCCGCAGCTCGCGGAGACCGAGCAGCCCGGCGCAGACGCCGGAATCGTGCTCGAGGGCGGGCAACCGGTGGTGCTGCCCTCGACCGAAGGCCGCGCCATCGACTGGGAGAAGAGCCTGGTGCCGCTGCCCGATGTGCTGCAGGCGATCGGTGTCGAACGCACCCTGCCCGCCGTGTACGTCACCGAAACCCCGGAGCTCACCACCGAGCAGGCCAACCAACTCGGGATCACGACCAGGATCAGCACGTTCACCACCGGCGGGTTCGCCACCGACTCGGGGAAGAACATCCGCCGGGCCGCCGAGCAGACCAACGGCGCGATCGTGCGGCCAGGGGAGACGTTCAGCCTCAACGGACGCACCAGTCCGCGCAATGCCGCCAGCGGCTACAGCGAGGCCGGCATCATCGACGACGGCCGCCCGGCGCGGGGCATCGGCGGTGGGGTATCCCAGTTCGCCACCACCCTGTACAACGCGGCGTACTTCGCCGGCATGGTGGACGTCTCGCACAAGGAACACAGCTACTACATCAGCCGTTACCCGGCCGGCCGCGAGGCGACCGTGTACGAAGGCGCCATCGACGTCAAGTTCCGCAACGACTCGCCGACCGGCATCCTCATCCAGACCGCCTGGACCCCGACCTCTGTCACGGTGACGTTCTGGGGCACCAAGCACGTCGACGTGGAGTCGATCACTGGGCCACGCACGAACGCCACCGAGCCGGAGACCCGCAGGATCGGCGGAGAGGGCTGCATCAGCACCACCGGATCGAGGGGCTTCACCGTCACCGACACCCGGGTAATCCGGGACGCCGGTAGTGGCGCTGAGATCGACCGGGAGACCCGCAAGGTGGTCTACAACCCCCAGCCTCGGATCATCTGCGACCCGTGAGTGGCGTTGGGTGCTATAGCACCCAACGCCACTCACGGGTCACTCAGAAGGCGGCTTCGGGGACGTCCATCAGGGAGTTGTCGGTCGCTTCGACGATCGCGCGGCGGGCGGTGAGTTCGGGCAGGACGTTGCGGGCGAAGAAGCAGGCCGCGGCGACCTTGCCGTCGTAGAAGGCCCGATCCTGCTCGCTCACCTCGCCACCCAGGGCGGCCAGCGCCACCTCGGCCTGACGCAGCAGCAGCCAGCCGATCACGACGTCGCCGGTGCTCATCAGCAGGCGGACGGTCTGCTGCGCGACCTTGTAGGTGTTGCGCGGGTCCTCCCGCGCCGAGGTCAGGAAGCCGATCATGGCCCCGAGCATCCCCTGCAGGTCACTCAGGGCGGTCGCGAGCAGCGCCCGCTCCTCCTTGAGCCTGCCGTTACCACGCGGTGATGAGTCATTGTGGGCGTCGAGGAACGCCTGGATCTGGTTGTTCAGGTGCCCGATCGCCTGGCCCCTGTCCCGGACGATCTTGCGGAAGAAGAAGTCCTGGGACTGGATGGCGGTGGTGCCCTCGTACAGGCTGTCGATCTTGGCATCCCGGATGTACTGCTCGATGGGGTAGTCCTGCAGGAAGCCGGATCCGCCCAGGGTCTGCAGCGACAGGGTGAGCATCTCGTAGGCTCGCTCCGAGCCGACGCCCTTGACGATCGGCAGCAGCAGGTCGTTGACCCGCTCGGCCAGCTCGGCATCCGCACCGCCCAGCGCGACCGCGTCCTGGTAGGTCGCGGTGTAGAGGTACAACGCGCGCAGGCCCTCGGCGTATGCCTTCTGCAACATCAGCATCCGGCGCACGTCCGGGTGGTGGGTGATCGTCACCCGAGGCGCGCTCTTGTCCAGCATCTGCGTGCTGTCGGCGCCCTGTACCCGCTGCTTGGCGAACTCCAGCGCGTTGAGGTACCCGGTGGACAGCGTCGCGATGGCCTTGGTGCCGACCATCATCCGGGCGTACTCGATCACCTGGAACATCTGCGCGATGCCGTCGTGCACCCCACCGAGCAGCCAGCCCACCGCAGGCGTGCCGTGCGCGCCGAAGGTGAGTTCGCAGGTCGTCGAGACCTTGATGCCCATCTTGTGCTCGACGCCGGTGACGAACGCGCCATTACGGGCGCCCAGTTCACCGGTCTCGGGGTCGAAGTGGTACTTCGGCACCAGGAACAGCGACAGTCCCTTGGTGCCCGGAGCTGCGGTGATTCCCGGTCCTTCGGGCCGGGCCAGCACCATGTGCATGATGTTCTCGGTCAGGTCGTGCTCGGCGGAGGTGATGAACCGCTTCACGCCCTCGAGGTGCCAGGAGCCGTCGGGCTGGGCGATCGCCTTGGTCCGCCCGGCGCCCACGTCCGAGCCTGCGTCGGGCTCGGTGAGCACCATCGTCGCGCCCCAGCCGTTGTCGATCATGATCTGGGCCCAGCGCTGCTGCTCGGAGGTGCCGTTGTCGTGCACCACGCGGGCCATGCTCGGTCCGGCCATGTACATGAAGGCCGCCGGGTTGGCGCCCAGCAGCAGCTCCGAAGCGGCCCAGCGCAAGGTGGCGGGCGCACCGTAACCGCCCAGCTCGGTGGGCAGGTCCAGCCGGTACCACTCGCCGTCCCACAACGCCTTGAACGACTTCTCGAACGCGGCGGGAAGCTCAACGGTATGCGTCTCGGGATCGAACACCGGCGGGTTGCGGTCAGACTCGGCGAAGGACTCCGACAGCGGCCCGCGGGCCAGCCGGTCGATCTCGCTCAGCACGTCGTGCGCGGTCTCGCGGTCCATCTCAGCGAACGGCCCGACGCCCATCTGCTCCTGCACCCGGAACACCTCGAAGAGGGTGAACTCCAGGTCACGCAGGTTGCTCTTGTAGTGGCCCATGTCCTCGCTCCGAAGAAGTCGTACCCCTGTAGATCCCATCCGGGCCGCCCCTACTCGGCGGTAACAACAGCATATTACCGGCGGGTAACTGCTGCAAGCGTTCCCACCTGCAGAGGAGGTTTCGGGCGCCTGACGGCCGGTAACGTTGCTCACACCCCGGCCGGGGCCAGGAGGCGAGCAACGGCGGATCGAGGACGTGCCGCGCTGCAGGGCGCCGAGGTGCACCCGGCAGCGTCGTCTCCATCTGGAGACGTGGTGTCCGCCCGAAGCGGCGAGCCGTTCCGTGCCCGCCGCGCTCGATGTTGTGACGTGATGATGTTGGGTAGCATGACCGCCGCAACACGACTACATGCAATGCCACCACAACGAAGGGTAGGCGTCATCATGAGTCTGGGCATCGCGCTGATCGCTGTCGCGCTCGCGCTCGTCATCGTCGGGATTGTCGTCAAGGGCATTTTCTGGCTGGTGATCCTTGGCATCGTGCTGTTCGTGGTTGGCATCGGCGCTACTGCCCTCAGCGGCGCCAGTAGGTGACGCTGCCTGCACTCACGCCCCGAGCTACGGCGCAGTACCTCCACGGGTGAGATCGCGACGCTGCAGGCCGGATGAGCCCTGGCGTCGCGGTCGAAACCTCCTCGGTGCCCGCCACCGTCACCGAGCTGCGCGATGGCACGAGCGTGTCCTACGGTGAAGCGACCCGCCCCGGCGGCGACACGCAGGCGTTCGTGTCGAACTGCTTGCACACCTGTCGCCTACCTGCACCGCGCCGTGATCACCCTCGATGCAGACCTGTCACATCGATACGACAATGGGAGGCATAATAGTGCAGGAAGGAATCCCCGCCGCCGCGCTCGATGACGACGATCTGATGCGTGAGCTGGCGCATCTGCACGAGACCCGGCACACCACGCTGCGCCACGGGTCGTCTGACGCGCTGATGCACCACACCACACGGACAGCGGAGATGGAGGAGGAATATCTGCGACGCTTTCCCGACCGGGAAGTCGACCCCGGGCGGTTGCGCGCTGGCGCGCGCGCCCGCACGGATAAGGAGATCACCGGCAGCACGACGGACCTGGATGATCGCTGATCCGGTTCCCTCGCCGCAGACGCGAGGCGTCGTGAGTAGTGCTTGCCGACTTGCCGCCGCTGACCAGAGCGACGTTGACCCCAGGCCGGGGCTGCGAGGATGGCCCGCATGGCTGAGCTACGGACCGCCCACACCGCTGACCTGAGCGCCGGGGAGCTCCAGGCGATTCGGGTACTGCTCGATGATGCCTTCGACGAGGACTTCACCGACGACGATCACGAACACGCTCTCGGCGGTATGCACGCCCTCGTCTGGGAGGATCGGGAGCTGATCGGGCACGGCTCGGTGGTGATGCGGCGGCTGCTGCACGGCGGTCGAGCGTTGCGCACTGGCTATGTTGAGGGCGTCGCAGTGCGCGCGGACCGGCGCCTGCGCGGACACGGTGCGGCCGTGATGGACGCACTGGAGCGGGTGATTCGCGGGGCGTACGAGATCGGCGCGCTGAGCACCACTGACGAGGCTGCGGACTTCTACGTTGCGCGCGGCTGGCAGCTGTGGACGGGCACCGCCTCGGTGATCGCTCCTGGCGGGGTCGAGCGCACTGAGGAGGACGAGGGTGGCATCTACGTGCTGCCGGTGAGCGCGGCGCTGACGCCAGCGGGGGATCTGGCGTGCGACTGGCGGGCCGGCGACGTCTGGTAGTCCGGCGACGCGGGCCTTGGGTCTTTACAGTGGAGCGGGTGACGGGAATCGAACCCGCGCCTAGAGCTTGGGAAGCTCTCATTCTGCCATTGAACTACACCCGCAACGCGCGCTTGAGCCTAACACGAGCAGCGCCTGCTGCCGCTCTGCGGCCCGGGGTCAGTGGTCCCACTAGGGTGGCGCCGTGCTGCTGTCCGATCGGGACCTGCGCGCCGAGATCGATGCTGGGCGCCTGGGCGTTGACCCGTTCGACGAGAAGATGCTCCAGCCCTCCAGCATCGACGTGCGGCTGGACCGCTTCTTCCGGGTCTTCGTCAACACCAAGTACACCCACATCGACCCTTCGCTGCAGCAGGACGAGCTGACCTCGCTGGTCGAACCGGAGGGGGACGAGCCCTTCGTGCTACACCCCGGTGAGTTCGTGCTCGGCTCGACGTTCGAGCAGGTCACCTTGCCCGACGACCTGGCGGGCCGGCTCGAAGGAAAATCCAGCCTCGGGCGTCTTGGGCTGCTCACGCACTCCACCGCGGGCTTCATCGATCCCGGCTTCACCGGCCACATCACCCTGGAGCTGTCCAATGTGGCCAACCTGCCGATCACCCTGTGGCCCGGGATGAAGATCGGGCAGCTGTGCCTGTTCCGGCTCTCCAGCCCCGCTGAGCACCCGTACGGTTCTCAGCAGGCGGGTTCGCGGTACCAGGGCCAGCGAGGGCCGACGCCGTCCCGGGCTTACCTCAACTTCCACCGCACTGCCACCCGCCGCTGACGGCCGGTGGTCCGCCCCGGGTTCGACACGGTCTTGATCTTTCGGCCTTCAGCCGCACATACTCCATATTTACTCCGCGCGTCGTGCTGGCTGGGCTCGGCATCTATGGCGGCGGACGTTACTGTCCTGGTCGTCGCAGCCGGGGATGGAGATCATGATGCGTGCAGACGGCCTGTCCGAGCCAGAGCGGAGGCTGTGGATGGAATTCCCGTACGGCACGCACATCGATCTCCGCACCGGGGATCCGACGCAGAATGACCCGGCACACATGGCGTCCTGGGGTCCGGAGCGTCACATACGGGCTGAGGTGATCAGGAACCTGCTGGTCGGGCGGCGACCGGTCGACCAGCAGCTGGAGAACGACCAGGGAGCGGGGGGCTCCCCGTCGGTCTTTCTCTCGGGGGCGCGGATCATCGGTCAGCTGGATCTGCGGGGCATCGACTTCCAGCCGCCGCTGCTGCTGCAGGCATGCGCCTTCGACGAGCCGTTGGTGATCGCCGACAGCATGTCCCGCTCGATCCGGCTCTACGAGTGCCATCTGCCGGGAGTGCAAGGCGCCTGGCTGAAATGCGCGGGTGATCTGCACCTGCGGGGCTGCCACATCAAGGGAAAGGTGGACTTGGGCGGCGCCTATATCAGCGGCCAACTCGTGCTCAGCGGATCGAAGCTGGTGAACCACGGGGAGGTGGCGGTGTGTGGGGATGGCCTGGTCGTGGCGGGGGACTTGTTCTGCCGCGACGGGGCGGTCGTGGACGGCGAGGTCAGTCTGGTGGCGGCCCGAATCGGGGGTGAGCTGCGCTTCACCACGTCGACCCTGCGTAACCCCGGGAAGGTTGTGCTCAACGCCGAACGTATCGCCGTCGAGAAGGACATGTACTGCCGGGAGGGGTTCGCGGCTGACGGCGAAGTGCGGCTCTCTAGCGGCCAGATCAAGGGCCAGCTCAACTTCAACAACGCCACCCTGAGCTACCCTGGAGGGGTCGCGCTACGCGCTGACCACCTCGTCGTTGGCAGC
Organism: Pseudonocardiaceae bacterium; assembly: GCA_050699435.1. Classification (GTDB taxonomy): domain Bacteria; phylum Actinomycetota; class Actinomycetes; order Mycobacteriales; family Pseudonocardiaceae. The sequence goes on along the minus strand of JBOHGM010000029.1, from coordinate 16,292 downwards.
CACCTGTACTGCCAGGACAGGTTTACGACCCATGGCGAGGTCAACCTGGTGGCGTCCCGCGTAGGCGGCGAAGTCCGGTTCAGCGCTGCCACGTTGTCCAACCCAGGCGGGACTGCGCTGCGCGCCGACCGGCTGAACGTCGCTGACGACATGTACTGTCGGCAAGGGCTCACGGTGGACGGGCTGGTCAGCCTCCGTGGTGCCCATGTCAAAGGTCAGCTCAACTTCAACCAGGCGACCCTGCGTAACCCTGAGAAGGTCGCGCTGGACGCCGACCAGCTCGTTGTCGGCAGCCACCTGTACTGCCAGGACAAGTTCACCGCCGATGGCGAGGTCAGCCTCGTGACGGCCTGGGTCGGCGGCGAGGTCCGCTTCAGCGCCTCGACCACGCTGTCCAACCCCACCACGCCGTCCAACCCGGACGGGATCGCGTTGCGGGCCAGACGGTTAACCGTTGCGGGCGATATGTACTGTCGGAAGGGGCTGGAAATCTTCGGCCAGGTCGACCTACGTGGCGCTCAGATCGGTGGGCAGCTCAACTTCAATACATCCACGTTGTGGAACGAAGGTGAAATCGCGCTTCGGGCCGACTATCTGGTGCTCGGGGGCGCTTTATACTGCCACGACGAGTTTAAAGTCGAGGGTGGTGTCAGCCTGGTAGCCGCTCGGGTGGGCGGCGAAGTCCGCTTCAGTGCCTCCACGCTGTCCAACCCAGGCAAGATTTGTCTGTGCGCCGACCGGCTGTTCGTGGCTGCGGATATGTACTGCAGGGAGAATCTCGAAATCGACGGCATGGTCAGTCTCCGCGGTGCTCACATTGCCGGGCAGCTCAACTTCAACAATGCCAAGCTGAACGAAGTCAACAAGATCTGTCTTGACGCCGATCAGCTCATCGTGGGTAGCCACCTGTACTGTCAGGACGGTTTTGAGATCAAGGGTGGGATCAGCCTGATAGCGGCCCGCATCGGCGGCGAGGTCCGCTTTAGCGGTGCTACCCTGTCCAACGCGAATGGGGTTGCGTTGTGCGCCGACCGGCTCGTCGTCGAGAAAGACATGTACTGCCGGAACGGGCTCGTGATCGACGGCGAGGTCAGTCTCCGCGGGGCGAACGTCAAGGGTAATCTGAGCTTTAGCACAACTACGATACGCAATCCTGACGGCAGGGCAATTCAAGCTGATCGGCTCACCGTGGGGAGTGACCTGTGCTGCGATGAGGGGTTCACAGCGGACGGTCTGGTCGATCTGACTGATGTTCATGTCACCGGCGAGCTCAGCCTCAGCGACGCCTCACTACGCAATACTGGCCGCGTCGCGCTGCTCGCGCCCCGGCTGATCGTGGACAAGGACATGTTGTGCCGTGACGGATTCGCCGCGGATGGTACGGTGTGCCTGATCGGCGCGCATATCGGGGGAAAGCTGAGCTTCACCAGCGCCCATCTCACCGGGGCTGGCCTGACGAAGAATCAGTTGTTCGACACCGGAATCGAGAAGATGCTCACCCGCAGTGTGAAACCTGTCGAAGCGAGACCCGAGGAGAATCCGCCTGCTGAAGGGCGCGTAGCCAGGGGGTGGCGCGCCTTGATCCGCGGTGGCCGGTGGTTGATCCGCGGTATCTTGATATTGATTCGTGGTATCTGGAGTCTGATCCGCCGTATCTGGAGTCGCGGTACCAAGACTAAACCCACCCCGATGCGGTGGCCAGAAGGGATCGTGAGCGGTGCATCAGGTCTGGCGCTGGTCGCCGACGGGATGCGCGTCGAGACCGACATGAACTGCGACGCGAGCTTCACCGCATACGGGGAGATCCGCTTGAAGGGAGCTCGCATCGGGCACAACCTCGACTTCAGTGACGCAGCGGTCGAAAACGAGAATGGTACAGCACTCAACGCCGAAGATCTGCAGGCTGATCGCATGTTGATGCCCGCCAAGTGCTTGGCGGGGCGGATCAGCCTGCGCTACGGCAAGATGGTCGAGCTCGATGACAAACGCGGGGTGCGGCCCGACCAGATTGACATCACGGGGCTCTCGTATGAGACGCTGATCCCGCCGTTGGACCCGGAAACCAGGTTGGAATGGCTGGCCAAGAACGATTATGAGCCGCAGCCCTACGACCAGTTGGCTCGGTCCTACCGACAGCTGGGACACGACGACAAGGCCCGCAAGGTCCAGCTAGCGGAGGAACGGCGCCGACGAGAGACCTTGTCTCCAGTCCGTAAGGCATGGGGGTACCTGCAGGACATAACGATCGGCTACGGATACCGCGCCGATCGGGCGACACTGCTGTTTTTGTTGGTGCTGGCGGTGGGTACGGTGGGATTCTGGGTCTGGCCGCCGCCGGCAATAGATCCCAACGACGCCCGTCAGTTCAATCCCCTTTTCTATACGTTGGACGTGCTGGTTCCGTTCGCGGACTTCGGCCAACGAGGCCAGTGGGATTCGACTGGAAACCATGAGTGGTTCAAGGTTATCTTGGCGCTCTCTGGATGGACGCTGGCGATCACTGCGATCGCCGGGATTAACCGGAAGCTGACGCGCTCGTGACAGCGTGCTGAGGTGTTGAGTCGCTCGGTTCGATGGCTGGCTTCTCGCTGTGAAGTTTTAGCCGCCAGAGCAACGGCCCGGTCATTATTGTCGTCACTAGTGTCATCACGACGAATATGACGAACAGGTTCTCACCGATAATCCCGAGGGACAGCCCCGTGGTAATCACCACGAGCTCGGTCAGTCCTCGGCAGTTCATCATGATGCCGAGTCCCAGGGAATCTCGCCACTTCAGCTTCGTCAGCCGGGCAATCAGGGTTGTTGTACCTATCTTGCTCGTCACGGCTATCATGAGCACCAGCCCGCACAACAGAAGGTCCTGCAGGTTTCCCAGAAAATTGATCTGCACGTTGAGGCCGACCACTGCGAAGAACAGTGGAATAATAGCGGCAACCCCGCGTTCGATGGACTGGGTGAGATTTCGAACCAGGATGTTCTCACGTGGCACAGCCAAGCCCACCATGAATGCCCCGAAGATTGCGTGGACGCCGATCTGGTCGGTGATGAAGGCTCCGCTCACTGCGCTGAGCAACAGTATTGGAGTCGAACTGGCACGTGCTGCAGCGTTCTTCTCGGCGAAAGCTAAGAACTGGCGTAGCGCAGGGCGGAAAACGGCCCATATAACTACGGAGAATATGATGAGTAGTGTGACGGTCTGTACGGCCACCGCGCTGGAATCATCGTGTATCGCCGCGACGGCAACGACTAGAAGGCACCAGGCGATGGAATCCCCGATACCGGCTGTGGTCAGGCCTAGTGCCCCGATTCTCGTTCTGATCAGACCATGTTCGTCGAGGATCTTGACTAACACGGGGAACGCAGTGACGCCCATCGAAACGCCGACGAACAGCAGGAACGAGACCAGCGGCACTCCGTCGGGCCGGTAAGCCCCGGACGACAGACCACTGGCCAACAGGATGCCGCATATGACTGGTATGGCGACCGCGCCGACCCCCAGCACGGTCACCCTGCGACCTGACCCGCGCAGCAGCCCTAGTGGAAGGTTCGCCCCCAGGAGGAAGACGAAAACGATGACTGTCAGCTGGGCGATCAGACCAAGGTGAGGTATCAGCGCCGAGGGAAACAACCAACGTTGGGCCTCCGGAGCGAACTGGCCGAGCAGCGACGGGCCGAGCGCGATCCCGGCCACCATCTCCCCGACGACGCGGGGTTGACCGAAGCGGCCCGCGAGCCGCCCTCCCAGACTACCAACTGCAATGATCAGCACGATCGCGAGCAGGAACTTGACGATGAGGTATCCGCCGTCGTGTCCGAGTTCGCCCAGTCGAGCGACGGCGGGAATGAAGTAGATCATGCCCGTCACGATCAGCGCCAAGATCACCACGATGGCAGCGAGAACACCTGACCTCTTGGCGTCATGCACCGTGTCCACTTGCGGTGGCGGGGGCGTGGCCGTCGTACCCAGGCCCGGACCAGTCACTATGCTCTCTCCAGACTAAAAGCATGTAACCATATCGAGGCGCCAAGTAGATGCACTGCACCCCCCATGTAGTCGAGGACCCCGAGGATCCGAGCCGGATCAGGGAATGCAGCTTAATCGATGCTGACCGGCGCTGCCACGGGTTCTGCCGCACTGGCGGGTGGGGCGGCCACAAATCGGCCCGAATGCCACCCTGGCGCGAGTCTGGGAGCGGTAGAAGGCCGCCCTACTCGGCGGTCTTCGGTGCCGGCACGACCTGCTGATCGGATCCTTCCCGGTCGACCTTGCCGTTGGTGGTCGCGCCGCGTTTGACGCCGGCCAGCAGGAGCTGGGCGACGTCGAGCACCTCGGTGGTGTTGCCCGCGGCGCCCTCGCTCTGCCGGGTGGTGAGTCCGTCGGTGAGCATCACGCGGCAGAACGGGCACCCGGTGGCGATCTTGGACGTCTCGGTGGCGATCGCCTCGTCGACCCGGTCCAGGTTGACCCGCTTGCCGATGCGCTCCTCCATCCACATCCGGGCCCCGCCCGCACCGCAGCAGAACGACCGGTCGGCGTGCCGGGGCATCTCGGTCAGCGCCGCACCCGACGCGCCGACCAGCTCGCGCGGCGGGGAGTACACCTCGTTGTGCCGCCCGAGATAGCACGGGTCGTGGTAGGTCACGTCGGGACCGTCGGCAGCGGCCACCGGCACGAGCTTGCGCTCCCGCACCAGCTGGTTGAGCAACTGGGTGTGGTGCACCACCTCGTAGTGCCCGTCGAGCTGGGGGTACTCGCGGCCGAGGGTGTTGAAGCAGTGCGGGCAGGTGGTCACGATCTTGCGACGGCCCGGCTCGCGGCCGTCGAACACCGTGTTGAGCACCTCGACGTTCTGCTGCGCGAGCAGCTGGAACACGAACTCGTTGCCTGACCGGCGGGCCGGGTCCCCCGTGCACGTCTCCCCGTCGCCGAGCACCATGTAGTTGACCCCCGCGCGGTGCAGCAGTTCGGCAGTAGCCCGCACCGTCTTGCGCGCGTTGTCGTCGTAAGCGCCCGCGCAGCCGATCCAGAACAGGTACTCGACCTCGTCGGGCAGCTTCTCCTCGGTGAGCCGGGGGACCTCGAAGTCCAGGCCCTTCGCCCAGTCCATTCGGGCCGAGGAGTTCTGTCCCCACGGGTTGCCCTTGTTCTCCAGGTTCTTGAACAGCGTGCCCAGTTCGGTGGGGAACTCCGCCTCGATCAGCACCTGGTAGCGGCGCATGTCCACGATGTGGTCGACGTGCTCGATGTCCACCGGGCACTGCTCCACGCAGGCGCCGCAGGTGGTGCACGACCACAGCACGTCGGGGTCGATCACTCCGCCCTGCTCGGCGGTGCCCACCAGCGGGCGGGCGGCCTGTTCCGGGCCGGAACCGGGAACCCGGCCGAAGCCGGACTCCGGTACGTGGTGGCCGTTGCGCGCAGGATCATCCCCCCCGGCCAGCGCCAGCACGTCGATGGCGCTGTGATCGGGTACCTCTTTGTCGTCCAGCAGGTAGGGCGCCTTGGCGAACAGGTGGTCCCGCAGATCCATGATCACGAGCTTGGGGGACAGCGGCTTACCGGTGTGCCACGCCGGGCACTGACTCTGGCAGCGACCGCACTCGGTGCACGTCGCGAAGTCCAGCATGCCCTTCCAGGTGAAGTCCTCGATCTTGCCGCGACCGAAGACGTCGTCCTCCCCCGGATCCTCGAAGTCGATCTGCTTGCCGCCGGACTCCATCGGCAGCAGCGGGCCGAGCGCCGTGGGCATCCGCTTGGCCGACACGTTGATCGGCGCGAGGAAGATGTGCAGGTGCTTGGAGTGCAGCACGATCATCAGGAAGGCCAGCATGACCCCGATGTGGGCCAGCAGACCGACCGTCTCCAGCACCTCGTTGGCGCCCAGGCCCAGCGGTGCGAGCAGCGCCCCCGCTGCCTCGGAGGCGAATGCCCCGGAGGCGTAGGGGAACGTGCCGGTGTTCACCGCGGTTCCCCGGAACAGCAACAGCGTCCAGACCACGTTGAAGATCATGAAGAGGATGACCCAGGCGCCTCCGGTGTGCGATCCGTAGAAGCGCGAGGCCCGCTGCTGGCGCTGCGGGTTCTGCCGGATCCGGATGATGGCGAACGTGATGATCGCGGCGAGCACCGCGAGCGCGATGAGGTCCTGCAGGAAGCCCAGCACCGGGGCGTGCCCGATCAGCGGGATGGCGAAGTCCTCGTCGAACAGCGCACCGTACGCCTCGACGTAGACGGTGATCAGGATGACGAAACCCCAGAAGGTGACGAAGTGCGCCACACCGGGGATCGACCACTTCAGCAGCCGGCTTTGGCCGAGCACCTCCACCACCTGGGCCCGGAGACGCTCGCCCATGTTCTCGGTACGGCCGGGAGCCGGTTGGCCCGATCGGATCAGGGCGTAGAGCCACCACACCCGTCGGCCGGCGAAGACGAGGGTCAGGACCGTGAGCCCCAGGCCGATCGCCAGTCGCGCTGCCATCACGGCGTCCACCTCCGCGGTGCCACATTGGCTGTTCATGCAGCCTAGACGGCCCGGTAAGGGCCCCCTGCCGCAGGTTACGACTAGTTACCGACCAGTAGCCAGCGGGTACGGCGTGACCGTGGCCACCCGCGCTTTGACGCCGCCGGAGTCGAGGACACCCCATGAGGTGGTGTGTGGGGGGCCGATGGGAACACCGGCATCACCTCCATACGTTAGGGTGTGAGCAAGGTTGAGCGAAGGTAGCTCAAGTCGCTGGTTGACGACTCGGTGTCGTTATCCGCAGACTTGAGTCACCATCAGTCAAGTTCGAAAGGGTTGCTCACATGGCTCGTGCGGTCGGCATCGACCTCGGAACCACCAACTCCGTCGTGTCGGTCCTGGAGGGCGGCGAGCCCACGGTGATCGCGAACTCCGAGGGCTCTCGGACCACGCCGTCAGTGGTCGCCTTCGCCAAGAACGGCGAGGTACTCACCGGTCAGTCCGCCAAGAACCAGGCGGTCACCAACGTGGACCGCACCGTCCGGTCGGTCAAGCGGCAGATGGGGACCGACTGGTCGACCACGATCGACGGGAAGAAGTACACCGCGCAGGAGATCAGCGCGCGGGTGCTGATGAAGCTCAAGCGCGACGCCGAATCCTACCTCGGCGAGGACGTGACCGACGCGGTGATCACCGTCCCCGCCTACTTCGAGGACGCGCAGCGGCAAGCCACCAAGGAGGCCGGCCAGATCGCCGGGCTCAACGTGCTGCGGATCGTCAACGAGCCCACCGCAGCTGCGCTGGCCTACGGCCTGGACAAGGGCGAGAAGGAGCAAACCATCCTGGTGTTCGACCTCGGGGGTGGCACGTTCGACGTGTCGCTGCTGGAGATCGGCGAAGGGGTGGTCGAGGTCCGGGCCACCTCGGGGGACAACCACCTCGGCGGCGACGACTGGGACCAGCGGATCATCGAATGGCTGGTGGAGAAGTTCCGCGCCTCCCAGGGCATCGACCTGACCAAGGACAAGATGGCCATGCAGCGGCTGCGCGAGGCCGCCGAGAAAGCCAAGATCGAGCTCTCCAGCTCCTCGAGTGCTGCGATCAACCTGCCCTACATCACCGTCGACTCCGAGAAGAACCCGTTGTTCCTCGACGAGACACTGTCCCGTGCCGAGTTCCAGCGGATCACCTCCGACCTGCTGGACCGCTGCCGCGCGCCCTTCCGCAACGTGATCAAAGACGCCAGCATCTCGGTCGGGCAGATCCACCACGTGGTGCTCGTCGGTGGCTCCACCCGGATGCCTGCCGTGCACGATCTGGTCAAGGAGCTCACCGGCGGCAAGGAGCCGAACAAGGGCGTCAACCCGGACGAAGTAGTCGCAGTCGGAGCGGCCCTGCAGGCCGGTGTGCTCAAGGGTGAGGTCAAGGACGTCCTGCTGCTCGACGTCACCCCGCTGTCGCTGGGCATCGAGACCAAGGGCGGCGTGATGACCAAGCTTATCGAGCGCAACACCACCATCCCCACCAAGCGCTCGGAGATCTTCACCACGGCCGACGACAACCAGCCGTCGGTGCAGATCCAGGTATTCCAGGGCGAGCGGGAGATCGCGGCCTACAACAAGAAGCTCGGCATGTTCGAGCTGACCGGGCTGCCCCCCGCGCCGCGCGGCGTGCCGCAGATCGAAGTCACCTTCGATATCGACGCCAACGGCATCGTCAACGTGTCAGCCAAGGACATGGGCACCGGCAAGAGCCAGGCCATGACCATCACCGGCGGGTCGGCGCTGCCCAAGGACGACATCGACCGGATGATGCGCGACGCGGAGGAGCATGCCGAGGAGGACCGCAAGCGCCGCGAGGAGGCCGAGACCCGGAACCAGGCGGAGTCGCTGGTCTACCAGACCGAGAAGTTCGTCAAGGAGAACGACGAGAAGCTGCCCTCCGACGTCAAGGACAAGGTGAACGCCGCACTGGGTGAGGCGCAGGAGGCACTCAAGGGCACCGACACCGCGGCGATCAGGGCCGCGATGGAGAAGCTCGCCACCGAGTCCCAGGCGCTGGGCCAGGCGCTCTACAGCCACAACCCGCCCGGCGGCGCCCAGGGCGGTGCTGCCGGTGCAGCGGCGGGCGGGTCATCCGCCACGTCGGGCGCCGACGATGTCGTCGATGCTGAGATCGTCGATGACGAGCCGGGGGGGGACCGGAAGTGAGACGGCGACCCGACTCTGTGGAGGGAAATGCTGGTGACGAGCAGCCGAGGGTCGTGGTGCGAGACAAGCGGAGGATCGATCCGGTGACCGGACAGATTCGCGTCCCGCCGGGTGAGCAGCCCGTCGGTGGTGACCAGCCGAGTGGCGGCGGTCGTCCGATTGCCGGCTCGGCCGGTGGTCGTCCGATTGCCGGCTCGGCCGGCGGCGTCCAGGTCGACGAGGGAGCTGACGTCGGCGACACCGGCGACACCGTGCAGGTCGGCGCCGAGGAGCTGGGCGCCTTGCGGTCCCAGCTCGAGGAGCGGACCGGCGACCTGCAGCGCATCACCGCGGAGTACACGAACTACCGCCGCAGGGTGGATCGCGACCGGCAGATCGCGATCACGTGGGCCAAGGCGCAGGTGGCCGGTGAGCTGCTCACCGTGCTCGACGACATCGAGCGCGCTGAGGCGCACGGCGACCTGTCCGGTGCGTTCAAGGCCGTCGCGGACAAGGTGGTGGCCGGGTTGCAGGCGCACGGTCTGGAGCCCTTCGGAACCGTCGGCGACGGGTTCGACCCGGACGTGCACGAGGCGGTACAGCACAGCACCTCCCCCGATGTCGAAGGGCCGACGGTCACCGTGGTGCTGCGTCGTGGCTACCGCTTCGGCGAGCGGGTGCTGCGCCCGGCGATGGTGGTGGTGACCGAGAACGAGCCGTCCACGACCCAGCCGTCCACGACCCAGCCGTCCACGACCCAGCCGTCCGCCACCGAGCAGTCCGCCGAGCCGGCCGCGACGTCCCGGGACGCGGCCCGCACCGGGGGCCCCGATCCAGCGGTCGAGCACTGAGGCGGGGTGGAGGTGTTCGGTGAGCGCGCGGGACTGGATCGAGAAAGACTTCTACGCTGAGCTGGGCGTCTCCTCCTCCGCGTCGGCTGAGGACATCAAGAAGGCGTACCGCAAGCTGGCCCGCGAGCTGCATCCGGATGCCAACCCCGGCGATGCCCGGGCCGAGGCGCGGTTCAAGTCGGTGTCCGAGGCCTACGGGGTGCTCGCTGACCCGGAGAAGCGCAAGCAGTACGACGAGGCTCGCAGCCTGTTCAGTGGCGGATTCCGGCCGGGCGCCGGCGGGTTCGGCGGTGCAGGCGGCCCGGGCGGATTCGACCTCGGTGACCTGTTCGGGGGCGCAACGGGCGGCCAGCCGGGGGCAGGCGGCCTTGGCGATCTGCTCGGTGGGCTGTTCGCCAGCCGCGGCCCCGGCGCTGGCGCGAGTCGCCATGCCGGAGGTGCTCGCCCGCGGCGCGGCGCCGACGTCGAGACCGAGATCCGGATCGACTTCGCTGAGGCGGTGCACGGCGCAACCGTGCCGCTGCGGCTGTCCAGCCCGGCCAGCTGCGGTAGTTGCGGCGGCACCGGAGCACGGGCTGGCACCACGCCGAGAACCTGCCCGGTATGCGGTGGCTCCGGGTTGGTCACCCGCAGCCAGGGGGCCTTCGCCTTCTCCGAGCCGTGCCGGGACTGCCGAGGCGTCGGCCGGATCGTGGACGACCCCTGCGTGGAATGCGGCGGTCAGGGGGTGTCCACCCGTACCCGCACGCTGACCATGCGGATTCCCGCCGGGGTCGCCGATGCCCAACGCATCCGGCTCGCCGGGCAAGGTGAGCCGGGTCTGCGCGGGGCACCCGCCGGGGATCTCTACGTGCTGGTGCACGTCAACCCACATCCGGTGTTCGGGCGCTCGGGTGATGACCTCACGATGACGGTGCCGGTGTCGTTCCCCGAGCTCGTCATGGGCGCCACCTTGACGGTGCCTACGCTGGACGCCACAGTGTCGCTCAAGGTTCCCCCGGGCACCGCCAACGGGCGCACCCTCCGGGTGCGCGGCAAGGGCATCGCCGGGCGGCACGGCCGGACCGGTGACCTGCTGGTGACTCTGCAGGTCGCGGTACCCGCCAAGCTGGACCGGGCGGCCAAGGAGGCGCTTGATGCCTACGCGCAGGCCACTGCGGGCGAGGACCCCCGGGCCGAATTGCTGACCCGTGCCCAGCGAAGGGAGGCGGCCCGATGATCGTCCCGACCCCGCCTGGCGCGAACGAGGACACCCCGGTTTTCGTGATCTCCGTGGCGGCCCAGCTAGCGGGGTTGCATGCGCAAACCCTGCGCAGCTACGACCGACTGGGGCTGGTGTCTCCTGGCCGCAGTCCCGGTGGCGGTCGCCGCTACTCGGCGCGTGACATCGCCCTGCTGCAGGAGGTGCAGCGGTTGTCCCAGAACCAGGGGGTCAATCTGGCCGGGATCAAACGCATCATCGACCTGGAGAACCAGGTGGAGGCGCTGCGCTCCCGGCTGGTCGAACTCGCCGATGAGCTGGACGAGGCGCGCGCCGAGCTTGCGGCCGCACAGGCTGTCGCCGAGCAGGCGACCGCCGCCGTGCACGCTTCCTACCGCCGCGACCTGGTACCAGTGCGCCCCAACGAGTCCGCGCTAGTCGTGTGGCGCCCCCCGCCCCGCCGTAGGTAGCTCTTCAAGAGCCACCAACCCCGGCTGGGGCTGCTCGTAAGAGCTACCAACCCTGGCCTCTCGACGAGTCAGTAGCTGATCGGCAAGCGAGGGTTGGTAGCCGTTTGCGGTGATCAACACTGGGGTTGGCTGCTCTTGAAGACCCGCCAACTAGTCCAGGGTGAACGGGTCGTACTTGATTCTGTCGAGTGGGGTGCCTGCGACGAGCATCCGGGACACGGTGGCTCTGATCATCGCAGGGGAGCCGCAGACCAGCACGTCGCGGTCCGCCCAGGCTCCGTACCGGGTGACCACATCGGCGAGCGTCCCGTGCTCGGCTCCGATCACCGCTGGATCCTCCTCGAGCACCGGGATCACGGTCAGCCAGGGATTCGTCGCGGCCATGGCGGTGAGGGTGTCGAGGTCGTAGAGGTCGCCGCGGGAACGGCCGCCCACGAAGAGTTGCACGTCGGGATTGTCTCCCCAGCGCGCGAGTTCCTCGAGCATCGAGCGCATCGGGGCAACTCCGGTGCCGCCGGCGATCATCACTGTGCCCCGGCCGGAGCGGCGATCCACCGACATCCGCCCCATCGGCGAGCCCATCCGCCAGCTGTCACCGACCTGGGTGTGTCCGACGATCGACCGGCTGACCCAGCCGCCCTCCACCGCGCGGATGTGGAACTCCACCGAGCCGTCCGGCCGGGGGGCATTCGCCGGGGAGAAATAACGCCACATCCGGGGTCGCTGCGGTACCTCCACGCTGACGTACTGACCGGGCCGGTAAGGCAGCGGCTGGTCAGGCTTGACCCGCACCACGGCAAGATCCCAGGTCAGCCGCTGGTGCTCGATGACCTGGGCGGTCCACCAGGCGGGTCCCTGGTCGGCTTCGGCCGCCTCGATCATCGTCCTGGCGATCAGGCTGAACGCATCCGTCCATGCCTCCTCCACCTCGGGCGTCCACGTGGGGCCCGAGTATCGCCGCACCGCGCTGATCAGCGCGGTGCCCAGCGCGTCGTAGTGCTGCGCCAGGACCCCGAACTTGCGGTGGTCGCGGCCGAGCTGACGCAGGAACGGCACCAGGTCGTCCGGGCGGTCGACCATCTGCACGACGTGTACCAGAGCTCGCAGTAACCGGCTGTGCTGTACCTCCATGTTGGCCGCGAACAGCTCCCGGGTGGCCGGGGCGGTCGCGAACAGCATCGCGTAGAAGAATCGCGCCACGTCCTCGGCGAACGGCTCGGCGGCCGCGTAGCTCTCGCGGATGAGGCGGACCATGGTGGCAGCACGACCGGTACCCTGGGGGTCGCGGCCAGGTTCGGGAACTGGCCTCAGCGCGGCATTGGCTGTCATCTTCCGGGCGCGTCTTCTCCACGTGGGCGGCGGGCCGGCGGGCCACCGTGGTTGCTGTGAGCTCCCCCGTCGCATGCGAGCCCTCCATGTCGCATCCGGCCATGTCGCATCCGGCCCGTTCACTCCTCGATCTTGTTCCGGTGGTCAGGCATCGCTGTTGAGTGCCTCGTATCGGCACTCTTCGCTGCTGCTCCGCTGTGCTTGCGGGCAGCAGTATGACACGGTATCGGCCCCGGCCCGCTTGGTCGGCAACGACGCGCAGGCCGCGCACCCGCGTTGTGCTGAGGGCAGTGGGCAACCCCGGACGGATTGAGCGGAACACGCTCAACTTTTCTGACGTTGACAGTGCAGGCTGGCAGTATGGACCCCGTTCGACAGACCTGTGCGGAGGGACGCTTCGAGGATGGACGCTTTCAACCCCACCACCAAGACGCAGGCTGCCATCTCCTCGGCGGTCCAAGCCGCCACGGTGGCGGGCAACCCGGACGTGACGGCGGTGCATCTGCTCGCAGCGCTGCTCGGGCAGGCGGACGGCATCGCGGCGCCGCTGCTCGCCGCGGTGGGTGCCGATTCGGCCGCGGTACGCGCGGAGCTGAAGGAGCTGACCCAGCGCCTCCCCTCGGCGACCGGTTCGACAGTGGCCGCGCCCCAGTTCGACCGGCAGGCGGCCAAGGCGCTGAACCACGCCCAGCAGCTGGCGGCCGAGATGGGCGACTCCTACGTGTCCACCGAGCACCTGCTGGTGGGGCTGGCGGCGGAGGGCGGTGCGGTCGCCGCACTGCTGCGCAGGCACGGTGCCACGCCGGACGCGCTGCGGGAGGCATTCCAGTCCGTTCGCGGTTCGGCTCGGGTGTCCAGCCCCGATCCCGAGGACACCTATCAGGCGCTGGCCAAGTACGGCCTGGATCTCACCGAGCGGGCCCGCTCCGGCGAGCTGGACCCGGTGATCGGCCGGGACGCCGAGATCCGCCGCGTGGTGCAGGTGCTGTCCCGGCGTACCAAGAACAACCCGGTGCTCATCGGCGAGCCCGGTGTCGGCAAGACCGCGATCGTCGAGGGCCTCGCGCAGCGGATCGTGGCCGGAGACGTGCCGGAGTCGCTGCGCGGCAAGCGGGTCGTCGCGCTGGACCTGGGCTCGATGGTGGCGGGTGCGAAGTACCGCGGCGAGTTCGAGGAGCGACTCAAGGCGGTCCTCAAGGAGATCACCGAGGCGGCCGGCCAGGTCATCACGTTCATCGACGAGCTGCACACCATCGTCGGCGCCGGGGCCACCGGGGAGAGCGCGATGGACGCCGGCAACATGATCAAGCCGATGCTGGCCAGGGGCGAGCTGCGCATGGTGGGCGCCACCACGCTGGACGAGTACCGCAAGCACATCGAGAAGGACGCCGCGCTGGAGCGCCGCTTCCAGCAGGTGCTGGTCGGCGAACCGTCCGTGCCGGACACCATCGGGATCCTGCGCGGGCTCAAGGAGCGCTACGAGGTGCACCACGGCGTGCGGATCACCGACGCCGCCCTGGTCGCAGCCGCGACGTTGTCGGACCGCTACATCACGGCGCGGTTCCTCCCGGACAAGGCGATCGACCTGGTCGACGAGGCGGCGTCGCGGCTGCGCATGGAGATCGACTCGCGGCCGGTGGAGATCGACGAGGTGGAGCGCGCGGTGCGCCGCCTGGAGATCGAGGAGATGGCGCTGGCCAAGGAGTCCGACCCGGCCTCGGTCCAGCGGCTCGCCACGTTGCGCGCGGAGCTGGCCGACAAGCGAGAAAGCCTCGCCGAGCTGACCGCCCGCTGGCAGAACGAGAAGACCGCCATCGAGGTCGGCCGGGAGCTCAAGGAGCAGCTCGAGCAACTGCGCGGGGAATCCGAGCGCGCCGAGCGCGACGGTGACCTCGGCCGGGCCGCCGAGCTGCGCTACGGCAAGATTCCGGCGCTGGAGCGCCAGCTCGCCGAGGCCGCCGCGTCGGCGCGGGAACCGCAGGTGATGCTCAAGGAAGAGGTCGGGCCGGACGATGTGGCGGATGTGGTGTCGGCCTGGACCGGGATCCCCGCCGGGCGGCTGCTGGAAGGCGAGACCGCCAAGCTGCTGCGGATGGAGGAGGCGCTCGGCCGCCGGGTGGTCGGCCAGGCCGAGGCGGTGCGCTCGGTGTCCGACGCGGTCCGCCGGGCGCGCGCCGGGGTCGCCGACCCGGATCGCCCCACCGGGTCGTTCCTGTTCCTCGGGCCCACCGGGGTGGGCAAGACCGAGCTGGCCAAGGCGCTGGCGGAGTTCCTGTTCGACGACGAGCGCGCCATGGTGCGCATCGACATGAGCGAGTACTCCGAGAAGCACTCGGTGGCCCGGCTGGTCGGCGCGCCGCCCGGATACGTCGGCTACGACCAGGGCGGGCAGCTCACCGAGGCGGTCCGACGCAGGCCCTACAGCGTGGTGTTGCTCGACGAGGTGGAGAAGGCTCACTCGGACGTCTTCGACGTGCTCCTGCAGGTACTCGACGACGGGCGGCTCACCGACGGGCAGGGCCGCACGGTGGACTTTCGCAACACGATCCTGGTGCTCACCGCCAATCTGGGCTCGACGGCCCTGGCCGACGCCACCCTCGACGACTGGGAGCGCACCGAGGCGGTGCTGGCCGTGGTGCGCTCGCACTTCAAGCCCGAGTTCCTCAACCGGCTGGACGACCTGGTGGTGTTCGGCTCGCTGGCCACCGAGGAGCTCACGGCCATCGTCGACATCCAGATCGGGCAGCTGGCGCGCCGGCTGGCCGCCCGGCGCCTCGAGCTGGACGTCACCCCCGCCGCACGGGAATGGCTGGCGATGAACGGGTTCGACCCGCTGTACGGGGCGCGCCCGTTGCGCAGGCTGGTGCAGTCGGCGATCGGCGACCAGCTGGCCAAGGCACTGCTCGCGGGCGAGATCACCGACGGCGACACCGTTCGGGTGGACCTCGACGACGCGGGCGCCGGTGGCACCGGAGCCCTCACGGTCACCCGGGCCTGACCCTGAACCCACGAACCCCGCCCGAACCGTCATATCGACTTGTGCACGCTTTCGACGCCGGGTGCCAGGCTGTCGCTGGTGGGCGTGACTACGCTCAGCGGAGTGTCGCCGTGGATGTGGTTCTTGATCGCTGGGCTAGCCGGCTTCGTCGGCGCGGTGCTGCTCGCCGTCGACCATGGGCGCCGCACCGCGCACCAGCGGGAGCGGCGTCGCTGGGCGGCGCTGCGCGGCTGGCGGTTCGTGGTGTCCGATCCCGTGCTTGCCGACCGCTGGCGGCATGGGGTGATCGCTCGGGGCGGCGCGGGGATGGCCAGGAATCTGGTCGTCGGCAGTCTGTTCACCCCGCTGGGCCGCCGCCCGGTGCAGATCTTCGACCACGAGCAGAACGGCAAGGTTTCCTGCGTGCTGGTTGCGGTGCGGCGGCGCTTCCATGCTGCCGATCTGGTGGTTGAGCTGTGGTTCCCAGATCGGCCGTTGCCGCACGATCCCGGGATGGAACTACTGGGTCCCGTGGGGGAGCGCTACGCCTACGGCACAGCTCCGGATCGGATTCGTCCGCTGGTCACATCAGAGTTGGTCTTCGCCTGCAACGAGGTGGGGGCGGATGTTTCGGTCGTGTGGCTGGAGCAGGACTGGGTGCTGGCCGCAGCGTCAGTAACCGCCTCGCCCGCCCGGCTGGAACTGCTGATGCGCGCCCTCGACACGATTGCTGACGAGGTTGACGCCGTCAGCGCCGAGGAGGCCGCAACCGCAGACGAGGCCGCGCCCGCCGAGGAGGCCGCAGCCGCCGACG
>JBOHGM010000028.1:6302-47044 GCA_050699435.1 Pseudonocardiaceae bacterium | reverse complement strand
ATGGCGACGAACTGCGCGATGCGCCGGACTCGGGTGTCGGGCCGCTTGGCGCTGTCGATCCGGTACAGGATGGCATAGCGGTTCTGGCTGGTGAGGATGTCGAACATCGCCTGTGCCCTGGGTTCTACGGCCAACGCTGCGGTCAGGTCGGCAGGTACCTCGATACTGGCCGGGCTGGCGTAAGCCGCGTCCCAGCGACTGTCGGCTTTGGCCCGTTCGACTTCGGCGAGGCCGGCTGGGTGCATCCGGTCCTCGGCGATCAGCCGGTCGACGATGCTTATGTTGCGTTTCGACCAAGGACTCCGCGCTCGTCGGGGTGTGAAGCGTTGGCCGTAGGTGGTCTCGTCCCGGCGCCGGCTCTGGCCGTCGATCCAGCCGTGGCAGAGCGCTTCCTCGAGCGCTTGGTCGTAAGTGAGGCTGGTCGGCTGGGTGGTGCCCTTCTTGGCGAGCACCAGCCATACACCGGTCCGGCTTTCGTGGTGCTCGCCGAGCCACGCCTGCCACGCGCCGGCATCGGCGACGGTCAGTTCCGGCTGTTCATCGGCCATCTTCACACAGCATCGCAGATCATAGATCGGTCCGGTCCGAGTGCCCGCATCGCCGACGACAGCCACTCATCGCCGTCACGCCGGAACTGTCGGACCTGGGTCGTACCGTTCTGCTTGTCGACACTGACGGGAGGCAGACATCATGACTAGCACTGAGCAGACCGTGACCGGCGAGCGCGCCGACCTGCTGGAGACGCTGGCCAAGCACCGGTACTTCCTTCGCTACACCGTTCGCGACCTCACCGACGAACAGGCCGCGCAACGCACCACCGTGAGTGGGCTGTGCCTGGGTGGCCTGATCAAGCACGTCGCGCTCACCGAGCGGCAGTGGATCAACTTCATCCTCGACGGCCCCTCGGCGATGGGCCACCGGGAGGAGGACAGCTTCGTGGCTGACTGGGCGGACGGGTTCCGCATGCTGGAGGGGGAGACGCTGGCCGGATTGCTGGAGGAGTACGAGCAGGTGGCGCGCCGAACCGATGAGCTGGTGGCCGCGCTGCCCGATCTGGACCTCTCCCACCCGTTGCCCGAGGCTCCCTGGTTCGAGCCGGGCGCGCGCTGGTCAGCGCGCCGGGTGCTGCTGCACGTGATCGCGGAGACCGCTCAGCACGCCGGTCACGCCGACATCATCCGCGAGTCCCTGGACGGCGCCAAGACCATGGGATAGGGGCCGGTGTGGTGAGTTGTTGCCTGTCGTCGGCTGTACTCGCCACAGATGGCTGGACGCCTACGTGGAGTTTCCTGATGAGGGCGGCGAGGAGACCGGTCCCCTCCGCCTCAGTGCGGGCAAGATAATCTCGGTCACGGGCGCGAACCAGGACATTCGGGGGAGGAGGAGCCCATGGTCGAGTCGGACGCGATGATGGCTCGGATCGGCTCGTCGGCGCGACCACCCCGAACCTGGCGCTCGCCACTACGCTTACGAGATCATGCACATCTTCGATCTGGCGATTGTGATCCCGTTGGTGCTCCTCTCACTGATTACCGGGCTGGTGGTGTCGTTAGGTACCCGATGGGGGGCTGGTGCGGCACTGGTGGGTGCTGGTCAAGTTCGTGATCGCGCTGAGTATCCCGGTGTTCGCCGCCGTGCAGGAGAGCTTCTGGGTTCGGGAGGCGGTGGCCGCCACCCGCGCCGACGCCGCGGTCGACCTCGCCGGCACCGACGTGCGGCTGTGGGTGTGCTTCATCTCGCCGGCGAGGACCGGCAGGGACAGGTTGCCTTCCTGGTAGAAGGTGCAGCGTGAGGCTGGTGATCTTCCACCGGTCCGCCTGCTTGACCAGCTCCATGATGTAGTGCCCGGCCACCTGCCAGACCGATCCGCCCTGGGCGTCCGCGATATGGTGGTATCCGCGAACATGCGTATCTGCGCTCGCAGCGCCGCCCTCGGCGCTGATGGACACGATCACCGGGCCGGTCATGTGCTGGGTGGCGTCGAATCCGGGTAACAGCCCGCGCCAGCGAGCGATCAGCTCGGCGGTGGTCACCGTCTCGGGTTCGCCGTCGAACAGCGAGGAGTAGTCGATCCGCAGCTCGTCGGCGAATGCTGCTTCGACCCCCGGCCAGTCGAGTGCGTCGATGGCGTGCAGCATGCGCGTGACCGCGTCGCGCACGTCGTCCCTATCGGACATAGTGCCCCTGTCGGACATGTCGTCCCAGTCGGGCATGGTGTCGTCCCCTCCTCGCCGTCTGCCGGCTCTCCGCCCGGGGTCCGGGTTCGCCGCTCATACCGAGCTCCCCGGCCCGGGACCGTTCACCACGGAACCGGTGACCGTCGCGGAAGAACCCGCCGGTGGGTGCGGGCCGCCTTCTACCCGCCGCTGGCGCACGCCGCGAACCGGTGGGCGCAGCGGCTCGGGCAGGACGAGCACTACCCGGACGAGCTGGAGGCCTTCCTCGACCGCTGCCACGACGTGGGCCAGACCCGTCCCACGCCGCTGATCTTCCGCTACGGGGTTGGTGACTGGAACGCGCTGCACCAGGACATCTTCGCTACCCGCCACCGACCGGTGCGGGGAACCCGGGGGCTTCTACCGCACCGCGATCCGGCACGGCGTCAGCACGGTGACCGCGGGGCGGCGTACCACCTTCGGCATCATCTTCCACGACGCCGCCTAATGAGTGTACCATCGCTCAACATGAGTACACTCAGTCTTCGCGAGCTGCGCAACAACCTCGGCACGGTGGTGCGCGACGTTGCCTACACAGGTTACGAGACGATCATCACCGATAACGGCAGAGAGGTCGCCGTCATCATCAGCTTGGACGACTACGAGCGCCTGCACGAACACGCCGACGTCGCGGACGCCCTCCGGCTACGAGACATGCGCGCCACCGGCTTCGCCACGATGTCGCTCGACGAGATGCTCACTGAGCTCGGCGTGTCTCTCGAGGATTTCGCAGAGCAGACAGTGTGAATCTCGCGTTCCATCCTGATGTCTACAAACAACTCCAGCAGCTTCCTCGCCCGGTTTTTCGGGCAGCACTGAATGCCATCGTCGCCCTCGCGCACAATCCGCGGCCCGCTGGTGTCAAGAAACTGGCCGGTAGCCGTAGCGACTGGCGGGTTCGTATCGGCGAGTACCGGATCATCTACGAGATCGACGACACCGCGAATACGGTAACCGTGCTGCGGGTTGAACACCGGCGGGATGCGTACCGGTAACCGCCTCCCTCGTCGCCGTGGCCGCGTGGGTGTGAGTACCGTGTCTCGGTGCAGCCAGCCCGGCCGTACTTCTACGTCGGGCGGGTCCGGGACCGGGCAGAGTGGCCCGACACCTTGCTTGACGACGGCAGCGGCACGGTCGGCCGTCTCGAACCCACTCAACAAGGCGCTGTCCTGTTGGAGCCCAGCTACGTGGTGCCGTTCGGGAACCGCAACCGAGTGGCGATCATGAACATGTCGCGGCCTGGGTCTACGCGATCGGCACGGCTGATCAGCGAACGCTCGTTCAGCGCACCCGCCCGACCGCTGGACGATTGCTCCCACAGCTGACGGTTGGGGTCGCAGACGGAGAACACAGTTGTGTGCACGGAAGAGATGATCGTGTCGCAGTCCGACCGCAACACCGGCAAGAGCGTCATGCCGTCCCGGCGTTGTGGAGATACTCGTCCAGCATTACCGACAACGATCGTCCCCGGGCGAAACCACGTTCCATGATGAGTTCGACGGCGGTTCGGGCGGTGGTCCGATCCTCGGGACCGAGCGCCAAGGCCAGAGCACGGAGATCGGCCGCGTCCTGTGGGCGGGTCTCGTCGTCGCGCGCGAGCAGCTTGAGGGCCACGAGATGGCCCACAGTGGCGACCGGCATCGAGATTGCGGGCAGGATCTCGAGCACCTCGGCGTCCGCGACGATCTCGGCCTCGATCCCGGCCGTGGCAAAGATCAGATCGACGACCACCCCAACGTCGTCCGCGCCGGGGCTGATCAGACGCACGGTCGCCAGCCTGCCCACGGCGTCCTGCTCCACCAGAGCACCGAGGCTGTAACCCTCCGCGGTCAGCGAGCGGACCAACTGCTCAGCAGCGCCATCGCTCTCGACCAGGACAGCAACGTCGACATCACGGGTGAACCTGGGCTCGGTCCTGGCTGAGACCGCGAAACCCCCGACCAGCGCCCACCTGACCTGCCGGGAATCCAGCTCAGAGGCAATCCGGCGCAGCGCCGACTCGACCCGGTTCACAGCTGCCGTGCGGACGGCGGACCGGGATGGTCGCCGTGCTCAGCGCCGGGTCGGCGCTGCAACCATGCGGCGATCGCGGCGTCAATGTCTCGCGCGCTCGCGTCGGGACGCTCGCGCCGCAGCCGCTGCCGCAGCATGTTCTCCCCGACCTCGTAGAGTTCGAGGGCGGCACGGAACCGATCAGCGGCCTGGGACGCGGGCACCGCCATATCCTACTCTCGCCGCTCGAGTCCAGGGGGTGGCCGGGCAACCGGACAGGGGCCGGTCTTGAGCCGGGGGCTTGGTGGCGCTCAGTCGGACGATGTCGGGCACGAAGTCCCGACCGGGCTCCTCGACCGCGAGCGTGACCGCTGGTGTCCGCAACAACGTGCGGCGCCGATGTGCTGCTCGTCGGAGACAGCATCGACGACGCCGAGGCGGTCGGCTCGGTCGGCGCGGCGTGCGTGCTCTACGCCGGCGGATACCACGAGCGTAGCGCCCTCGACGCGGTCGGGGTCCCGGTTGTCGACCACCTGGTGCAGGCGCTGCCCGATCGAGCAAGGCGGAGCCCCCACGCATGGCCGACTTCGATGACCTGCCCATCCGGCGGTGGCCTTCGGTGCACGCCCTGTGCCGGCGGGCGTTCCAGCTCCGCGACCACTTCTCCGCCTACGACGCCGCCTATCTCGCCCTGGCCGAGGCGCTGGACTGCCCGCTGCTAACCCGCGACGCCCGGCTGGCCCGCTCCAGTAGGCATGCCGCCCAGATCAAGGTGCGCTGATCAGGCGGTCAGCCCCTGCGCACGCTCCGAAAACTCCCGCACCGCCGGAAGCGTGTCATGGGGCTTCATTCGGAGGTAGAGGTCACGGAGCAGATCAGCCCCGAGGGCCGAGTCCAGGCTCTCGGCCAGGTCGAGCGCCTGCAGGCCCAGCCCGGCGGCGGCGTCCAGGTCTTGCTGCTTGCCGGGGCGCGTGCGGGCATCGGCTAGGTGGAGGGTGTAGAGCTGCCGGTCGCGGGTGAACGAGTCGTCGAACAAGGCGATACCTTCGTGGAGCATGGTCGCCGCTTGATCAGCGTGGTCCAATCGCAGCAAGCAGCTACCGGCCTCGACGGTGATCCAGGCCGGAACCACCCAGTACAACCAGGGTGGATCGTCGTCCGAGTCGAGGTGCTCGATCTGGTCTCGAGCTTTCGAGATCGCCTCGGTGCACGCTGAGCTGTCCTGCAGGGTGGCCGAGGCATAGGCGCGTCGGACGTGTAGTTGGGCCAACAGGCGCGGGCTTCGATGGCTCCGCACACCCGCGAGTGCAGTCTCGGCCAGTGTCGCGGCTTCGGCGGGTCTGCCCTGATGGGCAGTCTGCTTGGTCATGGATCCGAGGATGTGGGCGCCCACCAGCCGGTCATCGGCGCTGGACGCGGCGCGCAGGGCTGCAATGTTGTACCGCTGCGCGAGTCCGCAGTCCCCGCTGTCCCAGGCGGTCCAGCCGCACAACTGCCCCAGCTCGGCGAGCCCCACGTGCAGCGCGCGGCCGGTGCGCTCATCGTACGAAGCCTGATCGAGCAGCCCGGCGACCCACGCGAAGAGTTGCTCAGCCATCGCCAGCACACCGCCGCCTCCGGCCACGTCGTCCATCTGGCGCAGCTCGGCGATCATGGCAGTGAACCTGTCGACCAACCGCACCGAGATCCGACGCCCGGACAAGCCCGACACGAGCGGTTCAGGCTCGTGGATCAGCCACTGATGCGCCGGAGCGGTCAACGCTGGCCCGGTCAGGGCCAAGAACACCCGGCGCTTCACCCGGCCTCCACCACCGCTCAGCAGGATTGCCACCTCGACGGTACCCCGGTGGTTCCAGGGAGCCGAGAGCACCGGATCGTGCTCGGCGTCGTCCGGGTGCTGGCCCTCGCCGTTCGCACGCCAGAGGGCCTGTCCACCGTTGGCCTGCGATCCGCCAGGCACGATGAGCCCGCTCGATCCACACACCGCGAGCCCGCTGCCTGCCGGTTCCCGCGCGAGGAGCTGCCTGGTCTCCTCCGGCAGCCGGAACCACAGCAGCTCTGGTGGAATGCGCATGACCTGCGCCCAGTGCCGCAAGGTGTCGAGGTGCTGCAGCGGCGGCCCGGTCTCAAACCGGCTGACCTGTGCCTGGCTCAGGCCGAGCCACGAGCCGAGCAGGGTTTGGGAGATGCCGTCCGGGCCGTAGACCGCATAGTGGTCGGGGTGGGTGCGGTAGGCACGGGAGACCCGCCCCATATGCTGAGCGGCGAAGGCGTCCGCAAACTGCGGGGTCTGCCAGAACTCGGCGGACACTTCGGGCGGGGCGATGAGCTTATCCCGTGACTCACGCTGGCAGCGAGCGCACTGGCGTTCGGTGTTGTCCTTGGCGAGGCGGGTGCCGCAGCGGCAGTAGTACCGCCGCGGTTGTTTCGAGCCCATGCTGTCCCCTCCCGGTATTGCCGGTGCCGGGGAGTGTAACGGATCTGCCGTTGCCCATGATCGGGGCGTGACCGGCGAGGAGAGGCTCACCTCTGGGGCACAGTGCATATGTCTATGCATCACGTGGATACGTCTATCCAGCTGCTGGATAAGCGTATCCACTGTCGGCATACCGGATGGTGAACATCCTTTTTTCGGTGATTTTCAAGGCCCCAGGGCCGGGATGCACGAGCCATCCGGCGTGGTGCTGCTTGTGCCTGTTGCTTCTGCTCATGCCCTCCCCTGAGCAGTGCGAGAGGAAACACCGGATGGGCAGTGACCCGAAACCACGCGCTGCGGGATGCACTCGGCCTGGTCCTGGGTGCCGCACGCTGCCGGATGTGTGCTATGGTTTGGTCATTCGCACAGGGCGAGTGACCAATATGATGGAGAGACCGGCGAGATGGCAGTGACCGCGGCGGACCGGGGGCGAGAGGTACGGCGACGGCTGCTCACGGCGGCCACGGAGCTGATTCCTGAGCTCGGCTGGAACGGCGTGAGCACCCGGGTCCTGGCCGAGCGGGCGGGTGTGACACCGGGGCTCGTGCACTACCACTTCCCGTCGTTGGCAGCCCTGCTCCGGGAGGCAGCCCTCGGCATGATGCGGGAGGTCGTGGCGGCCACCACACCCGGGCTCGCCACGGCCGCGACGGTGGACTCGGGGCTGGAGCTGATGTTGGCCGCCCTCGACGCCTATACCGGCACGGACCCGATGTCGCTGCTGTTCATCGAGACCTACCTCGCGGCGACGCGGGACGAGACGCTGCGTACCGAGCTGGCTGGGCTCCTTGAGCAGTTCCGGGACGCTCTGGCGAACTGGCTCGCTGAGCACGGTCAGGACAACTCCCAGCAGGCCGCAGCCGTGCTCGCCGCCGCCCTCGACGGTGTGCTGCTGCACCGTGCGCTGAACCCGGAGCTGACCTCGCGCATGGTGTCCCCGATGCTGCGACGGCTTCTCGCTCCGGAGCCTCCGGAGCGGCGAAAGGACAGGAAGGAGCAGGTGAGATGAGAGCGGTGATCTGCGGCGCGGGTATCGCGGGACTGGCCTTGGCCCAGCGACTGGCCGACCATGGGTGGGAGGTCGTCCTGGTCGAGGAGGCGCCGGGGCCGCGCACCCAGGGCTACATGATCGACTTTTTCGGGCTGGGCTACGAGGCCGCCGAGAGGATGGGTGTGCTGCCCCGCATTCAGGAGCTCGGGTACCACGTGCGGGGGGTCACGTACGTCGACGAGACCGGTCGTCGGCGGGCAGGCTTGGACTATGAGCGGTTCGCCCAGGTGGTGGGCGGACGGCTGCTGAGCATCATGCGACCGGACCTGGAACGGGCACTGCGCGAGCAGGTCGCCACCACCGTCGAGATCCGGTTCGGGCGTAGCATCGCCGAGATCGAGAACTCCAGCGAGCGGGTACGCCTCACCCTGACGGATGGATCGGTGCTCGACGCCGATCTGCTAGTCGGGGCGGACGGCATCCACTCCACGGTTCGGCGCCTGGTCTTCGGTGCCGAGCAGCGGTTCTTCCGCTACCTGGGTCTGCACACCGCCGCGTACACCATCGACGCCCCGGCGATCCGCGAGGAGCTTGACAACAGCTTCCGCCTGACCGACACCACCAGAAAGATGATGGGCTTCTACGGTCTGCGGGACGGCCGGGTCGCCGTGTTCACCGTCCACCAGAGCAACGACCCGACGTTGCCAGGCGACGTTCGGGCCGCGGTGCGCGACACATACTCGTCGCTGGGCTGGGTGACGCCCCAGGCCCTCGAGCGGTGCCCAGAGTCCCGCGAGGTCTACTACGACCAGGTCGCCCAGGTCGAGGTCCCGCAGTGGAGCCGAGGACGCGTCACCTTGGTGGGAGATGCCTGCCAGGCGGTGTCCCTGCTCGCCGGCCAGGGAGCGTCCCTGGCCGTGGCCGGTGCCTACGTCCTGGCCGAACAGCTTGCCAGTGCCGACTCCGTGGACCAGGCCTTGGCCAGGTACCAGGAGCAGTGGCAGCCGGTGGTGACCGCGAAGCAGCAGACCGGACGCGACGTCATCGAGTGGTTTCTGCCTTCCTCGAGGACGCGGCTCTGGATGCGCAGGATCATGGCGAAGCTGACCGCCGTACCCGGGCTGGACCGCTACGTCAGCACTGCGCTGGCCGGGAAGGACCGGGTCTCGATCGAGGAACTCAGCGGTGAGCATCAGCGGCTGAACCAGAGCGCCCCCGCTCGTCCATGACGTTCGGCAACCGTCCGGGCGTCAGGACGAGCCCTGCTCGTCTGCTTTGGATGCGCGCCGACGGGCCCGCTGGCTCACCTTCTTCATCCGGTTGCCGCAGATGTCGGTCTCACACCAGCGAGCCGTTCCAGGCTTGGATGCGTCGAAGAAGATCCACCGACAGTCCGGAGCACCGCACATCTTGAGTCGGCGCCAGCGATCTCTCGTGCTCGCCGTTACCGCCTCGATCCCGGAGCGGGTCGACTCCTACTCCGCGCTGATCGACCCGGACGGGCACGGTCCACGGCTGTTCTTCCAGCGTGTTCCCGAGGGCAAGACCGCCAAGAACCGGGTCCACCTCGACGTCGACGTCGGCGCCGGGTCTGCCGACGACGAGCAGCGGCGAGCGGTGGTGCGCGAGCGGGCCCGCCAGCTCGTCGCCGCCGGGGCGTCGCTGCTGCGCGAGGTGGACGAGCCGCACGGGTGGTGCGTGACGCTGACCGATCCCGAGGGCAACGAGTTCTGCGTGCAGTGACCGCCCGATCGCGGAGGTCGTTGCGCCTACCGAGGCGCTCAGCGTCAGTCGTTTGAGGATCCCACACGGCGCCCACGGCCCCGTTGACGAGAGCCGGTTGCGCGGCTGGTGTTCGTCCATCCGTCACATTCCTCCGTCGCGGGCTGTCATAGCAGTGACCGACGGGAACCAGCCGATGTGACAGGGAGCGGGCCGGTTGGATGCCCGGTAGCGCATACCCCCGGTTCCGCGGGGCACCTCGTGGAGGCAGCAAGCATGCAAGCACGGATGAACAAACCCAGCCGTCGTCCTTCCAGACGCCATGACGGCCTACAGGCTCTGCATTCGGCCGCAGCGAACGGTGGCGTGCCGTCGACCACCCTCGGCCTCATCCGCCTGCGCGTGAGCCAGATCAACGGGTGCGGTGCCTGCGTTGACGGGGGCTCGCGCAGCGCCAGGAAGGCGGGGAGACCGAGGAGCGGCTGTTCGCGGTGGCGGCCTGGCGCGACGCGCACTACTTCACCGACGCCGAACGCGCCGCGCTGGCGCTCGCCGAGGCGGTCACCCGTCTCAGTGACCGGGCGGACCCGGTACCGGACGGGATCTGGGACGAGGCCACCCGGCACTACGACGAGCCGGCACTCGCGGCCCTGATCCTCTCGATCGCCACGACCAACGTATTCAACCGCCTCAACGTCACCACCAAGCAGGTGGCGGAAACCTGGGCTGAGCGCACCACCCGGGTGACGAGCTTGGCTCAGTAAAGGCGGCGTGGCCGGGCTCGGCAGTGCTGACGAGCCGGATAGCATGGTCGGCATGCCTGCCACGTTGGCCGAGCTGGAGGCGCGGGTCGCCGCGCTGGAAGCCAAGCAAGCCGATTATCAGGCTGTGCTGGCAGCCGTCAACGCACTCGGTGAGAACCAACGCGGGCACGCCGAACGGCTCGGACAGGTCGACAACCGCCTGAGCCGTGTTGAGGGTCGGCTGGACCGGGTGGAATCCAAGCTGGACGACACGAATGCCCGGGTCCGGTCGATCGAGGAGAACGTCGCGGAGGTCAAGGACCTTCTGGTACGGGCGCTCGACAGCCCCTGACCGCGCTCCGGGAGTGTGCGATGGCCAGGCTGGTGCTGCACATCAACCGGGAGGTGATCCATCACGGCGCGGAGATCGCCGTGTTGCGTGATCTGTACCGTTGATCGCGGAGTCGCCACTCCGGGTGCGTCGGCTTGAACTCAGTGTTCTGGCACCGGATGCCACTCACGAGTCAGGATTCCAGGGCGGCCGCGATGAGTTCAGCCTGCTCGACCTCGTGCACCTTGCCCGAGCCTGCCGAAGGAGCCGCCATGGCGCGCCGGGAGATCCGCTTGAGGGCGCCCAGGCGCTCGGGCATCAGATCGGGCAGGGTCAACCCGTAGCACGGCCAGGCACCCTGGTTGGCGGGCTCCTCCTGCACCCAGCGGACGTCCTTGGCGTTCGGGTAGCGCGCCAACGCCTCGGCGAGGCGCCGCTTGGGCACCGGGTAGAGCTGCTCGATGCGCACGATCGCGATGTCGTCGATACCCCGCGTCTGGCGGGCCACGTTCAGCTCGTAGCTGATCTTGCCGCTGCACAGCAGCACCCGGCGGACCTGGTCGGGATCGGTGACCATCGGGTCATCCAACACTGAGGCGAACCGTCCCGAGGTGAAGTCCGACACCGGGCTCACCGCCGCCTTGAGCCGCAGCATCGACTTCGGCGTGAAGACCACCAGCGGCCGGTGCACCTCGTCGAGTGCGTGGCGGCGCAGCAGGTGGAAGTAGTTCGCCGGGGTAGAGGGCAGCGCCACGGTCATAGAGCCCTCCGCGCACAGCTGCAGGAACCGCTCGATGCGCCCGGAGGTGTGGTCCGGGCCCTGTCCCTCGTGGCCGTGCGGCAGCAGCAGCACCACATCGGAGCGCTGCCCCCACTTGGCCTCACCGGAGGAGATGAACTCGTCGATGACGGGCTGCGCGCCGTTGACGAAATCGCCGAACTGCGCCTCCCAGAGCACCAGGGCGTCCGGGTTGCCCACCGAGTAGCCGTACTCGAAACCCAGCGCGGCGAACTCCGAGAGCGCCGAGTCGTAGGCCAGGAACTTGGCCTGGTCGGGGGAAAGGTTCTGCAGCGGCGTGTGCTCGGCGCCGGTCTTACGGTCGATGAGTACCGAGTGCCGCTGCACGAAGGTGCCGCGCCGGGAGTCCTGGCCGGACAGCCGCACTCGCCGGCCGTCCATGGCCAGCGAGCCGAACGCCAGCAGCTCGGCGAAGGCCCAGTCGATGCCGCCCTCGCGGGCCATCTTCGCCCGCTTCTCCAGTACCGGCGTGACCCGTGGGTGCACGGTGAAGCCCGCAGGCAGGTTGACGTGGGCGTCGGCGATTCGCTCGATGACGCTGCGGTCCACCCCGGTGGACAGCCCGACCGGCACGATCTGCTCGGTCTCCACCGATTCGCTCGGCGCCGGGGGGTGCTTCTCCAGTTCGCGGACCTCGTTGAAGACGTGCTCGAGCTGCTGCGCGTAGTCCTTGAGCGCGCGTTCGGCCTCCTCCACCGAGAGGTCCCCGCGGCCGATCAGCGCCTCGGTGTAGCCCTTGCGGACCGATCGCTTGGTGTCGATGACGTCGTACATCGCCGGCTGCGTCATCGAGGGGTCGTCACCCTCGTTGTGACCCCGACGGCGGTAGCAGATCATGTCGATCACGACGTCCTTGCCGAACGCCTGGCGGTACTCCACCGCGAGCTTGGCGACCCAGACGCAGGACTCCGGGTCGTCGCCGTTGACGTGGAACACCGGTGAGCCGATCATCTTCGCGACGTCGGTGGAGTACTCGCTGGACCGGGCGTACTGCGGAGCCGTGGTGAACCCGACCTGGTTGTTCACGATCACGTGCAGGGTGCCGCCGGTGCGGTACCCGCGCAGCAGCGAGAGGTTCAGCGTCTCGGCCACCACGCCCTGCCCGGCGAACGCGGCGTCCCCGTGCAGCAGCACCGGCAGCACGGTGAAGCCGTCCGGGCCCTTGTCCAGGATGTCCTGCTTGGCCCGCACGATGCCCTCGAGCACCGGGTCCACCGCCTCCAGATGCGAGGGGTTGGAGGTCAGCGTCACCGTGGTCTCGCCGTCACCGAACATCCGGTAGTACTTGCCCTCGGCACCCAAGTGGTACTTGACGTCACCGGAGCCGTGCGCCTGGCCGGGGTCGAGGTTGCCCTCGAACTCGCGGAAGATCTGCGAGTACGGCTTGCCCACCACGTTAGCCAGCACGTTGAGCCGGCCCCGGTGCGGCATGCCGAGCACCACCTCGTCCAGTTCGTACTCGGCGGCCTTGTCCAGCACGGCGTCCAGCAGCGGGATGACGGTCTCGGAACCCTCCAGCGAGAACCGCTTCTGCCCGACGTACTTGGTCTGCAGGAAGGTCTCGAACGACTCCGCGGCGTTGAGCTTGGACAGGATGTACTTCTGCTCGGCGCGGCTGAGCTTGTCGTGCACCCGCTCCACGCGCTCCTGCAGCCACTGCCGCTCGTCGGGCGCCAGGATGTGCATGTACTCCACGCCGACATTGCGGCAGTAGGAGTTGCGCAGCACGCCCAGCACGTCGCGCAGCTTCATGTGCGACCGTCCGGCGAACCCGCCGACCGCGAACTCCCGGTCCAGGTCCCACAGCGTGAGGCCATGCTGCAGCACGTCGAGGTCGGGGTGCTTGCGCTGCCGGTAGTTGAGCGGGTCGGTGTCGGCCATCAGGTGGCCGCGGGTGCGGTAGGCGTCGATCAGCTCGAGCACCCGGGCGGTCTTGTCGACCGCGCCTTCCGGGATGTCCTGCACCCAGCGTACCGGCTCGTAAGGGAGCCGCAGCGAGGCGAAAAGGTCGTCGTAGAAGTCGTCCTCGCCCAGCAACAACTGGTGCACCCGGCGCAGGAAGTCGCCGGACTCGGCGCCCTGGATGATCCGGTGGTCGTAGGTGGAGGTCAGCGTGATGATCTTGCTGATCGCCAGATCGGCGAGCGTCTGGTCGCTGGCGCCCTGGAACGCCGCCGGGTACTCGATCGCGCCGACGCCGATGATCGTGCCCTGCCCGGACATCAGCCGGGGGACCGAGTGGTTGGTGCCCAGCGTGCCGGGGTTGGTGAGCGAGACCGTGGTTCCTGCGAAGTCATCGGCAGTGAGTTGGCCATCCCTGGCCCTGCGGATGATGTCCTCGTAGGCCTGCCAGAACTGCGCGAAGGTCATCGCCTCGCTGTCCTTGATGGAGGCGACGACGAGATTGCGGCCCTTCTCGGTCTTGAGGTCGATCGCTAGGCCCAAGTTGACGTGCTCCGGCGTCACGACGGCGGGCTTGCCCCGCTCGTCGGTGGTGAAGTGCCGGTTCATCTGCGGGAAATCCGCCAGTGCGCGTACCACCGCGTACCCGATGAGATGAGTGAAGCTGATCTTCCCACCACGAGTCCGCTTCAGGTGGTTGTTGATCACGATACGGTTGTCCGCGAGCAGCTTCGCAGGCACCGCACGCACGCTGGTCGCCGTCGGCAACTCCAGCGAGGTCTCCATGTTGGCCACCACGCGAGCCGCCGCGCCGCGCAGCGGAGTGGTGGTGTCCTCCAGGTCGTCCGGCACGCGCTGCGCGGCTGGCGCATCGGACCGGGAGACCATCTGCTGCTGGGCCGACTGCTGCTGGCCCACCTGCGCCGCTGCCCGGTCAGCGAGGCTGCCGCGCTCCGGCGCCCCTGTGCCCTCTCGCCCGCTGGGCGGCACCTGGCCATTGGCATCCCTGCGGGGTGTGGGCCGGTAGTCGACGAAGAAGTCGTGCCAGGCGGGGTCCACGGCGGTGGGGTCCGCGAGGAACTGCTCGTACATCTCCTCGACGAGCCACTCGTTCGGGCCGAACTGCACGGTGCGGTCGTCCGGTGCGGAACTGCTGGTGGACACGACTGGAACTCGCCTCTATCCGTTTCTGCTCTGAGGTCGCCTGACTGGCATGTCCAGGCTAGTCCCCACCGCGAGTGCATCGATACACGCGAGGCCCTGCCGTGGCGGCGGCGAAACGACCGGCTCCGTCGAAGCCTGCACGGCCCGCAGCGCATCGCCGTGCGCGGTGTCCGCAGTTCAGGCTGCGACCGTGCCGTCCGGCGAGCCAGCCGCCCACAGCCGGGCGTAGGGCCCGCCGGCCGCGAGCAGCTCGGGGTGGCTGCCCTGCTCCACCACCCGTCCGCCGTCGAGTACGACGATCCGATCGGCGGCGGCCGCAGTGGCCAGCCGGTGCGCGATGACGACGGTGGTGCGCCGCGCGGTGAGCCGGTCCGCCGCGGCCAGCACCACCTTCTCCGTGGCCGGGTCCAGCGCGGCAGTCGCCTCGTCGAGCAGCAGCAGATCGGGCTGCACCAACTCGGCACGGGCCAGCGCGAGGAGCTGACGTTGCCCGGCGGACAGCCCCTGCCCGCGCTCGCCGACCGGCTGTCGGAATCCGTGCGGTAGTGCCGCGACGGTGTCCACTGCGCCGATCCGCCGCGCCGCCGCCTCCACCTCGGCGGAGCTGGCGTCTGGCTTGCCGTAGCTGATGTTGGCCGCGACGTCGCCGCGGAACAGGTGCGCCTCCTGCGGTACCACTCCCAGCCGGTGGTGCAGCGCCGCCGGGTCGTAGCGCCGCATGTCCACCCCGTCGACCAGCACCGCGCCCGCAACCGGGTCGTAGTACCGGGCGAGCAGCTTGACCAGGGTGGATTTGCCGGCTCCGGTGGCACCCACCAGTGCGACGGTCTCGCCTGCCGCGATGTGTAGCGACACTGCGGCCAGTGCGGGTTCGGCCGCCCCCGGATAGCGGAAGGTGACATCGCGCAACTCCACCTCGCCGCGCAGCCGCGCTGGTACCGGCACCGCGTCGGCACCTGGGGCAGGCACCGAGGTCGGTGTGTCCAGCAGGTCCCGGATCCGCTGCAGCCCGACCGAGGCCTGCTGGTAGCTGTCGAAGACCTGGGACAGCTGCTGCACGGGTGCGAAGAACAGCCCCAGGTAGAGCAGGAACGCGGTGAGTACTGCGGGCGTGACGGTGCCTGCGGCCACCTGGGTGGCCCCGACGCCGAGCACCGCCGCCTGGGCCAGGTCGGAGAGCATCGCGACGAACGGGAAGTAGGTGGCGATATAGCGCTGGGCGCGCAACCGGGTGCGGCGATAGGCGTCGCTGCGCGCGGCGAAGTCCCGGGCCGAACGCCGCTCCCGGGTGAACGCCTGCGCCACCCGGATACCGGAGATGTTCTCCTGCAGGTCGGCGTTGACCTCGCTGACTCGCTCCCTGGCCTCGGCGTAGGCCACCGACGACCGCCTGCGGAACACCACGGTCGCGGCGATCAGCACCGGCAGGCCGAGCATCGCCACCACCGCGAGGCCGGTGTCGGTGAGCAGTAGCGCACCTGCCACCCCGACCACGGTGAGCACACTGATCAGCGCGGTGGACACCCCGGTCTGCAGGAACGTCGACAGCGCATCCACGTCGGTGGTCATCCGGGTCATGATCCGGCCGGCCATCTCACGCTCGTAGTAGTCCAGCCCGAGCCGCTGCAGGTGGGCGAAGCTACGTACCCGCAGCAGGTAGAGCAGCGTCTCTCCGGCTCGCGCTGCGACCACTGTCTGGGCCGCCATGACGAGCCAGCCGGTAATCACCAGCGCCAGCCCGACCGCCACCGCGACGGCGAGCAGATCCGGCGCGTTGCTGGTGATGGCATTGACCGCGAGCCCGCCCAGCGCGGGGAACGCCACCGTCGCCAGTGCTTCCAGCCCGACCAGGACGACCGCGACGGTGAGCCAGCCGCGTACCGGGCGCAGCAACCGACCGAGCCGGAACCCCGGGTCGGGCGCCCTCGGGTCGATCCCCTCCAGGCGCACCTGCGCGGTTGCCGGGGGCAGCCTGGCTACCGCCGCGAGCAGTTCGGGGGTGGGCCCGACACTGCCTGCCATGCCGCCCGTCATCCCACCCCGCCCGGAAGCCGCCGCGCTGCGCGCCGCCCGGGCGTCGTCGTCGGGGTCGTCGGAGCCGGCGTCGTCCGGCGCCTCGGCTGGCCACAGCGCTGCGGTGAGCCCATCCGGCCCGGGTTCCAGCGGGCCCGCCTGGCGGGCTGACCCGATGGCGGCGACGTTCTCGATGGCTTCGACGTTCTCGATGGCGGCGACGTTCTCGATGGCTTCGCCGGGGCCGGCGAGCAGCGCGCGGAACAGCGCGCAGCGCGCGGTCAGCTCGGCCTGGGTGCCGACGTCCACCACTGCGCCGTCGTCGAGGACCGCGATCCGGTCGGCCAGTGCCAGCGAGGAGCGGCGGTGCGCGATGAGCAGGGTCGTGCGCGCCTCGGTAACCGTCCGCAGGGTCGCGTGGATGGCCGCCTCCGTGGTGGTGTCCACGGCGGAGGTCGCGTCGTCGAGCACCAGCACCCGGGGGTCCGACAGCAGCGCCCGCGCCAGCGCGACCCGCTGGCGCTGCCCGCCGGACAAGGTCAGCCCTCGCTCGCCGATGCGGGTGGCGTACCCGTCGGGCAGCGCGGAGATGAACTCGTGTGCCGCGGCTGCCCTCGCCGCCGCGTGCACCTCCTCGTCGGTGGCATCGGGGCGCCCGTAAGCGATGTTGGCGCGTACCGTGTCGGAGAAGAGGAATGCCTCCTCGAACACCATCCCGATGGCCCGGCGCAGTGCGGCCAGCCGCAGCTGCCGGACATCGACGGGGTTGTCCGGGGGGCCCACCCGCACCGCACCCTGCTGGATGTCGTAGAACCGGGCCAGCAGCAGGGACACAGTGGACTTGCCCGAGCCGGGAGTGCCCACCAGAGCCAGCGTCTCGCCCGGCTCGACCCGCAGGGACACCCCGTCGAGCACCGGTTCGCTGCGGGTGTAGCCGAAGCGGACTCCGTCCAGCTGTACCGCCAGTGGCCCGTCCGCGACGTCGAGTGCGTCCGGCGCTTCCCGCACCTCGGGCTGGGAGTCGATCAGCTCATAGACCCGTTCCACCCCCGCTCGGGCCAGCTGCGCGGTGACCACCATGCTGGCGATCATCCTGGCCGGGCCGACGAGCATCGTCAGGTACGCGGCGAACGCGATGAAGGTGCCCAGGCTGATCGTTCCGGCCAGCGCCAGCCAGCCGCCGAGCCCGAACACGGCGACCTGGCCCAGCGAGGGGAACAACGTGAGCGTCGGGGCGAATGTCGCGTTCAGCCGGGCGGCCCGCATCCGTTCGGCGAACAGCTGCCGGGCCCGGTCCTCGAGCCGCGAGATCGCGCGGGCCTCCTGGCCGAAGCCCTTGACCACCCGCACCCCGGTGACGGTTTCCTCGACGTGCTCGGCGATGTCGGCGGCGCGCTGCTGGGCCGACCAGGTCGCCGGGAACAGCGTGCGCCGGGTCCTGGCGGTGACCAGCCCAGCGGCTGGCACCACCACCAGCGCGACGACGGTGAGCAGCGGGGACAGCCAGAGCATCGCGGCCAGCGCGAACACGAACAGTACGAGCATGCCCGCCACCAGCGGCACCATCGACAACAGGCCCTGCACCAGTTGCAGGTCGGAGATGGCTCGCGAGACGACCTGCCCGGTGCGCAGGCTGTCCTGCTTGGCGCCGTCGAGCTTCTGCACCGCGCGGAACACGGCCCTGCGCAGGTCGTGCTGCACGTCCAAGGACAGCCGGCCGCCGAGATAGCGACGTACGAAGGCAGTGCCGAACCGCAGCAGTGCCAGCCCTGCCAGCGCGGCGACCAGCCAGCCGAGCGCAGCGGTCCGTCCGGCTACCGCGTCGTCCACCGCGACCCGAGTCAGCAGCGGGACGGCGGCCTCCATGCCGACCCCGATGCCAGAGGCGAGCAGGGCCGTCACGGTGAGGCCGCGGTGTCGCCAGCATGCTGCCGCGAGCCGGCGGATCCAGCCGACTCGCTTCGCGGGTGTTTGCTCGGGCACGACCGCCAGATTAAGCGGCTGCCCCGACAGCGCGGGTGCCGATCAGCCCCGGGAGCCGTGCTCGGATGGCCCGCTGATCTGGTCGGCGCCAGTCCCGTCGGCGCCAGTCCCGTCGGCGCCAGTACCCTCGGGGTCGGTCTGGTTGGCGCTGCGCTGGGGCGCCCCGGTCTGATCGGCTGCTGCGGGCGCGCCGACTTGGCGCGGGATCACCTCTACCTGGCGCGGGCCGTGATACAGCGCGGACTTCCTGGCTGACGACCTCGTCGGTTCCGGTCCATCACCGACGAGGTGCTCGTGGGCGGTCATCCATATCTGACAAGGCCAGCGGCGGCGGCGCAGCCAGCCCGAGCACACCGGGCAGCGGCCCTTGAGGTCTGGCTGGTGCTCGATAAGCAGTTCGCGCCAGCCGTCCATGATGGTCTTGAGGTGCGCACGAGCTGGCCGGGCCGACAGGTGCGAACTGGCCCGCACGGCCATCTCCTCGACCGCTGCAAGCCGTTCCAGCACCGCACGCCGCAAGCTGCGGTTCACCCGCCCACCTCCTTGTCACCCACCGTTCACGTCAGCTGAGCCATCTGGCACGCTTAACGACCTGGCTGCGCCACCGTCACACCTCAGCTGTCCGTCGTGCACTGTTTACCGGACTTCTCCCAGGATTTCACCCTGCTGTGTTACGTCACCATGCAGGTTTAGCGCCCGGGGCACGGGGTGCGCCGCTGTCATTGACCGCCGGGAAAGGTGCCCACAGGTGACCGAGTTGTCCCACGAGGAACTGCTCGGGATCGCGTTGCGTGGCCGCGCGGATTGCCCCGAGTTGGTGGCGGAGCGGTCCGACGGTCGCCGTGCTGCGCTGGACCTGGGGTGGTGGCGCGGCGAGCAGGTGGCCGTGCCCCCCGCGACCAGCCAGGCCCTGGACCTCGCCCGCGAGGGCCCTGTCCTGGACGTCTGGTGCCGCACCGGCCGACGGCTCGAACTGCTGTCCAGCCAGGGGATGCCCGCCCGAGGGATCGACACCTGCCACGACGCGGTCGCGATCGCGCTGCGCTGCGGCCGGGCCTGCGAGATAGCTGACGTGCACGGCTACTGGCCTCCGGTGGAGTTCGGGACGGTGCTCGCACTGGGTGGCGCGATCGGGGTGGCCGGCGCGCTGGACCGGCTGCCTGCCCTGCTGTCCCGGTTGGCCGCGCTGGCGTTTCCGGGCGGTACTGTGCTGGTCGGCAGCAGCGACTGGCGGCTGTGCGCCGCTCAGGATGCCCGATTCCTGGATCGGCAGCGCCGTGACGGGCGCTATCCCGGGCAGGTGCGGCTGCGGCTGCGTTACGGATCGCTGCGCAGTGGTTGGTTCGACTGGGTGTGGGTGGACCGGGATGCCATGATCAGCGCAGCCCGGTTGGCCGGTCTGCGGGTGACGGAAGTCCGGTCCTGGCACCGCCACTACGTCGCCCGGTTGGTCCGCCCGCCGGAGTGGCGGCGACCGTGCCGAATGACGTTCTCGCGGTGAGCAGTGGTCCAGCCGCCTAGGATGGCCGCGTTCCCACCGCGCTGCGATCGAGCCGAGGAGGACGCCATGCGCGTCGAGGTGGACCCGAACATCTGCGAGGGTCACGGTCAGTGCAACGCCACCGCCCCCGAGGTCTACGACCTGGACGAAGGCGGCTACTGCCTCATCCGCACCCCGGAGGTGCCGCCCCACCTGGAGTCCCTAGCCGAGGAGGGTGCCCAGGCCTGCCCGGTATACGCCATCACGGTCACCCGCTGACCCTCGTATGCCCGGAAAACTGCTATTCGGCTCCGAATGGCGCTCCGCGAGGGGCCCAGAACAGCTATTCGGCTCCGAATGGCTGTGCAGACCCGTCCCCAGACTGCTATTCGGCTCCGAATGGCGTTTCGCGAGGTGCCAGTAACACGACCCAGATAGGTGACTTATACACGATTTGACGTTACATCCCGCGCGGTAACATCACCCGCGTGACTGCTCCCGATGCTGACCTCACCATCGATCAGCTCGCGGCGCGCGCTGGCATGACCGTGCGGAACATCCGCTCGCATGTGAGTCGCGGGTTGCTGCCACCCCCGCAGCTGCGTGGCCGGACCGCCTACTACGACGCCGAGCACCTGGCCCGGCTGCAGCTCATCGCCGGGCTGCAGCAGGAGGGCTTCTCGTTGGCCGCGATCGAGGCGGTGGTGCGGCAGACCCCGGCGAGGTCAGCGGAGCAGGCGCTCACCTTCTATCGGGGGATCCTCGCTCCCTGGCAGCCCGAGGACCCGGAGGAGATGCTCTACAGCGAGCTCGCCGAGTGGCTCGGCATCGAGCCCGAGCCCACCACGCTGGAGCGGCTGCACGCCGCCGGACTCCTCGAGCCCTTGGGAGCGGACCGGGTGCGGATCACTAACCCCGCACTGGTGCGGGCCGGTGCGCAGACGGTGCGCCTGGGCATCCCGGTCGATGCGGTGCTGGCGCTGCGCCCCGAGCTGATCCGGCACGTCCGGGCGATCTCGGAGCTGTTCGTCGCGCTGTTCCGGGACACCGTATGGCGCGAGCATGTCGCGCGCGGTATGCCGAACAGTGAGCTCGCGGAGGTGCGCCGGATCGTCGAGGCGCTGCAGCCGGTCGCCGCGCAGGCGCTGCTGGCGGCCTTCCGCTCCGCCATGCCTGAGGCGATCGAGGCGTTCGTCCGGGAGCAGCTGGCCGGCGGTGCCGGGCGTAACGGCCGGTAGGCGCGCTAGCCCTGACGGCTCGACGTCACACCAAGCCCGTGACAATGTAGCGCCGGATGGTGTTACATAACCTCATGGCAGCGATTCGGGGGCTGGTACTTACTGCCGGGTTCCCGGCCCTGGCGCCGCAGTTGCGCCCGGCGGGAGGCGCCGAGCTGGGCCAGATCCTGATCGCGTCGACGGCGGCGGCCCTGCTCACCGCAGGGCTGGTGGTACTCGGCTACGGCCACCGCACCGGCCGGATCCCGGTGCTGCGCTGGCTTGCCAGCGGGACCGAGCGCTGGCCGTTCAGCGCGGGGCAGCCCGGCTGGGTGGAGCTACCCTCCACGCTCGCGCTGGGCTCGCTGATCACCGCGCTGCTCGGGATGTACTGGGACATCTCGCTGCACATCGCCGATGGCCGCGATGCGGGGCCACTGACCAACATCGCGCACTACCCGATCATGTTCGGCCTGTTCGGCATCTTCGCCTCCGGGGTACTGGCCATGGTGCTGCCGGTGGGACAGCGGCCCGGCCCGGCTGCGGTGCGGATCACCCGCGACTGGTACGCACCGGTCGGCGGCGTGTTGATCGCGAGCGCCGGGTTCTTCGCGCTGCTGGGCTTCCCGTTGGACGACGTCTGGCACCGCCTGTTCGGCCAGGACGTGACCCTGTGGGGCCCCACGCACCTGATGATGATCGGTGGCGCGGGGCTCTCACTGATCGGCCTCGCGGTGCTCGAGCAGGAGGGCAGGCTGGCACGCCGCACAGCCGGGCGGACCGAGACGGTCACGTCGTTCGGCCTCTTCGTCCGGCGCGGCATGATCATGGGCGGGCTGCTCATCGGGCTGTCGGTTTTCCAGGGTGAGTGGGACTTCGGCGTGCCGCAGTTCCGGCTGGTGCACCAGCCGCTGCTGATCGCGATGGCCGCGGCGGGCGCTCTGGTCGCCGCCCGGCTGTGGATGGGCCGGGGTGGCGCTTTCTTCGCCGTGGGCTTCTACGTCCTGGTGCGTGGTGGGGTCGCGGTGATCGTCGGGCCGATCTTCGGGGAGCCGTTCGCCAGCATCCCGCTGTACCTGGCAGAGGCGGTGTGCGTGGAGCTGGCGGCGCTGCTGCTGGCCCGCCGCCCGTTGGCGCTGGGTGTCGTCGGTGGCGTGCTGATCGGCACGGTGGGCTTCGCCGCCGAGTACGCCTGGACCCAGGTGGCGTTCACCCTGCCGTGGACCTCCGACATCCTCGTCGAGGGCGTGGCGATGGCGGTGGCAGGCGGGGTCGCGGGCGGGGTCGCGGGCGCGCTGCTCGCCCTGGGTCTGCAGGGCAGGCTGCCCCGGCCCGCCGTCGCCCGGCCGCTGTTCATCGGGGTCCTCGTGGTACTCGCAGCGGGGGTGGCCAACGGGCTGATAGCCACCGTGCCCGACGGGGTGCGTGCCGACGTCACGCTGACCCGGGTGATGACGCCGGACGCCCTGGGCGCTGGGCAGGCCGTCATCCGGATCACCCCGGCCTCGGCGGTCGAGGCGCCCTCCTGGCTGACGCTCACCGCGTGGCAGGGCGGCGACCTGCACGTCGACCATCTTGTGCCGCTCGGCGATGGCAGCTACCGGACCACCAAGCCGATGCCGCTGTCCGGCGACTGGAAGACGCTCGTGCGGCTGCACGACGGGCGCACGCTGACCGCGGTGCCGATCTACCTGCCGGCTGATCCGGTGATCGGCGAGCCGGAGATCCCGGCATTGCCGCAGTTCACCCGGGACGCGGTCGACGAAACGCAGATCATGCAGCGGGAGCTGAAGGAGGGCGTGCCCGGCTGGCTCTGGGCCGGTGCCTCCGCGGTGGTGCTGACCTGCGCGATGGCGCTGGTGCTCGCGCTCGGCTGGGGGGTATCCCGGGTGGGGCGTGCGGCACCCACCGGGCCGTCGCCCCGGACGTCCGGTGCGCCGCAACAGGTGCCGGTATCCGACGGGATGCCGGCGCCGTGACGACCATGGTGCTCGCCCACCACCCCATCGTCGCCGCTGTGCCGTTCGTCGTGCCCGCCCTGCTGATCACGCTGATGATGGTGGCTATCACCGTGCGCGACCGCCGCCGGGAGGATCCTCGTGATTGAGTAACGGCGTTATGGCACCCAATGCCACTCACGAGCATCCCGGATAGCGTGTGGCCGTGGCCAGGGCAGCGATGTGAGAGGAGTCGTTACACGGCCCCTTCAGCGGACCGTAGACCAGCTCACTGACGAAGCTGCGATCCAAGACGAGTCGTCCTGGCCGGGCAATAGCGGTCGGCGAGGTCAATCCCATCTGGTCCCCTCGCCGAGCTTCAGCCCGCGCACGCAAAGCCGCTAAATGGAACCTTTTGGCTGTTCAGAGGGCTCGCGGACGGCTAAATGGAACCTTTTGGCGCTTCGGGTGGGCCTCCGCGCGGACATGACCGCGGGGCCACTCGGGAGCACCGGACCGGTACCCACACCCAACTACTTAATGTAGCTAACATTGAACGGTGGGTGATCACGACGTTGCCCTGGGGTGTCACCATCGCCCAGATCCGGGTGCCCGATACCACCAACGAGATCACCCAGGTCGCGACGCTGCTCGCGGGCATCCGACCGAGAAAAGCAAGCACGTTGTTTTCACCGTTGACGCAGCGCACACGCAACGCGACACAGCCGAACATCAGCGCCACCGTGGGCTGCGACTACGTCATGACCGTCATTATCTAGAGCTTTGCAGTTGATCATTGCTGTGACCTGGGCGGCCGCGTCGAGGATGGTGTCACCGACGCGGCCGTATGGGGGCCGTGGGTGTCGGTTCAGCGGGGGCTGATCGTTATTGAAGAGTGACCGGTGGTGTCCTCGGGAGGTGGGGGTCGGTGTTTCGCGGGGGTGCTGCGCTGGTCGCCGAGGGCGTGGGCGAGTTGTCGGCGGAGTCGCGCGTTGTCCTTGGCAGCTGGGGCGGACTCCTCCAGCGAGCTGAGTCGAGGTATGCCCGCGAAGGTGTCAAAACCGACGACCTTGCGGGTGTAATTGGATGGCTCGTAGATCGAGGAGAGATGAAGCCAGGTCATGAGGCTGGTACCTCGTCCCACCCCGATGTCGATCACGCTGCCATGAACGTGGAGCTGGCGGACGAAGACACGTTGCGGGCGAGGAACTTGGTAAGGGTTCCCGCCGGACATACTTAGTGAAATTCTGGAGCTTCGCGCCGGTGCTCCCTAAGCTGTCGTGCCAGTATTTTTCCTGCTCGGCATGGAACTTATGATTGGCTTCTGACTGGTTGCGCGATTCACCCAGAGGCATTAGCATCCTCCCAGTTCTGCGGACTGCTAGGCTTGGGCACTGGTAGTGTACCGCGACCGTTACCCTGACACTCAATGTAAGGTTGGTGTTGTATAGTGAGCCTGACTCCCCGCGTTGCCGAGCTTCCGCCAGAGTGGAGCCTCAGCAAGCTTGCTGTGGTGATCCCGACCTACAATGAGGCGGATACCCTGCCGGTTCTGGTGAAACACCTATTCGCACTGCCTTTGCCCAGGTTGACCATCATCGTGGTCGACGACAACTCGCCTGACGGCACAGGTGCCATTGCCGATGACCTCGCGGCCGCCGAGAATCAGCAGGGCCAGGATCGCATGGTCGTCCTTCACCGGCCGAGCAAGGCAGGTATTGGCCGGGCACACGCTGCAGGGATGATTACCGCATTGGAGCGGGGCTTCGACTACGTCGCTCAAATGGATGCTGACCTGTCGCATCCTCCCGAGGCGATCCCCGGCATGCTTGGTACCCTGCTGTCGCTCGACGCTGGAGTCGTGATCGGTAGCCGCTACGTAAACGGGGGGAGCCTTAGTGGCGACTGGGGGCGCAATCGGCGGTTCCTGTCGGCATTCGCGAACTTCTATGTGAATGCAATCCTCAAATTGCGTATCAGGGATGCCACAGCGGGTTTCAAGGTGTGGCGGGCGGAGATGCTCACTCAGATCGATCTGAACGGCTTGCGCAGCGAAGGATACAGCTTCCAGGTCGAGATGAACTACAGGTGCATAGACCTCGGATATTTGGCTGTCGAGGTACCTATCCATTTCGAGGAACGCTTGGCAGGGGCGAGTAAAATGGGCCTGGCAGCTAAATGGGAGTCGATGTGGATGCCGTTTATTCTGCGCCACCAGAATCATCGTCAGCATTCAAATCCACAGCCCTAACTTTGAATGGCCTGGCATGCCTCCGGGCACGCCGCAGTATTTTAGTAGCCCACGTGAGATAAGTTCGCGTAGGTCAGCGGCGGTGTCGATGTCGGTTGTTGACGCGGCGTAACCGACCGAGTATCCACGGTGCGTCGCTGTAGTAACCAGGTCATCAACAACGTCGTGCGAACCCATGTCGAGGCTTGCAACCAGATCCCAGCCTGATCGCAGCCCCAGCGAATAGTAGCCGCCATCCCTGGCCGGCCCCACTACGACGTAGTTCTCATCCAGCAATCGGAACGTTTCGAGCAGCACCTTCAGCTCGACGTGAGGATCTTTTGGGGTGGCTGTCGTCCGGTGCGAGCTGACTGGAGAACTTGTCAGAGGGTGCTGCCGGCCCAGCGGGCGAAGCCGGTCAGCGAGGCGGTGGCACGGTGTTCGGCGCCCGCGATGGCCTGCACGGTGGCTCGGACCGAGTGGTGGTAGCGGGTCTGCTGCGGGGCGACGGCACGGGCCTTGTTCAGCGCTTCGAGTGCTTTGGCGCGGTCGCCGTGCAGTACCCACCCGCGGGCAACCTTGATCCAATACTGACCGACGGTGTGCGATGCGGTGTCGGCTGGGATGTGCACCGTACTCACGCGGGCGACGGCGGTGGTGCCGTCGAGCAGTTCGAATGGGATGGTCACATAATGCGAGTCCACGTTGAATCCCGAGCAATCGATGCCGATGTATGGGCGTGACGGCACGCCGGAGGCGACGATATGGCGGGCCTCGGCGAGGTGGGTGTCGGCGTCTGCAGCCCGGGTGGCGAGGGCGGCCACCGTTGCCTGCCGGAGGTGTAGTTGTCCGCGGACCGCCCGGGCCGTCTCACCTGGTACGTCGGTGATCAGGTTCAGCGCACCGTCGAGCCGTCGGGTGCAGCCGCTGTAGTCGCCACGGTGCTTCCGGAGCCGGGTCTGCGCGAACGCTGCGCAGGCCACCCAGCGCGGGTCACCGGTGGCGGTAGCGGTCAGCGGACGCCGGGAGTCGACCAGCTCGGCCAGATCCAGGAACCCGAACCGGTAGATCGTGCTGCCCGCGAGTGCGTACGAGCCGCCGGTTGCAGGCGGCGTAGTCGCCCCAGGTCAGCGGAAGATCGGTGCGCACGAAGGCCGCCGCGGCCACCCGCAGCGGGTCGGCGGTGGCGGCCGCCGCCCGGGCGCGCCGATCGTCGAGCCGGGCCGTGAGATCCAGGAACCCGAACCGGTAGGTCACGGTGTGCGCCAGCGAGTAGGCGTCGTCGAGCAGCGCCGCCAGCAGCTCCCGGGAGAGCGCACCGCGAGGCGGTGCCGCCTGGTGGACGTAGAGCTGGCGCAGCAGCTCAGGCAGCTCCTGGGACAGCTCGGCGTACTGCGAGCGGAAGCGCAGCCGGGCTCCGGCATCCAGCCGGGCGCGCAGCTCCTCGATGCTCATCGGCTCGGCGATCGGCGGGGGGTCGTCGTGCTCGTCGAGCACCTCGCGCAGCAGCGGGATCGCTGCGGCATCTGATCGGGGGTCGCAGACCAGCTCGTTGTAAGGCTGTCCGGTCAGCAGGGTGACGGCTACGCTCAGCGCGGTGGCCGCCGCCGCGGTGAACGACGCGCTGGCCGGGGTCTGTCCCTGCTCCACGGCGCGAACCACAGCCA
The DNA here is from genome assembly GCA_050699435.1 of Pseudonocardiaceae bacterium. GTDB lineage: Bacteria > Actinomycetota > Actinomycetes > Mycobacteriales > Pseudonocardiaceae. Next base: position 20,181 of record JBOHGM010000028.1, on the reverse strand, counting down.
CGCCGACCTGGGTGGCCGGAGCCAACTCCTCCTGGGTCATCCCGGCGAGTCGGCGCAGCGACGCGATCCGGGCACCGATGCGGTCGTTCGGCGTGACGTTCACAGGGCGCCCTCCCGGGGTGGCAGTGGGCTTGCTCCTACGATGCCACGTGCCGGCCGTCAGCACGCCGTTCGGCTTGTCGCGCTGGTCACGTCCGGTCCGAGCGGGGTGTCTGCGGGTAGAGCTGGGGGCCGGTGACCCCGCAGTGCGTGCACCGCTCCAGCGCGATCCGCGCGGGCAGCCGCGGGGTCGGCGGCGGAGCGGGCGTGGGCCGGGGCTCGCGTAGCAGCACTGCCGAGAGCAGCGCCCCCACTGTGAGCAGGCCCGCGCTGATCAGCATCGCGATGTGGAAACCGGCGTTGAAGTTGGCCGGGTCGGTGTAGTCGGTACCGCCCAGGCCGGCCACTGCCGGGATGACCGCGACGGCGAGCAGTCCGCCGGTGCGGGCGATCGCGTTGTTCACCCCGGAGGCCGTGCCCGCGTGGCGCGGATCCGCAGCTGCCAGCACCGTCGCGGTGAGTGGTGCCACGGTGAGCGAGAGCCCCAGCCCGAATACCACCACCGCAGGCAGCACGTCGAACAGGTAGGAGGCACCCAGCCCGATCCGCAGGGTCAGCAGGAACCCCAGGACGGCCAGCAGGGTGCCCACGGTCATGGGCAGCCGCGGCCCGATCCGCTCGGCGAGTGCGCCTGCCCGCGAGGAGAGCACCAGCATCAGCGCCGTGACCGGCAGCAATGCTGTGCCTGCGGCCAGCGGGGAGAACCCGGCGGCGATCTGCAGTTGCAGCACCAGCAGGAAGAAGTACACCCCGAGCCCGGCGTACACCAGCAGGGTGACCGCGTTGGTCACACTGAATCGGCGGTCGGCGAACAGGGCCAGTGGCACCAGCGGGTGCGGCGAGCGGCGCTCGACGAGCACGAAAGCCACCAATGCCGCCATCCCTCCTACGCCGGTGATGAGCACCGCGGTGTCGAGGCCCCGGTCGCCGAGGCTGGTCAGGGCGTAGGTCACACCGGCCAGCCCGGCCGCCGTGAGCGCCGCGCCGGTCATGTCCAGCCCGGGCGGGCTCTCGGTGTCCCTGGTCTCCGGCACATGCCGCAGCGTGACCAGGATGATGAAGACGGCCACCGGCAAGTTCACCAGGAACACCGCCCGCCAGTCGAGCTGTACCAGCCAGCCCCCGGCGAACGGCCCGATCGCCGCGAACACCCCACCCAGCCCGGACCAGGCACCGACCGCCCTGGCCCGGTGGGCACCGGCGAACGACGACGAGATGATCGCCAGGCTGCCGGGGGTGAGCAGCGCGCCACCGATGCCTTGCAGCGCACGGGCCGCCACGAGCACCTCGGCGGTGGGCGCCAGCCCGCACAGCAGGGAGGCGAGGGCGAACCACACCACCCCGACCAGGAACACCCGGCGCCGGCCGAACCGGTCGCCGAGCGCCCCGGCCAGCAGGATCAGCGAGGCCAGCGTCAGCGTGTAGGCGTTGACGATCCACTGCAGCGTCGTGAAGTCGGTGCCGAGATCCCGGGCGATCTCCGGCAGCGCGATGTTCACCACCGTCGCGTCGAGCATTGCCATGCCGGACCCGGCGATCGTCGCCACCAACACCCACCATCCGGCGGGGGTGCCCATCCGGACCTGCGTGGTGGGAGGAGTCGTGACCATCGCTCACCCCTCATTGGCTGCGGGCGCAGTCCAGTGTCGCACTCGCGCAGCGGCGACGAGTCGGGTAGGCAAGGCACGTGATCACACCACGCTCGTCCGCCTCCTCCAGGCTGCTGTTCGGACCGGTGCTCAGGCACGTCGGCACGACGACCGCGCACGTGTGGGTGCAGACCGACGGCCCGGCCGAGGTCGAGATTCTCGGCTGCCGGGCGTCGACGTTCAGCGTCTGTGCGCATCACTACGCGTTAGTGGAGGTCACCGGGCTGGAGCCGGGCACCGCCACGCCGTACCAGGTGCAGGTGAACGGCGAACTGGGGTGGCCGCCGCGCGGCTCGGCGTGGCCGGACAGCCAGATCCGCACCCGGGGTAGCGGTCGGCCGGTCCAGGTGGTGTTCGGCTCCTGCCGGCACGCCGAGCCCGAGGACCCCCGGCTGGCGGCCAAGCTGGGCGTCGACTCACTGCAGGCCTATGCGAGCCGGCTGGCCACCCGCCGGCCCGAGCAGTGGCCCGACGCGTTGGTGCTGCTCGGTGACCAGGTCTACGCCGACGACCCGACCACGCAGGCCCGGCGCCGGCTGGACGGCCGGCGGTACCTCGATGATTTCCGCCGGTACACCGCGGTGGCGCCGCGGCATGAGGTGACCGACTTCGTCGACTACGCCCACCTGTACCGGGAGACCTGGTCGCAGGAGAAGGTCCGGTGGCTGCTGTCCACCGTACCCACTGCGATGATCTTCGATGACCACGACGTGCGGGACGACTGGAACACCTCGGCCGCGTGGCGGACGTGGGTGACCGCCCAGCCCTGGTGGCCGGAGCGCATCCGCGGTGCGTTGGTCTCCTACTGGGTTTACCAGCACCTCGGCAACCTGAGCCCGGAGGAACTGCACTCCGACCCGACCTGGCGCGCGGTCCAGGCAGCCGAGGGGGACGCCTGGCCGGTGCTGCGGGAGATGGCCGATGCCGTCGACAGCGATCCCGCGGCGATTCGGTGGAGCTTCCGCTGGGACCTGAACGGCGTCCGGCTGGTGATGGTGGACACCCGGTGTGGCCGGATGCTGGCCGAGGGCAGCCGCTCGATGCTGGACGAGGAGGAGTTCTGCTGGGTGGAGGACGCGATCAGCGAGCAGGGCGCCGCGCATACCCTGATCGGCAGTTCGGTGCCCTGGCTGCTGCCTCCCGCGATCAGCGATGTGCAGTCGGCGAACGAAGCGGCCTGCGCCCGGGGCAGTGCCCTCGCGGAGAAGATGCGGCAGGGGATCGACCTCGAGCACTGGCCGGCGTTCCGGGAGTCCTTCGATCGGTTCGCCGCGCTGCTGCGGCGGGTCGCGACCGGACCGAACGCCCCCGCGACGATCAGCGTGCTCTCCGGCGACGTCCATCACAGCTACGCGGCACGGGCCAGCTATCCGGGGCAGGCGGGGTCGCCGGTGTACCAGCTGGTGTGCTCGCCGATACACCACCGCGTGCCGTGGATTTTCGTGGTGCTGATGCGCGCGGGCTGGTTGAGCTCGGTAGCCGGGGTGGTCCGCCGCCTGGTACGCAGGCTCGGCGTACCCGATCCGCCGCTGTCCTGGCACCGGGTGGCGGGACCCTTCTTCGGCACTACGCTGGCCACCCTGACGTTCACGGAACGGGACGCGGAGCTACTGATCGAAAGTGCCCGGCAGCCGCAGCGCGGTGGGCAGCTGCTACCGGAGTCGCGGGTCGAGCTGGCGCTCGGCCTCGACCCGCGGCAGGCGAGCAGCTAGCATCGCAGCGCCGCAGTGTTCGGGAAGCCGGTGAGAATCCGGCGTGGTCCTCGCCACTGTGACCGAGGAGTGACCCCGCTGTTGTGCCACTGCACTCTGTTGTGCCACTGCACTGTTGTGCCACGGCACTGTTGAGCCACTGCCCCTCGGGGCGGGAAGGCTTGGGGAAGCGTTGATTCGGGAGCCAGGAGACCGGCTGCGGCCCGGACCGAGCGTTTCCACGAGGCATGGAAGAGGTTGATCGTATGGCTGATCGGATGTCACTGCCAGCTGCGTCCCCGCCCCGCTCGGCCTTCCCAGTGGTCCCGGCCCTCCCAGCGATCACAGTGCCCTGGTGGGCTTTCGTGGTCGCCGTGGTCGGTCTGGGCGTGGTGTTCCTGGCCCTGCAGGAGAACGGTGCGCTACTCGCCTCGCAGGCAAACCTGCTGCACGAGTTCTTCCACGACGGCAGACACGCCCTCGGCGTGCCCTGCCACTGAAGACCGTCGATGAGTACCTTCTCGGCGCAGCCGCGAACTGAGACCACCGCCGTGCCGTTCGCTGTCGTGCTGCGCGCCGCGCTGGTCGGCGCAGCGGCCGCTGGGCTGGTCGGCGCCGCGGTGTCGGCGCTGCTGGTGGAGATCCCCATTCGGTCGGCGCTGGCCGTCGAGAACAGCCGGACCGCCGCTTCGGCCGAGTCGGCGCCAGGGCATCGCCACTCCGAGGAGATGTTCGACCGGAGCACCCAGGTCATCGGCGGGATGCTCGCGGCGGTGCTGGTCGCGCTGGTGCTGGGGGTCGTGCTCGCCGTCGTCTTCGCCCGGCTGCGCAACTTCTTACCGGGACGCACGGACTTCGGGCGGGCGGTGGCGGTGGCGACGGCCGGCTTCGTGGTGGTCTCGCTGCTGCCGGGGATCAAGTATCCGGCCAACCCGCCCGCGGTGGGTGATCCGGATACCGTCAACACCCGGACCTTGTACTACCTGTCCTTCCTGGCCGCGGCGATCGTGCTGACCCTGGCGGTGCTGGCCCTGCGCAGGCGGTTGCCCGCGCACTGGCCGGCTTCCTGGACGAGCACTGTGAGCGTCCTGCTGGTCGTCACCGGGTATGCGCTGCTGGTGGCGTGGTGGCCGGCCAGTCCTGATGACATCCCGGCTGACGTCCCGGCCCGGCTGATCTGGCAGTTCCGGCTCAGCTCGCTGGCTGAGCTTGCCGCGCTGTGGGCCACCCTGGGCATCGTCACGGGGCTGGTACTCGAGCGCAGGCTGGGCAGCCGCGGCGAGGTAGCCGCCGTCCCCTAAGGTTCGGCACTCACCCGCACTCTCGCTGGCTAACACCTCCGGTTACTAAACCACCCGATCGGGTACCCCAGGGGGTGGGCACCGAGGAGGTACAGCTGATGAGGTCGGGAGGAGTGCCAGCGCCGCGGCGTGATCCTGCGATCGGCAACCAGCCGCCAGCCGACACCGACGAATGGAATCTCTCGGTCCGCGGCGAGCAGCCGCATCAGCGCGCTGACCGTAACTTCCTGGAACTGCTCCAGGAACTGCGGGTGATGCAGACCGGAGTGCAGATCCTTTTCGCCCTGTTACTCACCGTCGCGTTCACCGCGGCCTTCTCCGAAGCTGATGCGTTCCAGCGGACCGTGTATGTCATCACGCTGGTGTGCTGCGCGGTGGCCACCGCGCTGTTCACCGCCCCGGTGGCTTTTCACCGGCGGCTGTTCCAGCGCGGCCGTAAGGCTGAGGTGGTGCAGGCGGCGCACCGGCTGCTGCAGGCCGGGATGGCGGTACTGCTGGTGGCCGTTGTCGGCGCGCTGCTCCTGGTGGTGGACCAGGCCGTGGGCCGGACTCCCGGGCTACTGGTCAGCTCCGTGGTGGGCGTGGTGTTCGCGGTGCTTTGGTTCGTGCTGCCTGCCTGGTCGCTTGGCTGCCCGCAGCGCGGCGGATCGCCCCGGAATCCCCGCTGAGCCGTCCCTAGAAGGCTTCGCCGGCCCAAGCCTTCTAGCCCGGAAACTGGGGCTAGGTACTGGTCGAGGACGACTGATTCGCCGGGTTTGCGGTGCAGCCGATCAGTTATCGCAGGACTCCCCCGCCCCCTCCGTGATGCTGAGAATCGCGTCGATCAGCCGCTGCGTGCGGGTCTGGGATCGCAACCACGATGGCAGATCCAGCACCGCCATGATCTCGTCGGCGAGCACGTCGCCGATCACGTCTGGCCACAACCGCTTGGCCTTCGCGGCTGCGGTTGCGGCCATCCGCTGTGCGACGTACTGGTCAACTTCCTGCGCGACCGCGAGGTGGGTATCAGGCATCGGAGACCGCCTCAGTCAGCGGCCCGTGCTCGGCTCTGGGCGTCATAAAGAGACAGAGCGCCAACACCGCCCCCGCGTACCGTCATTCACTCGCGGCGCTTGCCGCTGACCGGGACGACTGGATGCACCTGCCGGTGTGCGGGTACGAAGCGTGTGACGAGACTGTCCAGGAGTGCGCAGGCGCTACAGCACTCCGGCCCAGCGCCAGAGCAGCTTTCCCGGCCCGGCGATGAGCCCGACCTCGTTGAAGAACGAGATGACCTTGCGGGCGGCGAACTGCTTGGTCTGCCGCCAGTGCGGGTTCGCGGCAGCCGCTGCGACGGCCTCGTCGACGTCCAGCCCGGCCGCCGCGTACGCCTTCGGATCGACCAGCCTGGTGGTGGCGAAGTAGACCACAACGGCGAGGATGAAGCGGCTGTACGCCCGGCCCAGCCTGCCCAGCCGGGGCCACTGCCGAAGCGTCTCCTCGCGGGCGTAGCGGATGTGGCGGGCCTCCTCGATGACGTGGATCCGCGCCACTTTCTGGACCACCGGCTGCAGCGACTGGTCCGCCATCTGCTCGCGCTGCAATGCGTCGAGGATCTCTTCGACGTAGATCGTCGCGCCGAAGGTCAGGGTGCCGTTCGAGGTCGTCTTGAACAACCGTCCGAGCTGGTGCACGATCCAGTCTGGACCGTACTCCGGGGCGCCGAACTTCTCCGCCGTCCGGGAGAACATCACCGAGTGCCGGCACTCGTCGGCGATCTCGGTCCATGCGTACCGGGCGTGCGCGCTGCCCTTGGGACGGTCGTAGACGTGCCGGACGAGCATCTGCATGAGGATCGTCTCGAACCAGATGCCCATGCTGTAGAGGCTCGCCACCTCGTGCTTGGTCAGCTCGACCCGCTGCTGTTCGCTCAGCCGGTCCCACAGTTCCGTGCCGTAGAGGGAGCTGCGGTGCGGGGCGATGAAGTAACGGTCCGGCCCGAGCGGGGCGTCCCAGTCGATCTCGACGGCCGGGTCGTAGGAGTGCTTGGCTGAGGTTTGCAGCAGCCGCTGCGCGGTGTCCTCGCGGTCCGGGATGCGGCTGGTCGTCGCGTCAACCGCGCTGGTCGTGGACATCTGCGGCCTCCTTGACGAGCGGGCAGATTCAAGATAACTGACTCGTCAGTCACTCACAAGGGGAAGCCACTCACCCCGGCGGATCCGGTCCAGGCCCAGCCATCCGAAGTCAACCGCCCGCGCCTCCACCTTCGCTCGCGGCATCTCCGGGTGCTCCAGCCACCAGGACATCAGCCCCTGCAGCGCGCCGACGAGCAGCGGGACGGTCAACCGGGCTTGCTTGAGCACCTCCTCGTCGGAGGGCACCGCTACTCCCTGCTCGGGGGCGTAGTAGCTGGCGAGGACCGCCGCGAACACCTCGGTGGCCTGCTCCCGGAGGCTGCGCAGCGGCGCGCCGAGCTCGGGGTTGTCCAGGTGCCGCGCGACCAGTGCCCAGGCCTCCGGGCGCTCGGTCACCAGGTCGCAGAGCAGCCGGACCACGCCGCGCCAGGCGCCGAGCGCGTCGCCGGCCTTGCCCAGCACCTCGGGCAGCCGTCCCATGAAGCCCTCTACGACCTGCGCGGTGACCGCCGCGAAGAGCTCCTCCTTGCTCGCGAAGTGCTGGTACACCAGCGCCTTGCTCACCCCGGCGGTGGCGGCGACGTGGTCCATCTGAGTGAGGTAGTAACCCCGGCTGCTGAACTCCTGCAGCGCCGCTTCGAGCAGCTCGCGTCGCCTGGCCTGGGAAGACAGCCGGCGCCGGGCGCGTGCTGTGCTCGGGAGGTGCTGCGAGGACGGCTGGCTCACGCCGACCAGTGTGCTCGCTGCCCGTGCGTAGCTGCATCGGGCTGCGCTGCCGCCCCGGTGGCGCGCCCCGAGCGGCGCCCGGGCTCACCCGGAACCACCCCGGGCTCCGGCAACTCCCCGTGGTCGAAGGGCGGGGCGTGGCGCGTCATCACCACGCCGTGCTGGTCCACTACGACCGTGACTTCGACGACATCACCAAGGTCGCCTCCGACGTGAGTGCCCGGTGGATCACACCATCGCAGCGCTAACCCCCCGACAAGGGTGGGGCGCGTGGGTTGTGAGCATCAAGGGGACGCCGGCTTTCGCCCGACACCGCAGAACGCATCCACCGCGACCGGGGTGCCGATCTGGAGCGGATCGGGCCGCCACAGCGAACACGGCACCAGGCCTGGTTCCAGCAGTTCCAGGTGGTCGAAGAAGCGGGTGAGTTGCTGGGGGCTGCGGGTGGTGATCGGGGGTGTGGCGCGGTCGTTCCAGAGTCGGGTGTAGGCCAGCATCGCCTCGCGGTGGATGTCGGCGGTGGGGTGGGACAGCAGCAGGTAGCTGCCTGCGGGCAGGGCGTCCAGCAGCCGGGTCACGATCGCGTGCGCCTGATTGTCATCAATGATGAAAGTTCAGGATCTCCAGCAACAGCAGCGCGACCGGCCGGGTGAGGTCCAGGGTCCGGGCGGCTTGCTGCAGAATCGTCTCGGGCTCGCGCAGGTCGGCGTGGAGGTGGTCGGTGCTGCCCTGGGGGCTGCTGGTGAGAGGGGCGCGGGCGTGGGCCAGGACGAGGGGGTCGTGGTCGGCGTAGACGATGCGGCATTCCGGTGCGATGGTCTGGGCGGTGTGGTGGGTGTGGGCGGTGGTGGGCAGGCCGGTGCCGATGTCGAGGAACTGGCGGATCCCTGCCGTCGCGGTCAGGTGGTGGACGGCGCGGTGCAGGAATCCCCGGCCGGCGCGGGCGAGGTCGGTAATGCCGGGCGCCAGGGCCCGAACCTGCTCACCGAGTTCCTGGTCGATCGGGTAGTGGTCTTTGCCGCCGAGCCAGTAGTTCCAGACCCGGGCCGAGTTCGCCCTGCTGGTGTCGATCACCGGACATGGTTGGTGGGAGAATGCAGATGCGCTCAGCACAGTTCTATCCTGACGATTCTTACCTCATTGGTGCTTCTGGCCATGTGACTATCTCCTGGAAGAAGTGTCATGCTCGTGCCATGTCGTGGTGTGGTTTTTGTTGGTGCCGGCCGGTCGCCGGGAGCGGGGAACGGTGCAACTGGAGCGGCATGGGTCGATGTTCCGACCGCTTTCTTCGCGCTCACCGGACTGTTCCTTCCGTCTCGTGGCCAACACCACGCTGGAGGGGATTGGTGCGGTAACCATCGCTGATGGGCAGAGCGCGGCATGGGCGCACGGCAGCTTCATTACGTCTCGTGGTAGTGCCATGACGGTGCGCCGGAGGGCAGCCATGGGGCGGCGGGAACGCCACTCGGTCAGGAACATCACGTCGAGACCCCGCTGGGGAGGGACCGGTCGGCCACGTGCATCGACCGCTCAGGGGGGTTTCATCACGTCTCATTGTCGTGTCATGATCGGCTGGATCCGCGCACATCACCTTTTCCTGATTGCTGCTTGTGGGTGCGGTGGGTGTGGTCGTGGCCGGATGGTTACGCTGGGCGCCGACAACGGTGCCGGAGAAGGGTTCGAGGGTGCCGGAATGGCTCAACAAGCAGGGCACAACGAGGACACTCGGGGTGGGGAGTCGCGGCACCCTGCACCGACGATGCTGAAGGCGTTGTTGCGGGACCATCATCTGCAGAACTACGGTATGTTCAAACGGGCCTACCAGAAGGCGGCCCGAGGTCTGGACAAGGACCTGGTCGAGACCTACCCGAGTGTGTCGACCTTCCGGCGGTGGCTGGGCGGGCACATCCAGGACCTGCCGCACGCGGAGCACTGCGCCGTCCTGGAGGCCATGCTGCCCGGCTGGACCGCCGCCGACCTGTTCCAACCCTACGTGGCACCGGAGGATGTCGCGGACTCGACACTGCTGCGCGAGTTATTGCGCCGTCGATGCCTGCACACCTACCGGGCGTTCTGCCAGGCATATAATGCCGTGGCCGCAGCGATCGACACCTCTCTGGTCGGGACTCATCCGGCTGGCGTCGGCCGCTGGTGATCCGCTGGCCACGGCCGAGACGCGGGCGCGTGCGTACCATGAGCTTGTCGTGTCCCTCCGGCGTTGGGCTCACTGCATGGACCGTCGCTACGCGCTGGGGCTGCTCGGCCGGGCAGCGACCGCCGCCTCCGTCGCCGGCGCCCTCGACCTCGGCGAACAGCAACGCATTGGATGGGTGCTTCGTGGGGCGGGCCGAGTCGACGCCCAGACCATCGAACACTTCGCAACGATCCTGCAGCACTGCAAGGGCCAGGATGACGCGCTGGGCCCGCGCGGTGTCCTGGATACCGTGTTGATTCAGCGCGATTTGCTGCATTCGTTGCGACCGGACTGCCCGGACAACCTCCAGCCACAACTGCACTCGGTGCTGAGCATCGCCTCCGGTCACGCTGGCTGGTTCTCGTTCAACCTGAATGACTTCACCAGTGCGGCGTACTACTACGAGGACGCCCGCACGCTGGCCCATGACGCCGGGAACATTGAACTGGGTGCGAACGCACTGGGCTACATGAGCCTGTTAGCCATCCGCCTGGACAAGCCGCGGATTGGGCGACGCCGACCGGGCCGTCGACTACGCTCGGCAGTCGCTGACGGCCCTGGAAGCCCTGGAGCCGTCATTCCCGCGGAGCGTGGCGTTGACGACCGTGACTCTGGTACGGGCGTATGCGCGGTCCGGTGAGGTGGACGAGGCGGCGCGGCTGCTCGGTGATGCCGGAGAGATCGCGGCGCACAACAGCTCCACCCGGCTGGTCAAAGCCGTGCGAGAGGCCCGCGCTGAGTTGCAACCCTGGCAGGACACGCGCGCTGTCCGCGAACTCGACGACCGCTTCACTACTTACGGCCTGGGCTGAAAGAGGTATACGTCCTGGGGACAAAGCCAACGATGCGGGCTTCGAAGTGCGTGCGGCATCACAGGGCATTCGGCCGGGTTCCTCGTGGACCTCGCGCACGCCCTCGGGGGATCGTCTCGCCGGCTTGGTAGTGGCCAGCGACGGTGGTGCGACCCCAGAGTGACCGGGTCGGTGGGGGCTCCATGAGGAGCCTGATCGCTGAGTTCGCGACTCGGGTGGTGTGGTTGCAGGCGCAGTGGTTCACTCTGGTCGCCAAGGTGCGAGCGGGCGTGACCGGCACGGGATGGGCGGCAACGATTTCCCAGCGTCGACCGCGACACGGGCCAGGTGCAGACGATCGGGCTGGTTGTGCAGCAGTGCCCAGCCGACCAGGAGCACGAGGTCGGCGTCCGCGGCTCGTGTCGCCGCCGTCGCCTCGTCCCATGGTCTATACTTCGTCGAGCCTGAGCAGTAGGAACGATCATTATCGGCGGTGCAGGTTCGCTTCCCTACACGCGCGGACAGCCCGAGGTGAACGACGGCCCTGCTCAGGTCCTCGCATCGGGGCGTGACCATGGTCGACCGTTCACGGTCAACGCCCCGCGCGACTGTTGCGCCATGAATGCTGCATCTCCCTGTTTCTCCTCGGCGAGGTCTGCCGAGTCGATCGAGGTGAGGACTGTGGGATCGGGTGGGTAGAGTCCTGCGCGCACGAGGCCGACGATGTGATAGCCACTCTCGTGAGACGATCAGCAGGTCGGCCTCGCTCCATGTTGTCCATGGACAAGGACTTCTATCAGCTCATCGACGAGGGGGTGACCGTTCTGAATACTGTGAAGAAACGGTCGAGAGCCCTGGTGGATCGAGCGGAAGTTGTCGAGCGGTTCGGCGTGGAGCCATGGCAGTGGTGTGACTTCTGGGCCCTGATGGGTGATCCGTCGGACAACATCCCCGGTGTTCGCGGTATCGGTCAGGTACAGCCGCCCGGATTCTGGCCGAGGGGCTGACCCTGGACGAAGCACGAGCCGCAGGTCGTCTGGCCGGCGCCGCAGCCGAGCAGGTATGGGAAAAGGTACTGAACTGGAGCGAGATAATCCGCCTGCGGACCGATATTGATCTTCCCACGCAGCTCGGGCTGGTGATGTCGAGCCCGGGTTCGGTGCACACGTCGACCAGGTGGCGGGATTTGCAGCCAGGACATGGTCGGTGTCGTAACGGGTGTCAATGATGCGCCGGTCGGTCAGGTCGTGGTCGCGATGGTCCAGCCAGGTCTGTCGTGCGGTGGCCACGGCGGGCAAGCGGGTCGGGACTGGCGGCAATGCAGGTCTGCAACCGCGCTGAGGGCCGCGAAACCTCATCCGGGTGACTTGTGATCGGTTGTTAAGACCCACACCCCGGAGGGTAGGCCTGCAGTGATGGCCGATGTACGGAGCGTCGTGCGACGGAGTACAAGACTCGATGGGAAGGAGTCTGGCATGACAGCGCAGGAAGAGCAGCGGCCGATCAAGGGGTACCCGGACAGCCTCGGGCCGGATATTCACTCTGGAGGCGAGCAGGAACCGGGGCGGGCCCCTCCCCCCGTACGAGGGACGCAAGACGGAAACCTCCCGCGGCAATGCCGAGGAGATGGCGTCGGTTTTCTCCGTCGACGACAGTGCACCGGCTCCGGAGCGGTAGATCTCGGACACCGAGCGAGTTCCGGAGGAGTGTAGATCTGTTCATCATCGCCGTCTCGGAAGAAGAACGAGCCGTGCAGATCGCGGCTCGTTCTTCCGAGACGATGATCACAGCTCGATTGATGGCGCATCGCGGGCGGGCTCATCCCCGGGCGAGGCCTTCGCGCAGCGTGGCCAGCGTCTGGGCGAGCAGCCGCGAGACGTGCATCTGGGAGATGCCCACCCGCTCGGCGATCTGGGTCTGCGTCATGTTTCCGAAGAAGCGCAGCATCAGGATCGTGCGCTCGCGTTCGGGCAACTCGGCCAGCAATGGCTGTAGCGCCTCGCGGTACTCGACGCGTTCCAGTTCGCTGTCCGCGGTGCCCACGGCGTCGGCGAGGGTGCCGCTGCTGCCGTCCTCGTTGACCAGCAGGCTATCCAGGGACTTGCCCCGGTATGCGTTAGCCGCCTCCAAGCCCTCGACGATCTGCTCGCGCGGCAGGTCGAGATGGCGGGAGAGCTCGGTGGCGGTGGGCGCCCGGCCCAACCGCTGGGACAGCTCCGACATCGCCGCGCCGAGCGTGACGTGCAGGTCCTTGAGGCTGCGCGGCACCCGCATTGCCCAGCCCTGGTCCCGGAAGTGCCTGCGGACCTCACCGGTGATGGTCGGCACCGCATAGGACAGGAAGTCCACCCCGCGGTCCGGCTCGAATCGGTCCACCGCGTTGATCAGCCCGACGGTGGCGACCTGTTCGAGATCGTCCAGCGGTTCGCCGCGGTGCGCGAAGCGGCGCGCGATGTGCTGCGCAACCGGGAGGTGGCCCTCCACCAACCGGTCCCGCAGTTCGCCCCGGCGCCGATGGTGCGGCGGCAAGGTGGCGAGCTCGATGAACAGCGGGGCGAGGTGGTGGTAGCCGGAATCACCGGCTGACTTGGACGGCAGCGGCGTCGCTGGTGTCACGTCGTTGCCACCCGGCGCGCCTTGACCAGCCGGATGCCCAGCGAGGAGACGCCGGACTTCATCTCGGAGAGCAGTTCGACCTCGTCGGTCAGGGTGGTCAGCACCCGCCACCCGAAGGTGTCCTGCGCGATCGCTGACGCCTCCTGCGCAGGGATCCGCGCGACCATCGTGATCCGGTCCGAATCGACCTGCAACATACAGTGCAGCCGGTCGCCGGGCCGCGCCAACGTGGCCAGCGTCGAACATGCCTCGTCCACGGCCATCCGGAGGTCGGCGACCGCGTCGAGGTCGAAATCAGCCCGTGCCGCGAGATCGGCCGCCACCACCCGCACCGGGGCCAGCTCGGCAGGCAGCACGCCGACCTCGATGCAGACATCGGCGCACTGCGCGGCTGCCTGCGCATGGTCTACCGCGTGCAGACTGTCGAAACCCGTCACGATCACGGGTTCCCCACTTGGTTCCCAGCCCAAACACGTGCGCCAGTTGTGCCTCGGCGCCCCAGCCAGGCGGCTATGTAACGGAGTGATAAATCTTCGGGTGAAAACCTTGCGAAAACCGATGCGCTAGGTAGCCGAGGCGGCTACCGTCAGCGCCAAATCGTCGCAACCCACCGGGGGGACGTTGACGACATGGAGAGCTTCGGACCGACGCAGCCTGCTGTGCCGCCTGGCGAGGCCGTGCCGCCTGGCGAGGCCGTG
>JBOHGM010000028.1:0-6202 GCA_050699435.1 Pseudonocardiaceae bacterium | reverse complement strand
GTGCCGCCTGGCGAGGCCGTGCCGCCTGGCGAGGCCGTGTTGATCGGCGAGCTGAACCCCAGCCTGCCGCCGATGGTTTACCTGCCCTCGCAGCGGGTCGTCCAGGGTGACGAGGAGGCCCAGCTCGAGCTGCGCCGCCTGGTCGACGGCCGCCTCGCTGCGGTTGCGTACACCACGCGGGAGCGGCTCGTTCAAGGCTGCGGCGAGAACCAGCCCTGGGTGCTGCTGCCGACCCGGGTGCTGGAGGAGTACCGCGAACGATTAGGGATCGAGGCAGTGGTGCTCGACGCGGAACTGCCCCCTGAGCTGCGCCACGACCAGGGCGGCGGCGATGTCTGACACCTCCGGCGAGACCTATCTGGACCATGCCGGCATGCACGCGCTGTCCGCGAGGCTGGCGACGGGCGCAACGGTGCTGGATGAGACCGGAGCCGGCGCACCGCATGCCCCCGACGCGGGGGTGTCCACCCCCTTGGTCGGTGACCTGCTGGCTGGGATGTCCGGTGCGGTGGGCGATCTGGTGACCGCGGTGGACGTCACCGCGGCCAGCGTGCGGCACAGCGACGAGACCCTCGGCGGTGCCGACCAGGGTGGCGCCCAGCAGTTCAGTGGGCTCGGCGAGTGAGACGAAAGGTGCGGCGATGCTCAACACCGAACTGCAAGGTGATCCAGCGGCGTGCCGGGAGACGGGGGAGTGGATGATGCGGGTCGCCACCGGCACCTTCGACGCGGCCACCGTGCTGCACGAGGTGCGGGGCCGCACCCACGAGTGCTGGCGCGGCGAGGCCGCCACCGCGTTCGAGGAGCACATCGGCCGGGGCGGACGGGAAGCCGACCAGCTGTCCCGGGAGATCGAACACGCCGGACGCGCGTTGATCGCCTTCTCCGAGGACCTGGACACCGCTGCCGCCCGGCTGCAGCAGGCCCGCGAGGTGGCGGCCGCGGCGGGGCTGACCATCACCCCGCACTCGATCGAGCCACCACCGACGGTGATCTTGCCCGCCGAGCCCACCACCCCGCAGCACTTCGCGGCGGTCGATGCCTACCAGGCGCAGGTCCGGGCGTGGGACGAGGCGTTCCAGACCGTCAACCTCGCACGGGGCGTCGAGCTGGCCGCTCACGAGCGCCTCGCGGCGGCGACCAATGTGCCGAAAAGCATGTTCGAGAGCATGCGCAGCAACGCCGGTTTCATCGCCACCGGGGTCGCCCTCGGCGCGGCCGGGGGTCTGTACAAGCAGAACACCCGGTTTCGTGAGCTCTCCGCCAGGCACGCCCGGGAGTCGATGGGCCTCACCCGGCAGCTCGCGGGCAGCCCGGATCTGACCAAGGCACAGCGCGCCAAGCTTGCGGCCGACCGCAACGTACTCAGCAAGAATGCGGTCGACGAGCACCGGATCGCCCGTTCCCAGCGCCGCTGGCTCCTCGGGCTGAACCGCGCTGGAAGCGGCTACGGCGTGCTCCAGGCCATCGCGTGGTCACCTGCGGACGATATCCGGGGCACCAGTCTGCTCGCCCGAACAGGCAAAGTGCTGGGCAAGGTTCCCTACGCGGGCTGGGTGGTCACCGGAGCGCAGGCTGCCTGGGATATCCGGCACGGCAAGCCCGCCGATCAGGCGATCATTCCGGGGGTAGTCGCTACCGGGGTCGGTGCCGGGGTGACCAGCGGCCTCCTCGGGGGGGCGGCGGCGCTGTCCTTGGCCGGCGGGCCGGTCACGCTGGTCGCCGTCGGCGTAGGCGTAGCTACGGCCGTGGGGGTCGGCTATGTGATGGAGCACCACTGGGATGACATCAAGGATGCCGGCGGGGACACTGTTGAGGCTGTCGGGGAGGGTGTTGGCACCGGAGCGCGCAAGGTCGGCGAGTGGCTGGGCTGAGTCATGTTCAGCGACCCCCCGGGCGAGCTGCCACCCCGGCCTGATCGCGAGACCGGTGAGCCCCGCCCACCGCGCGCCCCCGCCATGTGGGAGGGCGGTAAAGGCGACCCCGAGGTCGATCCTCGGCGACGCCCCACCCCGCCCGAAGGCCAAGGACCCCCGCTCGAGTGGCACCGCGACTCTGGCCGGGCTACCTACCGGGTGGTTGTGATCGCATTCGGTTTCATGTTCGTCGTCATGACTCTGATCGCCTGGGGTTTCTCGTGGACGACGGACTGGGTGTTCTGGCTCATCGTCCTGCTCCTGCCGCTGATCATGTTCCTCAGTTCGCGCAGCCGCTGGATGGCGGCAGGTGCGGACTGGTTCGCTTCGAACACCGGCTGGGTCAAGATCTACGATCTCACCGAGATAGAACTGGCCGGGAACGCAATCAGCCCCCGTCTGTACCTCACCGACACCGAAGGCCACGCCGCGCACGCCGAGCTACGCCAGATGCAGGCCAACTCCCGGTTGTGGGACCTCGTCTACAACGGAATCATCCACTCGTTCTATACCCGGGTGGTCAAGGTCAACACAGCCGCCCGAGTACAGGTGGTCGAGCGTGACTTTCCCCGACACCGCCGCGACTGATCCCGACGGTCCGGTTCACCTCGGCAATGCCAGGCGTTCGGCGGTGAAGGCTTCGATGGCGCCGGCCAGGTGGATAAGATCCCGGCCGGGGTCTGGGACGGCGCTGAGCGCGGTGCGTACCCGCTCCACCGCGGTCACGATGGTGTGATCGCGCTGAGCTGAGGGAAGTGCCAGCACCGGGGCGAGTGCTTCGGCTGCACCGTCGACCTCGCGTCGGGTCACCCGGGCGACCGCGAGAGCGCAGCGGGCGGTCGCTTCGTTTCGGAACGAACCGCCCGGAATGGCCGCGGGGTAGGTGTCCAACGCTTCCAAGGCGAATCGTTCCGCGTGGTCCGCCTCGGCTGCGCCGCCCCAGGAGAGCGCCTCGGCGGCGTAGTTGAGCTGGTTGGGCCGGATGAAGTTGCACAGCCCGCCGAGGACGTCCAGTTCGTCGGGCTGCGCCCGGTCCCGCGCGTCGGCCGCCCGGGTCACGGCGGCATGGGCCTCATCCAGCCGGTTCAGCGCACCCAAGGTCCGGGCCTCGCCGCTGGCCAGCAACACCGCAGCGGTGCTGCGGCTGCGGTCCGCCGCCTCGGCGCCGAGCTGGGCATAGCGCACCGCATCCTCCCATCGCCCGGACCAATAGGCGATGTTGGCCTGCAGGCCCCGGATCCACGCGCGCAGCCCGTCGTGCCCGGCATTGTCCGCGCAGGCGTAACCCGTGCGGGCCTGGGTCATCGCGTCATGGGTGGCGCCGAGATCCCGCGACGCCATCGCCATCAGCCCGCAGGTGATCCCGGCGACCAGGTAAAGATCCCGGGTCTGGTCCGGGCGCTGGCGTCCCTCCAGCAGCACGAAGGCTCGGTCCTGGGTGCCCACCAGGTCACCGAGCAGGGTGGGCAGCGGCTCCTGGAGGTAGGCGAAGACCAGGCGGCGCAGGTCGTCGAAGAACTGGTCGAGCGTCTCGGCCCCGACGTTGGTCGCCTCGATCCGGCTGAGGAAGTCCCGAGCCCGGTCGGCGCTCATGGCGATCACCTGCCCTTCCCAGTCGGCCCGGGCGCTGCCGCGCGCCGTGACCACCCCATTGTGCCGCCGGGCAGGCCGCAGCGCTCCGCTGCCGTAGGGCGGGCCGAACAGCCGCGCCACCGGTTCTTCGAACATCCTCTCCAGGACGGCCTGCGCCTGCGGGTGGGGCAGGTTGCGCACCTGCCCGGCGACCCACCGGTACGCCTGCCGCTCGCTGAGCACGGTCCCGCCCGCGGTCCGCTGGTAGTGCTTGCGGAACTCCTCCAGTGTGATGTGCCGTTGCCGGAGCACCTGCTCCAGGCGCGTCCGCGGCAACTCCTGCTCACTCACTTCGCCACCCCCTCGGTTCTAGATGGTCCACAGTAGATCACCAAAGGGCCGCAGGCGGCGACAGTTGAGAGCAAATGGCAACAAAAGGCGGCGAACGACAGGCCCGGTGGTCCCACCCTGACCGGCCGCCGGCCGCACCATCACCCCGACCCGGCGGCCGGTCAGGCCCAGCGAGCACGCCGAAGGAGACAGACAGGTGAGCCAGGTGGGCCTGCCGCCGGAAGTGGAGCGGTTGTTGCTCGATGTGGTTGCTGACGGGTTCGTGCTCTACTGCTGCGGACCCCGAGCCGAGCCGAACGCCCTGGTCGCCTCCTACGAGTGGGCCCAGTACATCGACCTGGTGACCATCCAGGACTTCGAGCGGGTCACCACGGCCCGAGTCCCGAAACGGGGCACCGTGGACGTGTTCGCCCCCGAGACCGTGGTCTGGGCCTATCAAGGCTCCCCGCAGTGGGCGCTGCGGGCGCTGCTGAGGCTGGTACACCCGGCGGACCCGGAAGCCCCGGTCACCGCCTATCCGGCGCCAGCCGCCCTGCACATTCCCAGGGCGCAGCAACGCCCGATGACGATCCGGCTCCCCTCCCTCGGTCACGCTGGAGCACGCGCCACTCGGCTCGCCGCAGCCCTGCCCCCGGGTCGTCATCCTGATCCGGTGACGTAGACCTCCTCGTCCGCCGCGGGGGAGGCATCGGACGAGGGGAACTCCAGCACCGGAATCGGTTTCCCGACCGGATTTCCGGATTCCTCACCCCCCGCACCGCGATAGCTGAAGCTGAGGGTGCCGCTGGCCCCGGGTACTAGGGACCCGGTGTTCAGGTTCAGGAGCTGGTTGAGCACATCCGCGGCGCCTGGCGGCTCCGGGCTGGACGGCAAGGCCGAGTGACGGGCGGCCAGGGCCGCGGTCAGGACCGCGTCGTGATGCGAGATGGCTCCGCCGTCATCGAGATGCGCGGGGTCGAAACCACGTTCCTCGAAAGCTCGCTTGAAGTCCGGAAAATACTGGGGCGTGCTCTCCACACCGGCAATCCAGCCGCGCGGATCGCTCGCATCGGCATACACGACGGTGATCTTCTTATCTCGCAGTACCTGCTCGTCTCCATCGAAGACATTGGGGTCCGCGTCGACCGTAACAACGGTCATCGGGGTATCCTGGCAGACCCGGCTTGCCAGGGAGTCCAGGAAGCCCTCCAGGTCGACCTTCCGGCCGGCGAAGAACACCACTTTCGGCTTCTCCGAGCAGATATTCCTGGTGATGCCCTGGAACAGGCCCGGGTTGGCCTCGGAGGGAATCGACTCGCCCACGAAGCTCTGGTCCGGAAACTTGATCAGATTCCGCATCTCGCTGGTGAGGTCGTTCCGCAGCGACTCGATGAAGATGTCCCCACGGGTGCCCGCGTTGGTGTCGTAGACCAGGATGGCGGAGTCGAGCTGCGGGCGGCGGTCCAGATACTCTTCGAGGCTCGCGACGTAGTCTCGGTTGCTCGGCGATACCCGCACGAAACCGGGAATGTTCCGGTAGTTCAGCTGGTCGGCGGTGGTGATGGCGCCGACCGTGGGGATACCGTGCTCCGAGAGCTTCTTGGCGGCCTGCGCGGTCAGATCGATGCTGACCCCGAGCCCGACCACGGCAGCGAGTGGAGCATCGGCGTCTTTCATGCCCACCAGCTGGTCCACCACCGGTTCCCACTGCTGTTGGTGGCTGCCCTCGTTGGCCAGCACGAGCCGGATCAGCGGGTCAGGATCGCCGACGTCGCGGCTGTGGTTGGCGCGATACTGGGCCGTGTAGGCGCCTTCCATCAGGTTCCGCACCTCATCGACGTCGAACGCGCTGGAATCGGTGACGGTCATCGGGGTGAGCAGCGCGATGGTGACAGCGCGATCGGGGGCCTTCTCAGGATCCCGCACCGTGTCGGTCACCCACCTGTTCTCCGCCGCGATCTTCTCCTGGACCGAACGGTACGCCTCGTCGAAGACGTAGGAGTCGTCAGTGACGCCGACGCATTGACCGTCGATTCTGGTCACACCGGAGCCGGGTCCGCCGCAGCTGGTCAGCAGTACGCGAATTCCGAGTACCACGGCGGTGGCGAGGAGCACTACCACGATGGCCAGTACGACCCGGTTGCGCCATCGGCGCCGTCGCCGTGCACGGTTGACGGGTGGTTTAAGAGGGTCG
Organism: Pseudonocardiaceae bacterium; assembly: GCA_050699435.1. Lineage (GTDB taxonomy): Bacteria > Actinomycetota > Actinomycetes > Mycobacteriales > Pseudonocardiaceae. The sequence continues at coordinate 190 of JBOHGM010000028.1, read as the reverse complement.
CTCTCAACAATGGTCACATTGTCCTCCTCCAGAGCGGCTCTTCCGGTCCCGCGGGAAGCCAGGAGTGGGTCGTCATCAGTTCCACTCCTCGGCGCGTTTGCTGTGGGTCTGGGCTTCCTGCAACAGTCGCTCGGCGCCGTGGTGTGACAGCCTGGCGATGCTGGTGTAGTCGGCTGCGATCTGGACGTGC
>JBOHGM010000027.1:0-47831 GCA_050699435.1 Pseudonocardiaceae bacterium | reverse complement strand
GATCGTCCGGGGCGCTGCCACGTGCCGTCATGTGCTGGAAGAGTTGCCACTCGCGCTCACCAGCGACCTCCGGGACCGTCAAATCACGCCGAGCGGCGACGAGATCACTGAAATCGATTCGCACTGGGGTAGGTTCGCGAACTTCTTGATCGTTGCCCGCGTGCCTCAGCCGCAGGGTCGCACCAGGTTGTGCGCAGTCCGCGGACTGCGCACACACCGCAAGGAACTTGAACCGGGTGTCGATCCCGAAGAACCTGCTTCGGTTGTGGAACACCGTCAGATCGACTTCCGTCGCGGTCGTCAGCAGGTGCTCGCGGAGCAGCGTCGTGCCCTGCGCCCGTATCAGCCCGGCCGGCAGCAGCATCCCTAGGCTGCCGCCGGGCGCCACCAATGACCAGCCGTGTGCAAGAAATGCATGGCAGAGATCGATTTCTCGGTCGCCGAGGAGCGTATACCGATGCGCGAGATCCTCGGTATAGCGGCGCACCCGGTCGACTTCGCTGCTACTCCCGGCCATACCGCCGGCCATGGGGCCGGACTGCGGCGGCGACTCGTAGTCGGCCCCGTAGTGTCGGCGCGTGCCGCCGGCGAGCAGTGTTTCGTGGCGCGTTACTCGCAGCCTTTCCCAGGGCGGGTTGCCGATGACCGCATCGAACCGTCCGCTGGGGCTGAGCCTGCACCACAGTCCGCCGTCGGCGACCAGGCTGTCTGCCGTGTGGATCCTGGTTGCCATCCTGCAGATCGCGTCCAGGTCGGCACTGAGCGACGCCAGGGCGGTCACCGTTGCTCGGTGGCACTCCGGATCGAGATCAACGGCGCTCAGACCGTGTGCGACCAGGTCTCGCAGGGCCCCCGGGTCGGCACCGCAGATCTGTTCGGCCAGCGCAACCAGGAGCACCCCGGTCCCGGCGGCAGTGTCGATGACCGAGCTTGCCGGGGTGAGCGAGGCGGCTGCGATGTGCACCGTTCGGCGCGCGAGGTACTCGGCTAGTCGAAAGTCGGTGTAGTAGGCACCGGTGGCTCGCCTGCGGGTATCGGTCACCTCGGGTTGCGCAAGGGTGGCCAGCGCCAACCGCTGGGGTACGCCGCTGTTCGCGACAAGGTCGAGCAGCGGGCCTGCCCAGGCGTGGGCCAGGCCGGTGTCGAGTCGCGCTTCGATGTCGAGCGCCTGGCGGTACCCGTCGAGATCGAACCCACCAACCTGGCTGGCGGCGGCATCGAGTACGTCTCGGGTGACTTGCGGGTCGCCGTCGGTCTCCGCTGCCACCTGGCGAAGCAGCGCGGCGGCGGGGGCAAGCAGAACGTGCTGAAGCGCCCGCCCAGTGCTCACGCGCGTCTGATCCCTAACAGTGCGAGGTAGCGCCGAAGGATCATCCTACGTCAGCGGCGCGCCAGGCGAGAAGGGACGTGCGCCTGTTACCTCGGCTGGGGGCCATGACTAGCTCTCTGACCTGCGGGTTGGTGGTGGGCGAGGGGGGAGTTGAACCCCCACGTCCTTACGGACACACGGACCTGAACCGTGCGCGTCTGCCATTCCGCCACTCGCCCAAGCGACCGCGGCAGCCTAGCACGCAGGCCCTGTCCCGCCCGACACCGGTGGACGCGACCGGTCCGCCGGATACGATCGGGGAGAGCAGGTCCAGGATACGGCCAGGGACCTGGCGGAATCCCCGGAGAGGAGGTCGCCATGGGTAAGGTGCAGCGGTTCGAGCGTCGGCTGCAGGGTATGGTCGGCGACGCTTTCGCCCGGGTCTTCGGTGGCAGCGTGGTCCCCCAGGAGGTGGCCCAGGGGCTGCAGCGCGAGGCCGACGACAACGCACGTCCGCTAGCGGGGGGCCGGGTACTCGCGCCGAACCGATATACCGTGACACTCGGAGCAGCCGACCACGACCGGCTCGCAGGCGACGAGCAACGAGTGGTCAGGTTGCTCCAGGACTGCATCAGGGAACACATCGATGGGCACGTGTGGGATACCTACGGAGAAGTTGTCGTGACCCTTGAGCGGTCTGAGACGCTGCACACCGGACAGTTCCGCACTAGTTCGATCGTGGACCCCGACGCCTCGCGCCAGGTGGTGGCGCGACCTCGTACCGCAGGAGACGGAGCCATGAGCCAGCAACCGGGGAGCCAGCAACCGGGCCAGTACCCCGAGGACGATCGGCGGGGTCAGTACGGCCAGCAGGGCGAGTACGGCTACGAGCAGGGCCAGGGCGGCTACAGTGCCGACCAGCAGTACCGCCAGCAGTACGGTTACGACTCCAGCTACGGGCAGGGCCAGCAGGCCCCCGGCCAGAACTTCGGGGACCAGAATTACGGAGGTCCCGGCTACGACCAGAACTACGGGGACCAGAACTACCGGGACCAGAACTACCGGGACCAGAACTACGGGTACGACGCGAACTACGCCCAGGGCCGGCAGGCTCCCGAGCAGTACGGGCAGCAGTACGGCTACGACCAGGCCCCAGGCTATGACCAGGGTTACGGCCAGGGCAGCTACGGCTATGACTCCAGCTACGGGCAGGGCCAGCAGGCCCCCGGCCAGAACTACGACCAGAACTACGGTCAGTACGGCGGCGGGCAGCCGGGGCAGCCGGGGTACGGCTACGACCAGGGTCCCGGCCAGAGCTACCGCGACCAGAACTACGGCATCCCGCAGCCTGGCTACCCGGCCGACCCCGGCGCCCAGGGTTACGCACCCCCTGCGGTGCAGACCGGCCCCCGGCAGCTGGCTGCCGCACTGACCCTGGACGACGGGTCGAACCGCAACTACCAGCTGATCGAGGGCAGCAATGTGGTGGGTCGCGGCCAGGACGCCCAGTTCCGGCTGCCCGACACCGGCGTGTCCCGGCGACACCTGGAGATCACCTGGGACGGCCAGGTGGCGATGCTGGCCGACCTCGGATCCACCAACGGGACTACCGTAAACGGCACCCCGGTCCAGACCTGGCAACTTGCGGACGGCGACGTGGTGCGAGTGGGACACTCTGCGCTTGTCTTTCGTACCCAGGGTTGAGCCGACCGACCACCAGACGGTTACCTAGCGGAACCGATACCTAGAAGAGACGACCCGAGCGTGCCGGAGTTGGTACTGCAGCTGACCAGAGCGGGCTTTCTCATCCTGCTCTGGATGTTCGTGATCGCCGCGCTGCGCATCGTGCGCTCCGACCTGTTCGCAGCCTCCGGGTTGCGGGCCAACCTGCCGCTGCCCCGGCGCGGGATGCTGGCCCAGCGTAACCGGAAGGCCGCCACCCAACTGGTGGTCACCGCAGGCGCGCTGGCAGGCACCCGCATCTCGCTGGACGGCCGGCCCCTGCTCATCGGCCGCGCCGACGACTCCACCCTGGTCCTCGACGACGACTACGCGTCCACCCGGCATGCCCGCCTCGGGTTCCAGGGCAACGACTGGTTCCTGGAAGACCTGGGCTCCACCAACGGAACCTATCTGGACCGGGCTAAGGTCACCGGACCAACTCGGGTCCCGCCTGGGGTCCCGATCCGCATCGGCAAGACGGTGATCGAGCTGCGCTCATGACCTTAGTCCTCCGCTACGCCGCCCGCAGCGACCGTGGCCTGGTTCGGCAGAACAACCAGGATTCGGTCTACGCAGGCCCGCGTCTGCTGGCGCTGGCCGACGGGATGGGGGGCCACGCCGCAGGCGAGGTAGCGTCCAAGGTCGTCATCGCGGCATTCGCCCCACTCGACGACGACGAACCAGGCAACGACCTGCTGGATCAGCTACACGATGCCACCCTTGCCGGTAACGCCGCGATCAGCGAGCTGGTCGACGAGGACCCCGAACTGGATGGCATGGGCACCACGCTCACCGCGGTGCTCTTCAGCGGCAATAAGATCGGCCTGGCGCATGTCGGCGACTCCCGTGCTTACCTGATGCGCGACGGGGCGCTCAGCCAGATCACCCACGACGACACATTCGTCCAGTCGCTGATCGACGAGGGCCGGATCACCGAGGACGAAGCCGACCACCACCCGCAACGCTCACTGCTGCTCAAGGCGCTCACCGGACACGACGTGGAGCCGTCGCTCACCGTCCGGGAGGCCCGCGCCGGGGATCGCTATCTGCTGTGCTCCGACGGGCTGTCCGGGGTGGTGAGTGCCGAGACCCTCGCCGAAGCGCTGAAGATCGCCGATCCGCAGGTCTGTTCCGACCGGCTCATCGAGCTTGCTCTCAAGGGCGGCGGCCCGGATAACGTCACCTGCATCGTGGCCGATGTGGTGGATGTCGAGTACGGCGAGAATGCACCCATCATCGGCGGCGCCGCCGGCGATGGCGTGGAGGATCCGCAGCCGAACTCGTCGGCCTCCCGGGCCGCGACCACCACACTTCCGCGCCCACCACCCAGGCGGATCGAAGCTGCCGCTCCCGACTCGCGGGGGCGCCGCCGGCGCCGCCGCCGCACCCTGTTGAGCCTGGTGCTGCTGTTCGGTCTGCTGGCCGGGTTCGGCGCTGCCGGCTCAGCCTGGGTGCTCAGCCAGTACTTCGTGGGGGCCACCGCGGACGGTGAAGTGGTGATCTTCCAGGGAGTTCGGGGTGAGGTGCTCGGCCTGCCGCTGCACACCAGGGCCGAGGGCAGTTGCCCGGACGGTACGCCGGGCTGCGAGACGCTCTTCCTGGCCGATCTGCGGCAGGCCGCGCAGGTAGACGTGGAACGGGGCTTGATCAGCAACGCCGGGCTGCAACGGGCCCGCGGCATCGTCGATGGGCTGCGCGAGGAGCATCTGCTGCCGCTATGTCCGGCGTCGAGCAGTACGGCGGGCAGCAGCAGGCTGCCAGCCTCTCCCTCGGCCACGTCGACCGAGCAGCCGAGCACCACCACCGCGCCACCTGCGGCCGGGCTGCCCGCCGCCGGTCAACCCGGTGGCGGGCAGTTTCCTGGCGAGGCCCCGACCTCCCCGAGCATCCCCCCGACTACCGGGACGTTACTGCCGGAGAGGCCCTCGGAACCCGGAGTGGACTGCCGGACGGTGCGCTGATGGTCCCCGCCTCCCCGGCCCCCGACACCGGCTCCCAGCCCGCTCCCATCACCAACCGCAACCTGGAACTGGCCATGCTGGCCTTCGCTGCGGTCGTGGTGACCACGGCACTGGTGCTGGTAGAGCTCAACCAGGCGCATGAGCTGACCAGTTCGCTGCTCTACTACGGAGCCGCCTACCTGGGCCTGTTCGCGGTTTCGCATATCGCGGTACGGACTCTCGCGCCCTACACCGACCCGCTGATCCTGCCCTGCGTGGCACTGCTCAACGGGCTCGGGCTGGTGCTGATCCACCGCCTCGACCTGGCCGAGGCTGCGGAGGCCGCTGCGGTCGGGGATCCGATCCCGAGCGGGGACGTGCCCCGGCAGATCGCCTGGACCGCACTCGCCCTGGGCCTGTTCGTCGCCGTGCTGGTGCTGGTCCGAGACCACCGCATGCTGGCGCGTTACGGCTACACCTGCGGGCTGGCCGGGTTGGTGCTGCTGGCCCTGCCCGGCCTGCTGCCCAGCTCCATTTCCGAGGTCAACGGGGCGAAGATCTGGCTGCGGTTCGGCGGGCTGGGCATCCAACCGGGCGAGTTCGCCAAAATCCTGCTGATGATCTTCTTCGCGTCCTTCCTGGTGGCCAAGCGGGGCCTGTTCACCACCGCCGGTCGCAAGATGCTGGGCATGGAGCTGCCCAGACCGCGGGACCTGGCCCCGCTGCTGGTGGCCTGGGGACTTTCGCTCGGCGTGCTGGTGATCGAGAAGGACCTGGGCTCCTCACTGCTGTTCTTCGGCATCGTGCTGGTGCTCATCTACATCGCCACCGAACGGATCGCCTGGCTGGTGATCGGGCTGATCTTCTTCGTCGGCGGCGCCTGGGTCGCGCACATGCTCTTCGGGCATGTGCAGCGCCGGGTGACAGCCTGGCTGGACCCCTTCTCCGACTACGACGGCGCCGGATACCAGATGGCGCAGTCCCTGTTCGGGCTGGGCACCGGCGGGGTCTTCGGCACCGGGCTGGGCGCAGGCCGCCCCGACCTGGTGCCCGAGGCACACACCGACTTCATCACCGCAGCGATCGGCGAGGAGCTGGGCTTCGTCGGGCTGGCCGCGGTGCTGTTCACTTATCTGCTCCTGGTGATGCGCGGGATGCGCACTGCGCTCACGGTGCGGGACACCTTCGGCAAGTTGCTCGCCGCCGGGCTGTCCTTCGCAGTCGGGCTACAGGTGTTCGTCGTGGTCGGTGGGGTGACCAACCTGATCCCGCTGACCGGGCTCACCGCCCCGTTCCTTTCCTATGGAGGTTCGTCACTGCTGGCCAACTACATCCTGGTGGCACTGCTGCTGCGGATCTCCAACTCGGCGCGTTCGCCCGCTGCCCCCGCGCCGCGTAAGCCGGCCGCTCCGCTAGCGGAGGCGCATACCGAGATGGTGAAGCGACCGTGAACACACCGCTTCGCCGGGTCGCGCTGGCCGTCATGGGTATGATCGTCCTGCTGCTCGCGAACGCCACCTACATCCAGGTCGTCAGCGCCGACGAGTACCGCTCCGACCCGCGCAACCGCCGGGTGCTGCTCGACGAGTACGGCAGGCAGCGCGGGCAGCTCATCGCGGGCGGGTTGCCGGTGGCCCGATCGGAAGACACCGGCGGGCAGCTGCGCTTCACCCGCACCTACCTCGACGGGCCGCTGTATGCCCCGGTCACCGGCTACTACTCGCTGCGCTACGGCGCGGGCGGGATGGAGAAGGCCATGGACTCGGTGCTCAACGGCTCCGACGGCAGGCTGTTCGTGCGGCGGCTGTCGGACCTGATCACCGGCCGGGATGCCAGCGGCGGCAATGTGGAGCTCACCGTCAACCCGATGGTGCAGCAGGTCGCCTACCAAGAGCTGATCAGCCGTGGCTACACCGGCTCGGTAGTGGCGATCAAACCGGACACCGGCGAGATACTCGCGATGGTCTCCACCCCGTCCTACGATCCGAACCGGCTGGCCTCGCACGACGGAGCGGAGCAGGAGGCCGCCTGGGACGAGTACACCTCGGAGGCGGGCGGCGCTGCACTGACCAACCGCGCGGTGCGATCGACCTACCCGCCAGGGTCGACGTTCAAGCTGGTGGTGACCGCGGCCGCGGTGGAGAACGGCAAGGCCACCCCGGACACCCCGCTCACCGCAGCACCGGAGATCGTGCTGGAGGACACCACGAAGGCGCTGGAGAACTTCGAGGGCAACTCCTGCGGCAGCGGCCAGACCGCCCCGCTCACCGAGGCGCTGGTGCGCTCCTGCAACACCGCCTTCGCCCAGCTGGTCACCACCGTCGGCGAGGAAGACCTGCGCCAGCAGGCCGAGGCGCTCGGCATCGGGCAGCCGGACCTCGCTATCCCGATCCAGGTGGCACCCTCCACCCTGGGCGACATCCCCGATGTCGCCGCGCTGCAGCAGTCCAGCATCGGACAGCGCGACGTGGCGCTCACTCCGCTGCAGAACGCCATGATCGCCGCGACGATCGCTAACGACGGCGTGCGGATGGAACCCCAACTGGTGCGTACCATCCTGGCCCCGGACCTGTCCGTGCTGGACGAGTTCGATTCCGAGCAGGCCGAGCGGGCGATGTCGGGCGGCACGGCGGAGCAGATCCGGGACATGATGGTTGCCGCCGAGCGGAGCTACAGCGACGAGGGCAAGATCAACGATGTGCGCATCGCCGCGAAGACCGGCACCGCCGAGCACGGCGCTGACCCCAAGAACACCCCCCCGCACGCCTGGTACGTGGCCTTCGCCCCGGCCGAGAACCCGCAGGTAGCGATCGCGGTGCTGGTCGAGGACGGCGGAGACCGGTCGCTCGAGGCAACCGGCGGTTCCCGAGCCGCGCCGATCGGCCGGGCCGTCATCGGCGCCGCCCTACAAGGGGGGCAGTGACGTGCCGCGCCAAGGTGCCAGCATGGTGACGGGATGAGGATGACCACCGGCCAGTTGCTGGCGCAGCGCTACCTCCTTGGGCGCAGAATCGCCGTCGGTGGGATGGGCGAGGTCTGGGCGGCCGAGGACACCCGGCTGGGCCGCCAGGTCGCGGTCAAGGTGCTCAAGCCGGAGCTGTCCGGTGATCCCGAGTTCCGGAGCCGCTTCCACACCGAGGCGCGGCTGACTGCCTCGCTGAACCACCCTGGGATCGCCGCAGTGTATGACTATGGCGAGACGGCTGCTGTGCCATCGGGCGCCCCCGGCGCCGTGCCATCGGGCGCCCCCGGCGCCGTGCCATCGGGCGCCCCCGGCGGCGTGACATCAGGCGCCCCCGGCGGCGCGGACACGGCCTTCCTGGTGATGGAACTGGTGGCGGGGGAGCCGCTGTCGGCGATCCTGCTGCAGCACGCACGGTTGTCTGTCGACAGCACACTGGACATTCTCGGGCAAGCAGGCGATGCACTGCAGGCCGCACACGAGCGCGGCCTGGTGCACCGTGACATCAAACCGGGCAACATTCTGATCACCCCCACCGGGAAGGTGAAACTCACCGACTTCGGCATCGCCAAGGCCGTGGACGCCGTCCCGGTGACCCGTCAGGGCATGGTGATGGGCACCGCGCACTACATCGCGCCGGAGCAGGCCGCCGGACACAAGGCCGGCCCGGCCAGCGACGTCTACTCCCTGGGCGTGGTGGGTTACGAATGTCTCGCCGGGCAGCGGCCCTTCCCGGCGGACAGCGCGGTCGCCGTCGCGATGATGCACGTCCACCACACGCCACCGCCGCTGCCCCCGGACGTGCCGCCGGGAGCCCGGGCACTGATCGAGGCCACTCTGGTCAAGGATCCGCGGCAGCGTTACCGGACCGGCGGAGAGTTCGCCGCGGCCGTCGGCGCAGTCCGGGCCGGGCACCGACTGCCACTTCCCGCCGGACTGGCCAGCGCCGCAGCCACTACCGCGCTCACCGGCCACCACCCGCCGCGGACCGCGTTGCTCCCACCGTGGGCACTGTCCGGCCCGCTGCCCACGTCGTCGAGTGGGCCGCCGACCGGACCGCGGGGGGGTTCCTATTCAGGCGGCTACCCGCCGCAGCGCCAGTCGGGGCGGCGCACCGTGATAGGCGTCGCGCTGGCGCTGTTCGCCGTGCTTGTGCTGGTGCTCAGCAGCTACCTGATCCGCGAGATGGTGCGCTCCACCGACGCGGTACCCGGGTCCGGTACTGGGGCGTCCGGTACCGAGGCACCGCCCGCGCCCGGCCCCACCGCAGAACCGGCACCCGCGCCACCGCCACCGCCACCGGACGAGGACGACGAGGAACCGACCCCCGCGCCGACTCGCGAGACGACCCCGGCCGAGGACGAGCCCGCGGACGTGTTCGTCATGCCGACCGACTACCTGTTCCGTTCGGGCGATGACGCCGCGGCCACCGCGCGGTCCCAGAGCTTGCTGCCGCAGGTGGTCGACCAGGACGGCGAGGAGGTCGACCCGGACAAGCAGTCGGACTGCCGGGTGATCGGCGTCGACCAGGCAGGTCCGGTGCCGCCCGGGTCCACTCTGGAGCTGACATGCAGGGAGGGCATATGAGTGGTCCACCCCGATCGGGTGCCAACCGGGCAGCAGGCATGATGAAGGTCCCCGCCGCCGGGTGCGGGTCGAGGATATGGAGCGGGACGGCCGAGGAATGACCACTCCCCGACTACTGTCGGAGCGCTATGAGCTGGGCGAGACGCTCGGCTACGGCGGCATGTCCGAGGTACACCGCGGTCGCGACGTCCGGCTCAGCCGCGACGTGGCCATCAAGGTGCTGCGCGCCGACCTTGCCCGCGACCCGCAGTTCCAGCATCGGTTCCGCAAGGAGGCCCAGAACGCCGCCGCACTGAACCACCCGGCGATCGTGGCGGTGTACGACACCGGCGAGACGGACTCCAACTACGGCCCCTTGCCCTACATCGTGATGGAGTTCGTCAGCGGCAGAACGCTGCGTGACATCGTCAAGACCGAGGGTCCGATGGACGAGCAGCACGCCATGGAGACGATGGCCGACGTCTGTGCCGCGCTGGACTTCAGTCACCGCCACGGCATCATCCACCGGGACGTCAAACCGGCCAACGTGATGATCACGAACGCGGGCGCGGTCAAGGTGATGGACTTCGGCATCGCCAGGGCACTGGCCGACGGGCAGGGGGTCACCCAGACCGCAGCCGTGATCGGCACTGCCCAGTACCTGTCCCCCGAACAGGCCCGCGGTGAGTCGGTGGACGCCCGCTCCGACGTCTATGCCGCTGGCTGCGTGCTCTACGAGCTGATCACCGGAGATCCCCCGTTCACCGGGGACTCCCCGGTCGCCGTGGCCTACCAGCACGTGCGCGAGGACCCCACACCGCCGTCCCATCACAACCCTGGCGTATCACCGACGATGGACGCCGTGGTGCTCAAGGCGATGAGCAAGAACCCGGCCAACCGGTACCAGTCCGCCGCCGAGATGCGATCGGACCTGGTCCGGGTGCTGTCCGGGCAGCGACCGATGGCGCCGATGGTGATGACCGACGCCGACCGCACCTCGATGCTTGACGCCGGGCCCACCCACGTGATCAGGCCGACCCGGCACCGCCCGGTTCCGCCCGGGCCGCGGGCGCAGGATCAGCAGCGCTCCCGGCGGGGTGTCGTCATCCTCGCCGGGGTCGTGGTCGCCGCCCTCATCGCGATGCTGTTGTTGCTGTTCACCGACGTCTTTGGCAGTGGACTGGAACCGGTGGCGATACCCAACGTGGTCGGCCAGCCAGTACTGCCTGCCCAGCAGGCGCTCAACGCGGCCGGCTTCGAGACCGAGATCAACCGCGTCACCTCCACCCAGGAAGACCTCGACCGGGTAGTGCGCATGGATCCCGAAGGCGAGGCGCCACCAGGAACGACGATCCGGCTGGACGTCGGTACCGGGCCTGCCGAGGTGGAAGTGCCCAACCTGCTCGGGCTTGATGTCGGGCAGGCCCAGGCGTCACTGCAGCGGGCCGGCCTGGTGCTGTCTCCCGAGCAGCGTCAGCAGGTCGTCCAGGACCAGGGCGACATCGGCCGGGTGGTCAACCAGGATCCGCCCGCCGGGACGCAGCTGACCAAGAGCACTCCGGTGGTCATCACCGTCGGCGAACCACCGGAGACCGTGGCCGTGCCCAACGTCGTCGGCACCACGGTCGAACAGGCACAGGGCAACATCTCCGGAGCCGGGCTCACCCCGCAGATCCAGGAGGTCGACTCCGCGGAGCCGCAGGGCCAGGTGCTGCAGCAGGATCCGCCCGGCGGCTCGCAGGCCGAGGTGGGCAGCCCCGTGACGCTCACCGTGTCCCGCGGCAACCAGCTCGAGATGCCGGACCTGACCGGGCAGTCCCCCAGCCAGGCGCAGAACTCCCTGCGGCGGCTCGGCTGGACCGGCAGCTTCACCGTAGTCACCAGGACGGTGGACGACGACGGGGTCGCCGGTCGCATTATCGACCAGGACGTCGAGCCGGGCGGCACGTTCAGCACCGACCAGACCATCACCATCACGGTCAGCGAGGAGAGCAGCAGTACCACAACGTCGAGCTCTGGCAACGGCATCTTCGATCCACCCGGGGGCGGCAACGGCTAACCCCGGCTGTTGTCTGATTGCCTGCTCCCGGCGTCAGTGTCTGCTTGCCGGCTCACCGGCGTCAGTGTCTGCTTGCCGGCTCAGCCGGTCAGCGGATTGCCGCGGCGGAGGCCAGCTCACGCATCCCGGTCTCCAGATCGACCACCCGCTGCTCGGGGACGTCGGCCCCGGCAGTGCGCAGCCAGTTCGCCAGCAGCCGGTGCCCGCCCTCGGTGAGCACCGACTCGGGGTGGAACTGCACACCGGATACCGGAAGCTCCCGATGCCGCATGGCCATGACGACCCCCGACTCGGTGCGGCCGGTAATGATCAGCTCGTCGGGGACGGTCTCGGGCAGCACGGTCAGCGAGTGGTATCGGGTAGCCACGAACGGCCGGGGTAACCCGGCGAGCACCCCCACCCCTTCGTGGTGCACCAGAGAGGTCTTGCCGTGCAGCAGCTCCGGAGCCCGCGCCACGGTGGCCCCCCACACCGCCCCGATCGCCTGGTGCCCGAGGCACACTCCGAGCAGCGGGCGGCCCTGCTCGGCGCAGTCCCGGACCACGGCCATGCTCGCTCCGGCACGCTCGGGTGTGCCCGGCCCCGGGCTGATCAGAACACCGTCCGCGGAACCGACGTCCCCGGCCTCGACCACGTCGTTGCGCCGCACCACGCACTGCGCCCCCAGCTGCGCCAGGTACTGCACGAGGTTGTAGACAAAGCTATCGTAATTGTCGATCACGAGAACCCGCACCACCGGCACCCTACCCGCCGCTGCAACGATCAAGGCTCGCCAGTTCGGCGAACAGCGATGGTCGCATGGTTCCCGCTCATGGCCCCTCTACCTTCGTTGCTGCCCGGCCGGTCCTGGTCGTACCCTGCGATCAAACCGGGCGTAACGGGCGGCAACCAGGGCGCCTGCGGGGCGACAAGAGGACGTGTACCGGGCTGGCCCGCAGAAACAGGGCAAGCGGGGTCAAGGAGGGGATGGAAATGGCGGCCAAGCGGCACCGCCTGGCGCAGCGCCGGAAGACAGTCGGCTTCACCCAGGAGGGGCTCGCCGAGCAACTAGGGATCGATCCGAAGACGGTCCGCCGCTGGGAAAGCGGCGAAACTGAAGACGGTCCGCAACCCTGGCTACGACCCAACCTCGCCCACTGCTTGCAAATATCGACCGACCAGCTCGAGGAGTTGCTCAATGAACCCGGTACTACTGACCTGTCTGGAGATTCGCCACGGGTAGGCAGTACGACGACCAGCGCCCAGGCGCAGAGCCGGGAAGCAGCGCCGGCCACGGCGTACGCTGAGGTTCAGGCTCGTGTCCAGGAGCTGCGAGCCGACACAGGCACGTCGCCGTCCCCGGACGGCAACGGGCATGTGCTGCCGACCGGACAGGAGGTGCTCGGGAGCCTGGTCTCCGCTGTCGGTGCGGAACTGGCCGGGAGCCTGGCCGGGCCGCTCTTGTACCTGGCGTTCTTAAGCACCCCAGCAACCCCAGCACAGGCGGTGCCTATCGAGCACAGAGCCCAGCTTCGTGAGCAGCTTCAAACATTTCTCCGTGAATGGGCGAACACGATGGAGCGTCGGGAACACCTCCGGCTGTTGGGATGGATGGCCGCTGCGGTGGCGGCCTCCCCGATACTCAACCTGGACAGCGACGAACAGGAACGTTTGTCCAAGGTCATTGCGGTACCCAGCCGGGTAGATGAACAGGCCATCGACCATATCGAAACCATCCTCCAGGACTGCAAACGGCAAGAGGACACATTTGGCCCCCATGCAGTCCTGCACACCGTCATCGCTCAGCGGGAGCTGGTGGACTCTCTGCTGGATGAATGCCCAGAGGAGCTTCGTCCCCGGCTGCTGTCGGTCTACAGCAGTATGTCCAGCTCTATTGGATTCTATCAATTCGATCTCGATGATGCTGCCAGCGGCATGGAGTATTGCGACCAGGCCCGAGCGGCTGCTCAGGAGGCCCGCAACACCGAGTTGGCTGTCTACGCGCTGTGCGATATGAGTTATATCGCCTCCTGGGAGGGTAAAGCACATTCCGGTCTCGACTTCGCTGCTGCTGCGCAGAGCCTGGTGGGCAAGACCGGTGACGTGCTGCTTCAGGTCTTCGCCGCCGTACAGACGGGTTTTGCTTATGCGATTGACGGTCAGTACAAAGAGTGTATGACCGCGTTTGATCGGGCGTTGGCTGGGCTTGAGTCATCAGTCGGGCAGATTTCTCCTGAATCGCCAGCATATTGGTACCACGAGGGGTTGGTCTACAGCGAGCAGAGCTATTGCTTGCTGCGGCTGGGTAGACCAGTAGAAGCCGCTGCCAGCGCCAGCAGGGGATTACGACTGTTCGACAATTCGTTCGTGGGCAGTCTGGCCTTTTGCATGCTTCGCTTGGGTACTGCCCGCCTGCTATCCGGCGAGGTTGAGGAAGCAGCACGAGTTATTGGCGAAGGGGCGCTGCTCGCCACCAAGAACCGCTCGGCACGGCTGACGAGTGAGGTCAGCGCTGCCCGGAGGCGGTTGCAGCCGTGGCACAACACGGCAGCGGTGAGAGAGCTGGATGAGCGGTTGAGGGGATATGGAATGGGTGGGATGTAGACGGCGTGCCTTGCAGGTAGCGTGGGTGTGCAGCCATATCGCCAGCCCAAGTAGGTCAGCCACATCCCGGCCTGCGGCGATGGTGGTGTGCAGGTCCCGGATCAGACCGGACAACGCCGCACCGACCTCCCGTTCCCGCTCACACCGGCACAGCGCGTCCACCATCGGCCGTGACCCCGTGCCCGCAACTGCTCTACGGGCAGCACCTGCCCATCCGACACCGGTCCGCAGTGTCGGCACGGTGATCGTCTTCGGGCCGTAGTGGAATCTGCAGACGCAGCGATGCCGCTGCACGGTGGCAAAGGCACGCTCGATGGGCTCGGAGCGGATCGCGCCGACCCCACGCAGCGAGGCAGCGAACGCGGCGAGCCGCATGTCGAGGGTCTCGGGCACTGGTCGCATTCCTCTCAGACCGGGAGGATCGGCGTGTAGATGAGGCGAGGATCTACCGTCTCGCAGACTGGTTCACCACCAACTTCAACCCAGGAATGGGACTGTGGCGGTGGCGAGCGGAACCCAACCTGGGGACGCGCTCCTGCAGTGCGGCGGAGGTCCAGCTTGACCGCATTTGCGCACCAGCTTGCCGCTCTTGACCAGGCGTGGTAGTGGACCTCGGAGTGGCAGGTGGGTGAGGCGGAGGCTGACGCAGACCGGCTGGCGAGGCGCTCGACCGGCTCCAGCGGTGTCAGAACGTGTCAGCGCGGGGGCGCAACGCATCCAGGTTGAGCGTGACGAGCCGGCGGACTGCGGCCTGGGACGGCAGGCTGCCGGCTGCGTTGAGGGCGTGGAGGCAGTAGCTCGCGAGCTCGTCAGGCGCGACATCGTCCCGGATCTGGCCAGCTTGGGCGGCCTCGGCCAGCAGGTCCTCGATCAAGTCGTGGACATGCTGCTGGGCTCGGGTGACGTGCACACCTCGATGGAGGAGCGCGGCGAGTTCGGGGCCGGGATGCTCGTGGGAGAAGCGCTCGTGGGAGATGAGCGCGTAGGCGCCCAGCACAGCTTGGAGCCGCTGGCCGGCGTCGCCGGCCTGGTCTCGGAGTTCGGCGAGCTGTTCGAGGTGGCCGGTGATCTGACGTTCATGCCAGGAGAGCAGGATCGCTTCGACGTCTGGGAAGTACTTGTACAGCGTCGCTCGTCCAATGCCGGTCTTCTTGGCGATCTGCGACATCGTCACCGACAGCAGCCCGTGCTCGGTCATCAGCGCCGCGGTGGTGTCCAGGATCGCCTCGCGCACCTCGCGGCGGTGCGCCTCGATTGTCTCGTTCCACAGCTTCGGCACCAGCCAAGTATACGTCTCGACGAGTCTAAGGCACTATGACTTGACACAGACATGATGTCTCGGTAAATCAGTTGGCGACCACGCGCGACAGAGGAGACACCATGGCCGACCCACACCACGACCCCGGCACCGGCAACGACACCGGCCGCAGAACGCCCCCGCACCTGCCACGCTGGGTGAAGGTGTCCGCGATCATCGTCGGCGTCCTGGTCCTGCTGGTTGTCGTCTTGAAACTGACCGGTGTGGGTGGGGAGCACGGACCCGGACGACACATCTCTGGAGGCGACACCCCGCCCGCCAGCGTCACCCACGAGCAGGCACCGCTCACGGGTGGCCAGAGATGACCATCCCACCCCGCCTCCGCAAGGCGGTCCTCACCGCGCACGTCGTTTCGTCGGTCGGCTGGCTGGGCGCGGTCGTTGCCTACATAGCTCTCGATGTCACCGCGGTGACCAGCCAGGATGTTCAGCTGGTGCGCGCCGCCTATCTCGCGATGGAGCTGACCGTCTGCTCCGTCATCGTCCCGCTGGCCCTCGCGTCGGTGCTGATCGGGGTTGTCAACGCACTGGGCACCCCCTGGGGCTTGTTCCGACACTATTGGGTCCTGATGAAACTCCTGCTCACCCTCTTTGCCACCACCGTCTTACTGCTGGAGACGCAGACGATCAGCTACCTGGCAGAGGTAGCAGCGTCTGGTGCCGATCCCCGCGAGCTACCTGGCTCGCTGGGCCACTCCATCGGCGGCCTGGTGGTGCTGCTCATCACCACGATCCTCTCGGTGTACAAACCGCGGGGCTTGACCCGGTACGGGTGGGGTAAGCAGCACGCGCAGCGTCCGACGCTCGTGCCGTAGATCCAGCGACTCTCTGTGCACAAGCGGCAAAAGTCTTCCATGTCCGGTCTGCTCACCGGCAGTGCCTGGTGCTGTGGCCGCACGAACCGCGATTCGGCTCCGAATAGCGCTCAGCGGGTGCCCCACAAGTGCCATTCGGCTCCGAATAGCACTGCGACCCTGTCCCGGTGTCACCTGACGTATGGTCGACTGACGGAGCTCCCAACGCAGGACCACCGGGAGCGGTGTCCCGGTGGTCGGTGATGCGTGAGCGCTGCTAGATCAGCGAGACCGCCACCTGCTCGAGGAAGTCCATCGCCTTCTGCAGGCCGGCCTCCATCCCGGAGTTGATGTGTGCGTCACGGTGCTCCTTGCTCGTGTGCTGCACGAGGACCGTGAGGGTCGTGCGCCCGTCCACTTCGGTGAACGTCAGCGTGTTCACCGCTTCCCCTTCGGGCATGCCCTCGTAGACCTCGGTCGAGACGATCCGTTCGTTCGGGACGATCTCGCGGTACTCGCCGTGGAAGGCGACTTCGAATCCGCCATTCGCCACCATCACGTACCGCCACACGCCGCCGACTTGCAGGTCGATCTCGGCGATCGTCACCTCGCCGAAGTCACCGCTCCACCAGCGCTTGACCAGCTCGGGTGTGGTCCACGCCCGATACACCAGGTGCTTGGGCGCGTTGAACTCCCGGGTGATGAGGATCTGCTCATCCGTGGGCAGAGTCACCGTCGCCGTCCCACTACTCGTCACTGCCACCATCTCCTTGCTCCTTCACTGTGAGTTCCTCCAGTACGACGTCCAGCGCGTCGAACCGCTCGTTCCACGACCGTTCGTAGTTCTTGACCCAGTCGTGGATGGGCTTCAGTGGCCGTCCGTTCAACCGGTACATCCGTTGGCGCCCTTCGTCTCGCACGTCCACCAGTCCCACCTCTCGAAGGACCTTCAGGTGCTTGGACACCTGCGGCTGCGCCAGGCCGAGCAGCGTGACGAGATCGTTCACGGGGCGCTCCCCGCCGGCGAGGACGTCCAAGATCTGCCGCCGCCGGGGCTCGGCCACCGCGTTGAACGCGTCCGCTGTCGTCGCTGCTCGCGCCATGAAGACATCATATACCCATATGGGAATATTACAACCCCCGCCGACTCCGACGTTCGGTGTGCATCAGTTAGGACCCTGGTATGAGCCTTACTCGGATCACGATCAGTGTTCCTGAGCAGGTCGCTGCCAAGGCCCAACGGGCGGTCGAGTCGGGCCAGGCCGAGAGCGGGTCGGGGTACTTCGCCGGATTGGCCGCGCGGGGAGCCTGACTGGGCGGAGGCGCGTGCGGTGCACTCAGCCCGTCGTGACGTCGTTGAACGGCAGCCGGGGCTCGGCCCACGGGAAGACCACGAGCAGCAGCAGTGCCAGCACCGCGATGAGCAGCAGCAGCGCCTCCACCAGCTTCATCGCAAGTGGCCCGGGTAGCTGCCGCCAGATCCAGCTGTACATGCTCTCCTCAAAGATGATCGTCGCGGCCGGCGGGCCGCAGGGAAACAGACGCCTCAACCAGCGGTCAGCTCGCCCGGCCGCTGGCCGGGGACCTTCGGGTACTGGGCGACCAGCACGCCGTGCACGATAAGCCGCTCGCGGGCGGAGAACTGCGGGTGACAGGTGGTGAGCGTGATCAGCTCGGCCGGATCGGCAGGGGGCGCCAGGTCGGGCGACCCGGGCACCGGAGCGATCACCTCGCCCTGCCAGGGCAGCACGATCTCCTTGCCTGCCACGTCCGCGTAAGGCTCGGGCAGCGGACCCACCCCTGCGCACTGGGGCAGCGTCGCCTTCCGCATCGCCCAGTCGTCGGCCTCCCCTTGCAGCGGCAGCACCCGGTAGACGAACCACTGGTCGACCGTCTCCACCACGAGCGCGTCGCACGAGGACAGCAGGTCGAGGCCGTTGAACGGGGACCCTTTGCCGACCCGGTGCCCAGCGACCGCGAAGTTGCCCGGCTGCCCGGGCAGCGCGGTATCCGGGTAGTGCCCCGGCCCGGCCGCCAGGGTGTCCTCCCCGGTGCCCTCCAGCACGGTGAAGACGAAGTCGGACCCGAACGACGGGATGTACATCTTGGCGATGCCGCCGCCTTCGATGGGCCGCTCCGCCACGCCCCGCTGATTGCGCCACTGCTCGTCCAGCGCGGCGGTGGCCTCGCGCTGCTTCCATGCGGAGAGCCAATCGGTGACGTAGACCGCGTAGAACACGAACAGCAGCATGATCATGCCGAGGGTGATGAGCACCTCGCCGACCCCGCGGATCACCGCCCGCAGGCCGTCACCCTGCGCGCGCCGGGGCGGGACAGCCCTCGGCGGGGACAGCACGTGGGTCACCGTGGTACCTCCTGAGCCGAGACGAGTTGCGGGCTTCCGGCGACCTGCCAGCCGTCAACCCTGTGCACCCGCGCTACGTTAACGTGTCAGCAGCGCCCATCCAGCGCCGCGTGGCCCGTACGCCGAACGAGGAACGACCATGCCGAAGTCGAAGGTCCGGAAGAAGTCGGTCTACTCCCCACCGGCCGACCGGCCCACCCCCACGAAGGCCCACACTCCCGGCCCCTCGCATCCCTTCTATGTCGCGGTGATGCTGGGGATGATGCTGCTCGGGCTCGGCTGGCTGGTGGTCAACTACCTGGCCGGGGACAAGGTTCCGCTGCTGAGCGACCTGGGCAACGTCAACTTCCTGATCGGGTTCGCCCTCATGATCATCGGGCTATTCATGACCATGCGGTGGCGCTAACCCCGCACAGCGACACAGCACACCGCCGACGACACCGCACCGCCGACCCAGAACAACATCCGTGGCATTCCATCCCCACTGTGGATGGCTCCTGTGGATAACTGGGTAGGGGATGGACGGCCCGGGCGGTGCAGACACCCGGGAAGATGAGCGAGTGCTGCACTATGCCCCGAAACCGTTGGCCGTCCTGCTCACCTGGATGGCGATGCTGACCGCGCTGGGCTGGGCGGTAGCGACCTCTGACCCGGTAGGGCGGCTGCTGGCGTTCGCCGCGGTGGGCCTGCTCGGCTCGCTGGCCCTGATCGCTACCGTGGCACGACCGAGGCTGGCCGCTGATCGCGACGAGCTACAGGTGGGCCGGCTTCGCGGGTCTCGGCGCTGGCCGTGGCGCGCTGTGCACCGGATCGAGGTGGTCCGCACCCGCAGGCTGGGCCGCGATTCCAGCGTGCTGGAACTCGACGTGGTCGATCCCGACGGCACCGAGCGCCTGGTCGTGCTCACCCGGCTGGACCTGGGCGCCGATCCCGTGCTGGTGGCGCAGGAGTTACGCGAGCTCAGCGGCCGACCAGGCCGCTGAGCCGTGGCTCGGTAGGGCGTCGGTGCCGTCGCCGAACTGGCTGTCCCGCACCACCACCCCGGCCACCACGATCGCCAGCAGGGCGACCACGGTGGCCGTCTGCACCGCTAGCCGCCGCTCCCGCGGGGCGTAGACCATCCCGGCCGTGACCGCCGCGCCGAACAACAGCCCGCCGAGGTGGCCGAGGATCGAGATCTGCGGCACCACGAAGCTGATGAACACGTTCAGCGCGATGAGGGTCAGCACTTGGCCCAGGCTGGCGCGGATCCGCAGCAGCACCACGGCCAACCCGCCCATCAGGCCGAAGACGGCGCCGGATGCGCCCGCGGTCATCGTGATCTCGTTCTCGAAAAGGAAGACGGCCAGGGACCCGCCCAACAGCGAGACGAAGTACACCGCCAGGAAGCGGACCCAGCCCAGCACCTGCTCGAGATCGCGGCCGATCACCCACAGCGCGAACATGTTGAAAGCCAGATGAAATGGCCCGATGTGCAGGAAGCCCGAGGTGAACAGGCGCCACAGCTCTCCACCTGCCACCGCCGTCGGCAACAGCCCCCACTGCTGGAACAACCCCGCAGCCGCGTTCCCCACCACGCTCCCTGCCTGCGCCACGGTGACCGCGAAGACCACGACGTTGATCGCGACCAATAACGGGACCACCACCGCTCGGCCAGTCAGTTCGGCACCCGCGACGGTGGTGCCGCGGCGCATTGTACGGGCGCCCTCGGCGACGCAGTCGACGCACTGGTAGCCGACCGACGCCTCGCGCAGGCAACTGGAGCAGGCCGGACGATCGCATCGCACGCAGCGCAGCCCGGTCTCGCGGTCCGGGTGGCGAGCGCACACCTGGACCGGCGACGGTGCGCCCGGACCGGTGGTCTCCATCGGAGCGATCACACCCCAGCCGGTTCGACAGTCACCCGTTCAACCACGATGTCGTGCACTGGGCGATCACCACCGCGGGTCGGGGTGCGCGCGATGGCATCCACCACCTCACGGGACTCCTGATCGGCCACCTCGCCGAAGATGGTGTGCTTGAAGTTCAACCAGGTGGTGGGGCTCACCGTGATGAAGAACTGGGAGCCGTTGGTGTTCGGTCCGGAGTTCGCCATCGCCAGCAGATAAGGCCGGTTGAACTGCAACTCCGGGTGGGTCTCGTCACCGAAGCGGTAACCCGGTCCGCCTCGTCCGGTGCCGGTCGGGTCGCCACCCTGGATCATGAACCCTTCGATCACGCGATGGAACAGTGAACCGTCGTAGAAGGGCCCGGACAACTCTCCTTGTGCGTTGGGCTGGGAGTACTCCTTGCTGCCCTCGGCGAGGCCGACGAAATTCGCCACCGTCTTCGGGGCGTGCTGGGGGAAGAGGGTGATCCGGATGTCACCCTCGCTGGTGCGCAGGACGGCCTGCGTCTCGTTCACGTTGCCCTCTGTCACCAGGCACATCCTGCCACCACGCGCGCGGGGTTGCCGGAGGGGGCAGGATTGGGTGCGTCATCCGCCCCGGCTGGGGCTGGGGGCTTTCGGAGCAGGCTGAAGAGGTGAGGACGTGAACGAGGTAGAGACCTTCGCGCGGGCCGGCGAGCGGGCCGGCGCTGCGGTAGGTAGCGGTGTGCGCACCGCACGCAAGCACGCCAAGAGGGCCCGTAAGAAGGCCAACCGCGCCCGCAAGGAGCTCGCACAGCGCATGCCCGACCACACCACCAAGATGACCGAGCACGCGCGCAAGGCGAGGTACACCGCCCAGGCCGTGCTGGCTGACCGAGCCGACCAGGCCCAGGAGGCACTGGCCGAACACTGGGTTCCCGCGCGGGAAGCGTTAACCGAGGGGTGGCGCGTCGCCCAGGACGTGTTCGCTGAGCGGATGAAGGAGGCTCGCCATGAGCTGGCCGCCCGGATCGAGCCCGAGCCTCGCCGTCGTCGGCGCTGGCCGTGGCTGGTCCTGCTGTTCATCGCGGTCGCCGGCGCGGCGGGCGCTGTGGTACTGACCCGCAGGCCGCGGGAGACCGAACCGGAAGAGTTCCTTCCCCCGGCTGCCAGGGAACCGGGTTCGCGAGACAGCGACCCGGACGCCACCTGGGGCACCCCGGCAGCCAACGGCGCAGTCGGCGTCGAACGCCCTTCGGCCAGTACCGACTGACCCCAGTACCGACTGACCAGCGGCTAGCCACCCAGGGCGGCGATCACCTGTTCCGCGATTCGTCGGGCGCCGATCGTTTGCTGCTGGTTCGTCGTGATCACGACCGCGGTGCCTTGCCGAGCCACCGCGAACACTGCACCGCTGGACGTCGGCTGGGACCCCCCGGACCAACCGCGGGGCAGCTCGGCCAAGTCGGAGGTGGCCACCGGGGCGGCGGCGTCGACCGTCGCCCCGGCCACCTCCGGCGTTGCCACGACGATCCAGGTACGCAACTGCTCGGTGCCGTCGCCACGGAAGAAGAAGCAGGCCGGGTGCGGGCGGTCGGTGGAGGTCCGCACCGAGCCGACCAGCTGACCGTTGGCGACCGCCACATCTTCCTGGTCCAGGTAAGGGCACGGACCCTCGGCCGAGGGCTGCGGCGCGGGCGGGGCCACGGCCGACGGGACGGACAAGTCCGTCGGATCGGCGGGTGTGCGGGCTGGGCCCCCGCAGGCCCCGATCCCGGCGAGGAGCAGCCCGCAGACGGCGGTGAGGACCCGAGTGACGCGGCATGGAATCGACATGGCGCGGCAGAGTCAAGCACGTCCGTGGTCGCGCGCCCAGCCTGGGCGAATGTCCCTCCCAGGGGATTGACCGTCACCACTCCTCGCATCCATACCTTGCATCGGCTACTTAAAGTAACTATTCGATGCAGACACTCACCTGTTTGGCGTAGTATACACGTCCGATGGCTCGTCGGTGGCGCTGATCCATGTGCACAGCGCAGTCATCAACCCCAGAAAGATCACGTTCTGGGAATAGTCCGGGAATTCGTCGTATCTGTGGTGACGCCCGCGTCGTTGAGCCGGTACCTGGATGCCCAGAGATCGGCGACCGTCGGTCGGGTCGGGGTAGCGAAGCCAGGTATGAGGGATCTACTGCCACCACCCGGTGGAAGTCGTACCGCCCTCTCGCGGAGAGATCTCGAACGAGGAGGAACACGGGAACATGACGTCACGCACGCCCAGGAGGCATCGCCGCCTGGCTCTCATGGCTGCCGGGACGGTGGCCGCGATGGTTTTGGTGCCTGGCACCGCCTTGGCGCAGGAGGCTCCGGCCGACGATGTCGTCGAGACTCTGGAGGAGATGGCGGGCTCGGTAACCGGTGCCCCGGGTGTGTCCGGTCCGGTGCCCGGTGCCCCCCCGGTGCCCGGTGTGCCCGCGGTGCCCGGTCTCCCCCCGATGCCCGGCCTGCCCGGTCTCCCCCCGGTGCCCGGTGTGCCCGCGCCTCCCGGCGGCTCGGACGACGACAGTCCGGGTCACGAGACCGAGGACCCGCAGTTCCCCGACCACGCCTCGGGCTTTGTCGGTGACCTGAACCTCAACGACGAGGAGATCCTCGATCTCGTCCGCTACGACGCGACCGTCGAGGACGACGGCAGCACGCACTCCGACGCGACCGTCCTCGGCCTGCTGGGTAACGAGCTCATCGGCTCGAAGGCCGCATCCGGTGCCGTGACCGAGGCTGGCGATAACCTCACCAAAGGCATCGGTGAGGCCACCAATGGCGCCCTGAGCCTGAGCCTGCTCTACCACGACACCATCGCCACGGTGACCGACCAGTCCTCCTTCGCGGGTGCTCGCGGTGGCGTCCTGGCGCTGTGCTTGCTGGGCAACAAGCCGTCCACCACCTCCAGCGAGTGCGAGGGCCTGCTGGCTGCCGGTGCGGCTGAGGGCTTGGGCCTCGCCGAGCGGGACAGGAAGACCGGCCACACCAACGCCGCGTCCTTCAACGAGCTTGTCAACGTCTGCCTGGGCGGCAAGCGCACCGAGGACTTCGCCTGCGAGGGCCTGCTGGGTACACAGGTCCTGCACGCTGACTCCGAGTCAGATTCCCGCGGCCCGGCGACCGACCGGGGTTCGTGGCTGATCGGTCTCGACAGTGGCGGCAACGCCCTGTTCAGGCTGGAGGATCCGCTGAGCCTGGCGGTCCCGCCCCAGTGCGGCGAGCCGGCATTGCTGTGCCTGTTCCTGAACCAGGGTGAGTCGTTCCTCTTCGGCAACGGCGCTGCCAGCGCTCAGGAGGCCCTGCACCTCGACCTGCTGAACGGCACCCCGCTCGACATTCTGCTTGAGCTGGGCCGGGCGGAGACCATCGTGCACCAGGAGAAGCCGAAGCCCCCGGAGAAGCCGAAGGATGGCGCCAAGGAGCCCGGCAAGGACGACAAGGATGATCTGGCCGTGACCGGTGCGGACATCGCACCGCTGCTGGCTGGTGCCTTCCTGCTGATCGGGATGGGCGCGCTGACGGTGGCCGCGACCCGTCGGCGGATCGGTAAGCACACCATCTGAGTTACCCCGACGGGGGCCGACGAACTGATCGCGTCGGCCCCCGTCGGCATGTCCGGACCCTAATCTCCTACGATCGGCGCCTTATGACCACTTTGCTCACCCGGCTGCGCGCGCGGCCGATCCCCTCTCTCATCGCCGTCGTGGCGCTCGTGCTCGCTGCTGGATTCGGTGTGACAGCCTTAGTGTTGAACAACCTGAGCTCCGCCGGTGGCGGCGGCGACGAGGTGGTCAACACCGCAGGCGGCTACCGCATCGAGGTTCCCGATGACTGGTCGTCCACGCAGGACGGCCGTACTACGACCGTGAAAAGCCCTGAAGGGGACACCCTGATCACCTTCGGCTTGGGCCGTACCGGGCCGATGCCGGTGGCTGCCACCCTGTTCTTCCAGCAGGTAGGCAGCAACTACGACAACGTCCAGGTGTTCGCCCCCGAGGGCAAGCAGATCGGCGGCCTGCCTGCCCTGGTCTACGGTGGCGCAGGCACCAACGCCAAGGACGCCAAGATCCGCTTCCTGGCGATCACCGTGGAAAACAGTCCCACCAACTACGGCATTACGGTGTTCACCCAAGCCGGCTCTGATCCGAAAGCCGTGCTGCCGCAGGTGAACCAGATCGTGGACTCCTTCAGTGAGCTGCCACCACGCTGACCGGTCCGAGGGGGGTTCGCCCACGGCCCGTGGCCTCCAGCGTCCGCGACCGGGGCGGGTTCGTCGTCGGCGTCGGCTCCCAGCCAGCGCCACAGCCGCCCGCCCCGGTCGTCGCCGCCGGAGCGGCTGCACACCTGAACCGATCTCACGGTCGCGCCGCCCGTTGCGAGGCGCATCTTCCGGCGAGCCAGGCTTCGGTGGCGATCGTAGGGAGCAGCAGGCTCCAGGCCTCGTCGATCCGCCGCCACAGATCACGGCGCTCGTCCAGCACATCGCAGATCTGCCGATGCCCCGCCACCAACGCGACGACCTGCCGGGCCACCACCGCGGGGTCGACCTCGTCGCGCAGCAGGCCGGATCGGGCCGCCTCGGTGAGCAGCGCGAGGGCGTCACACTCACCGAAGGAGCAGTGCTCACCGGCCTCTGGCGGCCGCTTAGGTGCCTCGCTGAGCAGCCGGGTACCACCCCGGGCGATGGGGTTGTCGACCAGCCGGGCAATCACCTCGTCGACCAGGGCCAGCAGAGCTGAGAGTGGGTCGAGCCCACGTTCACCGATCTCCACCCGCAGGTTTCCCCATTGCTTCACCATCTCGGTGATGACCGCCCGTGCGAGAGCCTGCTTGGAGGCGAAGTGGAAGTACAATGCACCCTTGGTTCCGCCGCTGTCAGCCAGCACCCGGTCCAATGAGGTGGCGTGGTAGCCGTCGCGAGCGAAGTGCTCGGCGGCGGCGGTCAAGATCGCCGATCGGGTAGCCCGGGCGCGTGGCTGCAGCTCTGCCTGACCTCGCGGTGCGTCGCGCTCGGCGGCTCCGAAGCTGCGGGAGGCGGTCCTGGCCATGAGAACTCGCAAGTTACTCGCCTGAGGCCGGCCGGTCCCCGGCCGGCCACGTCCGGATGCCACGCACTCGTGAGGCACCTACGTCGGGCAGCGACCTCACCCGTCACATCCGGTCGTGTGAGGTGTACCTTTCGCGACAGGTCAGCCAATCGAGTCACAGAAGAGTGGCGGTCACATCGGCGAGGCTCGCCGACTGGTGACTGCTGGCGTGCTTGCCCACCCTACTACGGCGTGAATGCGAATGCGGACAACGTGAGCATCGCCTGGGTCGCAGTGCCCGTCGAGCTCTCCGACGGCACCACCGCGGTCGGCCGGGCCGAGCAGGTGCAACTCCCCACGGATGCGCAGCCCTCCCGCGTCGGCGACCACTGGATAGGCGTGGCCCGAGCCTGGACCCTGCATGGTGACCGGGCCAAGGCGCTCGGCGCGCTCAATCAGGCTCGCCGGATCGCCCCGCAGCTGACTCGTTACCACTCCCTGGTCCACGAGACCGTGCACATTCTGGCCGAGACCGACCGGCGCGCGACCGACAACCTGGCCGGCTTCGCCCGCTGGGTCGGCGTCACCCTCCAGACGATGCGCGAGACGGAGGGCTGGGATTGAAGATCCTCGCTGCGGTGATCATCGTCGCACCAGCGAGTACAGGATCCAGGACCGAAGGGCTTCTCGCGCACGTCGGCATCCACCACCGGAGGTGTCGCGCTTTATCGGCCTGGCGGCCAGGGTTGTCAGGCAGAACCATCTGTTGCCGCCTGTTGGTTCGGTGGGCATCGTCGCCGGGTCCGAAGTGCGCGACGGCGACCGCGTCTACATCATCGAATTCGAGGAGATGAGCCTCATCACGGGCCTGCCTGCGCCACGCATCATCGAGCTGCTCGCCCCGGGTTCGCCTGCTGGATCGGTGTGACCGCGCTGTAAGCCAGCGGCATTAACCGGCCGCCAGCCGGGACCACGGCCACCCGCGGCCGGTGCTGCGTGCGGGGCACGACGACGGGGCCCACTGCGAGCGGCGCGGGCGCGCAGCTTGAGGTCTTGCTCGGCGCTGCGGCGATCTCGTCGCATGCCTGGAGCGGCTTTCCGCTCCCCTGGACCATCTCATGGATGCTTGTACAGGTCTTTCCGCCTCCCTGGACCATCTCATGGATGCTTGTGCAGGTCCCAGGGGCCCGATATGCGCAGCTGGCCGGACATTGCGGTCCTACAAGATCAGGAAGGAAAAGTTCAACGGAGTGACACGCTACCGACGACGACGACGCGCGTTCAGCTTTGGCGAGCACTCATCTCCGACCGGTAGTCAGTCGGTTCAGTTGGTTATCGGGCTGCGATGTCGATTCGGACCGAGTCGTCGTCCGGGACTATGAAGATCCGGTCGCGTCCGCGCTGCCAATCCACGGGAAGCAGCAGGTACTTATCCGTTGAGCGGGCAAGCAACCGGAGGCCACTGTACTGGTAGCGGTACTTGCTGCCCGGTTGAGCGATCTCGGCGACCGCCACCCCGGTACCCGCCACCGCGATCCGTTCGGCGCTATAGAGCACAACCGCAGGACGCGCAGGCAGGCCGGCGACGATGTCGGTTGCGGTGCGCTTGCCGACTTGGTCGGCGTGGAGGCCCACCGCCCACACCAGACCCAGCAGGCCAAGGGTAAGCAGCACGAGAGCCTGGGCTCGAGGATGCGATGACTGCGTTGTGGCATACGCCTTCGGATGTGTCGACCGCAGGTGCAGGGCATAGCCGAGCAGCGCAACACTCCCGATGAGCAGCAACGGCAGGACTCCCCCCAAGGGCCGGCCGATCTGGTCCGGGATCAGTACACCGATGATCACTAGGGCACCCAGCGCGACCGCGACCATATGCACCCCGGTCACGAGCCGCTGGCCCACACGCTGCGCTCGGCTCCCTGCTGGCATCTCCAGCGCCCGCTGCACCACGAACCGATGAATGCCCAGCAAGACGAGAGCAGCAAAGCCAGCCTCGATGAACGGCAGGAACGCGACGTTGATACTGCGCAGCAGATAGTCGGGAAAGCTGTACTCCACCTGGCTGGTGTCGAGGCCAAAGTAGGCCAGCGTGGCCTGGGCGCGCACCCATCCAAAATAGTAGAGCAAGCCGCCGAGCAGCGCCGTCTGAGAGGCGATCGTTCCGGCGATGGCCAGGACGCTGGGAGCATCAGCCGCAGGGCGCGGGTTCCGCATGATCGGTGCCCTGCCGTCGTCGGACGAACCGGTATCACCGGCCGATACTTCCTCGGACGGAGTGCCGGTCATTTTGCGCCCTCTGGCTGGGGTGGAATGCTCTGGGTTGTAGTCGTAGTAGAGGAGTTCGACTCCGAGGTCGTTGGCTCCGTCGTGGGCGTTGGCGGGCCGAGCATAACTTCGGGTATGGAGGAGGGAGGCGGTTCGACGCGGGTCGTCGGGAGAGTGTCACCACCAATACCGGGCTGCACGACCGCTTCTGTGGTCTGAACCTCTGGCTCCTTGGTCTGCTCGTTCGGTTTGGTGTTCCGTATTGTCGGCTCGCCAGTCCGCGTTGGCCGCTCGGTGGTCTGCCCGGTCGGCTCGGAGGTGAGCGGGAACGCAGGAGGAACCTCACGGGAGTCGTCGCAGCTGCTGACAGCCAACAGACCTGGCGCGACGACAATGCCGACCGCCCAGCTGACCACCAACCGTGTGCGTTTCATGGGTACCCCTGCTGGATCGATTCGCGAGGGAGCAAGCATACGGATCGGGCTCCTGCAAGGGCCTCGAAGCCAGCACTCCGGCAACTCGGCAACGTCAGGGGATCAGGACGGCGGCACCGTGCACCCGGTCCGCAGCGAGATCCGCAAGGGCCTGGTCGGCCCGGTCCAGTGGGTAGGGGGTGGTCACCACCCGCAGCTGGTGCTCGGCGGCGAAGCGCAGGAAGTCGTGCCCGTCCTGGCGGGTGTTTGCGGTGACGCTGCGGATCTGCCGTTCCTGGAACAGATGCTGCTGGTAGTGCAACACCGGGATGTCGGTGAGGTGGATGCCGGCCAGCGCCAGCGTCCCGCCCCGGTCCAGGCCGGCCAGCGCCGGCGGCACCAGCTCCCCGGCGGGCGCGAACAGGATTGCGGAGTCGACCGGCTCCGGCGGCCGGTCAGTGGCCGCACCTGCCGACGAGGCACCGAGCGCGAGGGCCAACTCCCGGGCGGCCGGGCTGCGGGTCAGCACGTGCACGGTCGCGCCCTGCGCCAGGGCGATCTGGGCGGTGAGGTGGGCACTGGCACCGAAACCGTAGAGCGCCAGCTGCCCGCCCGGCGGGACGGCGGCGCGCTGGAGTGCTCGCCACCCGATGATGCCCGCGCACAGCAGCGGAGCCAGGTCCGCGTCGGAGTAACCGCCCGGCAAGGGATACGCATAACCGGCGGGCACCGTGGCGTACTCGGCGTACCCGCCGTCGGCGTCCCAGCCGGTGTACTCGGAAGTGGGGCAGAGGTTCTCGGCGCCTCGGGTGCAGTACCGGCACCGGCCGCAGGTGCGGCGCAGCCACGCGATGCCTACCCGCTGCCCCACGGTGACGGCGGCAGCGGGGGCATCCGCATTGGCGCCGGCGGCACCGATCACCTCACCGACCACCTCGTGGCCAGGAACGACGCCGGCTCGGTGGACCGGCAGGTCGCCCTCGGCGACATGCAGGTCGGTGCGGCACACCCCACAGGCCAGGACCCGTACCAGCAGTTCGCCCGGACCAGGAACGGGTCGAAGCTCGGACCCGGCGCGCAGCGGGCGGCCATCCACCGGGCCCGGCCGGTGCACCCGCCAGGCCCTGTGCGTGTACCTGGGGGCCTGCATCAGACCGTTCTCGATGTGATCATCAGTTTCGGGCATCACCTCCACTCACAACTCTAGTTACGGCCGATCCGATCGCAGCAGTGGTGCGTACATGGGGTGATGAGAGAGTCGCTGGGCGTGGTGGAGCTCCACCGCTGTCCACAACGATCGTGCTGTGTGGTTGGGCTACTGATCGGGTCGACGGCGAGAAGGGCCGGGACATGGTGAAGACCGACCAGATGCTGTGGGAGCAGGAACTAGCCGAGCACATGAGCAGGCATGGCTGCGACCTCGGCGTACCACCTGCCAAGTTCCCCTCGTACACCCGCGCCCCGAAGTGGCTCACGAGACTCCAGCTGTGGATGTCGGTGGCGATGCTGGGCAGCACCGCCGGCTGGCTGATCGGCTGGTACGTCATCTGACCGCGATTCCGCCGCGGTCAGATCCGAGCGCGGCGAGACAGCGTTCGAGCACGCCCTGGCCCGCAGCGCCCCTGCGGGCAGGGCAGGGCCCAGGTCAAGACCTGTCCTCCGGGGACATCAGCTCAACGATGCGCGGTGCCGGCAGAGGCCCCATCAGCGTCTCGTTCTCGGCGTCGAACTCGATGATGTAGACGCGATCGCCGTCCAACACCTCGGACCTGGTGACTACGCCCACCGACCCCACATACAGCCGCCCTGTGGCGCCATCCTCCGCGACCCTGGCCGCCATGCCGATATAGCGCGACACCTCTGGCTGCGGCCAGCGGCGCCGGTACATTCTCCGCAGGCGACGATAGATGCAATTAGAGGGACTCTTGAACACCCACCAGACCCAGGCCAGTCCGCGCGGCGGAAGGTACTCGGCGTAGCCACCGTGTGCGGGTTTCATGTGCTCACCCCTTGCAGTCGCCTACGGAGAAGATACGTGTTGTCCACCCGTAGTCCTTGTCCTTGAATGGGATACCGCTGGGATTATCCGGAAGTGCAGCTCCACGCCCGGTCACCTCGTAACCGCTACGGTAGGCGCCTTCCAGGCACGGCGCGGTGACCTTGATCGGAAAGCCTGTCTTGTCGGGGATCGTGAACGCTAGTGGGCTGCGACGGCCGAGCGGACTCCACTCGCCAATGTTCTTGTACTCAATCCACGCTTGGATCTTGTGGATCTGCGGCTTCGGATCGCAGACGGGTGTCAGTACATCGGTCACCCGCCCATTCTCGATCTCCAAGCCGCGAAACAACACCGTGCACGCCTTCTCTAGTTCGGCGCCACACTCGCTGGTAGTGCTGGTAGTCGCGAGGATGACTGCTGCGATGGCGAGGTTCTTCAACGCGAGCTCCGTTCAGTGATTGCGCGGTCAGGGGGCCGTCACCGAGACTCCCGTTGGGGCAGCGCACCGCGCGTCGGGTCATGTGAGGCTGACCGACCTGATAGCTGTCGTTCAGCTTGGTCAGGGACCCGACGTTAGCGACCTGCCGCTGCGACTCGTCGGCGCCCGGGTTGCGGTCCCCCAGGTTTCCCGGAAGTGCTCGATGGTCGGCACCGTCCAGATTCGGCCCCGTCGCGAGCCGCGCGTACGGCGCGGAGAATCGCGGATGCTCCGTCGCCACTGGTGCACCCGCTGCCGCGTCAGGCCCAGGATGGTCGCCCCTCCGGATTCGAACTGCCGTTGCGGGGTTACGCAACGGCCAGCGCTGGTGCGAAAGCAACGGCACGCGGTGGGGATCGCCGCCAGGTCGAGCAGCTGGCGCAGTCGTACCTCCGCATGAGTGTGTTTATGCTTGGCCGGGTTGGTGGCCCAGCCGGTCGCCAGCTCGTGCTGCGGTGCTCAGCTGACGTCGAGCTTCTCCGCCGCCATCCTGGTCCCCTCGACCCGGTTCTGGATCTTCTGGAACGCTATATCGCGGGCGTAATCCGGCGAACCGTGGTTCGGCTTCTCATCAATGCTGAACGGTGAGAACCCGCAGTCGTCGGTGGCGCCGAGCCTTTCCTTCGGGATGAAGTTGGAGGCCCGCACCAGCGCATCGCTGACCTCCTGCGAACCCTCGACCCGCGGATTCCCCGGGTTGATCACTCCGATGTAGGCCATCTGCGCGACGCCATTCGCGTCGTCGCGGAGGTACTCCCCGATGTACTTGTAGACTGGATCCTTGTCGCGCTCGCTGGCCAGCTGGATGAGGAAGTAGCCGGCGTTCATCTGGAACATGCTCGGGAGCAGGTCATTGTAGGGGACGTCGGCACTGTGGACTGAATCGCGGTCACCACCGGGACAGGTGTGGATACCGATGTTCACCCGCTCCTCGGGCGTGAAGCGCTCGAGGACGCGGTTGTTCAGTTCGATGAAGTGCGGCAGCAAGCCCGCTCCGGTCCAGGGATTGCGAGGATCTTTCCTGGTCGACAACCGGCCTTCGGTGAAGTCGATCGATACTCTGACGGCTCCGGCAGCAAAAGCTTGGCGAATGTCCTTCTCACATTCGTTGACGATGTCTGCCTCGAACTCTGCCCGAGAGTATCCAGGTACTTCGTCGTTCAGGGGGTACAGGAGCGCGAGCATCGAGGGCGCGATCACGGCCTGCTTCATGGGCTTCGTGGCGTAGCCAATAGATTTCTTCAGTGTATCGGCCGCAAAAGTCTTGTACCGGAAGGGACCGCCGGTGAGGCGGGGAAGTTGCCGGCCATGACCGTCGGCGAAGATCGCGAAGAACTGACCGCCCGGGCCGAGGTTGTCGGCAAGGCCGGTTCCGGCCAGCGTGTCGGTGATCGGGTAGGTGGCGAAACTCGACCACCGCTGCTCGCCGTCGGAGACGATCGGCGATCCCGCGGCCTCCATACGCTCGATCGAATCGCGAGCTGACGCGTCCTGCTCGGCTTCCAACTGCTCCTTGGTGATCTGTCCTTCGTCGTAGGCAGCGTAGGCGGCCTGAAGCGTGGACGGCCGAGGAAGAGAGCCGACCGGCTCGGTGGGAATTCCTGTGTCCGTCCTCGGATCAAAACCACTCATGTCTTGCACTCTCCTTTGAGTTGAGTAGGGGACACAGACAGGTCTGTCTATTGCGATTCAGATCATACTGTAGACGGCCGGTTCATGCAGCGCGCGCACGACCAGGCCCAGCGAGGCCCCTCCCGGCGCAGCGGGAGCTCTCGGTGCTGGCTGCACTGTCGGAGGGCGCGTGATCTGCGGGGCAGGATGGACAGCAGCAGGAAGGGAGTCGGACGTGGCGCGCTGGCAGTTCTGGGTTGACCGCGGCGGCACGTTCACCGACATCGTCGCCCGGCGACCCGATGGCCGGCTCGTGACGCACAAGCTGATGTCCCACAACCCGACGTCCCACACCCCGACGTCCCACACCCCGACGTCCCACACCCCGACGTCCCACACCCCGACGTCCCAGAACCCGGCTCGCTACCGGGATGCTGCGGTGGCGGGGATTCGCGTGTTGCTGGGCCTCGCCGAGGACGAGCCGGTGCCGGCCAGCCAGGTCGAGGCGGTGCGAATGGGGACAACGGCCGCCACCAACGCCCTGCTCGAGCGCAAGGGTGAGCGCACCGCGCTGGTCATCACCAAGGGCTTCGGCGACGCGCTGCGGATCGGGTACCAGAATCGTCCGCGCATCTTCGACCGCCGCATCGAGTTGCCCGAGTTGCTGCACGAGCGGGTCATCGAGGTCGACGAGCGCATCGAGGCTGACGGCACGGTGCGGTGTGCGCCCGATCTCGACCGGCTGGCCACGGACCTGCAGCGGGTCCACGACGACGGCATCACTGCCGTCGCGGTGGTGTGTCTGCACAGTCACCTGCACCCGGCGCACGAGCAGGCGATCGGCGAGCTCGCCGAGCAGCTCGGGTTCGGTCAGGTCTCGCTGTCCAGCGAGGTCAGCCCGCTGATGAAGGTCGTGCCGCGGGGCGACACCACCGTCGTCGACGCGTACCTCTCCCCGGGGCTGCGCCGCTACGTCGGTGCGGTGGCCGAGCAGATGCCGGGCGTACGGCTGATGTTCATGCAGTCCAACGGCGGACTCGCCGAGGCAGGGCACTTCCGCGGCAAGGACGCCATCCTGTCCGGACCGGCAGGCGGGATCGTCGGCATGGTGCGGATGTCGGGGCTGGCCGGCTTCGACCAGGTGATCGGCTTCGATATGGGTGGCACGTCCACCGACGTCTCGCACTTCGCAGGCGAGTACGAGCGGGTCTTCCACACCCAGGTGGCCGGCGTCCGGCTGCGCGCGCCGATGCTGGACATCCACACCGTCGCCGCTGGGGGCGGGTCGGTCCTGCACTTCGACGGCAGCCGGTACCGGGTCGGTCCGGACTCCGCGGGAGCCGATCCAGGGCCGGCGAGCTATCGCAACAACGGCCCGCTGACCGTCACCGACGCCAACGTGATGCTCGGCCGGATCCAGCCGGCGCACTTCCCGCGGGTGTTCGGCCCCGATGGCGACCAGCCGCTGGACGACGAACTGGTGCGACGTCGTTTCGCCGAGCTGGCCCGCCGCATCCGGGAACAGACCGGCGACGACCGTTCACCAGAACAGGTAGCCGAGGGCTACCTACAGATCGCGGTGGCGAACATGGCGAACGCGGTCAAGCGGATCTCGGTGCAGAAGGGCCACGACGTCACCCAGTACGTGCTCACCACGTTCGGGGGGGCCGGCGGTCAGCACGCCTGCGCGGTGGCCGCCTCGCTGGGCATCACCACCGTGCTGGTCCCGCCGATGGCCGGGGTGCTGTCCGCGCTCGGCATCGGCCTGGCTGACACCACGGCGATGCGCGAACAGTCGGTGGAGGCCCGGCTGGAGGCCGCGACCATGGCGCGGCTGCGCAGCGTCGCCGACGCGCTGGAATCGGCGACGCGCACCGAGTTGCTCGACCAGGACGTGCCTGCTGAGCGGATCCGGGTGTCGCGGCGGGCGCATCTGCGCTATGAAGGCACCGACGCCGCGGTGCTGGTCGAGCTGGCCGGCCTGGACGCAATGATCGCCTCGTTCGAGGAGATCTACCGCAGGACGTACTCGTTCCTGATGGACCGGCCATTGATTGTCGAAGCGATGTCGGTCGAGGCGACCGGGCTGACCGAACAGCCGGATCTGCGCCAGGTGAGCGTCGCGGGCAGCACGCCGGATCCGGTGGACACGGTCCGGCTTTATACGGCGGGAACGTGCCACGAGGCACCCCTTTACCAGCGCGAACGGTTGGGTTCCTGCGACACCGTGACCGGCCCGGCGATCGTCGCCGAGGCCAGCGCCACCACGGTCGTCGACGAGGGTTGGCGCGCAACAATGACACCTGCCGGGCATCTGCTCGTGGAGCGGGTGGGCGCAGGCGCGCAAGGCGGCGTCGGGGCCGAGGCCGACCCGGTGCTGCTGGAGGTCTTCAACAACCTGTTCATGTCGATCGCCGAGCAGATGGGGGCGGCATTGCAGGCCACCGCCCAATCCATCAATATCAAGGAACGGCTCGACTTCTCCTGCGCGCTGTTCGACCCGGACGGCAACCTGATCGCCAATGCCCCGCACATCCCGGTGCATCTCGGCTCGATGGGCACCAGTGTGAAAGAGGTGATCCGACGACGCAGCGGGACCATGCAGCCCGGTGAAGTCTACGCGATCAACGACCCCTACCACGGCGGTACCCACCTGCCCGACGTCACCGTGATCACGCCGGTGTTCTCCTCGGCCGGCGGGGAAATTCTCTTCTTCGTCGCCGCTCGCGGCCACCATGCCGAGATCGGCGGGATCACCCCTGGCTCCATGCCCGCAGCCAGTCAGGACGTGCACGAAGAAGGCGTGCTCTTCGACAATTGGCTGCTGGTCGACGGCGGCCGACTCCGCGAGGCCGAAACGGTGCGGCTACTCACCGAGGCGCGCTACCCCTCCCGTAACCCGGCGACCAACATCGCCGATCTCCGTGCCCAGATCGCTGCAAACGCCAAGGGCGTCGAGGAGGTCGGCACGATGATTGATCAGTTCGGTCTCGACGTGGTGCAGGCCTATATGCGCCACGTCCAGGACAATGCCGAGGAGGCCGTCCGCCGGGTCATCGACGCCCTCGACGACGGTGCCTACCGCTACGAGATGGATTCCGGGGCGGTGATCTCGGTGCAGATCTCGGTCGACCGCGAGCGGCGCTGCGCCACCATCGACTTCACCGGCACCTCGCCGCAACTCGGCACGAACTTCAATGCCCCCACCTCGGTGGCCAACGCGGCGGCGCTCTACGTGTTCCGGACGCTGGTCGCCGACGACATCCCGCTCAACGACGGCTGCCTGCGCCCGCTGAATATCGTCATTCCCGAGGGTTCGATGCTCGCCCCGGAGTATCCGGCTGCGGTGGTCGCCGGGAACGTGGAGACGTCGCAGGCGGTCACCGGCGCGCTGTACGCCGCGCTCGGCGTGCAGGCCGAGGGGTCCGGGACGATGAACAACGTCAGCTTCGGCAACGAACGGCACCAGTACTACGAGACCATCGGCTCCGGCTCGGGTGCAGGGGACGGCTTCGACGGCGCGTCGGTCGTGCAGACGCACATGACCAACTCCCGGCTGACCGATCCCGAGGTACTCGAATGGCGCTACCCGGTGCTCGTCGAGAGCTTCGCCATCCGGCACGGCAGCGGCGGCGCCGGACGATGGCGGGGTGGTGACGGCGCGGTGCGTCGCCTGCGCTTCCGTGAAGCCATGACCGTCAGCACCCTGTCCGGCCACCGGAGGGTGCCTCCCTACGGCCTCGCGGGCGGATCGCCCGGCGCGCTCGGCCGCAATCGGATCGAACGCCACGACGGCAGTGTCACCGAGCTGGCCGGCTGCGACTCAGCCGACCTGGCGACCGGTGACGTGCTGGTCGTCGAAACCCCCGGGGGCGGTGGCTACGGAACCGCTCAGTCACCCAAGCCGCGTGAGGAAGAACACCACAGACCTCCCGAACCGTGAACACCACGCTGGCACGGACGTACGCGGCGATACGCACGCCCACTCCTCGCCCAGCGCGTGCCGTCTAGGGTTAGGCCATGTCCGACACGGTTGGTTCCTCCGGGCCGACGGGGGCCGCAACATCTTCTGGCGCGCTTGAACGCGGCCGAAGCCTCGTCTTCGCCGCTTTCGACGAGGCCCGTGCGTCAGGACGGGAAGACTGGAATCAAATGACGACTGCCGTCCTCAAGAATCGCCTTCTCAACAGCACGAACCGGGAATTTGACGAGAGAGTCTTCGGTGTTTCGTCGATGGTGGACTTCGTCCGCCTATTCCCGGCCGACTTTGAGGTCGATACCCGTGGGACGCACCCGTTGGTTCGACTGACCCGACCGGAAACGCTTCCCTCGCCCACGACGGAAGATGGCAGCAGTACGAAAACTGGAGCCACGTACAAAATCCGTCCCGATCTGTGGCGTGCCGCCGTGGACTACCGGAGCGGCTCGACCTATGTCTGGGATGAGACAGCGGGTGTCGCGCACATTGCCGATCCAGGTGATCCTAGGCCAGTGGTGCCGACCGTAACAGACACGGAGGTGGGCGAGTGGCGGCAGGACTTCGCTGAGGCCGTGAGGTCAGAGCCGGGTTCGGAGCGAGTAGTAGAGCGACTAAATGAGTGGCTACAGCACGGTTACGGTACTAGTTTTTTACCCGCGGGGTTGCGAGGTAGGTGGAATGAGTTCGCTCGCGGGAAGGTCGAGGCGCGGTTGCGGGACTTCTTCGAAGATCATAATCTCACTGCACCAGATGACCTTCTGATTGACTATGTCGAGCAGCCATCGAGATCGCTCCAGGCCGGCAGGCGTTCCGACGTTCCGCGTCTTCGCGCACTTGTCCAACGATGTGTGGCTGTCATGACTGAGCAAGAGTTGACGGAGTTGCGGATTAGCCCGGCTGTGCTGCTGCGCGCAATACGCGGATGGTCGTGAGGTGAGCCCGTGGGAAGACGTCGCGCCGGTGCGAAACTCGATCTCGTTAGAGCGGTTTGTCCGCTACAAAGCGTTCTTCAAAGTCCTGGGACGAGAGAGATCCGGGCTCGATGTGGCACATTTTCTGAGCAAGTTTCAGGATTGGCAGCAGGGTTGTGCATGTGATGGGGAGCGAGACGCGCGATGTCTACCACTCCATGTATTCAGCCCGAGCCATGAGTGGCAGGATCTCCACGTCGAAGGCGGCGTGACGGAGTTCGAGGCGCGCCACGGACGCGCGAGTTCGCGAGTTGATGAAAAGCGCCGAGACTGGAGACCTCCTAACGCTTTGCATGGCCAGGAAGTATTGGTAGTCGCCGGGACCGCATTACGGTCAGGTTTTCATTGGGATGTCACTAGCCCTCGCACTGAGGGCCGGTTGTACACCAACACCGAAATCTGGCGTTTTAGACGGGGCGCTTACTGCAACGTGTACCCGGACGCAGCGGTACGTCAAGGTCAACGCAACGGTATCCGGGCCGAGCGGGTCTACGAGGCTCGCCGCCCTGACGATACGTTGGCCAGGAGCCAAAGATCCAATAAGGCCACCAAGCAGCGTCGCCACCGACGGTAGCCCAGGAAGATGGTGACAGACGAGGCCGGGGCGGGTAGAGTTGCACCTGATCCGCTGAAGGTTCTCCTTCACCGGAAGGACGGTGGTACTTGGCCAGTTCCACCCGAAGCCTCTAGCAGCGAGAGTGGCGACAAGGCTACGCGATGAGACGAGTCCCCGAAGCATGGGCTTCGGCTACTGCGTAGACCAACACCGCCACAACTCCGCAAGGGGCCGCGCTAGTCGGCCTGAGAGCGACTCGCATATGCGACAAATGCCCGGATCTCATGATCCGGGCATTTCGCTCCTCCTGACCACACAGGGTAAGCTCCCTTCGTACCAGCGAGGCACCTGTCACAGATGCTCGTCGCGTCGCCCGGCCTGCAGGTAGCCGCGGGACACGTCGAGTAGATGGCTGGCCCGCCGTTCCCCGCCGCGCCGCCGCAGCCGCCACTCGGAGCCAGGTAGCGGTGCGTGGCGCGCACTTACCATCGGTAAGATGGTCGGGTACCGTCGGGAGGATGTCGAGCAGCCCGTTAGCGCGGGGCTTGGACCTTGTGCATCGCGTCGGAGCAGCCACGCTCGGAGTCGGGTTGTGGGTGTTCGGAATTCTCGGGTTCGTCAACCGGCTGGAGTTCCTCTCCATCCGCGGAGAGGAAGTGCTCGGGCTGTCCTCGAACGGCATGCTCTCGACGATCTCCCTCGTCGTCGGCGGGATCCTCATCCTCGCCGCGTTGCGCGGCGGCCGGATCTCCTCGACGGTCACTGCGGTCATCGGGGTCCTGTTCCTGCTCTCCGGGCTGATCAACCTCGCCGTGCTGGACACCGAGTACAACCTGCTGGCGTTCCGGATACCGAATGTGATCTTCAGCTTCATCGCCGGGATGCTGCTGCTCTTCCTGGGAGCCTACGGACGATTCAGCGGTGGCTTGTCCGCGGACAACCCCTACTACCAGTCCCGGCATCGCCACGATCCGCATCCTGCGGGCGAGGCCGCGGGCCAGGAACACGACAGCGACGAAGACGACCGCTGGGTGGCCGCCGAGGTGGCGGTCGCCGAGGGGCATGCCACGCCGGAGCAGGAAAGGCAGGTACTCGAGGACGCGCAGCGAAGGGCCGCCGAGGCGCGCCGACGCGCGTGGGAACTCTACGAACGTCGCCAGGCCCAGAGCTGAGTCCAGGCCCGGAGCTGACTGGAGCGTCGCTCACTGCTGGGCGAGCAGCCGATCGCACGCCTCGTCGTCGTAGCTGGAGAAGAATGCATGCAGGTCCGAGAGCATCTGCTCGAACGACGCGGCCGCGAACAGCACCGGCTGGTAGTGCGTGATGTCGTACTCCTGAGTCGCCATGACGAGCAGATCCCACGGCCGGATGTCCGCATCGCGGAACGCTTCGATCTCCCCATACGACGACAGGAGACCGGCGCCGTAGGCCTTCACCTCGCCATCCTCGTGGACCACGCCGAACTCGAGCGTGAACCAGAACACGCGGCTGAAGACATCGAGCGAGGCGTCCGTCGTGGCGCGC
The DNA here is from genome assembly GCA_050699435.1 of Pseudonocardiaceae bacterium. Classification (GTDB taxonomy): domain Bacteria; phylum Actinomycetota; class Actinomycetes; order Mycobacteriales; family Pseudonocardiaceae. The sequence continues at coordinate 8,501 of JBOHGM010000027.1, read as the reverse complement.
AGCGACGCCCGCCCGGCCACCTCGTAAAGATCGGCGAACACCGGGCTGGCCAGCATGTTGGCATGCCCGATGATCTCGTGGACGATGTCCGGCTCCGGTGTGTAGAAGGGCACCGAATGATGGCGGATGTACTGCGTGGACAGGAACGTCCGCGCAGCGAGAGAACCGTAGAAGATCCGGGGTGACACGAGACCGGGCACCGGGTTGATGTGGAAGCCGGTGAGGCCGTGCACCCGCTCGTCGACCACCCGTAGCTGCGGAACGCGCTGCGCCGGAAGGACGAGCCGGTGCGCGCCGACGAGGTACTCGCGGCACGCGTACCTGCGGTGTTTGCCGGCGAGCTCGGCGGACACGACCCGCCAGACCTCGTCTTCCTCGGTGCTGTAGGTGACGTCCGGGATCGGGTCGCCGTGGTGGTAGGCGGCGCCGACCTCCGCGATCCGGGCCCGCCGCTCGCGGTATGCCGGGTCACTAACGCCCGGGTGATCCTCGGGGAGCTCGAACCCGGGGGGTGCGATCGGCGAGACCATGAGGAGAGTCTGCGCCTGGAGGCACGGTCGTTCCATGTTCACGGCGCAATGCCAGACGAATGTCCGGGCAGTAGCCTGTGCAGTCGATGTCCGTCTCACCTCGCCCCCTCGACGACGTCGATCGCCGGATGCTGGGCATCCTGGTCGACGACGGCCGCATCTCGGTGACTGAGTTGGCGGCCCGAGTCGGCGTCTCCCGGGCGACCGCCTACGCCCGTTACGACCGGCTGGTGGCCGACGGTGTCATCAGCCGCTTCCGCGCGGACGTCGACCCGCACGCGATCGGGCTCGACGTCGCAGCCATGATCCTCATCAACGTCGAGCAGGGATCATGGCCGACGACGCGCGACAAGGTCAGCCGGTTGCCTGGTGTCGAGTACGTCGCGATGACCAGCGGCGAGTTCGACTTCGTGCTGCTGGTTCGCACGCCCGACATCGCAGCGCTCCGTGACGTCGTCCTGTACCGGCTGCAAGGCATGCCCGAGGTGCGCTCAACCCAGACAATCTTCGTCCTTGACGAGGAACGCCATCCCATCGGGTCGGCACACCACCACCTCAAGCCCACGCACGGAGGTGCGGGCTAAGTGATCAAGTACCTTGGCACGGTGTCCCACTTGCGGAACGTGGCGTACGTCCTCGTTGCCGGCCGCTCTCAGGCTGCGTTGTCAGGGCGGTTTGGAGTCGAGTAATCCGGGTGGGAAACCGGATCCACGTCTGAGGGAAAACGGGTATACAGGCTCAGCACCATCTTGCCGTCTTCCCACCACCGCACACCGTAGGGCGAGGACCCGTCCAGATCCTCAACCTCCTCGACCATCTGGCCCGCCCACGACAAGTCGCTCAGCCTCGTGCCCTCGATACCCCGCGAGTGTTCAACCTGCGTTGTCAAGTCTTCGACCTGCGTCGTCAAGTCTTCGACCCGAGCCGTCAGGTCTTCAACCTGCGCTCGCAAACTATCGACCTGCGCCAGCAGGCTGTCGACCTGACTTGTCATGAGACGCCTCCTGGCTGCGAAGGATCCAGCGGGCCGCTAGGCCAGAGCGAAGCGTAAGCGAGACAGGCTGAAGTTTCAAGAGTAACTGAAGCTCCAAGCAGTTGATCTGACCTGGGAATCACGCCTCACTGAGAGCTGACCTGGGAATCACGCCTCACAGAGAGCTGCATCTGGTGAGAAGCCCGGTGCGCTGTCACGGTTCGCACATTAGGTGGTCACTTAGTGTGCTTGTTTCCGTCACCGGAGCGACGCGGGTGTGTCGATGTCACCCTTTTGCTCCGCAGTCGGTTACAGTAGTCTGAGATGCGACGTTCAGAAATCTTTGAACTTCGCATCGTTCCCGCTGAGACCATCGTTCCCGCTGAGACCACAGCGGCCAAGGAACGGGAGAGGAAGGACCGTGGAGGCTGAGGGTCAGCGTGAGGAGCTCGTGCGCTTCGTCGATGAGGTGGGGCTGTTCTATGAGGACCTCGGGCTCCCACGGTCCTGGGGCCGGGTACTGGGGTGGCTGATGGTGTGCGAGCCGGACTACCAATCCGCCGAGGACCTCGCCACGATCCTGCACGCGAGCAGGGGCAGCATCAGCATGACCACCCGCTCACTGGTCCGTGCCGGCCTGGTGGAGCGCCAGCCCATGCGCGGAGACCGCCGGACCTACTACCGGATTCGCCCTGGGGCGTGGACGGCACTGTTCGAACAGCAGACACGAACCACTACCAGGCTGCGTGAGCTCGCGAAACGAGGTCTTGCGGCACTTGAAGGCGAGTCGGCGCAGCGACGACACCGCCTGGAGGAACTGGAAGACCTGGCGACGTTCTACGAACGTGAAGCTCCTGCCCTGCTGGCCCGCTGGCACCGCGAGCGCCGCCAATACCTCTGAAGACTGCCTAGATCACAGCGCCAGCGCGGTCCGCAGTGTTCGGCGGGCCCGCGCCAGCAGCGACTCGGCGGCGCGATAGTGCACACCCAGCTCGGTAGCCACTTGCTGGACGTCGCAACCCTCGGCGGTCAGCTGCAGAGCCTCGGCTTGGCGCGGCGGCAGCAGCCGGCTGGCCTGGGAGGCCACCCACACGGCCTCGGCCCGATCGCACGCCTCGTCCTCGGGACTATGCCCGCGCTGGGCAACCGCCGCTTGGCCCGACGCCCGCTGCCAACGCCTGACCTCGCTGGCCCGGCGCCGATGCCCGTCCATGCACAGCCGTGCCGTCACCGCGACCAGCCACGCCTGCAGCCGTTCGTCGGCGATCTCAGAGTGCTCGGCTGCCCGGAGCATCGCCTGCTGCACGGCGTCCTCGGCGTCCTCAGGGTTGGCACCGTTGCAGCGCGCCACTCTCAGCAACAATGCCTGGCTGGCCCAGATCCGCGCCCACCGCGCCGGGGAGGTCCCGGCTGTCGGTTCCCCCAACTCCTGATCATGGTCCGAGCGGTGCTCACCCATCCGATATACACCGCCTGGATCTTCCCTTAACTTCTCGTAAACAAGCCTCCTAGCCGTGGGTAATCGGATGCCTGCTCGGCGGCGTTACTCGTCAGGACCGAGCACGATCGCCAGGAACCGGGACCGCCGACAAGGCGCGCAGTCACACAGGGTCAGCAATCACACAGGGTCAGCAGTCACCGCTGGTGTCGGGCTGAGGGAAGGTGATCTGTCTCCAGCCGGTCGGGATCACCAGTCGGAGATGTGGCCGGTGAGGAGCCCGGGGCCTCTCCGGCGCCACGGGGGCTCGGTGTCGAACCTCCTGAGGGCGAACTCGCGGAGCTGCCGGATGACTGAGCCGTAGGTCTCGCTCTCGGCTGCCGACATCGGAGAACCCGGAAACGGTGCGGGCACACTGCGCCAAGTGATCGGGATCGACTCCATGAACGGCATGAACATGTCCGGGAAGCTGGGCATGGTGCAACCGATGCAGATACCGCCGACGTTGGGGCAGCCGCCCACACCGTTGATCCAGCCGCGCTTGGGCACGTTGCACTTCACCACCTGACCCGCACAGCCGAGCTTGACCAGGCACTTCGGTGAGTCGTAGGTGGTCGCGAACTCGCCCTGCTCGTAGTAGCCTGCCCGGTCACAGCCTTCGTGCACGGTGTTGCCGAACAACCATTGCGGGCGTAGCTGGTCGTCCAATGGGATCATCGGTGCCTGACCGGCGATCTGGTAGAGCAGGTACAGGATCGTCTCGGAGAGGTTGTCCGGATGGGCTGGGCAGCCGGGTACGCAGACGATGGGGATACCGGCCTTGGATGTCCAGTCCCAGCCCAGGTAGTCCGGCACCCCCATGGCGCCGGTCGAGTTCCCCGCCATCCCGGGGATACCACCGTAGGTGGCGCAGGTGCCGACCGCGAGCACGATCGTCGCCTTGGGCGCCAGCCGGTCCAGCCACTCGTTAACGGTGATCGGCTGACCAGTGTTGTGGTTGTACCCGAAGCCGGTGAAATAGCCCCCTGCGCTGAGCGTCTCATCCGGGATGGAACCCTCCACGACCAGGACGAACGGGTCCAACTCGCCCCGGCCCGCCTGGTGGAACCACTCGATGAAGGTGTCGGCACCCTGGTCCGGGCCGCACTCGAAGTCGATCAACGGCCAGTGCAGCGCGATCCTGGGCAGGCCAGGAAGGGCTCCCAGCGCGATCTCCTCGATGCTGGGCTGCGTCGCCGCAGTCAGCGCAACCGACTCCCCGTCGCAGGACAAACCCGCGTTGATCCACAGGATATGGATGCGGCCCTCTTCTTCTTGCCCGGGAGCGGAGGGACTCGATTTGATCATGATCCTCTACTTCGCGAGCGAAGAAGCAACCGTGTTCAACGCTGCTCACCCCGGGGAACGGCGGTGAGCGCTCGGCTACGCTCGGCGCGCACGGGCTTTGTCTTGTACCTGGGAGGACGGGGGACGATCGATGCTCCAGGAACCGCCGGAGTTGGTGGCGATGCGATTCGCGCTGGGCCAGCAGCTGGCCGCCCGGCGCGAAGCTGCGGGGATCATCCAACCGCAGATCGCCCGGAAGACCGGTTACAGCCGTTCGTCGGTCGCCAAGGCCGAATCCGGTCGCCAGCTGCTGACCCGGGAGTTCTGGCAGACCGCAGATGAGCTGCTCCGGGCTGACGGTGTGCGCTGCTGGCTGGCTACGAGCAGGTCCGAGCGGCCAAGGAGGAGCACGAGGTTAAGAGCCGGGAGGCGGAGCTGGCCAAGGCGTACGCTCTAGCCGGTGACACTGTCGGTGACATTGATCGACAGTGTCACCCAGGTTCCACGTGAAACCGCTGGTCAGCTTCGTGGAGACGAGGGGAATCGAACCCCTAACCCCCGCCTTGCAAAGGCGGTGCTCTGCCAATTGAGCTACGTCCCCCGCTCCGGGCACGACGGACTGCGCCCAGGTGGTCCACTCGGGCGGTGCAGGGTGCCAGCCCGGGGTCAGGTGGTGAAGGTGGTGGCCTCGCGCCAGAGGTCGGCTTCGGCCCTGGCGGAGCGCTGACGACGCACCACGACGAACGCGGCGAGGCCGACGAGGAGCAGCGGGATGATCTTCTTCACGATGAATCGCCTCCTGCACTAGGGTGCTCTGGGAGTGGGCCTAGCTGGACTTGAACCAGCGACCTCATCCTTATCAGGGATGCGCTCTAACCGACTGAGCTATAGGCCCTCATGGTGACCTCGGCGAGGTTACCGCACGCCCCAACCTGCCCCCAAACCGCTTGATCTCGCTGGTCAGTCCCGCTCCGAGAGGGTGATCTCAATGCCGCCCGCGAGGTCTGCCGAGGCGTTGTAGATGAACGCCCCGACACTGCACATCGCGGTGATCAGCACGACGTTCACCAGGCCGACCAACGCCGCCACCCCGAATACGCCGCCCGCACTGATCAGCTCCTCGCTGGCCTGCGCTTCGTTCACCGAGGTGAGGTCGGAGTAGGTGCCGTTGAGCTGGTCCCACACGCCCATGCCCGCGAGCACGCTGTAGAGCACCCCCACCGCGACCATCCAGGCGAGGAAACCGGCGACGGACAGCACCAGGGAAACCTTGAGCACCGACCACGGCTCGAGGTACCGCAACTGCAGGCTCGCGCGGCGAGGGAGCCGGGTCGGGCGCACCCGGGGGCCCGCCGACGGCTGGGGCGACGGCTGCTCGGACTGTACGCGTCCCCCGATGCGCACCGTGGGTTGCGAGAAGTTCTGGCTCGACTGGGTATTGAACGGCTGCGCCACAGGCCGACCATAGCGCGGGGCAGCGTTCTGCGGCGGGGCCTCCGGTGAGGATTTCTCCGGCGAATCGTCCGGCGCGTCGGCATCCGCCGCGCGCTGGCCGGCCTCGGTCTGGCCGGCCTCGGTCTGGCCGGCCTCGGTCTGGCCGGCCTCGGTCTGGCCGGGGTTGTCCGGCCCCGTCACGTCTCAACCTTCGTCGGTGCGCCCCCGGCGTCCGGGTCACCCGCCTCTTCGGCATTACGTGCGACCGCCACCAGGCTCGCTCCCTCCCCGAGGTTCATCAGACGGACTCCCTTGGTCTGCCTGCCGGCCTTGCGAACCTGTTTGGCCGCGGTGCGGATGACCCCGCCCGTGGAGGTGATCGCATATAACTCGTCGTCGATGTCCACGATGAGGGCGCCCACCAGCTTGCCTCGCCGGCGGTCGTACTGGATCGTCAGCACCCCCTTGCCGCCCCGGCCCTGCACCGGGTAGTCGTCGATCGGGGTGCGCTTGGCGTACCCCCCACCGGTCGCGACCAGCAGGAACCGCCCAGCCCGGACCACCCCGATGCAGAGCAGTTCGTCGCCGTCGTTGAACCGCATTCCGAAGACTCCAGAGGTAGCCCGCCCCATCGGGCGCAGCACCTCGTCGGTGGCGGAGAACCGGATCGACTGGCCCTCCGCCGAGACCAGCAGCAGGTCGTCGTCAGCAGAGCACAGCACCGCGCCGACCAGCTCGTCGTCGTCGCGCAGGTTGATCCCGATCAGGCCGCCGGCCCGGTTGGAGTCGAAGTCGGTCAACCGGCTCTTCTTGACCAGACCGCTGCGGGTGGCCAGCACCAGGTACGGCGACGCGGTGTAGTCCTTGATCTGCATGACCTGGGCGATCTGCTCGTCGGGCTGGAACGCGAGCAGGTTCGCCACGTGCTGGCCGCGGGCGTTGCGGTTGGCTTCGGGCAGCTCGTACGCCTTGGCCCGATACACCCGGCCCTTATTGGTGAAGAACAGGATCCAGTCGTGCGTGGAGCACACGAAGAAGTGCGCCACGATGTCGTCGGTCTTCAGGCCAGCGCCCATGACACCCTTGCCGCCGCGCTTCTGCGCACGGTAGAGATCGGTGCGGGTGCGCTTGGCGTACCCCGTCCGCGTGATCGTGACGACCACATCCTCGACGGCGATGAGGTCCTCAGTCGACACATCGCCGTCGTAGCCCATGATCTTGGTGCGCCGCTCGTCGCCGTGCTTCTCGACGATCTCGGCCAGCTCGTCCCGGACGATCTGCCGTTGCCGGTGCGGCTTGTCCAGGATGTCGAGGTACTCGGCAATTTCACGCTCCAGCTCGGCGAGGTCCTCGATGACCTTCTGCCGCTCCATCGCGGCGAGGCGCCGCAGCTGAGTCTCCAGGATGTAGTTCGCCTGGATCTCGTCGACGTCCAGCAGCTCGATCAGCCCGACCCGCGCATCGTCGACCGTCGGTGAGCGCCGGATCAGCGCGATCACCTCGTCGAGCATGTCCAGCGCCTTGACCAGCCCGCGCAGCAGGTGGGCGCGCTCCTCGGCCTTGCGCAACAGGTAGCGGGTGCGCCGGACGATGACGTCGAGCTGGTGGCGCACGTAGTGCCGGATCACCTGGTCGAGGCGCAGCGTGCGCGGCACGCCCTCGACGATCGCCAGCATGTTGACACCGAAGGTGTGCTGCAGCTGGGTGTGCTTGTAGAGGTTGTTGAGCACCACCTTGGCCACCGCATCGCGCTTCAGCGTGACCACGATCCGCATGCCGATGCGGTCGCTCGACTCGTCGTTGATCTCGGCGATTCCGGTGAGCTTGGCGTCGCGGGACAGGGTGGCGATGGACTCCACTAGGTTGTCCGGGTTGACCTGGTACGGCAGCTGGGTGATCACCAAAGTGGTGCGGCCCCTGGTGTCCTCCTCGACCTCGACCACACCGCGCATCCGGACCGAACCGCGTCCGGTGCGGTAGGCGTCGACGATGCCGTCGGTGCCGACGATCAGGCCGCGGGTCGGGAAGTCCGGGCCCTTGACCCGCTGAACGAGCGCATCAAGCAACGTGTCGTCGTCGACCTCAGGGTTCTCCAGGAGGTAGACGACCCCGGACGCGACCTCACGCAGGTTGTGCGGCGGGATGTTCGTCGCCATCCCCACCGCGATCCCGGAGCTGCCGTTAACCAGCAGGTTCGGGATCCGGGCGGGCAGCACGACGGGCTGCTGAGTTCGACCGTCGTAGTTCGGTTCAAAATCGACGGTATCCTTGTCGATATCCCGCAACATATCCATCGCGAGCGGGGTGAGACGGCATTCTGTGTAGCGCATCGCGGCCTGCGGGTCGTTCCCCGGGGAGCCGAAGTTTCCCTGCGGGTCGACCAGCGGATAGCGCATGGCCCAGGGCTGGGCCATGCGTACCAACGTGTCGTAGATCGCGGTGTCGCCGTGCGGGTGGTAGTTGCCCATCACGTCGCCGACGACGCGGGCGCACTTGACATAGCCTCGGTCCGGGCGGAACCCGGAATCGTACATCGAGTACAGCACCCGCCGGTGCACCGGCTTGAGCCCATCGCGGACGTCCGGCAGGGCGCGCCCGACGATCACGCTCATCGCGTAGTCGATGTAAGAGCGCTGCATCTCCTGCTGGATGTCGACCGGTTCGACGCGGTCTCCGTCCGGCGGCAGGGTGGTCTCGGTCACAGGGCTTGCTTCCCTTCACTGGGCACTGACGCACGCAGGCACGTCACTGCCGTGCGCACAACCTGACCAGTCTATCTACGCTGGTCAGATCAGTGGCG
>JBOHGM010000026.1:38635-48219 GCA_050699435.1 Pseudonocardiaceae bacterium | reverse complement strand
TGAGGCGGTCCCCGGTCAGCCGCGACTCGACCGCATCGCGGAACGGCCCGTAGAACGCCGAGGCGTACTTGGCGCTGTAGGCCAAGATCGCCGCGTCCTGGTGCCCGGCGGTGTCCAGCGCCTCCCGGATCACCCCGACCTGGCCGTCCATCATGCCGCTGAGCCCCACCACGTGCGCACCGGACTCGACCTGGGCCACCGCCAGCTGCGCGTACACCGCGAGAGTCGCGTCGTTGTCCACCCGTCCGTGAGCGTCCACCAGGCCGCAGTGCCCGTGGTCGGTGAACTCGTCCAGGCAGGTGTCGGCCATCACGACGGTGTCGTCGCCGACCTCGGCGCGCACCTCGCGCAACGCCACGTTGAGCACGCCATCAGGGTCGATACCGGCGGAGCCGGTGGCGTCCTTATTGGCAGGCACGCCGAACAGCATGATCCCCCCGACACCCGCCGCCACCGCCTCGGCCGCGGCCTTGCGCAGCGAGTCCCGGGTGTGCTGGACAACACCCGGCATGGACGCGATCGGGATCGGCTCGGCGGCACCCTCCCTGACGAACACCGGCAGTACCAGCTGCCGCGGCGCCACCGTCGTCTCAGCCACCAACCGCCGCACCGCCGCCGTCGTCCGCAACCGCCGCGGCCGCATCACCGGATACATCCCGCACCCCTCATCGCCGTGACCGCGTTCTGGATGCAGAACGCGGTAATCGGGCCTCGAATTACTGCAGTCTGCATCCAGACTGCGTCACGAAGGGGCGAACGCTAGCGGCGGCGGGTCTTGGCTTTGCGGGGTGGGGGCAGGGCGCCTTGGGCGCGCAGTTGCGCGGCGTGCTCGGCTAGGGCGTCGACCAGGGCGCCGATCTGGGCCACGTCGGGCTGGACGTCGACCCGGAGGCCGAACTCGGCCGCGGTCTCGGCAGTGGCCGGGCCGATGCAGGCGACGATCGTGCGCGCGTGCGGCTTGCCTGCGATACCGACCAGGTTGCGCACCGTGGACGAGGACGTGAAGCAGACCGCGTCGAACCCGCCCGTCTTGATCATCTCGCGGGTCTCGGCCGGTGGCGGGGCGGCCCGCACGGTGCGGTAGGCGGTCACATCGTCGATCTCCCAGCCGCGCTCGCGCAATCCGGCGGCCAGGGTCTCGGTCGCGATGTCCGCGCGGGGCAGCAGTACCCGGTCCACCGGGTCGAGCACATCGTCATAGGGCGGGAAATCGGCCAGCAGTCCCTCGGAGGACTGCTCCCCTGAGGGCACCAGCTCCGGATTGATGCCCAGGGAGCGGACCTTCTCCGCGGTGGCCTCACCCACGCAGGCGATCTTCACCCCGGAGAACGCGCGGGCATCGAGCCCGAACTCGCGAAACTTCTCCCACACCGCGCGCACCGCATTGGTCGAGGTGAACACCACCCACTGGTAGCGGCCGTCCACCAGGCCCTTGACCGCCCGCTCCATCTGCGCTGGAGAGCGCGGCGGTTCCACCGAGATCGTGGGGACCTCCACAGGCACCGCGCCGTGCATGCCGAGTCGCTCGCTCATCACGCCCGCCTGCTCCTTGGTGCGCGGCACCAGCACCTTCCAGCCGTACAGCGCCCGCGACTCCCACCAGGACAGCTTCGACCGCTGCCCGGCCGCCGAGCCGACGGTGAGCACCAGCGGGCCGGTGAGCTCGCCCGCATCGGTGCTCAGCGCGGCGAGCGTGGTATCCACGGTGCGCTGGGTGGGCGCCGTGCCCTCGACGGTGACCGCCACCGGGGTCTGCGGCGCCAGGCCGTGCTCGACCAGCGAGGAGGCCGCCTCGGCCAGGTGCGAGGCGGTGGCATGCAGTACCAACGTGCCCGGAGCGCAAGCCAGGCTCTGCCAGTCAACTCCGGTGCGGACGTCGGCCTCGGTGTGCCCGGAGCCCAGCGGCACCCCGGCGTAGGCGGGTACCGCAGTGCCCGACGGCACCCCGGGCACCACCTCGAACGGCACCGAGGTGTGCGCGACGGCCAGCGCCTCGGCCACCACGGCATCGGCGGTGAGCGGGTCGCCGGACACCAGGCGCACCACCGTCGCGCCCCCCTTGGCCTCGGCGACCAGGTCCTTGGCGACCTCAGCCGGCTCGCCCACCGCCGGGCGCGCCTCGGCGCCCTCGGCGGCCAGCGCGAGCACGTCGGCAGGTACATCCGGGTCGGTGATCAGCAGCGCCGCAGAGGTCAGCAACTGCTGTGCGCGCGCAGTCAGCAGCCCGGGATCTCCGGGGCCGGCGCCGACGAAGGCAATGCGTCCGGTGGTCTTGTGGGCACGGCTCATCTACTTCTCGTTTCCCGTTGGGCGTGGGACCGGGCCGCTGGGCGCCGGGTCCCCGCCCAGCGCGCCGGCCCCGAGGTCCAGCAACTCGGCCGCGACTTGGCGGCCGAGCTTCTCGGCATCAATCAACTCCCCGGTGGCGGACGCGCGAATCAGGTCGTCACGCGCAGCCGCGGCGACTCCCCGCAGGGAGAGTCGCAGCACGACCAGTCCGTCGTCGTCCAGGTCCTCGACCACGTCGGCGAGTGCGCCGACCGGTGCACTGCAGCCGGCCTCCAAGGCGGCCAGCAACGCCCGTTCGGCGGTGACGGCGGCGCGCACCCCCGCGTCGTCGAGAACCCCGCCCAGCAGGTGTTCGGTATCGAGGTCGTCGGCCCGGCACTCACAGGCCAGGGCTCCCTGCGCAGGTGCGGGCAGCATCTGCAGCGGGTCGATCAGTTCGGTGGCCTCACCGATCCGGCCGAGCCTGGCCAGGCCGGCAGCCGCGATCACCACCCCGTCGAGCTCCCCCTCGGCGACCCGGCGGATCCGCGAGTCGACATTGCCCCGGATGGGCCTGACCTGCAGGCCCAGCCCCAGTGCCCGGAGCTGCGCGGCCCGCCGGGGCGACCCGGTGCCGAGCACCGCACCGGTGGGCAGTTCACCGAGCACCATGCCGTCCCGGGCGACCAGTGCATCGCGGGGGTCCGCGCGCCGTGGCACGGCGGCCAGCACCAGCCGGCCGTCCGCCGCGGTGGGCAGATCCTTATACGAGTGCACCGCCGCGTCGATCTCACCGGCTGCCAGAGCCTCGCGCAACGCGGAGACGAACACCCCGACCCCGATCTCGGCGATGGGCGCCGAGGAGGCGTCCCCGGCAGTGCGCACCGGCACGATGCGCACCTGCGCCCCGGCGGCCCGCAACTGGCCGGCCACCCACTCGGTTTGGGCCAGTGCCAGAGCGCTGCCCCTGGTACCCAACCGCAGCACAGGCTTCACCGTCCTCCCCTGTCCGGCGCCGGCTCCAACGCGGCGACCGCGGCGGCGGCCTGCGGATCCAGTTCGAACAGCTCTCTCAGCGCGTCGGCGTAGGCCTGGCCACCACCGGTCTCGGCCAGTTGCTTGACCCGCACCGTGGGAACATGCAGCAGCTTGTCCACCACCCGCTGGACGGTGCGGGCGAGTTCGTCGCGCACGGCGGTGTCGAGCTGGGGCAGCCGGCCATCCAGCCGCAGCAGCTCGGCGTCCACCACCTCGGCGGCTCGTTTGCGCAGCGCGGTGACGGTGGGGGTCACCTCGGCGGTTCGCTGAGCCACCAGGTAAGCGTGCACTTCCTCGGCCACGATGCGCCGGGCCCGATCCGGTGCGGTCGGCAGGCCCGAAGCGGCGGCAACGCTATCGCGCCGCTCCAGTCGGCGCGCCACGGTACTGAGGTCGATCAGGGTGACGCCGGGCAGGTCACCCACTTCGGCCTCGACGTCGCGAGGCAGCCCGAGATCGCACACCACCAGCGGCGCCGCCGAGCCGCGCCGGGCATCGGCTACCTGCTCGACGCCGAGCACCGCGTCAACCGAGCCGGTGCAGCAGACGACGAGGTCCACCGAAGCCAGCGGCGCAGCCAGGGTGTCCAGTTCGACGGTCCGAGCAGGGGTGCCCACGGCCTCGCACCGCGCCGCCAGCCGCTGCGCGCTGGCCGGGGTGCGGTTGGCCAGCACGATCTCGGCCACCCCGGCCCGGCGCAGCGCAGCCGCAGTGAGGCCGCCCATCGAGCCGGCCCCGATCACCAGGGCGCGCCTGCCTGCCAGGCCCAGGTCTGCGCCCAGTGCCGCGGCCGCGTCGACCAGGGCTTCGGAGACCACCGAGGCGCTCTCGGCATCGATCCCGGTCTCGGTGTGCACCCGCTTGCCGACCCGCAACGCCTGCTGGGTGAGCTCGTGCAGCGTGCTCCCCATGGCGCCGGCCTGCTCTGCCCCGGCGTAAGCGGCGCGCAACTGGCCGAGAATCTGCGGCTCGCCGACCACCATCGAGTCGAGTCCGGAGGCCACCGCGAACATGTGCTCGACGCCGGCGGCCGCGTAGTGCACGTAGAGGTGGTTGGACAGGTCGTCCAACGTCGTCCCGGACTGGCGCGCCAGCACCGCGGTGACGTCGTCCAGGCCACCGTGGAAGGTCTGCACCACCGCGTAGATCTCAACCCGATTGCAGGTGGACAGCAGCAACGCCTCGGCGACGTTGTCTCGCTTGAGTAGTTCGTCGAGGACCTTGCCGGTCTCGGCGCAGGGCACCACGGCGCGCTCCAGCACCGGGACCGCAGCGGTGCGGTGGGACAGCCCGACGACCAGGAGACTCATCGGCCCACCGCGATCCCCTCGACCGGGTCGGCTAGCGGCTCGACCAGCTCGTCAACCCCGGGTTCGACGACCGGCGCGACCACCGATTCCACCGCCGCCGGTTCCACCGCCGCCGGTTCCACCGCCGCGATGACCTCGTCATCCCGACGGCGGCGGGCCTCGTGGAAGGAGAGGATCTGCATCTCCACCGCGAGGTCCACCTTGCGCACCTCGACATCCTCGGGCACCTGGAGTACCACCGGGGCGAAGTTGAGGATGCACCGGACGCCGCCGACCACCAGCAGATCGCACACCGTCTGCGCGGCCGCGGGCGGCGTACAGATCACCCCGATGGTCACCGTCCGCTGGGCGCACACTGCCGGGATGCTGTTGATGTGATTGACCGGCAGTCCCCCGACGGCGATCCCGATCAAATCGTCGTCGATGTCGAACAACGCCGTCACCGGGAAACCACGGCTAGGGAAGCCCCCGTAGTTGGCCAGCGCGTGGCCCAGGTTGCCGATGCCGACGACAGCGACGCTGTGCTGCCGGGTCAGCCCGAGCAGTCGCTCGATGTGCTCGACCAGGCGTGCCGTGTCGTAGCCCACCCCCCGGGTTCCGTAGGAACCCACGTAGGACAGGTCCTTGCGCAGCTTCGCCGAGTTCACCCCGGCGATGCCGGCCAGCTCCTCGCTGGAAATGGTGGTCACGCCCTGCTCGATCAACGAGGTGAGCACCTGCAGGTAGGCGGCCAGCCGGGCGACCGCGGCCTCGGGCAGGGTGCGGACCTGCGCGCGGACGGCCGGGTCGGCCGGGTCGGCCGAGACGGGCGCTGCGGCTGGTCGGGCAGCACCGTCGCCGCCGTACCGTCCGTGCTGCTGCACCGTCACGATTCCTCTCGGATCTCCCACGAGCACCTCGGCCGCGCCGAGGGGTCGGACGCTGCCCTGCTCGGCCTTCGGGTCGGGGGCCCTAGGTCGGCGCCGGCTGTCCGCCGGCCATCCGGCGGCGCGACCCCCACGGTAGCCGCTTGTGAACGCAGGAACAAAGTCGCGACGGCCGGGATGCGACGAGGGGCGGCCCCGGGATGGGGCCGCCCCTCGCGGGCGATGCATTCGACTCAGCTTTCCGCCGGCATCATGACCTGGTCGATCAAAAACACCGTGGCGTTCGCGGTCGGGACGTTGGCGCACACCACGTTGGCGGTCACCCCACCGGACGACACGGTCAGCGCGTCGGGCGCGGTACCGCCGATGGTCAGCTCGGAGCCCTGCAGGCTGGGCACCGTGCCGGCCTCCTGCAGGCCCGCGGCGTCGTACCGGGTGCCCACGACGTGCGTGGTCAGGATCTGGGACAGCTGGCTGGTGGGCTCAGCCACATCGGGGGCGGTGGTGAGCTGCTCGACGGTGCCCGGGGGCAGCGCCTCGAACGCCGGGTTGATGGGGGCGAACACGGTCACTGCCTCGGCGCTGTTCAGGGTGTCAACCAGGTTGGCCGCACCGACTCCCGCAACCAGGGTGGTCAGCAGCGGGTTGTTGCTCGCGGCGGTCGCCACCGGGTCATCGACCATGCCCTGCGCCGAGCCTTCGCCCTCAGTCGGGACCTGGCCGCAGGCCGGGCCGGCGATGTCCGAGATCTCGGTCACGCCGGCAGTAGGTGTCATGGGCTCCGAGGTCGGTGCCGCGGGCTCACCGGCCGGTGCGGGGGGTGCGGCGGCCGGCTCCTCCGAGCTGCTGCACGCACCGAGCGCAACGGTCAGCGCCGCCATGGCGCCGACCGCAGCCAGTCGCTGGATCTTCCTCACGTGAACCTCAACTCCTCATCGTGGTGCCCGGGTGGTCCGGGGCTTGCCCTGATTACTTCGGTGACGCTATGGGCGCCGGTTCGTCAGGTGCGATCACAAATAGGACACAGCTGCGCCAGCTCACCTGCCTGTCATCGTCCTCAGCGGACGGTGAACTGAACCGAGTGCCACCCCGTGGCGCCGTCCGGAATCGGCATGACCCGGTCCTGAGTCTGGGTATATCCGGTCTTATCGGTCGCGCGGACCTCGGCGCGATGCAGTCCGGGCTCCAGCCGCCCCGGCTGCAGCCGCCACATTCGCCAGGTATCGATGTTGACCTCGGTAGACAGTTCCGTGGGTCGCCACTCGCCACCGTCGAGGCGCACCTCGACCTTGTCTATGCCCTTGGTCTGCGCCCAGGCGATCCCGGCGAGCGGGCGGTCCGGGCGCACGGTGGCGAACGCGCCCGGGCTGTCGATCCGGGACATCGTCTTGATCGGTGCCCGCTGCCCCCAGTCCCGCTGCAGCCAGTAGGCCTGCTTCGCGTCGAACGTGGTGAGTTCCATGTCGACGATCCACTTGGTCGCGGAGACGAAGCCGTAGAGCCCGGGCACCAGCATCCGGACCGGGAAGCCGTGCTCGATCGGCAGCGGCTCGTTGTTCATCGCGATCACCAGCATGGCCGCACGGCCCGGGTCGAGGACGGTCTCGGTGGGAGTACCGCAGGTCCACCCGTCGTCGCTGGTGGTGAACACCTGATCGGCGCCGCGCTGCACACCTGCGTCGGCCAGGAGGTCGGCCAGCAGCACCCCGGTGAAGTTGGACGTGGAGACGTAAGGGCCGCCGACCTCGTTGGACACGCAGGTCATCGTCACGGTGCGCTCGACCAGCCGGCGCGAGGTCAGGTCTGCCCAGTCCAGGGTGAGTTCCCGGTCGACCATCCCATGGATGCGCAGCTGCCAATCCTCGGCGCGCACAGCCGGCAGCGTGAGGTTGATGTCGACCCGGTAGAACTCCGCATTCGGGGTGATGAAGCTCGGTGACCCGGCAGCGGCGAAGTCCGCCCCGGCCGGGATCGGTGGCGCGGGCACCTCGGGCACGATCCGGCCGATCGCCCTGCGGGATGCCTCCACGTCACCACGCCTGGCCAGCAACTGCCCGCCGGCTCCGGCCAGGCCGGCACCCACCGCGACCGCTGCCGACCCGATGAGCAGCCCGCGCCTGCGCACCGCCGACGGGGCTCGATCCCCCGCCGCGCCCCCTGCTGCCGCGTCCTTCGTAGCCGCCCCGCCTGACCTACCCAGGCGGTACAGGGCGACGAACACCCCGACCCCGACGATCAGAGCAGCCAGCGGAGCGAGCGCGTCGAGGGCATCGGCGGTCGGCCGGGCCAGCACAGCGACGCCCGCGACGCCGCCGAGCACGATCAGCAGCACCAGACCGGGCCTGCGCGAGCTCCGGGACAGTAGCCCGGCGAGCACCGCGACCAGGCCGATGACCACACCCATGCTGAGGAGCAGGACAAGCTTGTCATAAGTGCCGAAGGTGCTGACCGCGAAGTCCTTGAGCCACGAAGGGGTGAGGTCGATCGCGCTGCCACCCACCGCGAGGAACGGCGACGCGCTCGGCGACACCAGCCCGGCCACCAGGTGCCCCACCCCGAGCCCCGCCGCCACCGAGAGCAGCCCGATCAGGGCGGCCACCGGAGCGGACATCCGGGCAGAGCGGGTTGGTGAACTCATGCCTACCCGTTCGGGATCCTTCCCGCCGGTGGTTCACCGGGTAGCCGGATCGTGATGTGACGCACCCCGGCGGTCAACGCGCGAGCGCGGCCCGCAGGCGCTGCTCCTCCACCTTCCAGAAGCCGTGCTCCCGCCCGTCGATGAGGATCACCGGGACCCGGTCGCCGTATTCGGCCCGCAGTTGCGGGTCCGCGTCCACATCGCCGGTGCGCCAGGGCACGTTCAGCTCAGCGCAGATCCGCTCGATGTCCTCCCGGGCCACCGCGCAGGCGTGACATCCGGCCCGGACCAGCAGGGTCACGTCGTGCCGCACGAGCCCACCCTGCCACCCTCACGGAGCACCCGGCGGGCCAGCTTCCCGGTGGGCAGGTGCGGAAGCGAGTCCACCAGCGCCACGTCCACCGGCACCTTGAACCGGGCCAGCCGGGCCGCGCAGTGCTCGACGATCTCCAGAGCGCTCGGCTGCTCCCCCTCGACGGGCACCAGCACGGCGCGCACGGCCTCACCGCTGACCTCGTGCGGCATCCCGATCGCGGCCGCCTCACGAACCCCGGGGTGCTCCAGCAGCACGTCCTCCACCTCACGTGGGTAGACGTTGAAGCCGTTGACGATGATCAGATCGTCCACCCGATCCACCAGGTGCAGGTCGCCATCAGCGTCCAGGTAGCCGACATCGCCGGTGCGGATCCAGCCCGGGCCGAGCCCGGGCAGCTCAGCGGGGCCGAACGCGCCGTCCGGCCAGTAGCCGGAGAACAGGTTGGGACCGCGGACAGCCACCACGCCGGTGCCGCCGGCGTCCTCGTCGTCCTCGTCGGTGGGCAACGGCCTGCCTCCCGCATCAACCAACCGCAGCTCCACCGGATCCACGCCGAGGGACGGCACCCCGGGAAGTGGCCTGCCCACCGACCCTGGCTTCGCGATGCCGCCCACCAGCGTCGAGGTCAGCACCGGACCCGTCTCGGTGAGGCCGTAGCCCTCGAACACCTCCAACCCGGTCAGCTCCCGGATCCCGGCGAGAACGGCAGGCTCCAACGGCGCGGCACCGGAGCTGAACAGCCGCACCGTGCGCATACCCGCAGCGAGCCGGTCCGGCGGCAGCCGTAGCCACGCCTGGTACATCGAAGGGACTCCGGCCACCACGGTGACCCGGTGCCGGTGCACCGCCTGCAGCGTCTCTTCGGCATCGAAGCGCTCCACCAGCACCGCGGTGGCAGCGGAGTTGGCGACCTGCAGCAGGCCCGGGCCCAGCCCGTAGGAGTGGAACAGCGGCAGGGCCAGCAACACCCGGTCGGCGGCCGTCATCGGGGCGAGCCGTAGTGCCGCACACTGCGCCAGGTTCGCCAACAGGGCCCGATGGGACAACATCACCCCGCGGGGGTCGCCCGAGGTGCCGGAGGTGAAGGCCAGCACGGCAAGGTCCTCCCCGCCGGTCGGCGGCTCGGTGGCTGCCCCGGCGGGTTCAGT
>JBOHGM010000026.1:0-38535 GCA_050699435.1 Pseudonocardiaceae bacterium | reverse complement strand
TCGCCAACAGGGCCCGATGGGACAACATCACCCCGCGGGGGTCGCCCGAGGTGCCGGAGGTGAAGGCCAGCACGGCAAGGTCCTCCCCGCCGGTCGGCGGCTCGGTGGCTGCCCCGGCGGGTTCAGTGGCGGCGGGTTCAGTGGCGGCGGGTTCAGTGGCGGCGGGTTCAGTGGCGGCGGGTTCAGTGGCGGCGGGTTCAGTGGCGGCGGGTTCAGTGGCGGCGGGTTCAGTGGCGGCGGGTTCAGTGGTGTTGTCGGCGGGGGGATCCAGCCGGGTGACGCCGGCCCGGCCGGCCGCCTCCTCGGCGGTGGTGTCATCCGGCGCCGCAACCAGCAGACCGGCCGCACAGCTGTCCAGCACCCGGCCCAGCTCCCGACCGGCAGCCCCCCGGCCGACCGGCACCGCCACACCGCCGGCCCGCAACACTGCGAACAGCGACACGCAGAACGCCGCCGAGGTCGGCATCCGCAGCACGACGCGCTGCCCGGGCTGCAACCCGTGCGCGACCAGGCGGGCGGCCTCAGCATCCACGGCAGCGTCCAGCTGCCCCCAGCTCAGCTCGCGACCGCTCACCGACTCGATCAGGGCCGGGTGCGCCTGACCCCGCGCAGCCGCCTCCGACACCAGGTCAGCGACATTGCGGCCGACGCAGGCAGGCGCGGATGAGGATGGGGACACCGAGCCTCCTCACTAGCGAGGGCGTACGGTTCGGGTCGCCGGATCTACCCCGCACCGGACGGCCCGAATGCCGGCCCCGAACATCGGCCCGAATATCGGCGCAGTCTGGCACGCGCCGGTGCAGCGCTGCACTGCCATCCGGACTGTCCGCAGCCTGGGAGATGCACCACATAGCTTCTCCCTCGTATGCTGCCCCACGCGTTAGGCGACCGTTGGCGCGAACGGTCTCCCACGATGCGAACGAGGGAGTGGCTGATGCCGCAACCGAGATGGTCCCCCGAAGCTCGGGGGAAGGCTCAGACGGCGGGCTGCCGTGCCGGTGGCCCATGCCGTACCGGCGACCGTGACCAGAGACACGGAGACCGTGCCGAACAGGGCGCATGATCGGGTGGGGGCGACGGCGCACCCCCACATCCAACCGATCCCGGATCCGCACGCTACGGGTTCGGCCGCGCCGGCCACGGCCACCGGTATCGTCGCCGGCCCAGAAGTCGACACCGCAGCCTGGGAACTCGTCACCGCCGCCCAGCAAGGTGATCAGCAGGCCTTCGGCCGGCTCTACGACCAGTACGTCGACGTGGTCTTCCGATTCGTGCTGTTCCGGGTCGGCGATCGACCGCTCGCCGAGGACATCACCAGCGAGACGTTCCTGCGCGCGCTGCGGCGGATCTCGTCGGTGAGCTACCAGGGCAGAGACGTGGGCGCTTGGTTCATCACGATCGCGCGTAATCTGGTCCTCGACCACGTCAAGTCCAGCCGCTACCGGCTGGAGATGACCACCGCCGACATCCTCGACTCCAGCGCGGACGATCGAGGCCCCGAGCACGAAGTAGTCCAGGGGGCCACTGCCGCCGAGCTCATGCGCTGCGTCGCCCAGCTGGGCCAGGATCAGCAGGAGTGCATCATGCTGCGGTTCATGCAGGGCCTTTCGGTCTCCGAGACGGCGGCCGTGATGGGCCGCAACGAGGGCGCGGTCAAGGCGCTACAGCACCGCGCAGTGCGCCGGTTGGCGCAGTTGCTACCTGAGGGGCTGCGATGAGGACCACGCTCACCCGCCGCGTAACCACCGGCTGCACCACTCGTTGCTCCGGGCGAGACAGTCGAAGGTGGTGAGGACGACGCGCACATCCGGGGGTCCGGGGCCTGATGGGCCTGACTACGGACACGACAGCTTCGTCCACGCCGACAACTTCGCCCGCGCCGTCGATGAGGGCGTGCGCAGCACGTCCGATCCCAGCCTGAACCGCGAGCTGGCCCTGGTGGCCGCGTTGCGCCAGACCGGGAGGATGGTCGGGCCGGATGCGCTCGAGCGGGATCGGATGCGCCGGCGCATCATGGCGGAGTTCCCCTCCGTCGTGCACGAGGGCAACAGCCCCGTCCTGCCACTGCGGACCTCCGGACACGCGACATCCCGGCGCGGAACCTCCGGGCGCCACGCGATTCCCGATGAGAGCCACGGGCGGCTCGTCGTCGCCGCAGCGGCAGCGCTGTGCCTGCTGATGTCGCTGTCCGGAATGAGCCTACTGCTGTCGCGCGACGCGCTGCCCGGTGACGCGCTCTACACCTTCAAGCGCAGCGCGGAATCCGCCGAACTCGGGCTGACGTTCGGCGACGAGGGCAAGGCGCTCAAGCACCTGGAGTTCGCCACCGCACGAGTGAGCGAGCTCGAAGTGCTGGCTGACCAGGACGATGCGGCAGCGGCCTGGTCAGCGGAGGAAAAGAAGTTCCTCCGGGTCCTCGAAGACTTCGATGCCGACACCACCGCAGGCACCAGACTTGTCACCAGCGTCGCCGCAACCGGCCAGGCCGGCATCCTTGCCCCGTTGCGTGGTTGGGTCGAGCAGCAGGAAGCCCGGTTGCATGCCGTCCGGGGCGCCCTTCCGTTGCCTGCCAGCACGCGGTTGGACAGCACCCTCGAGCTGCTGGATCGGGTGAACACGAGGATCGCCGCCCTGGACCGGCGGGCCGACTGCGCCACCATCACCTCAGGTGCGCACGACGATCTGGGGTTGCTGCCTGCCAGAGGCGCTTGCCAGTCGGCCCCGGCGAACGGCACCTCCTCGGCAGCGCCGCTACCTGATGGTGAGAATGCTCCCGGAGCGGGCCAGGCCGACGGTCTTGTGCCGCCCGGCCTGCTGGCCCCGCCGTCAGGAGCCCCGGCCCCGGAGTCCGGGCAACTCGGCGGGCTCGGGCTGCCCAGCACCCCCGAGGGCGTGCTGCCCACCCCGGACGAGCCTGGTAGCGGGCCCGTGCGGCCGGTGCCCGGAGATGGATCGACACCGGCCATCCTCCCGTTGCCGTTGCCAGGGCTCCCGCTGCTCCCCTTGGAGGATCCGCCCGTCGAGTGAGTTCGACAGGTGATCCCCCCGTCGAGCGGTTCGGCCGGTGGCCCGAGTGACGGTTCCCTCAGCGTCGTTCCCCGGCTGGGGGGGTCGCTACGCTGGTGGTTGGCATCTGTCGGGAACGGATGCCGAGGAACTATCACCAGCGTTCCGGAGAACGAGGCAGGATCGACGTGCCACGATGGCGCCGGCAAGTCAGTGATGGGCAGGCAGCGAAAGCAGCGATCGCCGGCGAAGCTTCCGCTGAGGCCGCCCTCGCGGGCGCGGCGTTCGCTGCCTGGATCGGGGACGCCGACCTGGCCGTTCCCCCTGATTTGACTGCGGCCGCGTTCTTCGACGTCGACAACACCATGATGATGGGTGCTTCGATCTTGCACTTCGCCCGCGGCCTGGCCGCGAGGAAGTTCTTCACCACCGGTGATCTCGCGACGTTCGCCTGGCAGCAGCTGAAGTTCCGGGTGGGTGGCAAGGAGCTCAGCGCTGAGGAGATCCACTCCAGTCGCGAGCAAGCCCTGTCGTTCGTGGCCGGCCGGCCCACCACGGAGCTCGTCGAGCTCGGTGAGGACATCTACGACGAGCTGATGGCGGACCGGATCTGGGCGGGGACCCGGGCGCTGGCGCAGATGCACCTCGACGCCGGGCAGCGGGTGTGGCTGGTCACGGCGACCCCGGTGGAGCTGGCTACGATCATCGCTCGCAAACTGGGTCTCACCGGTGCGCTGGGTACCGTGGCGGAGATCGTCGACGGGGTATACACGGGCCGGCTGGTGGGCGACATCCTGCACGGGTCCGCGAAGGCGCACGCGGTTCGCGCGCTCGCCGCCAAGGAGGGGCTCAACCTGCGGCGTTGCACCGCCTACTCCGACTCGGCGAATGACGTCCCGATGCTCTCCGTGGTAGGCACCGCGGTCGCCGTGAACCCCGACCCTGAGCTGCGCGACACCGCCAGGGAACGTGGCTGGGAGATCCGGGACTTCCGCATCGGACGCAAGGCCGCCAGGATCGGGGTGCCCTCGGTGCTCGGCGCGGGAGCCGTTGCCGGCGCAGTGGCCGCAGGCCTCGCCCACCGGCGGCGGTCTCGGGTCTGACCTGGTGCGCGCTAGCCCACAAAGGCGTTGCGGCGCTGGGTGAGCAGGCGGTAGAGGGTCTGCTGGATGGTCTCGCGCACCTGGTCGGTGAGGTTGAAGACCAGCATCGGGTCCTCGGCGGCCCCCGGCTCGGCGAAGTCGGTGTGGATCGGTTCGCCGAACTCGATGTACCACTTGGACGGCAGCGGGATCATCCCGAGCGGGCCTAGTAACGGGAACAGTGGTGTCACCGGGAAGTACGGGACACCGAGCAGCCGGGCCAGCGGCTTGATGTCCCCGATCATCGGGTAAATCTCCTCGGCACCCACGATGGAGCACGGGATGATGGACGCCTTGGTGCGCAACGCCGCGGAGACGAACCCGCCCCGGCCGAAGCGCTGCAGCTTATAGCGGTCCCGGAAGTTCTTGCCGATGCCCTTGAAGCCCTCCGGCCACACCCCGACCAGCTCACCGGAGTCGAGCAAGCGCTCAGTGTCGGGACTGCACGCCAGCGTCTGACCCGACTTGCGCGCGATCGAGCCAAGCAGCGGGGTTCGGAACAACAGGTCAGCGCCAAGCATCCGCAGGTACCGTCCGGCCGGATGCTGGTCGTGCACCGCCACCGCGGTCATCAGCGCGTCCAGCGGAAGGGTCCCGGAGTGGTTGGCCACCACCAGAGCACCGCCCTCGGAGGGCACATGGTGCATGCCTATCGTCTCGACCCGAAACCACTTGCGGTACAGCGGCCGCAGCAGTGGTAGCAGCACGTTGTCGGTGAGATCTGGGTCGAAACCGAACTCGTCGACGTCGTAATCCCCGGATATCCGCCTGCGCACGAACGCCAGCAGGTCGGCCAGGTCCTCGTACCACTGTGACAGCTCAGACGCCGACAGCTCAGACGCCGACAGCTCAGACGCCGACAGCTCCGGCGCCGACGTGCCCGGCGCCGACGTGCCCGGCGCTGACATGCCCGGCGCTGACATGCCCGGCGCGCTGGCCTCCGCCGGTGTCTCTACCTCGGGTGCCGCTCGCAGCTCACTGACCGCAGCCCCGTCCTCAGGGCGATGCAATTGAATTATGCGCGCTTCCGGCATCTCCGCCACCACCTTCTACCGCAGCCGAGCCGCGAGTGCGAGCACGCCCCGTTCAGCGGCGGCCACCCAGGCGGGATCGATCGTGGGCCGCAACTGACGGCCACCGACATAGTCGTCGAACGCCTGGGCAGTGGTCCACCGGGGGGTGAAACCGAACTCGGTACGCAGTCTCTTCGTGTCCAGTACCCGCCCGAAGTTGAGGAAGTTGATCTGCTCCGGGGAGAAGTCGACCAGCCGGCCGTTGCGCAGCAGCCGCCCTATCGTGGACACTGCGGGCTCCGGAATCGGGGCCTGGATCCGGCCCGCGCGCCGGATCGCCTGGGACAGCAGCAGCACCCCGTTGCCCCCGACGTTGAACACACCGGGCAGCGGCTCTCGGGTGGCGCGCTCCAGCACCGCCAGCGCATCCTGCTCGTGCAGCAACTGCACCCGGGCGTCGTAGCCCAGTACGGTCGGCACAACCGGCAGCGAGAAATACCTGGTCAGGACCGTATCGATGCGCGGGCCGATAAAGTTGGCGAACCGCAGCACCGTGACGTCCACGTCATCACGCCGCCGGGCGAAACCGCGGATGTAGCCCTCGATCTCCACCGCGTCCTTGGCGTAACCAGAGGACGGCAAGCCCCTCGGTTCGTCCCGCTCGGTGAACATCGCCGGATCCCGGGCGCTGGCGCCGTACACCGCACTGGTCGACTTGACCACCAGCCGAGTCACCGTCGTCAATTTCTGACACGCCGCGAGAAGCTGCATCGTGCCGATGACGTTCATCTCTTTCATCGTGCTGCGGCCGCCCGAATCGCGCGGGCTGGCGCTCATCGCGGCGTGCACCACAGTGTCGACCTTGGCGGTGGAGATCACCTTTGCGATCAGCGGGTTGCGGATGTCGGCACGGATGAACTCGGCCCGGCCCATCCGGCGTAGCAGGTCCCTGCGCGGCGGCACGGTGTCCACCCCGAGCACCCGGTCGATGCTCGGATCGGCGGCCAGCGAGGCAGCCAGCTGCCCGCCGAGGAAGCGGCTGACTCCGGTGACAAGGACCGTGCTGGGCGACATACTGCTCCAGGGGAATGAGCCCGACCGGTTGGATCACTTCTTCAGCTTACGACGCTGCACCCGGGTCTTACGCAGCAGCTTGCGATGCTTCTTCTTGGACATCCGCTTGCGACGCTTCTTGATCACCGAGCCCATCCTCGGCCTCCTCGCTGTCGTAGGGTGAGCATACGAAGCGCCCGCAGCGAGTGCCGGGGCGCGAACGACCACCCAGGTTACCTGTGTACAGGTCGCCGCCCGGCAGCCGGTACACCTCAGCCTGCGTCGAAGTAGGCCTTCTGGAGGTAGCCATGCACGGCCTCCTCCGGCACTCGGAAGGAACGTCCGACGCGTACCGCGGGCAGTTCACCCGAATGCACCAGCCGGTAGACCGTCATCTTGGACACTCGCATCATCGCGGCCACCTCGGCGACCGTCAGGAACTGCACCGGGCCCGGACCGGCTGGCTCGTTCGTAGGCATGCGTCATCGCGTCCTCACCACATCACGGGCCGCAAGGCTTCCCCTCCTGCGGTCCGTGACGCTCTTGTTCGGGCGAGAGTAGCGGGACTGTTGGTGCGGATGCGACTCCTGTCCGGTCAGTCCTCGTGCGCGCGCCCGAGTTCGACCGAGCGCTCCCGGGCCGCCTCGATCGCGGCCAGGAGCGCCGCGCGCACACCGTGGCGCTCCAGCTCCCGGATCGCCATGATCGTCGTCCCACCAGGGGAGGTGACCGCCTCGCGCAACAGCACAGGGTGATCACCGGAGTCGCGCAGCATCCGGGCCGCCCCCACCGCAGACTGGGTGATCAGCTCGGTCACCATCGGCCGGGGCAGCCCCAGCATGATGCCTGCGTCGATCATCGCCTCGACCAGATAGAAGAAATAGGCCGGGCCGGACCCCGACAGTGCGGTCACCGCATCCTGCTGGCACTCCGGCACCCGAACCACCTTGCCCACGCTGCCCAGCAACTCCTCGGCCAGCTCAAGGTGGGCCTCGGTGGCGAAGCGCCCGGCCGAGACCGCACTCATCGCCTCGCCGACCAGCATCGGGGTGTTCGGCATCACCCGGACCACCGGCACGCCATCGGGCAGCCGACGCTCGTACAGCCCGGTGGGCAGCCCGGCACACAGGCTCACCACCAGGGTGGCCGGGCCGATGACCGCGGCGAGCTCGGCCAGCAGCGGGTCGATGTCCTGCGGCTTCACCGCGACGACGAGGACACTGGCCTCCCGGACAGCGGTGGCGGTGTCGACCGCACGCACCCCGTAGGTCTTCTCCAGCGCAACGGCCCGATCCGGGTAACGCTCGGTGAACAAGAGGTCATCGGGGCTGCGGCCGGCGTCGAGGAGCCCGGACAGCAGCGCCTCGCCGATCTTGCCGGCACCGAGGACGGCGATCGTGGTCATGGCGGGCCCATTGTGGTCATGACGGGCCCATTGCGGTCATGACGGGCCCATTGCGGTCATGACGGACAGGGTGCCACAGTGCTGACGACTACCCGCGCGAGACCACCGCACGCAGGAAGAAGGCGACGTTCGCCGGTCGCTCGGCGAGCCGTCGGCTGAGGTAGGAATACCAGTCCGAGCCGTAGGGCAGGTAGATCCGCACGGTGTCACCTCCTGCCGCCAACCTGCGCTGCTCGGCCGGGCGCACCCCGTAGAGCATCTGGTATTCGAAGCTGCCCCGGGGGCGCCCGTACCAGCGGGCCCGCTCGGAGACGATGGCGAGCAGCCGGGGGTCGTGGGTGGCGAACATCGGGTAGCCCGGTCCGGCCAGCAGGGTGTTTGCGCACCGCACGAAGTTGAGCGCGACCTGATGCGGATGGGGATAGGCCAGCTCGGGTGGCTCGGCATAGGCGCCCTTGCACAGCCGCACCCGCGACCCCTGGACTGCCAGCGCCCGACAGTCGTCGAGGGTCCGGCGCAGGTAGGCCTGCAGTACCGCACCGGTGCCGGGCCACTGGCTGCGGAGCTCGGCGAGCATCCGCAGGGTGGAGTCGGTGGTGCGGTGGTCCTCGGCGTCGAGTGTGACGGTAGTACCGGCCTGATCAGCAGCGGCGCAGATCCGGGAGGCATTGTGCAGCGCCAGCCCCTCGTCGAACCCCTGACCCAGCGCCGATAGCTTGACACTGACCTCGGCATGGTTGGCCAGACCTTCCTGATCCAGCCGCTCCAGCAGGTTCAGGTAGGCATGCACGGCACAGTCCGCAGCGGCCTCATCCCGGACACCCTCCCCGAGGTGATCCAGGCTCACCGCCAGGCCGTCGGCCACCATGGTCGCCGTCGCGGCCACCGCCTGCTCGGCGCTCTCCCCGGCTACGAAGCGGCGGACCAGGACCCGGCTCACCGGTGCAGTGCCGATCAGCCTGCGCACGGGGGGGCTGGCGGCGACAGTCAGGATCAGGGAGCGCAGCACACGGTGCACGCTAGCGTTTCCAGCGGGCGCGGCGTTTCCAGAACGCAGCGTTGCCCCAGCGGTTTTCCTGGGCGTAGTACCGGACCCGTCGGACCAGATGCTCTCGATCGAGCTGGTCGAGGCTCGTGAGGTAGGACTCGATGGCAGCCGGGTGGCCGTTGCGCCCGCCGAGAATTGCCTCCGCTGCCTGTCGCCCGGTGGCGATCGCGGTCATGATGCCCTGCGATGACAATGGATCGAACGTGATCGCCGCGTCGCCTGCGGCGAGCCAGCCGTCGCCCGCGGCCGGGCGCAGCGTCGAACTGCGGGCGGCAATGACGGTCGGCCCAGCCAGCACCTGATAGCCGAAGCGCTGCTGGATCTGCCGCAGGTGCTCGGTGTGGCTCAGCCAGGCCAGCCAGCAGCCCACGTCACGGGCGGCTCCCAGGTCGAGCAGGTCGCTGTCGGTCAGGTAGACGAAAATCCGGTGCCCGCCTGGGAGCAGGGCCGTGTACCACCAGCCGTCGCGGACCGCCTCGACCAGCGTCGTCGAGTCGAGGTCCCCGCTGGTGGCGGGCCGGTGCACGGCGGCGACGGCGACGAGCTTGTCGCGGTGCACGCGGCGCGCGCCCAGCCGGTGGGCGATGGCGGCCGGCCGGCCGCTGCAGTCGAGTGCCCCCCACGCGCGGATTGCGAGTTCGCGGCCGGCCTGGTGCAGCCGGAGGACCCCGCCCGAAGCGGTCGGTTCCCAGGCGACGCGCGTAGAGCGCACCCGGATGGCCCCGGCCTCCTCCGCCGCTGCGACGAGCATCGTGTCGAACGATTCCCGGTCCAGGTGCCAGCCGTGGCCGTGCGGAGTGAAGATGAAGTCGGAACTAGTCAGCTCGGACGATCCCCACGCCGAGCGGTTGCCATACGAGGGGAGGTGGCCGGCCGCCCGGAACTGCTCCCAGAGGCCCAGACTCGTCAAGAGTGGCCGAGCCGCGGGTGGCAGGCCCTCACCGAGGCGAATCCGCTGGCGTTCGGGGCGTTCGGGGCGTTCCGGGCGCTCGGCCAGCAGGACCCGGGCCCCGTGCCGGGACAAGGTCAACGCGGCGGTCGCCCCAGCTGGCCCGGCCCCGATCACGACGACGTCCGCCTGCTCGCTGGACAGCGTCACTCGCCGCGTCGCCGGCTGCGTTGTCTCAATGGCACGCTCCGCCACCCGGGCCGTAGAAGCGGTGCCGCAGGCCCCGGTGCTGGGTCGGGGTCAGGGGAACGGAGCCCGCCGAGCGCAGCTGGATCTGCCGGGCGAGCGGCTCGGTCTGCTGCGCTGCCAGGTGCGGGGCGTCAGCCCGCACATTGGGCCGGGCCGGAATGGCGGTGGCCCGCAGCAGTGGGGGCCGCTCCGGGATCGGACAGCCCTGCTCGATCCACTCGATGATGACCTCACGGGCCGACTTGTCGCCAATCTCCGGCATCGTCTGGATTAAGAAGCGTGCCATGCGCCGTGGCGGGGAGAGCAGTTCGCGCACGAATCGGCTGTCGGCGACGTTGCCGGGGACGATCCAGCCATTGGCCGGATCACGCAGCGCGGCCATGAATCGGTCGGGCTGGTCGATCTGGAACCACCAGTTGACCGGTTTGGTCACCTGCTGCTCCTGGTCCGGCTGGGCCGGATCGACATAGCTCCCGGTCAACAGGAAACTCCCGTGGTCCGGCACGGCCATGCCGCGGGCACAGAGCTCGGACAGCAGGACGCGCATCGCCTGTCCGGCGTCGAGCGCACCGCCCAGCGGAGCCGGGGGCAAAGAATTGATCCACTCGGCCAGCAGCTCCTTGTCCTGGGGGCTGAAGACCTTCAGCATCGGGCCGGTGAACGAGATGACGTCGAAGAAGCTGCTGTTCTTGGCGTCGCCCGGGGTGATCAGGTCGGACTGGACGAGCTGGGTCATGAAGTCCGGCACCTCGTCGAACCAGTCATTGAGGAAGTTCGGACCTAGACGCCGACGGCCGTGGTTGAGCTGCGCGAAGTGCCGCTTCTGCTCGAACATCGCCATGACGCGCTCAACGAGCGTAGGCGGGTTGGTGAAGTAGTACTGCCAGTCGCCGCCGCCGATGAACCTGAAGGCCAGGTATCCGTTCCACACGCGGCGCCAGTGCTCCTGCATCTCCCGCTCACCGCTTTCCTCCCGCACCTGGTCGAGGTAGCGGGCGACGGCGTCGCGGGCGCGGGCACCGTGGCCGTAAACCGGATTGTCGATAGCGACGTGCAGCTTGTAGAAGAGCGGGTTGTAGCCATGGTACTCGTACAGCTTCACCATGGCAGGCAGATAGACCGCCTCCCATTCGAGGTAGAGGGTCATCCCCAGCAGCTCGGGGAAGTACGTTTCGGGGAACTGGGCGACGGCCGTCTGATAGACCGGGCTGCTGAAGGATGAATCCCAGATCTCCGGATTGTCGGCATAGGCCCGGCTGGCCAGCGGGGGCAGGTAGATCCCGGCGCTGCGCAGCAGGTCGGTATAGATGTTGGCGTGGTTCTGGGCCGGGTCACCGTTGCCGATCTCGTCCGACCAGATCTCGAACAGGTAACCGTGGATGTCGGTGCTCGGCCCGGCTTGGGCGATCTTCTCCAGCCAGGAACCGTCGAGCTGGTTGAACGGCGCGAGCTGGCGAATCCGCTCGACGACCTGCGGTGCGGTGCGGAAGAGCGGCTCCCCCTCCCCGGTGACCGGGTTGTACGCCTCGGCGTCGCGCCGCTGCTTCTCGTATATCTTCTCCAGCCGGGCCTGGAAAGTGACCGAGTCGTACTGGAAGAAGCCATACTCTTCGAAGGCGGGAATCTGGCGCAGCGCGGGCTCGAGTTCCCAGGCCAGCCGCATATACTCGTCCGCGAGCTCGCGTGCCTTCGGATAGAAGTCCGGATAGTTCTCGAGGTTCATCAGATAATAGAAATAGTCGCGGAAGCCGAGCAGGTCGTAACGGCCGCGGTCGCCCTCGACGTAGACCGTTTCACCATAGGGCGTCTGCCGGGGGACCACGAAGCCGAGGCGGCTCCAGTTCGCCACCAGGTCGTTCTTCCCTTGGTGGCGCACCCGGCGCCGC
Source organism: Pseudonocardiaceae bacterium (assembly GCA_050699435.1). Taxonomy (GTDB): domain Bacteria; phylum Actinomycetota; class Actinomycetes; order Mycobacteriales; family Pseudonocardiaceae. The sequence goes on along the minus strand of JBOHGM010000026.1, from coordinate 26,844 downwards.
CATTGCACGTCGAACAGGCCCTGCCAGACCGGAGATTCCACCGCGACATCGGCCAGCCGGCCGGCGTAGTCGGCGAGTTCCTCATCCGGCTTCGGGTCCGGCACGCTGGTCTCGTCTGCGAGGAAGGTCCGGATCAGCTCGCGCACCCGGTTGTAGTAGGCCTGCAGGTTCTCGTCGACCGGCGGCAGGGTGAAACGGCCCGGAGTCACGACCGTCTGCTCCAGGAAGTTCTGGAGGCGCCGGAAGTACAGACCGGCGATCTCGCCCTCGAACGGCGCCGGAACGAAGTTCAGGTAGGAGCCGGCGAACTTCGCCAGTTGCCGCTGGCACAACGTCTGGTAGCCGGCCGCGTTCTGGCCGGAAGCCGGGTCCGGCAGGCCAGGACGCGGCGGGATGAGCAGAGCGAGGCCACGCGCCCACGGCCGACGAGCGACGAGCAGGCTGGACAGATTCTGGTCGGTGGCCTCCTCCTGGAACTCCCCTAGAATTCGCTCGTACTCCTCATCGGGCACCACGTCGTCGGGCCGGATGGCGGGCCACCAGTGGTCCCGGCACTCGTAGAAGTCCGCCTGCCAGGGCACCGCCATCCAGCGAGTGATGTCACCTGCGGCGTAGGCATCGCTGACCCGGAATGCCTCGCTGTAGAACGAAGCGAACCGGACAATCGAGGTGATCTCGATACCGGGGAAGAAGGCCCCGCCCTGACAGACTTCGAGGCTGGCGCGGGTCAAGGCGGCGGGCTGCTCGGGCAGCGGGATGGCCTCGATCGAGTGCGGCGGTGCCGGGGCGGCCCCGGTCCAGTCGGCTGCGAAGTCTCCCGCCTGCCACCGAGCCAGCGTGCGGTACTGCCTGGCGGTCACCGACAACCAGGTGCTGGGCGCTCCCTTGTCGACCCGCTTGTCGCCATAGAGGGGATGGGTGACGTCCCCCTCGTCGCCTGCCAGTGGCGGCATGAAGGACAGATTGGCCTGGTTGATGGCGTCCTGACTGGTGGGGTCGAGTTCGTCGGCAGTTGGCGGCCTGGTCCCGAGGGTGGGCGGATGCAGCAGTGGCTTGCGGACCCGCTCGAAGATGCGGCGGTGCGGCGAGTGCGGCTGGGTGGCGGCCTTCGGATCGGCGAGGGTACGCAGGACGTCCGGGTTGAGGAAGTCTCCGCGCTTGCCCGCCGAGTGGCCGCGCCGAGCCCGGTCGCTGACCCACTGGTACATCGTGAGCCGGCGCAGGATGGGGTAGACGTCGCGCGTGAAGGAGACCGGATCGGTGTTCGAGGGGCGGGGTCCGAAGTCGGCCACCGGCCAGGCGAGGTTGTGTTCGAGGGCGGCCTCGGCCATCACATCGTCGAGGGTGACCACGTTGTGGGTGTGCGGCGAGAAGTGCGGCGGGGCCACGATCACCCAGGCGCGACCGCGCACCGGGAGGCTCGCGCCGCTGGCAAGGGTCACCGTGGCGGTGACAGGACCGTCGGAAGTGTCGTCGTACCAGCTGTCGTTGTTCGCGTAGTGCGCCAGTGGGTTGTCGGCCACGACGCTGCCCGACTCGCCGCGCCCGCCGAGGACGAGCAGGCGGCCCGCCTCGTCAGTCCGCAACTCGCCCAGGTATACCGGGTCCGGATTGCTGAGGAAACGGCCCTCCAGCGGCTTCGATTGCTGGTTGTTCCCGGCGACGCGGTCCGTCGCGGGGCCGATGACGAGCTGTGTGCGGTCGTCGCCCTGCACGGCGGCGTTGCGCCGAGGGATCTCAGCGCCGCCAGCCAGGATCTGCGCCACCACGGCGGTGCCTGCGAACTGGTGCCACTCGGCCTTCCCGTTGGCCAGCGTGACGCTCCAGGTGAGCTTGGCTACGTCCGGATGGTCCGCGGTCAGCTCGGCGACGATCTCGTCGTTGTCGTTGTAGGCATAGACCCGGAAGCGGGCGGCCTGGCGCTTGACGCGACCCTGAGCATCCTTATAGCTGCGGCCGTTGTCGGCCACCAGGCCGGGGACTTCCGGGCCGACGAAATACTCGTCGGGACTGTTGCCGAGGCGGGCTATCCCGATAGCCGGAAAGATCTTGCAGTAGGCGATGCCGGGGCCGGTGCGCACGTCATCGCTCTCGGTACCCTCGATAGCCTCATTGGATTCGGTGCCCGCACGGATCTCTCGCTGGTGTACTTGTTCAGCACCTTCAGCACCCCGTGTGCCACGTCTCGCGCTTTTCCCCTCCACGGTTCCCCTCCCGTCACATTTACTTAGTTCGCCGTTCAAACGCGGTTTCAGCTCACCACTTGAGCAGCAACACGTGTGCAACCACCGATGCGCTATTCGGAGTCAGTCATGTGACACAGAACTACCATATAACACAGAACTACCATATAACACAGAACTCGATATACGCACGCCGAACCAGTAACCACACGTTTACTGGAGTTAACAGGATGCGGTCCGATTAGTCAAGACGCCGGTGAGTGGCAATGCGAGCTATGTCGTGCAGCGCCACTCACAGGTGCAGCGCACTCACAGGTGCAGCGCCACTCACAGGTGCAGCCGGGCAAAGAGCAGCCCCTCGGTCAGCACGTCACGGCGTTCCGCCCGGTTGCGGGCTCGCCGGGTGCTCACCTCGAGCACCACGATGCCGGTGAACCCCTGGTCGGCCAGCAGCCGGCACACCTCGGCGCAGGGCTGGCTGCCCCGTCCGGGCACGAGGTGCTCGTCCCGGGGGGCGCCGCTGCCGTCGGCCAGGTGCAGGTGCGCCAGCCGCGATCCCATTCGCTGTGCCATCGCCACCGCATCGACCTGGGCCGTGGCGGTGTGCGAGAGGTCCAGCGTGTAATGCGGGTACCCGGTGTCGGTAGGGTCCGGGGAGGGCGCGAAGCCGGACACCGTAACCCGGCCGCGGCGCAGCGGGAACATGTTCTCCACGGCGACCCTGATCCGGGTGGCGTCCTCCAGCTCGACAACCTGCTGGGCGAAGCCCGCGGCATAGGCCCGCTGCCAGCGGAACGGCGGGTGCACCACCACAGTGCGCACATCCAGTTCGCAGGCTGCCTGGAGGGTGCGGTCCAGGCGTACCGCGGGATCGGCCGTCCACACCCGCTGGGTGATCAGCAGGCATGGCGCGTGCAAGGCCAGCACGGGCATCCGGTGGCGGGTCGACAGTGCGGCGAGGGCGGAGACGTCCTGGCTGATCGGATCGCCCCAGACCATCACCTCAACGCCGTCGTAGCCGATCTCGGCGGCCAACTCGAACGCCACACCGATCGGTTCGGGCCAGACCGATGCGGTGGACAGCGCCACCGGGATCGGAACTGCTTCGGGCACCGCCTAACGGCCGACCAGCAGCAGCGCTGCTGGGGACACCGTGACGAACAGTCCGACCAGCACGGCGATCACGGTGGTCTGCAAATCCTCCGCCCGCCGGACGTGGCGGACCACCCAGACCAGTCCGGTGATCACGGCCAGGGCCACTACCAGCGCCGCCACCGGGATTTGCTGCCACAGCCACTCGCAGATCAGCCACAACACGGCTCCGCCGACGACGCCGACGCCGACCTGGGTCGTCATCACGACCCACTCGCGCACCGGGGAGGCAGGCTCGGTATCAGCTTCGTCCGCAAGGCCCAGGCCCTGGTCGTCGGCTTCCTCCTGGTCCAGCGGTCTCTCGTCGGGGTTCCCGAGCCCATCGGGCACCGGTCCGGCGTCCGGGACGGCTCGCCGGTGGTCGTCAACCAGCACGTCGTCGCGACTCTGCCAGGGGACCGCCTGGGTACTGGTGCCCAGTCCAGCGGCCGGTTCCCCGCTGAGCGGCCGGTGGCCATGCCAGGGCGCCGGATCCGCGGGCGGCGGGCCCGCGGGCGAGGGGTTCGCCGACGGGGGGCCCGCAGGAACCGGCGGCATCGGGTCCAGCCGCGGAAGCCGATCGGTGATCGGCCCGCCGGATAGTGTCCTGCCGTTCAACGGTTCGGGTCCAGCGCCGACCGGTGGCAGGCCCATCCAGGTGTCCTCATGGAGCTCGGCGCCGGACCGATATGCGCTCCGGCCCCGTTCGTCCCAGTCGGCCAGGCTCTCGAAAGCCGCCGGGCCGGGCCCGCGACCGTCCAGCTCTCCCCAGTCGCGGCCGCTCTGTTCGGTGCGCCCCCGCTCGGTGTGGCCGCTCCGCTCGGTGTGGCCGCTCCGCTCGGTGTGACCGCTCCGCTCGGTGTGACCGTTGACGTGGGTTCCCCCGTTGAGGTCCATCCAGTTACGGTTGTCGAAGGCTGACGGCGCAGGTCCGCGGTCATCCAGGCCGTTTCGGGTCAGTCCGAGGCCGTCCAGACCCGGTTCGACCGAAGGCCGGCGGCCCGGCCGGTCCACGGCGGGCAGCGGGGCACTGTCGGTCTGGATGCGCTCGATGATGGCCTGCGGCGCCGTGTTGTTGTCCTCCGGCGCCCGGCGGCGGCGACGACCGGTCGACGGTGCCGCTTCACCACAGCGGGCTATCAGCTCGGCCACGCTGTACTGGACCCGTTCCTCGGGCTCGCTACTTCGACTCATCGTGTGTCACCGTGCCCCCCGGGCCGCTATGCGTCCAGTCCGCCGAGGTGGGCGGCGCCTCGGCTGCGCTGTCCGGTCGATTCCGTCCAGCCAGTCCAGCCTCCGCAGGATCACGCCCTCCCGTAGCGCCCACGGGCAAAGTTCCACCTCGTCGACGTCCAGTGCGCGCATTGCTGCCTGCGCGACCAGCGCTCCGGCGACGAGCTGATGGGACCTGCTGGCGCTGACACCCTCCAGTTCGGCCAAATCGTCCGCGGACATTCTGGAGATGAATGCGATCACCTGGCGGAGCCCGGCATCAGTCAGTGTACGTCGCACCCGCAGCCCGGCGGACGAGGGGGCGGCACCGGTGAGCCGGGAGAGTGACCGAAACGTCTTCGAGGTGGCCACTGCCCGGTCCGGCGTCCCGGCCCCGCGCACCTTGCGGACCGGGCCTGCGAGTTGCTCGGTGATGTGTTCACGAAGGTCGTCGATTTCACCACGGCGTGGTGGGTCGTTGGTCAGCCAGGTCCGGGTCAGCCGTCCAGCGCCCAGGGGCAGCGACACCGCCACATCCGGTTCCTCGTCGAGCCCGCCTGCGATCTCCAGTGACCCCCCACCGATGTCCAGCATCAGCAGCCGCCCGGCCGACCAGCCGCACCACCGGCGAACAGCGAGGAAGGTGAGGATGGCCTCCTGCTCACCGGAGAGCACCTCGAGCGTCACCTTGGTCTCGGCCTGCACCCGGTCCAGCACCGCATTGGCGTTGGAGGCGTCGCGCACCGCCGAGGTGGCGAAGGCCATCAGGTCCTCGCACCCCATCACAGCAGCTGAGTCGACGGCGTCCTGCACGGTACGGATCAGTTGATCCGCCCCCTCGCGGGTGATCTCGCCACGGCCGTCCATCTGCTCGGTCAGCCGCAGCACCGACTTCACCGAGGTCTGGGGCATCGGGTGCGCGCCGTAGTGCGCGTCCACGACCAATAGGTGGACGGTGTTGGAGCCCACGTCGAGTACGCCTAGCCGCACGGGGAGTCAGGCTACCCGGGTGAGTGCGAGGACATCCCCGCTTCGCACTCGCCGAACGCGATGGGTGAGGGGCTGTACACGAACAGTACGCTGCGCCGAGCTGAACGGGAGGAGACCAGCCCGTGGACAACGCCTTGCACCCGGCGTCGCCCGAGGCGCTGCGCTGGCTCGGGACCGGTGCGGTGGTGGTCAGCCTGGCGCTCTGCCTGGTGAGCGTCGCCGTGGTGCTGGTCGAGCACCCGCTCGGCGAGCTGCGGCGCTACCTCGACGTGGCCGAGGAGGCCAACCTGCCGACCTGGTGGAGCACGGTGCTGCTGCTCGTCGCCGCGCTGGCCCACGGTGTCGCGGGGCTCGCCGCAACGCAGGCCCGGGTGCCCGCCGGGGGTGCCTGGTTCGTCGGCGCGGCGGTGCTCGCGGTGCTCTCGTTGGCCGAGCACACCGGGCTGCACCACCGGCTCGACGGCATTGGCCGCCAACTCGCCGGTGACACCGCACTCACCGCTGACTGGCTGCCGCTCGGCGCCGTCGCCGGGCTCGGGGTGGTCGCGATGCTCACCCTGCTCGCTATGCGCTTGCGCGGCCGGGCCGGGCGCCTGCTCGGGGCCGGCGGGGCGGTGCTGCTCGGCTGCGCGCTCGGCGGCGAGCTCGCCGTGCGGCTGCTGCTGGAGCGGGGCGAGTCCGAGCGGGTGTACGTGCTCACCTATCACGCTGCGGAGCTGGGCGAGAACGTCGGCGCGGCACTGCTGCTCGCCGCCGCTATGAGCGTGCTCACGCTCACCCGGGACGACACCGTGCAGCGGCTGCGCTACCGCACCGAGCCGCTCGTCGCGCGGGAGGCGAGGTTATGACGGCCCCGGCAGTGGCGCTGCGTCGGTGGCGCGCCTGCACGGTGCTGTTCGGCGGCAGCCTGCTGCTCAGCGCCACGAGTCTGACCGTCGTCCTGCTCGCGTCGGTGCTCGGGCCCGCGTTCCACAACTGGCAGCTCTATCTCGACGTGCTCGTCGAGGACAACCTGCCGACCTGGTGGAGCGCGGCACTGCTGGCCACCACCGCGCTGGCGCACTGCTTGGTGGGCGGCATCGGGCGATTAGCGCGCGCGCCGGAGGCGTCGTGCTGGTTCATCAGCGCTGCCGTACTCGCGGTCCTCGCGCTGGACGACCATACCCAGCTGCATGAGCGCTCTGAACGGATTGGCCGTCAACTGGTCACCGGCGGCACGTTCCCGTTCTACTGGCTGATCCCCGGCGCGGTGGCCGGGCTCGCCGTGGCCAGCGCACTGGTCTGGCTCGCGGTCCGGACCCGCGGCCGGACCCGGTGGCTACTCGTCACCGGAGTGACGGTGCTGTTCGGCTGCGCGCTCGGGCTCGAGATCGTGCAGGGCTTCTACATGGCCGCCCAGAACGAGGGCATCGGTTTCACCCTCACCTACCACGTCGAGGAGCTGGGCGAGAACATCGGCGCGCTGCTGCTGCTCGCCGCCGCATTCAGCGCGGTCTGCATCACCCCCGAGGACGGCGGGCTGACCGTGCGGTACGTGAGATCGCTACTGCCGACACCCGCCTGCCCACCTTCGCGTCCTGACCCGCAAGACCAGATCCCACGAGAAGAACCCAGAGCACCGGCCGGCACCACGAGTTAGCACATTGTGGATCATGCTGTGGTGCAGCGTGTACGTGTCGCCGGGTGCTTCCACGCGAATCTGGCGTGGGGTAAGGGCCGCTACATCGATCTCGTCAGTGAAGTCATGATCGATGCCGTAGAGCGTGTGCGCATAAGAGCCGCAAAGGATGCGGCTGGTGTAGGTCCATCGATGATTGTGGGGTCGGTCGAAGTAGCCATCAAGAAAGACGTGCAGACGCAGCCGCCAGCCAGAGGTGTCGTCATGAAGTACGAGCTTGTCAAGGATATCGTAATGCTCGCACAGCCCAACCAAAGTGGGGTTCGCCATGATCTGGGTAGCAAGTTGGCCAAGTAACGCCCGGTCGCTGTCTAGCCGGTCAAGTAGCCCTGCGGCAGCAGTATTGACGGCGGCCAGCTCATTCCAATCAAGGCCGGCCAGCGAGGTCAACAATCCTGCGTGGACAACCGGGGCGGCAGCGGTGGTCATGTCCGAGTCTCCTTGATTGAATCATTCTCCATACGAGGACGAGGTACGTGGCTCGTTGCCGCGCAATGAGCGCTACCCACTCGGCACGCAGCGTCTACCGCCTCAGGCACAGTGGCACCGGATAAATACGCTTGGGCAAGGCCGCCAGAAAAGGCAGCACCCGCGCCGTGGGTATGGTGAACCATAATCTTGGGAGTGGATGCCCGGTAGATTTTCACGGCAGTGCGGGCCATCGCCCCGTGCCGTCCAAGGGTGATCACTACGGTGTCGGCGATAATGCGGGACTGCAGGTCGTCTGCGAACTGCTCGGCCTGCTCGACGTGATCCTCATCGAGGCTGGTCTGCACGAACGCGACATGTCGTCCGCTGGTTGCTGCTGCCAGGGTACCAGTGAGCGGGTCGCCGCCAAGGTTGAGAAGCAACGGTACCTGAGTGGCAGAAATAGCGGTTATGGCAGCGGCCTCGATTACTTGGTAGCAGTCGATATACGCCAGGCGTGCAGCATTGAGCGGTCTGAGGTCGACCGAGGAGAGCTGGTCTGCGGCGGGGCCGAGCCAAGCGAACCATGTTCGAGTACCTGCGTCGTCGGCGACAATGCTCACTTGCGGCGAACGTGTGGCACTCGCTTGCGTATATGTGGCCCAGTGGCGGACGCCTGCAGTGCTCGATCCAGGCGTTCGCCCATGTAGCAGTGCTCGCAACGCAACTGGCACGCCTCAGTGATGTAGAGGTAGACGTTACGGAACCGTCCGTACGGAAGCTTATCGATGCGCTCGGGTGTCGCGTCTCGCGCCGAGGCCGGCGGCCGAGCGTGGCCATAAGCATCAGTGACCGCGCCTCGATCACGACGAAGGTCAGGCATGGGCAGGACAGTGGTCATGATCTGCTCCTCTGGTCGTTCCCGGCATGGGGCCGGGCTGGGTCCGCCAGCCTCGTGAAGGCTTCCTGTGCTAGGCCGTGCACGACATGCGACGGATGATCGGCAGGGATGGCGACATGCGGAATTTGTAGGCGTCTCACGTGTTCGATGATCTCCGCGACATTTTCCCGGTAGCGTGCCAAGCGCAGTGCATGCCGTGCCGGGCTATCGCTGTCGCGCCGGGCGAGCTGAGCGCCACATCGAGCACAGCGATGAGGGTCAGTTGTGCTGGCGATGGCCGGAGCGTGCCGATTGGGGCTACAGACCAGGCAGATCCGTCGAGCGGCCACACGCACGGCAACGGTTGCTCCGTCGGCTCGCAGCTCCAAGATCGCGATGCGTCTGCCGGTCACCGCGGCGACTTCCGCTAGCCGATGAAGCTGGCGGGCAGTGCCGGGGAAGTTGTCCAGCAGCACAGACCCGATGCCGAATCTTCCGTTGATGAACGCCGCTCGGAGGATCCGTTGTACAGCCTGGACACCGACCCACCCCAGCGGATCTGTGCTAGGTGCAATGTCGGCCAGCAGGTCAGAGTAGGCGAGTTCGGCTTCGCTCAGCCGGAACACAGGCAAGCCTCTCGTCCGCCCCAAAGCACTGATCACGGTCGTCTTGCCGGCTCCTGGTGGCCCGATCACCGCGACCAGGGAGCCGACCACCGCCGACCCGTCTCGGTGCTCCCCGACGTGCTGTGCAGCGGCCGTCATGGTTACACCCTTCCTGGACTCCGATAAGGTCACTGGGACACGACGAGTGAACCACTCGCTATGCGGCGTCGGTAGGTTGTCAATGGCTGCCACGTGGTGAACGTGGTGAAAGATCATCTAATGGGGGTGCACCATGGCACAGATACGAAAGGCCAACGAGAAGCTCGCGACCGTCATTGCTGAGGCTCGGTGCTCGCATGCGCAAGTCGCCAATGCGTTTCGGCGTGTTGCCGCAGAGAATGGTGCTCGCGAGTTCGCGGCTGTCGGCAGGTCTCATGTGTCGCACTGGGTGGCCGGGTCCACCCCGTCAGGGTGGGGACCGGTCATCCTGGCGGAGGCACTGTCACGTCGTCTGGGACGTGTCATTACCGTTGACGAGATCGGGTTAGGAACTCACGCCCTGTCATCGCGAGCCCTGCTCGACTGGGATGTCGATACTCTGATGGCGCTAATCGATCTCGGGAGAACCGACGTGGATCTGGAGCGCAGGCACGTGCTGGTTTCCGCCACCTACTCCGTGGCCGCGCTTGCCCTACCCACTGGCTCATGGTGGACGCAGATGGCTGCGCGTGGCAGCGAACGTGCTGTTGCCGGCTCTCGCGCTGTTGGCTGCGGCGATCGTGAAGCCGTCCGTGAAATGGCGTCGATGTTCTCGCGGATCGATCAACGCCGTGGATGCGGTCATGCCCGCACCGCAGTCGTCCAGTATCTGACCTCAGACGTCGCAGGTTACCTGCGGGGGACATACGCTGACGACCGGGTTCGAAAAGGCATGTTCTCGGCTGCGAGTGAACTCGCCTACCTGGCAGGTTGGATGGCGTTCGACAACTCAGAGCACGCCATCGCTCAGCACTACTTCACCGTAGCGGTCAAGCTCGCAGCCGAGGCCAATGATGCCCCCATGACCGGCCACATCCTGCGGGCTATGGCACATCAGGCCATCGATCTAGGTCACTATAAGCATGGCCTTGATCTCGCTGCCGCATCTCTGGACGGCAAGCGTTATCAACTCGCATGCCCACGCGAACGCGCCTTGCTCGGCGTCGTTCACGCGAAGGCGCTCGGTGCCGCTGGACAAAAGCAAGCCGCAGCGACGGCTTTGCTGCAAGCCGAGGACGACCTCGCCGCAGCGAGACCAAGTGACGAGGAACCATCGCGTGTGTTCTTCTTCGGCGAAGCAAGCCTCGCCCATGAAACAGCTTGCACGCTCCGCGACACCAGAGACCTGACCAGCGCAATCCGCGAGTTCCGGCGCAGCGTCCGCACACGCAAAGCCGCCACCTTCACCCGCACCCACGCGGTGACACTCGGGTACCTCGGAGCCACCCAAGCACGTTCCGGCAACCTCGATGAAGCCTGCGCCACCTGGTCTCAAGCCCTCGGCGCCGTGGACGGCATCCACTCAGGCCGGGTACGACAAGTCGTACACGGCATGCGATCGGCCCTGTCGCCGTTGCGCGGCCGAGGCCTCACTGCCGCCAAAGAACTTGACGAGCGCGCTGCCGCATACCTGGCAACAGCGCCCTAACACGAGCCAGCACAACGCAAGTCACGATTGCCGAACGAGAGGGAACTATGACAGGCCAGTCGTTTGTAGTTGAGCCACTCGCCTACGTCGTCGGTGGACGCATCGAGCCGACCGACGACTACTGGGGTGGCACCCGCTCCATCATCCGTATCGACGGCAATCGCTTCACTGCCGACTCGACAAAAGGCTTGGAGGAATTCTCGCACCTAGAAATCGTATTTCGGTTTCATTTGACTGATCCGACGGACCTTAATCTCGGTGCCCGCCGCGCACGAGACAACCCAGCCTGGCCCGAGGTGGGGATCTTCGGTCATCGCAACATGCGTCGTGTGAACTGGCTGGGAGTTTCACGCTGCCGACTTATCGAGGCCGACGGACTTGATCTTTACGTTGAAGACCTCGATGCGGTCGACGGAACGCCAGTCCTTGATATCAAGCCATGGTTCAGCGAATTCGGACCGCGCGGTGAGATTCGGCAGGCAAAATGGTCCACGGAAATGCTGAGTAACTACTTCGCTCCCGCCAACGGTGGCTGATCAACGCTCCTTCCTAGATGTCGTACTTGTAGCCCAGGCCGCGGACGGTCACCAGGTGCTGGGGCGAGGAGGGATCCGGCTCGATCTTGGAGCGCAATCGCTTGACGTGCACGTCGAGGGTCTTGGTGTCCCCGACGTAGTCCGCCCCCCAGACCCGGTCGATGAGCTGACCGCGGGTCAGCACCCGTCCGACGTTGCGCAGCAGGTACTCCAGCAGGTCGAACTCCTTGAGCGGCAGCGCCACCTCCTGACCGGCGACGGTGACCGTGTGCCGTTCCACGTCCATCCGCACCGGCCCGGCCTCGAGCACCGCTGGGGTCAGCGCGCCGTCGCCGTCGCCCTCCCCGCCGCGGCGGAGTACCGCGCGGATCCGCGCGATGAGCTCCCGAGCCGAGTAGGGCTTGGTGATGTAGTCATCGGCGCCGAGCTCCAGGCCGACCACCTTGTCGATCTCGCTGTCCCGCGCGGTCACCATGATCACCGGAACCCCGGAGCGGGCGCGCAGGTGTTTGCACACGTCGGTGCCGCTCATTCCGGGAAGCATCAGGTCGAGCAGCACGATGTCGGCGCCGTTGCGGTCGAACTCATCCAGCGCTGCGGAGCCGGAGGTGGCCACCGCGGTGGCGAAGCCCTCCTTGCGCAGCAGAAAGGCAAGCGGATCGGCGAACGACTCCTCATCCTCGACGATCAGTATCCTGGTCACGGCGTTCCTCCCACGGGTTCGGGTCTCGACGGCGGGTGGGGCGAGCTCTTGGCACTAGCCGGGTGCGCGGGAACCCGGAGGGTGAACGTGGACCCGGTGCCCGGCCTGCTCCACAGTCGCACGTCACCGCCGTGGTTGGCGGCGACGTGCTTGACGATCGCCAGCCCGAGCCCGGTGCCGCCGGTCGCCCGGCTGCGTGCCTGATCGACCCGGAAGAAACGCTCGAAGACGCGTTCCTGGTGCTCCGGGGCGATGCCCAGGCCGCGGTCGGTGACGGCGATCTCGACGAACCCGTCCGCCAACCGCCTGCTGACCGACACCGGGCTGCCCGGTAGCGAATAGGACACCGCGTTGTCGACCAGGTTGGACATCGCGGTGATGAGCAACGTGGCATCGCCGTCGACCAGCAGTCCACTGGGCGGATCCACGGTGATCCGGATGCCGGCCGACTCGGCGGCCAGCCGGCACCTGGCCAGCGCCTCACGGACCACCTTATCCACCTCGACGGTGGCCAGTTCGGGGAGCCGCTCGGCGCCCTGCAACCGGGACAACGCGATCAGTTCGGTGACCAGCGCGCCCAGCCGGGTGGACTCGTTGAGGATCTTGGTGCTGAACCGGCGCACCTCATGCGGATCGTCGGCGGCGTCCAGCACCGCCTCAGCGAGCAGCGCCACCGCGCCCACCGGGGTCTTCAGCTCGTGGCTGACATTAGCCACGAAATCCCGCCGGGTGGCCTCCAGCCGGACCGCGTCTGATTCGTCGGCGGCGTCGACGACGGTGAATCCGTCGCCCAGCGGCCGGACCTCACCGAGCACCGCGGTGGGCCCACGGCCCGCTCGGGCACCCTGTTCCAGCGGCGAGAGATCGACCTGGACCACGTCCCCGGTTTCCAGGACATGCTCGGCGGCCTTCCACGCGCGCTCATCCGGGCGCGCCCCGCGGACCAGGCCCAGCTCGGCAGCGGGCGGGTTGTGCAGCACCACGTCACCGGCCCTGTTGAGCAGCACCACGCCATTGTGCGAGGAGAGCACGACCCGCTGGACGAGGTCGGCGACAGTCGGGCCGTCCTGCGTGTGCCGGGTCTGCACTGTCCTGGCGCGACGGCCGACCAGAACACCGATGACCCCGCCGACCACCAGGACGCCGATCGCGGTGAGCACGACGGCTGCGAGTGTCACAGCGGAATCGTAGGCACCGGACCCGGTGCAGCTCCTAGCATCAGCGGACCCCGAGTGGCCGGATTGACGCACGCGGTGGTCAAGTTTCGCCTGCCGTTCACCACTGGTTCACCTGCCTACTCCAGCAGCGTGCGCCCCGGTGAAGGTCTGGGTCTACCGGCCTTGGTTGGCCACCACGGCAATGGCGTGCGCCGCCGCATCCGGATCCAGATAGGTGCCCCCGTGGGTGATCGGTCGCAACTGGTCGTCGAGGTCGTAATGCAGCGGGATGCCGGTCGGGATGTTGAGCCCGACGATGGTCTGTTCGTCGATGTCGTCCAGATACTTGACCAGGGCGCGCAGCGAATTGCCATGCGCAGCGACGAGCACGAGATGGCCCGCCCGCAGATCGGGCACGATCGACGACTCCCAATACGGCAGCATCCGCGCCACCACGTCGGCCAGGCACTCCGCCCGCGGGACGTCGATTCCGGCGTAGCGCGGGTCACCATCCTGGCTGAACTCGCTGCCGGGCTCGATGGGCGGCGGCGGGGTGCCGTAGGAGCGGCGCCAGAGCATGAACTGCTCCTCGCCGTACTCCGCACGGATCTGTGCCTTGTCCTTGCCCTGCAGCGCGCCGTAGTGCCGCTCGTTGAGCCGCCAGTCCCGGCGCACCGGGATCCACTGCCGGTCGGCGACGTCCAGCGCGAGGTTGGCGGTATTGATCGCGCGGCGAAGCAGCGAGGTATGCAGCACGTCGGGCAAGAGTCCCCTCTCCCGAAGCAAGGTGCCACCGCGCAGCGCCTCATGCTCACCCTTCTCCGACAGCGGCACGTCCACCCAGCCGGTGAACAGGTTCTTGGCGTTCCACTCGCTCTCCCCGTGGCGGAGCAGAACCAGGCTCCCAATGCTCATGCAGGCAGCCTGCCAGGCGCCGTGCGGCCGGGGATGCGGGGTCCACCACCGGCCGTCCGCCCGACACGCCCGGTGGTGGACTGCACACGCGGCGGGTTTGCATCCCAGCGCTGGCATCCGGCACCGTCGGACGCGGTGCTCGCCACGGCCGATGCCAGGCGAGCACCCTTCGCAATCTCTGGAGTCGGGGATGATCGCGAGAGGTGATGTGACGTGCAGGACGGGATCCCCGTCGGTGCCGCTAACCCACCGCAGCGCGCCCAGCCTCCGTGCGCCGCGGAGGACGGGTCGATGTGTCAGCAGGTCTACGAGCTGACCCGCACCGACTGGCTGGCCCGCTACGCGGACAGCGTGGTGGACGGCACCCTGTCCATCCTGACGATCATGGTCCTGGCATTCCTGCTGCGCTTGCTGGTTCACCGGGCAATCAACCGACTGACCAGCCAGGTCAGCGAGGGCAGGGCGCCATTGTGGCTACGGCCCCGGGACCGCGACGGGCAGTCCACCCTCGACCTGCAAACGCAGTCCGCCGCGCGACGCGCCCGCACGATCGGGTCGCTGCTGCGCTCGGTCTCCTCGTTCCTGATCTACGGGGTCGCGTTCATCATGGTGCTTGCCGAGCTCGGCGTGGACATCGCGCCGATCCTGGCCTCGGCGGGCGTACTAGGGCTGGCCATCGGGTTCGGTGCGCAGAACTTGGTCCGGGATTTCCTTTCCGGGATCTTCATGATGCTGGAAGGTCAGTACGGCGTGGATGACACCGTCGACCTCGGCGAGGCGATCGGGGATGTGGAGGCCATCGGACTGCGCATCACCACGATCCGCGACATCAGCGGCACGGTCTGGTACGTCCGCAACGGCGAGATCCTCCGGGTGGGCAACTTCAGCAAGGGCTTCGCGATCGCGGTGGTCGACGTACCGCTGGGCAGGCACGCCGACATCGAGCAGGCCAGCGAGCTCGCCCTGCAGGCCAGCTGCGAGGTGACCGAGGGCGAGCACGCCGAGGACGTCATCGAGGCTCCGGAGCTGCTGGGGGTGCAGGCGGTGACCCCGTACGCGGTGACGCTGCGGCTGACGGTGAAGACCAAACCGGGCCGTCAGTGGGCGGTTCAGCGTGCGCTCAACGCCCGGGTTCAGTCCGCGCTCACCGCAGCCGGTGTCCCCGCCCCCACCGTCGCCGCGCTGCCCGCCCAGGGCTGACCCCCCGTCCTGTCCCCCCGGCCCCGGGAGGGTATATCGCCGCCAGCCATGGGAGGGGATCGGTCAGCGGTTTCCCCTGGCCCGCTATCACGATCGTGCGTGGCGACCCCCGTAGGTGCCCGGCAACCCACCTTCGTAGAGATACTTGGCCTCCTCAGCGACGTCCCGGGTGAGGCACGGCCAGGTCGCGGCAACGCCGCTGGTGTCGCGGCAAGCCCGGCAGCGGCCGTGCTGATCGGGCACATGCGCGGCCAGCGCAGCGCGCCACATATCGGGCATATCGGCCAGGATCGCTGCCATGCCCATCTGATGACCTCCAGGAGATCGACCTAGCCCACTCGCGGTGGTCCCCCGCGATGTTGCCCGCCATCAGCGACCCCCTGCCGAGGGTCGACACACCGAGCGAGGACCAAGGCTGCGTAGCGGACCGTATCCGGTGCGTGGACGCCCTGGCTACGTCCTTGCTCCGACACTCCCAGTGCGACGCGCCGTGCGGCCCGTGGTCTCGGGGACCGTGCGGGCCCGTGACGAAACCAACGCCAGTGGGCTGGAATGGCCGGAGAAGTTCGCCCTACGCCGCTACCGACCGATCCGCCAGAGGCCGATGCAATTCAGCGATGGTGTGACGATCCGGCGGAGATCAGCTCATCGGGCCCGGTTGCTGTACTTCGCTGCTGTACTGCTGGCCGGGAGGTGGCCGAGCTGCGTCATCCGGTCAAGATTGTCTTCGAGCCCCCAGACGTGGACGATCTTGCCGTCGCGGAATCGGAAGAAGTACACCTCGTCCACGTTGTCGAAGCGGCGACCGTCGGGGGCGTTTCCCTGCCACTCCTCGTGCTGGGTGGCAGAGCAGGTGAAGCGTGCGGCCACCTTGTCGCCTTCGGCGACCACGTCAACCACCGTCATGTGGACGTCGGGGAAGGCTTGCCTGAAGGGGGCGATCCAGCGTCGCGCTGCGCTGGCCATGGTGGGCGAGTACAGCTCGTCAAGCACGTCGAGCCGTCCGGCGTTCATGACTTCATCGACCAACCGGTGGACCAGGCGCTTGTTGTTCTCGGACACCGACAGCATCTCCTTGCCATGGGTTCATCCTCGTGGCGCGTACATGATCACGACCACACCCAGCAGGCAGATGATCGCGCCTGCGATGTCGTACCGATCGGGCCGGAACCCGTCGAGCACGACTCCCCAGGCGAGGGACCCGGCCACGAAGATCCCGCCGTAGGCGGCCAGGATCCGGCCGAAGTGCGGGTCAGGCTGCAGGGTCGCCACGAAGCCGTACAACCCGAGCGCCAGGACGCCAGCGCCGATCCAGATGAGTCCGCGGTGCTCGCGAACCCCCTGCCAGACCAGCCACGCCCCGCCGATCTCGGCCAGTGCCGCCACCACGAACAACAGCGCGGAGAGGGCGACTCGCATGTGATGACGATACGGCCCCGATCAGCCGGCATCGCATTCGCAAGGGTCGGTGGGAGCGGTCGGTGCACAGCAGAGGTGCCCGCGCCAGGCTTCGCGACCCTCCTTGATCCCATAGAGGCAGATCCGCAGCAGACGCGTTGACGGTGGCGGGACAGCGACACTCGGACGCGGTTGACGGTCGTTGCCTGCACGGACGCAAAGCGGTGCGGAGCGTCATCACGTCGTATATGGCAGTCAGTATGCCGCGCTGTCCGCCGGGCATACGCTTCTCACGTGCTTGACCACGTGGCGCTGCAAGTTGACGACGTCGATGCCTCCGCAGCCTTCTACCTGCGGGCCTTCGCGCCGCTCGGGTTCCGGGAGGTGATGCGGTTCACGCGGGATGACCGTCTAGTGGTCGGGCTGACCGGTTCAGACGGGTTCCCGCACTGCTGGCTCGGTGCCAGTGATGGGGCGCCGGGGCGGGAGGTGCACATCGCGTTCGGCGCGCCGGACCGAGCCGCGGTCGACGCGGTCCACCGGGCAGCGGTCGAGGCGGGCGCGGAGATCCTGCACCCTCCTCGCGAGTGGCCCGAGTACCACCCGACCTACTACGGTGTGTTCCTTCGCGATCTCGACGGCAACAACGTCGAGGCCGTGCACCATGGCTTTGCCGGCTAGTGACGCCGGTGCCCGCTAATGTGCGAGGGTGCACCTCAGCGAACGGAGTGCACCCTCATCCTTGATGTGATCAGCAGTTGAGCAAGGCGGGTCGTTGGTTCAGGAGCTGAGCGCGAGATGACGTGAACTCGTCGTAGCTTTCGCTGGCGTTCGGGTCGAACAAGGCGAGCCGGCAGCAGTTCTGGAAGGCGACGCGAACGCCGAAATGCCGTTCGACCGCTGATCGCATCGCGTCGCTTGCCGCCAGGCGCAACAGTTCCCCTTGGGCGTCCTCGTCGGGAGGCGGGATCTGGTTGTCAGCGAATGGTGCAGCATTGGCCGTCAGCTTCTCGGCGACCTCGCTGACTACTGACCACGCGTACGGCAACGAGGTGCGGATGCATTCGATGAACTCGGCATCGGAAACCGGGCCTTGCTGGGCACGGCTTAACAAGTCCGGAGGAACGGTGAGCGACATGGGCACGTCCCTTTCTTCGTGGCGGAGTGAAGGTCCCACCTTGCACTCAACCAACAGGGGCCCCGGATTACAAGTGCGCGCCTTTGCATGTTGACATGTGTGTAGGGTCTCTAGCGGGGCTTGGTCTCCAGTGGTGAGTGCACTGGTGCCCTGACGTCAAGGGGTGTTATCGTCTGCGTACGCCGTCCGGGTGATCACTATTACTGGTGTTCCTGGTCGTAGCGGCTCAGGAGTAGGCGGCAGACGATGATGGTGCCGGTGCGGCCGATGCCTCCGCTGCAGGCGACTTCGACCTGGTGGTCGGCGCGTGCGTGGTCGTGCAGTGCGCGGATGTGGTGGATGGCGTGGTCGCGGTCGCGGGGCAGGAGGAAGTCGGGCCAGTCGATCCAGTGGTGGGGCCAGGACAGCTCGTGTTCGTGGCGGCGGCGCAGTCGCCGGGTGCCCACGCGTTGCAGTACCAGGCCCAGGAAGAATCGGACACCACCCGCCGGTCGCATCACCGCATGCGCCCGGCATTCACCCGCGGAAAAGTGCGGCTGTAGTAGTATCAACCACGTCTGGTTGGCTGATCGCGAAGAGTGTGGCCGTACAGTTCATTGTGCCAATTCGTGAGCGCGAGATTGACCTCGAACTGCAGGTGGCTGAGCTGAGCGCGTAGGCTCTCGATGCTCGGCGCGATCTGCGCGGTCATTTCCTGGCGCACGTATCGCACGCAGACAGCTGCCCCGACGATCAAGCCGAGGAGTGCGCCGATGAAGAAGAAGATCACGGACACCGTCCATCACCGCCCTCGATGCGCAGGCCCGTCCGCCGGGGTGGCCGGTCTACTTGATGCGGACCCACGCTAGACTTCATTTTGTGGTGCGATCGAGCAGCAGTCAAGCTGGTAGTGAAGCAGAGCAGGACGTTCTATCAAGTCTGACTTAATGATCGTCGAGAGCTTTGGTCGATGAGCCGTTTCGGCGGACGGGAGCATGAAGTGCACAATCGCGAGGTCAAGCTCGGGCAGATGCTCAGTGCCCTGATCGAGCGGCGGGGGCTGAGCAGAAATCGTCAGGCACTTCTCGATGCGGTCGGCGTGAGTGCGGCGGCACTCTCGCAGTACGCGCACGACCAGACTCGCCCCAGCTTCCAGAAGCTTGTCGCGCTGGCGGACTTCTTCGGTGTGAGTCTCGACTACCTCGTCTTCGGGCAGCCGATCGGTGCGTCGGTCGACCACGGTCCACTCGCGCGCTACGTCGAGAAGGCGCTCATCGACGCCCAGGCGCGGACGAGCCGTCACTCAGCCCTCGTCGGCCGAATCGGGCGCGTGCTCGCTGAGCGCATCGACGCCGTCGCCGAAGAGATGGTGGTGGCGCCGAACGCGTCGATGGGAGGCTTGATCCAGGACGATGAGGTTCTGCAGCTCGAACGCTACGCGGTCAGCGTCGACATCCTCAGCGTCGATCTGGACTTCGATGTCATCGCCATGCCCGAGGGGGAACCGGCCGCCGGCCCCTTCCTCAACACGGTCGCCGCCAACATCCAGCGGGGGTGCACCTACCGTTTCCTCATCCCGGGGGAGACACCAGCGCTCGAAGACGCGGTGGAGGGTCTGCGCTCGCTGTTGATGGACCGGGTCGGCGGAGACTACCTCCTAGAGAACTGCTCGTTTCGTCACACGACGTCGCCGGTGATAGCGGGCGTGGGGCTCTATGCCGTGGACGTCGAGACCTTGCGGCTTGAGCAGCCAGCGTTGCACAACCAGATGGTTGACTACTTCGAGGGCAGGTCGTTCGGTTACGTGATGCGTCCAAACCGCGACACGAACAGTGACATCGTCATGAGCCGGCGTCGCACCGCCGCGGCAAGCCGCTCGTTTGAAGCGTTGTGGTCATCCGGCAAGGACATCTAGTAATTTGGGTCATGCAGCGGCGCGTCCCTTGACAGCCGTCGCTCAAAGCAGGAGGTTACTGGCCTGTGCCCAGGCGAGAGCCGATCGTCGGCTACGTGCTCAGCGTCCGCCCCATTCCCAACTCCGATCGGGTGCGCGTCGCGACCGTGCGAATCGGCGACGACGAGCCCGTAGAGATTGTCTTCAGCGGTAAGGATGTTGTCCAGGAGGGCAGCCTTGTCCCCGTCGCACCGCCCGGTACGTGGGTTAAGCGTCGGCTGGGCCGAGACGGACCGATCAAGATACGAAGGCGGCGGTACCGCGGACAGGTATCCAACGGCATGCTCTGCAGTCTCGACGAGCTCGGATGGATCAAGAGGGGACCGGACCAGGTCGCCTTGCTCCAGGGTGTCGAGGCTGGCGAGCGCCTCGACGGAGGTCTCGACTGGACCAAGGTCGTGAGCCCAGCACGGGCCGAGTGCGCTGAGACGACCGGTGAACTGTTCCTTCCCGAACTCCAGGCTCTCCTCAACGACAGGTCCCCTTGCGAGCCGACCACCGAGGCGCTGGGCACCTCGCGCGCCTGTAGTGGCCCGCCGCCTGAGGTTGACCTGTCGAATGCTTGTTCAGCTGGCCCGGTTGTCTAACCCAGTCACGCCGGCCGGGAGCGGATCAGGTAGTTTCCCAGTTCGGTGCACTACCCGTGTTAGTCGATAGGGTCAGGTGGCGGCGGGTTCCACGGCGCGGAGGTTCTTGCGCAGGATCTTGCCGGACGCGGATTTGGGGATCTGCTCGACGAACTGCACCGCTCGCACCTTCTTGTGCGGTGCCACCTTCGCCGCGACGAAGGCCATCACGTCCTCGCCGGTGAGATCGTCGGCGCCGGGCTGGCGCACCACGAACGCCTTGGGCACCTCCTCGCCGTCGGAGTCGCGGACCCCGATCACCGCGGCATCGGAGATCTTCGGGTGGGTGAGCAGCAGGGCCTCCAGCTCTGCGGGCGGCACCTGATAGCCCTTGTATTTGATCAGTTCCTTGACCCGGTCGACGATCGTGACGTAGCCGTTCTCGTCAACCGTCGCGACGTCGCCGGTGTGCAGGTAACCCTCGGAGTCCAGGGTCGCCGCGGTGGCTTCGGCGTCATGCAGGTAGCCGACCATCACGTTGGGACCCTTGCACCACAGCTCACCGAGTGCCCCCTCGCCGACCTCCCGCCCGGTCTCCGGGTCGACAAGCTTGCATTCCATGTTCGGGACGGTGTACCCGACGGTGCCCACCGGGATGTCATCGCGGTCAACGGGAATGCCGTGCGAGACCGGGCTCATCTCGGTCATGCCGTAGCCCTGCCGGACCCGGCACCCGAGCCGGGCCCGCACCGTGTCGGCGAGCTCGGCGTCCAGCGGTGCGGCACCGGAGAACAGGATCTCCATCGCGGAGAGGTCGAACTGGTCGACCATCGGGTGCTTGGCCAGCGCCACGGCCACCGGCGGGGCGATGTACACCCGGTCCGTGCGGTGCTCCTGGATCGTGCGCAGGAACGTCTCCAGATCGAACCTGGGCAGGGTCACCACGGTGGCCCCGGTGAACAGACCGAGGTTCATCAGCACCGTCATGCCGTAGATGTGGAAGAACGGCAGCACGGCGAGCACTCGGGTGTCCTGGCCGACCTTGAGAAACGGCTGGCACTGCGCAAGGTTCGCGACCAGATTGCGATGCGTGAGCATCACGCCCTTGGCCTTACCGGTGGTTCCCGAGGAATACGGCAGCACGGCCAGGTCAGTGCCGGGGTCGATGCTGACCTCAGGCGCCGCCGCGTCCTCGCCGAGCAGGTCCGCCAGCGACGGATAGCCCGGCGCGCCGTCCAGGACCACTGTGTCTGTCACCGAGACACCCTCTTGCTCGGTGGCCACAGCGGCCCGGTCCAGCAACGGCGAGACGGTGAACAGCAGCGTCGCCCCGGAGTCACGGAGCTGGTTGGCCACCTCGTCGGGGGTGTAGAGCGAGTTGACGGTGGTGGCGACGGCGCCTGCGCGCAGGATGCCGTGGAAGACCACTGCGTAGTACGGCGTGTTGGGCGCGAACACCGCCACCACGTCACCCTTGCGGATGCCTCGCGCGGCGAGTGCCCCAGCGAGCCGGTTCACCAGGACCCTCAGCCCGCCGTAGGTGATCGTCTGGCCCGAGATACCATCGACCAGAGCGGGCCGGCCGGCGCGGTCGGGCACCTGGACGAAGATCAGCTCGGTGAGCGAGACGGCAGGGATCTCGACGTCCGGGAACGGGCTGCGGAAGGGCACCGCCGGATCGTCGTCCCACCACCTCTGTCCGGTCAAGCACGCGCTACACCACCCCGGGCAGCCGCGCCAGAGGGTATACTCGGCTCAGCTTCGCTCGAACGGATGAGTGCTAAGGTCTTGTGATCCATTCGCTCTACTGAGACGGTTTCACCGCTCTCCCCACCGGCTCCCACGCACTCCCGGTGGGAGAGCGACAAGACGCGGTTCGACCTCCCCCCATCGAACCGCGGCCCGTGGGGATTCCTTGGGTGCCCCCCGCCTAAGGGTCCGAACCGCGGGACAGTGGCGGGGCGGCCCGAGTGTGCGACTCCCCCTCTCTCCCCGGGCCGCCCCGCCACGACCCACCCTTCATCCCGGCCGAGGTAGGACCGCGCGTGTCGCCACTCACCAACGCGCTAGCGCACCAGGTGCCGGAAGGCGGCCAGGTTGGCCGGCGACTCGCCGCGGGCCACCCGCCAGTCCCATTCACGGCGGATCGACGAGGCGAAACCCATCTCCAGCAGGGTATTGAAGTCGCCATCAGCGGCTTCGACCACCTGGCCGAGCACCCGATCCAGTTCGTCCGCAGTCAGGGCGTGGTGTGAGAGCCGTCCGATGAGGTAGATGTCGCCGACCTTGTCCAGCGTGTAGTGCACACCGTAGAGGCGGGCGTTGCGCTGCAGCAGCCAGCGGTAGACGTCCTCGTGTGCTTCGTCCGGCCGCCTGCAGACGAACGCCTCCACCAGCACCCCGTGCGCGCCCACCAGCACCCAGCAGGGGGTCTGCAGCCGGGCGGTACCCGGAAGTGCGACCACGAAGCTGCCCGGCTCGGAGTGCTCGTAGCGCAGCCCGGCCTCGTCCAGCAACGCAACGATCACCCCGTCCAACTGCCCGGTCATCTCGCCGCCTCCGCGGGACCACATACGTCGGCGGTCACACCGCCACCTCGCGGTCCAGCGCGTCCATCCGGTAAGCCGCCGAGGCTTCGGCGTAGACCCGCAGCAGGGACTCGGTGGTGCGTTCCCAGGAGAACCACCGAGCATGCCCGGTGGCACCGGCGGCCAGCTCCTCGCGTCGCCCCGGGTGCAGTGCGACGGCGGACAGCGCAGCTGCCCAGTCGAGCGGGTGATGGCTGCCCACCAGCTGCCCGGACACTCCGTCGGCCACCGCCACCGGCAGACCCCCCACCTCCGCCGCCACCACCGGCGTCCCGCACGCCTGGGCTTCCAGCGCGACGAGGCCGAAGGACTCGTTATAGCTGGGCACGGCCACCACATCGGCCGCGCGGTAGACCCCAGCCAGCGCGGCACC
This sequence comes from Pseudonocardiaceae bacterium, assembly GCA_050699435.1. Taxonomy (GTDB): domain Bacteria; phylum Actinomycetota; class Actinomycetes; order Mycobacteriales; family Pseudonocardiaceae. The sequence goes on along the minus strand of JBOHGM010000026.1, from coordinate 3,563 downwards.
CCCCTGCGGTGGGGCGAACACGACCTGCTCGCTGATCCCCAACGCCGCGGCCAGCTGCTGCAGCGCGGTGGGTTCGGCCAGCCCGCTGCCCGATGGCCCGCCCACGATGAGCACCCGCAGCCGATCGCGTAGTGCCGGCTCGCGTTGCAGCATCTCGGCGGCGGCCCGCAGCAACACGTCCGGCGCCTTCAGCGGCTGGATACGGCCGACGAAGGCGAGCACGACGGCGTCGAGGGGCAGGCCCAGCTCAGCCCGGGCAGCCTTGCGGGAACCCGGCGTGAAGCGCTCCAGGTCGACACCAGGAAGGATGGTGGCGGTACGGGCCGGGTCGGCGCCGTAGAGCTCGACGAGCTGCGCGGCCTCGGCCGGGGTGTTCGCCACCAGCCGATCGGATTCGGCCACTACCTGCTCCTCGCCGATCACCCGGGTGTGCGGCTCGGGGGTGTCGCCTTCAGCCAGCGCGGCGTTCTTCACCTTGGCCAGGGTGTGCGCAGTGTGCACCAGCGGCACCCCCCAGCGGTCCCTGGCCAGCCACCCGACCTGCCCGGATAGCCAGTAGTGCGAGTGCACCACGTCGTAGTAGCCGGGCTCGCGGCGCGCCTCGGCCCGCAGCACGCCGGCGGTGAAGGCGCACAGCTGCGCGGGCAGGTCGTTCTTGGCCAGGCCCTCATAGGGCCCTGCGGCAATGTGGCGCACGATGACGCCCGGCGCGAGCTCCACCACCGGGGGCAACCCGGAGGAGGTAGCCCTGGTGAAGATCTCGACCTCGACACCACGGCGGGCCATCCGGGTCGCGGTCTGCACGATGTAGACGTTCATCCCGCCGGCGTCCCCCGTGCCCGGCTGCTCCAGCGGGGACGTGTGCACCGAGAGCACCGCAGCGCGACGCAGGGGTATCCCTATCCGGTCGATCACGTGCCCCATCTTGCCGTCACCTCGTATTCAGCTGGCTGAGCGGGGTTATCGCAACTTCGATAACCCCGCTCAGCCCGCTGAAAGTCCTGGGGGTGCGGGTTTTAGGGTCGGGGGATGATCGAACAGCGACCGACCGCCGTTGTCACGGGGGCCAGTAGTGGGATCGGGGCGGCGACCGCGCGTGCGCTGGCCGCCGCAGGCTTTCACGTCGTGCTCGGCGCCCGCCGGGTGCAGCGCTGCCAGGAGATCGCCGACGAGATCGGCGGCACCGCTGTGGCACTGGACGTCCTCGCTCCCGACTCGGTGGCCGCCTTCACCGAGGCAGTGCCCGCCGCGCGAGTACTGGTGAACAACGCTGGTGGAGCCAAAGGACTGGATCCGGTGCTGGCCGCCGACGAGGACCAGTGGCGCTGGATGTGGGAGGCCAACGTGCTCGGCACCCTGCGGATGACCAGGGCCTTCCTACCCAAGCTGATCGACTCTGGGGACGGCGTCCTGGTCACGGTGACCTCGATCGCCGCGCTGGAGGCCTACGACAACGGCTCCGGATACACCTCCGCCAAGCACGCCCAAGCGGCAGTGCATCGCACGCTGCGCGCCGAGCACCTCGGAGCGCCGGTGCGGTTCATCGAGGTCGCCCCCGGCCTGGTGCGGACCGAGTTCTCCCTGGTCCGCTTCGGCGGCGACGACGAGCGGGCGGACCGGGTTTACGCCGGGCTCACCCCACTGACCGCCCAGGACGTCGCCGAGGTGATCGCGTTCGCGGTCAGCAGGCCCGCGCACGTCAACCTGGACCTGATCGTGGTGAAGCCACGCGACCAGCACTCCGCGCTGCGCATCCACCGCGAGGACTGAGGTGCCGCAGTACCCGGCCGGCGATCAGAGTGCGCACCCGATCAGGACGGGTTCGGGGAGCAGGGTGACGCCCAAGGTGGCGGCCACCCCGTCCCGGACCTCCCGCGCAAGCGTGAGCAGGTCCTCGGTGGACGCCCCACCCCGGTTGGTCAGGGCGAGGGTGTGCTTGCCGGACAGCGCGGCCCGGCCACCCGGCCCGGGGTGCCCGCGGGTGAAGCCGGCCTGCTCGATCAGCCAGGCGGCCGAGAGCTTGATCCGCCCCGAACCGCCCGGGTACTGCGGCACCTGTGCCGCCGCACCCACCTGCTGGCGGATCCGGTGCAGGACGCCAGCGGCCTCCTCGGCGTCCACTAGGGGGTTGGTGAAGAACGACCCCGCCGACCAAGTGTCGTGGTCGGCGGGGTCGAGCACCATCCCCTTGCCTCGGCGCAGCCTCAGCACAGCGTCCCTGGCCAACGGCGCGGGCACCCGGGTACCGGGCTCGACGTCGAGTGCCCGGGCCAGTTCGGGGTAGCGGATCGGGGCGGACAACCCGTCGGAACGCAACGCGAGCCGGATCTGCAGCACCACAGCCACGTCGCTGCCCTTGAGCACGCTGCTCCGGTAACCCAGCCCCAAGTCCGCTGCGGGCACCGTGCGCACCTCGCCGGTGCGCCTGTCGTAAAGGTCGATGTCCTGCAGCAGGTCGGACAGCTCCACCCCGTAGGCCCCGACGTTCTGCACCGGGGTCGCGCCGACCGAACCAGGGATCCCGGACAGGCACTCCAGCCCGCCGTACCCGGCCGCCACGGTGCGCGCAACCACGGCGTCCCAGTCCTCGCCTGCGGCAGCGTGCAGCACCGACTCGCCGTCGATGCGCATCCCCCGGCTGACCAACCGCACCGCGGTGCCGTCGAACCCACTATCGCCGACCACCAAGTTGGAACCCCCAGCGAGCAGCAGCAGCGGCTCACCGGCGGCATCGGCGGCTCGCACGGCTGCCACGCAGGCCTGCGCCGTGGCCGCTGCGACGAAGCGGCGGGCCGGACCGCCCAGCCGGAGAGTGGTGAACGGCGCGAGCTCGACTCCGTCTAGTGCTGTGCCCGCCGCCCCGGGGGTCGTCACAGGCGCTCACGGTAGCGTCCCCGCCATGACCAGCCGCGTCGAGCTCCGGCACCGGTATCCCGAACCCCCCGAACGAATGCTGGAGGTACTCACCGCCGCTGCCTTCCTCCGCGACAAGGTACGCACGGTGGGCGGACCCGGGGCCGAACTGACCTCCCGCGAGGAGGACGAGCGCGGCGTGACCGTCGTCCTGCGCCAGCGCGTGCCCGCCAGTGCGCTGCCCTCCTGCATCCGCGCCGTGCTGCCCGGCGACCTGGTGATCCACCGCACCGAGATCTGGACGGGTTCGCGTGGCACCGTGCAGGCGGTGGTCGACCGCGCCCCGGGCACGATCACCGGGGAGATGAGCATCGAGCCCGATCCCGCCGGATCGGTGGTGACGCTGCGGCTGGAGGCCACCGTGGCGCTACCGCTGATCGGCGGCAAGGTGGAGAAGGCGATCACGGACAGCGTCCGCAAGCTGATGGACGCCGAGTACGACTTCACCCTGCAGTGGTTGCGCGACTCCGCAACCCGCTGAGCCAGGGCACTACGCTGCGTGCGACGTTTCTGGCTGAGGGGCGTGGTGCTCGTGACGATCGTTGACCGCTGGACCGGTCATGAAGCCAAACTGCTCCGGGAAGCACTGCGGCTCAGCGTCCGAGACTTCGCCGCCCGCCTCGGGATTGGCGTACGAACAGTCAACAAGT
>JBOHGM010000025.1:0-49246 GCA_050699435.1 Pseudonocardiaceae bacterium | reverse complement strand
CGACCTCGCCCGCGACCTCGACCTCGCCCGCGACCTCGACCTCGACCTCGACCTCGACCTCGCCCGCGCCTGCGCCCGCGAACTCGCCGCCATTGTCGAACGAGCCTTTGAGCACGCTCAACTACTTGAGCGGAGCCTTCAGGCTGGGACGTCTCAGGGAGCGATGAGCAAGGCGGGCTCGGCGCCAGGACGAGTGTCACGCGGCTTGGTGGCGCTGGCGGTGCGGGTGCTGCCCGCGCGGGACCAGCCGCGCTACCGGGAGGAGTTCCACACCGAGCTGGTTGAGCTACGGCGGCGGTATCGGCTCGGGCACGCGCTGCGGGTGCTCAGCAGGACGTGGGAGCTGCGCAGGGCGCTGACCGAGACAGTGCGCACGCCGGACGGAGCGCCGGTGCGCCGAGTGACGGAGCGGTGAGCGACGTGGCGGGCGGGATGGCCTGGGTGGCCTCAGGTGCCGGGGCGATCGGGGGGACCGCCGCGGCCGTCGCCGTGCAGCCGGTGTTGGTCATCCCCGTGCTGGTACTCGTCGTCTCGCTCGCTACCCTGCCGCTGCTGATCTCCGTCCTGACGCTGGTCGTGGTCTTCTCCCCCGACTCCAACCGGCAGGCCCGAGCGGAGAAGATCCTCGATCGGCTGCTGATAACGCTGCGAGATGGTAGGCAGAATGCAGACGATGATCCAGCTCATGCTGGGATCGGTGAGGTAGAGAATCTGGTTCGATGATGCCGCTGCACCATCGCCGTCGGGGTGGATCGAGGAAGGGAGGGTCTCGATGAGGGCCCGGCGAGGTGTCCGCAGCAGATCCGTCGCGTTGCTGGGTACCGCTGCGATTGTGGCGTCGGTGCTGGCCGCCTGCGGGTCCGCTGACGACGGCGTAGTGCTGCGGTTCTACACCCCAGCCGACGGCGCCACCCAGTACGCGCAGTCAGCCCAAGACTGCACCAGGGCGGCAGGCGGCGCCTACCGCGTCGAGCAGGTCACGCTGCCCCGGCAGGCCGACGACCAGCGGCTGCAGCTCGCTCGCCGCATCGTCGGCGGCGACGAGACCATCGACATCCTGGGCATGGACGTCACCTGGACTGCCGAGTTCGCCGAGGCCGGCTGGATCCTGCCGTTTCCCCCGGACGCGGCGGCGACGATCCGCCAGGGCACGCTCGAGGCGGCCTACGAGACCGGGACCTGGCAGGACCAGTTGTACGCGGCCCCGCTGAACACCAACACCCAGCTGCTCTGGTACCGCGAGGACCTGATGCCGGGCGGGCGGCCCCCGAAGACCTGGGACGAGCTGATCGACATCGCCGCCGGGCTCGCCGCGCAGGACCGGCCGAGCTGGGTCGAGGTCCAGGGCTCGCAGTACGAGGGCCTCACGGTGTGGTTCAACACCCTGCTCACCAGCGCAGGCGGGCAGATCGTCACCGAGGACGGCGCGGTGACCCTCGGCCAGGGCGACGCCGCCGAGCGGACGCTGGAGATAATCCGGCGGGTGGCCACCGCGCCCGGAGCCGACCCGTCGCTGTCCCAGCGCGACGAGGGGGGCACCCGGCTGGCCATGGAGTCCGGTCAGGCCGCGTTCATGGTCAACTACCCGTTCGTGCTGCCCGGTATCGAGGAGAACGGCGGTGGCGCGTTCCTCGACGAGCGGGGCAACCCGACCACCGAGGACACCGGCAGGCAGGTGCAGGACGTCTTCGCGTGGGCGCCGTATCCCGCGGTGGAGCGCGGCCGGCCGGCCGGCGTCACGATCGGCGGGTTGAACCTGGCGGTGTCGCAGACCAGCCGCTACCCCGGGGAGGCCGTCGAGGCCGTGCAGTGCCTGCGCAACCGGGATAACCAGTTGCGCAACGCGGTGGAAGGCGGCGTCCCGCCGACGCTGGAAGCCCTCTACACCGATCCGGCTTTCCAGCGCGAATACCCGGCCTGGCAGGCGATCAAGCAATCACTCGACATCGCGAGTGTGCGACCCAAGAGCCCGGCGTATCAGAGTATCTCGATCGTGATCTCAGCGCTGCTGAACCCGCCCGCCGAGATCGACCCGCCGAGGACGGAGGCCGAGCTCGTCCGGCAGGTGCAGCGGGCGGTCAACTCCGAAGGACTGGTGCCATGACCGCCGGCGTACTCCTCCCCGCGGAGGCGGCATCATGACCGCCACCCCCACCGCCGAGACGGCCCGGGAGCCCACGGCCTCGGCCGCCAAGCCGCGCCGGACCGAGGGGGCCAGAGCTGAGCGCCGGCTGGCCGCCGTGCTGTGCGCGCCCGCCGTCGTCGTCATGGTGGCCGTCACCGCCTACCCGATCGGATACGCGGTCTGGCTGTCGCTGTTGCGCTACGACCTGCGCTTTCCCGAGCAGCAGGAGTTCGTCGGACTGGGCAACTACGTCGCGGTGCTCACCGACGGCTACTGGTGGAGCGCGTTCGGCGTCACCGTCGCGATCACGGCCATCTCGGTGGCGATCGAACTGGCGCTCGGCCTGGCGCTGGCACTGATCATGCATCGGACCCTGATCACGCGGGGCACGGTGCGGACCGTGGTGCTCATCCCCTACGGCATCGTGACGGTCGCGGCCGCGTTCAGCTGGTACTACGCCTGGACTCCAGGCACCGGGTACCTGGCCAACCTGTTACCTGAGGGGTCGGCCCCGCTCACCGAGCAGATCCCGGCGCTGGGCATCGTGGTGCTCGCCGAGGTGTGGAAGACCACGCCGTTCATGGCGTTGCTGCTGCTCGCCGGTCTCGCATTGGTGCCCGATGATCTGCTGCGCGCCGCGCAGGTGGACGGGGCGGGTCCCTGGCAGCGGCTGACCCGGATCATCCTGCCGATGATGGCACCGGCCATCCTGGTCGCGCTGCTGTTCCGGACCCTCGACGCGTTCCGCATCTTCGACAATATTTATGTGCTCACCAGGGGCAACAACGGCACCGGCTCGGTGTCGATCCTGGGTTATGACAACCTGTTCAAGGCATTCAACCTGGGTATCGGGTCAGCGATCAGCATCCTGATCTTCATCTGCGTGGCGCTCATCGCGTTCCTGTTCATCAAGCTCTTCGGCACGGCGGCGCCGGGTTCGGACCTGGAAGGGAGGCGGTGATGGCGACAGTCGATACACCGAGCCGTAAGGCCGGCTGGGCGCTGCTCAACCTGCTGGTGATCGCCTATGCGCTCATCCCGGTGCTGTGGATCGCCAGCCTGTCCTTCAAGCCGACGTCGTTAGTGACCGACGGGAGGTTCATTCCCCAGGAATGGACCTTGGACAACTACCGAGGGATCTTCGCCACCGACGAGTTCACCCGCGCGCTGATCAACTCGATCGGCATCGCGATCATCGCCACCACGCTTGCCGTGGCGATCGGAATCATGGCGGCCTACGCGATCGCCCGGCTGAGGTTCCCCGGTAAGAAACCACTGGTCGGCATCTCGCTACTGATCGCGATGTTCCCGCAGATCTCGCTGGTCAGCCCGCTGTTCGAGATCGAGCGGTCGGTGGGGTTGTTCGACACCTGGCCGGGCCTGATCCTGCCCTACATCACGTTCTCGCTGCCGCTGGCCATCTACACACTTGCGGCTTTCTTCCGGGAGATCCCGTGGGAGCTGGAGAAGGCGGCGAAGATGGACGGTGCTACCCCTGCGCAAGCGTTCCGCTCGGTGATCGTGCCGCTCGCCGCGCCGGGAGTGGTCACCACAGCGATTCTGGTGTTCATCTTCTGCTGGAACGACTTCCTGTTCGCGATCTCGTTGACCTCCACCGAGGCCGCCCGCACGGTGCCCGCGGCCATGGCCAACTTCACCGGGAGCTCGCAGTTCGAGGAACCAACCGGGTCGATCTCCGCAGCAGCCGTGGTGATCACGGTCCCGATCATAATTTTTGTGCTGTTCTTCCAACGTCGCATCGTCGCCGGGCTGACCTCCGGCGCCGTGAAAGGGTGAAGTTGCCGTGGCCGAAATTCAGCTGGATGGTGTGACCAAGCAGTTCCCGGACGGCGCCGTGGCCGTCGCCGAAGTCGACCTGGAGATCACCGACGGTGAGTTCGTGATCCTGGTCGGCCCTTCCGGATGCGGGAAGTCCACGACACTCAACATGATCGCCGGGCTGGAGGACATCACGTCGGGCGAATTGCGGATCGGCGGCCAGCGGGTCAACGAGAAAGCCCCCAAGGACCGGGACATCGCCATGGTCTTCCAGTCCTATGCGCTCTACCCGCATATGACGGTACGCGAGAACATGGCCTTCCCGCTCAAGCTGGCGAAGGTGGACAAGCAGACGATCGCGCGGAAGGTCGACGAGGCCGCGCACGTGCTCGACCTCACCGCGCACCTGGACCGCAAACCCGCGAACCTCTCCGGCGGCCAGCGCCAGCGGGTGGCGATGGGGCGCGCGATCGTGCGCAGCCCCAAGGCGTTCCTCATGGACGAGCCGCTGTCCAACTTGGACGCCAAGCTGCGGGTGCAGATGCGCACCGAGGTGTCCCGATTGCAGCGCCGACTGGGCACCACCACCGTCTACGTCACGCACGACCAGACCGAGGCCATGACCCTGGGCGACCGCGTGGTGGTCATGCGCGGCGGCGTGGTGCAGCAGGTTGGTGCTCCGCAGCAACTCTACGAACGCCCGGCCAACCTGTTCGTCGCCGGGTTCATCGGCTCGCCGTCGATGAACTTCCTGCCCGCGACCGTTGCCGAAGGGGCTTTGCAGACCGCGCTGGGCGCCATCGCGCTGACCGACCGGCTGCGGCGTGCGCTGGAGGCTGCGCAGGCGCCCCGCGAGGTGATCGTCGGCATCCGGCCGGAGCACTTCGAGGACGCCTCGCTGGTGGATGCGGCCACCCGGCCGAGGGGCAGCACGTTCTCGGCGCAGATCGAAGTACTCGAGTCGATGGGCTCGGACAAGTACGCGTACTTCTCGCTCGCGGGTGATCGGGCCTCCTCGAAGGAGTTGGACGAGCTTGCCGCGGACGCAGGCACCGCCGACCTCCCCTCCAGTGGCGCCCAGATCACCACCCGCCTCTCCACGGCGTCCCCGGCGACCGAGGGCGAGCAAGTGAACATCTGGTTCGACGCCGAGCAGGTTCAGGTGTTCGACCCCTCCTCCGGCCGCAACCTCACCGCCTGATGTTGGTGGCTCACGTACCGCCAACCCTCGGTCCGGTCAGCGGGACTGGCGGATCCGGTCGATGAAACCCGGTGTCACCGCGCATATCGGCCAGCGTATGCGGCTGCGCCGATCCGTGAGCGATCCTGACAGCTCCGGTGTGCCAGGAGCGAGGAGGCAGACGTGCAGTTCGGACGCTACTTCGAGGAGTTCGAGGTCGGAGCGGTCTACAAGCATTGGCCAGGCAAGACGGTCACCGAGTACGACGACCACCTGTTCTGCCTGCTCACCATGAACCACCACCCGCTGCACATCGACGCGCACTACGCAACGGAAACCACCGACTTCGGCAGGAACGTGGTGGTCGGGAACTACATCTACGCCCTGCTGCTCGGGATGTCGGTGCCGGACGTCTCCGGCAAGGCGATCGCCAACCTCGAGGTGGAGTCGCTGCGCCACGTCAAGCCGACGTTCCACGGGGACACCCTCTACGGCGAGACCGAGGTGCTGGGCAAGACGCCATCGAAGTCCAAGGACGACCGCGGCGTGGTGCACGTCGAGACGCGCGGCTACAAGCAGGACGGGACCGTCGTGTGCGTCTTCCGGCGCAAGGTGATGGTCCCCACGCGGTCATACGGACAGACACGTGGCGGTGAGCAGCCTGGCCGCCCGCAGCCCCGGCTCTGAAGGCCGCGCCCGGAACGGTCAGCGGGGCAGGCAGTTCCAGGCGGTGAGCGCCTCGATGAGCCCGTCCACCAGGGGGAGCTCCGCGAGGGCTGCCGCGTCGCACCATCGGACGTCGCTAGCATCGTCACCAGCCCGCAACGTCCCGCCCGTCAACCTGCAGGCGTAGTCGTGAATGTCGAACACCGCACCATCTGGCGCCCGCCGCAGCACACTCCCCACCGGACCGATGATCTCGACGCCCAGCCCGGTCTCCTCGGCCATCTCACGCAGCACCGCCTGATGATCGGTCTCGCCCGGCTCGACCCGGCCGCCTGGTACCGACCACCGCCCCCGTCCGGGCTGGTGAATCCTCCTGACCAGCAGCAACCTGCCCGCGTGATCGAACACCACAGCACCGACGCAACGGATACCCCGAACGTGTGATCCTGTCACGCACATGGAGGATAGCTCACGAGGGGCCCCGTAGTCGCTGATCAGCCAAGTGCGGTACAACTCTGTGGATCGATGACGGAGTGCGGTAGAACGGTTAAGCAAACCTTCCCCCGCAGCGGCGAGACGAGGGTGGTCGCGGTGAGTGCGAAGACCAAGAAGTACTTGACCTGGATCATCATCGCGTTTGTGCTGTTCTTCATCATCAGCCAGCCGAACCAGGCCGCCGACTTCGTGCGGGACGGCGTCGGCATGCTGCAGGACGCAGGCCGGCGTGCCATGGCCTTCATGGACTCGCTGTTCCGGCCGGGGGGGTGAGCCCGTGCTCGGTCCCCGGGATCCCGATGAGTACCTGTTACCCACCGAGCGGCGGGTCATCCGGGTTCGGCTGCACTGGATCTCGCTGACCAGGGTGCTGGTGGAGACCGTGGCGATCCTGATCGCCGCGATCGGGCTCTCCGCCCTGATCGAGGACGGCGTGACCCTCGAGTCGTTTCGGGATACGTTGACGCTTCCGCTGATCTTGCTGATCTTGCTGATCTTGTCGATCTTGCTGGTCTTGCTGATCTTGCTGAGCTTGCTGGGTGCGGTGGGCACGTTCGTGCTCAACTGGTTCGGCAGGCTCGGGCCGGCGCGCCGCTTCGGCGACAACCTCCAACAGTCGTGGGTCAAGCGCGCCATAGCCGCGCTGGTGGGCGCGATCGTGGTGCTCGGGGTGGCCTGGATACTCCAGCAGCGCGGGGGTGTCCAGGCCATCTGGCCGCTGCAGACGATTTTGTGGTACGCCACGCTAGCGGCGGTGGGGCGCTTCGCCTACCGCGTGCTGGAATGGTGGGTCGAGCGCGTCGTCGTCACCGACAAGCGGTTCATGATCACCAGCGGGATCATCGAGACGAAGATCTCCCTCATGCCGATCACGAAGGTGACCGACATGAGCTACACGCGGCCGATCGTCGGGCGCATCCTCGGCTACGGCACGCTACGGGTGGAGTCCGCCGGGCAGAAGCAGGACCTGGAGAGGATCGACTACCTGCCCAGGCCGGAGACGGTCTACGACGGGATCTCCGAGCTGATCTTCGGGGAGAAGGGGCAGGGCCGGGCTCCGTCACTGGTGCCGCCCCGGGTTCGTTCGCGGCGCCGCTGACCGCACCCGGCGCGCGCGCTGCAGTCCGACCTCGCACACTGCACGACGTGCGCGTTGACCTGCATGCCCACTCCACCGCCTCGGACGGCACCGACACCCCCGCGGAGCTCGTGACTGCCGCGGCCGCGGCCGGCCTCGACGTCGTCGCGCTCACCGACCACGACACCACCGCCGGGTGGGCCGAGGCCGTCGAGGCGCTGCCTGCAGGCTTGCGGCTGATCCGAGGTGCGGAGTTCTCCGCCCTCGCGCCGGACGGCCAGGGCGGGCAGCTCTCGGTTCACCTGCTCGGATACCTGTTCGACCCGACGTCGGAGGCAATCATCGCCGAGCAGGCCCGGCTACGCGAGGAGCGGCGCGGGCGGCTACGCACGATGGCCGAGCGGATGGCTGCGGACGACTTCCCGGTGGACCCCGATGCACTGCTCGGGGCCCTGCCCCCGGACGCTCCGGCCGGACGCCCGCACCTGGCCAGAGCTCTGGTGTCGGCGGGTGTGGTCGGCAGCGTCCGCGAGGCGTTCCACCGGTTCCTGGTCCCCGGCAGGCGCTACTACGCGGACCGAGCCGATACCGACGTCGTCGCGGCGGTCCGGATGGTCCGCGCGGCAGGCGGTGTGCCGGTGCTCGCGCACCCCCTGGCCCGCCGTCGCGGTCCGGTGGTGAGCCCCGAAGTCATCGTCGAGCTCGCCGCCGAGGGGCTTGCCGGGGTGGAGGTCGACCACCCCGACCACGCCGAGGACGACCGCGCGACGCTGCGCGACCTGGCCACCGGGCTGGGCCTGCTGGTCACCGGCTCCAGTGACTATCACGGCAACAACAAGACGGTGCGGCTTGGCCAGGAGACCACCGACGCGCATGTCCTGGAGCGGATCGAAGCGCTGGCAGCGGATAGCCGCGTCGCCGTGGTGACCGGCTGAGCCGGCGCACACCGAGTGAATCGGCGGGTCGATCGGGACCCGGCGCGGGAGTAGGTACGGTGGGCGTGATGGCACGGCAAGCGCAGGGCGAGTTGGACCTCGGCGGGCTGCCTCGCCCCCTGGTGCGCGTCACACCCGCCAAGCTCGCCGCGTGGACCAGCTGCCGACGCCGCTACCGCATGGCCTACCTGGACCGCCCTGCGCCGTCCCGCGGCGGGGCCTGGGCGCACAGCACACTGGGAGCAGTGGTGCACGCCGCGCTGCGGGCCTTGTTCGACGTGGCACCCGGGCGGCGCCGCCCGCACACCGCCGCCAGCCTGGTGGCGGAGCACTGGTCCGGGGAAGGCTTCGCCGATGAGGCACAAGCCGCCCGGTATCGCGGCCGCGCGCAGGATTGGGTGTCCCGCTACGTCGAGGACCTCGATCCCGACCTCGATCCGGTGGGGGTGGAGCGCTGGGTCTCCGCGCCGACCAAGCGGATCGTCGCCGAAGGGCGGGTGGACCGCATCGACGAGCGGGACGGTGAACTCGTCGTGGTGGACTACAAGACCGGCAGGCACGGGCTCACCGTCGAGGACGCGCGCGGCTCACAGGCGCTGGCGCTCTACGCCGTCGCAGCGCGACGCACGCTGCGCCGGGAGTGCCGTCAGGTCGAACTGCATCACCTGCCCACCGGCACCGTCGCCGGATGGGAGCACACCGAGGAGTCCCTGAGCAGGCACCTGCAGCGCGCCGAGGAGGCAGCCGACGAGATCGCGCTGGCCACTGACACACTGGTGGCTGGAGGGGACCCGGAGATCCTCTTCCCACCTTCGGTCGGCCGGTCCTGCTCGTGGTGTGACTTCCGGCGGCACTGCCCCGAGGGCCGGGCCGGTTCGCCCGATCTCGAACCATGGGCACTGCTCGCGCCGTGAGACAGACTCCGGGTACGAGCCCCTCCGCGCCGCCGAGAACGGCGATGCAACGGCCTGCCGAGCAGCCCCGGCCCGCGCTCGGGCTGCGCGCCCTGCGCGAATTCTCCGGTGTGCTGGCCGGCGGCCTCGTGGTGCTCGCGGTGACGGTGGCCGCAGCGCAGTGGCTGGTCGGCTCGTCCGCCCGGCCCGGCCCTGGCACCGCGGCCGTGGTCGGGCACACGAGCGCGGCGCTGGCCGCCGTCGTGCTGCAACTGGTGGCCGAGCGCTCCCCGGGTCCTCGGGCGGCGCTGGCCGCCGGCTCCGTCCTGGTGCTGACGGCCGCGGTGCTCTGGTTCGGGTGGTATGCGTAGACGCCCGTGCGTGGCATTGCGTGCTATAGCACGCAATGCCACTCACGACGTCTCGCGCGCCCTGGCTAGCGCCTGCTGCACGAGAGGCCCGTGCCGCCAGCGCCCCGGCACCTGCAGTGCGGCGACGCGCAGACCACGCAGTACCAGGATGGCGGTCAGGTCGGTGGTGGGCAGGCCGGGCAGGCCGTAGATCCGCCGCGCCCACCTGGGCAGCAGCCCGAACGCCACCCCGGCCACTGTGGTCCACAACGGACGGACCGGGGTGGCCAGCTCGATTCGCCAGGGCAGCGGCGGCACGGCCAGCCGCAGCGCCGCCCGGCGCGCCACCGGGGAGGCACACAACTCGGGGCGCACCTGCTCGAAGTACGCGGCCAGCGCAGCCCGGTCGGTTGGTGCGTCTTCAAGACCCACCAACTCGGCGACGCGCCCCTGTTCGGTGAGGAACAGGTCAGCCTCGGCGTCGCTCAGCCGCAGCCCACCGCGACGGGTCACATCCAGTAATGAAGCCACCTCGGTGGCATGCACCCACCGCAACAGGTCGGGATCGGTCGCGGCATACCGCGTGCCGGTCACCGGGTCGACCCCGCGGACCCGCTCGTGCACCGCACGGACCCGGGCGACGGCGTCGTCGGCCTGGGCACAGGTTCCGAAACCGACCGTGATCACGTACTCCGCGGTGCGCTGCAGCCTCGGCCAGAAGTCGGTGCTGAAGTCCGAGTGCTCATGCACCCCAGCCATCGCCCGCGGGTGCAGCGCCTGCAGGAACAGTGCGCTGATCCCGCCCACGGCTGCGGCGGGGTCGGCGAGCACCCGCCACGTCATGCTGCCCGGCCCGAAATACCCGAGATCCTCTGCCACGGCTCTATACTCTGCCCCGCCGGTCGCCAGGCCGCACGACGCAGGCCCGCACTCCTAGACCACGACCGGTGTGGATCTGGCCGAAACCAGTAGACCGTAACAGGGATCGACCCGGGTGTGGATCGCAACAGCGGGGTCGACGCTGGCGAACACGTGACTCAACTCGCCGTTCACGGCTCCCAGCGGCTCTACCTCCGCCCGCCGAAGCCGATCCTCAAGACTCATGAGGGCAGAATAATCGCTGAGTCCTGCGATTCATCACAGGAGTTGGCTGGACGCCGATGCCCTCGTGTCGGTGTCGTCCGTAGCGTCGAGAAGGCGTTGGATGTCACCAGCATCGGAGGTGGCGACGGTCGCGGTGCCACCATGGCGCCGGATCACCGCCAGTGCGGTGGCTGCCACGTGCGCGTCGACCACGGACGCCCCATCGCCTGCCCTGGTCCGAAGCCGACCCGCTTCGACGGCGCGGGCTCGGGTCAGCTCGTCGTCGTAGGCGATCCGGAGGAGGCGGTTGGCCTCGGCCGCGACCGGTGCAGCTGGATCGTAGCCCCGCTCGACGACCACGCTCGACGGTAACAGCACCCGGCCGAAGGTGGCGGCGGCAGCCTCCAGCGCCACGTGCAGCGGCCGACCTGGACGTCCCTCGGTGATCTGCCAGAGCGCTTCGTTGTCCAGCACTACGTGCGCCGGCTCGCCCTGGCGAGTGGGTCTGCGGCGTGGCATCAGGCTGCGGATCCCCGAATCGCGAGGTGCCCGACGGTAGCAGCCAGCAGCGTCTCGGGATCGACGTCTGCTCCCAGCACGTCAGCCATTCCGCGCAGCACCGCGGGCAGCTCCGCACAATCCGCGACCGGCAGTTTCCGGACCGTGGCAAGGAACAACGCGACCTCCGCGACATGAGGGCGGTCATCTGGTCGTCGGGCATAGTGCGCATCCAGGACAGCCCGCAGCGCCAGCCGTCGTAGTTCCGCGTGCAACGCCGCCCCGGTCAACGCGGACACCGACTCAGCCAGACCCAGCGCAACAGCGGTCTTGGCGGCGTCGTTGAGTGCCGGATCGAGATGCGCCGAGACCGGCCGCCCTGGCTGGTCGCCCGTGCGGTCGAGCGCATCGAGCAGGTCCGCCAACTCCGCCATGGTCACTCCTCCCGTGGGCCGACACCATCCTAACAGCCAGGCTAACAGGATCTCGGCGCCACCTCATTGTTCCCCACCGCCACCGATGCGCAGTTCGCTGATGGGTACGCGCAGGCAGTCACCTTCGGCCTGCTGCTCGCCCGCGCGCGATGCATCGACCTCAGTGAGGGGATCGATCCCGCGGCGAAGCAGCTCGGCCGGACGCACTCTGAGGAAACAGTCACGGCCATCGACCCGGCAATGGGGTCATCCCTTCCTCATTCGCGGGCCTGCGTTCACTCCTGCAAGTCACGCACCATCGCGGCAAATATGGGTGAATCGAAAAATGGCTGGAGTTCGCCGACTTTGTACCAGCCCCATGATCGGTATGCTTGTCGGGCGGCAGTGTTGTCCGGACGCACCAGAAGCGTCGCCCGTGCCTCCGGTCGGGTGCGGAGCAACGCGTCGTGCAACGCACGCGCATAGCCGCGGCGCCGCCACCGGGGGCGGACCATGAGTTCGTTCACGGCAAATGTGCGCTGGCCGGTTTCGGTCAGCAGAGCAGGGTCGATCTCCCCTCGCATGCCACGCCACCATCCTGACCCTGCCGGGAGCGGGAAGCCGAGCGCATAACCCACCAACTCGTCATCGAGCCGACCCGTGACGAAACCAAAGCCATCGCGCGAAGAATAAGCTTCCAGGCGCTCCCAGTAACGTGGCCACGAGTAGAACGGATCACCGAGCCGGTCAGCATTGGCTTCGGCGTAAATCCGAAACACATCAACTCACTGTCCATGCAAGCCCTGGGCATCGTGCTGTTGAATAGCCAGCTCGGGCACGACGGCGTCCATCTTGACGACCTCCGTTTGGCGAGCTGACTAGTTGCGCATTGCACGGTAGCCAGCGAGAAATCGGTCGACGCCGACCACTTCGGGATAATCGGCGAGACGACGCGCGACTTTGTCCAATTCGCTGTTCACTCGCCAGCTTGCCAGCTCACCGGAGAGGTCGTCGAGGACAGTGTTGGCCGCCTCGGCAGCGCCATCCACTGCACCATTATCCAGGCGGGCCCGGGCGAGCCGTGCTCTATATATGGCACAATTTCGGGTGAACCGACTCCCATAACCAGCGATGGCCTGCTCCAATAGCGTCGCAGCCCGGGCGGCCTGCCCCAGTTCCAGCACGCAGGTGGCCTCGAGACCGTCAATCTCGAACGGGCGGAGGAATGCGCACCATTCCTCGACCGGCTCATCGTGGGCGCGATCCATCGCCTTGCGGGCCTGGGTGATGGCCTGATTCGCCCCGCGGGCGTCCGCCATCAGCGCACTCGCCATGGCCTGGCGGTTCTGCGGGAGGACGGCCAACCGTGACGACCGGGCGGACGTGGCGACGTGCTCGGCGGCGGTCGCCAACCGCTGCGCCTCACGCGGCCGGTCGAGCACATAACTCACCTTGGCCAAATGGGAGAGAGCCCGTATCTCGACCGCAGGGTCACTCGCCTGCCGGGCCAGCGCCAACGCATCGGTCCAGCACGCCCGGGCAATACCGTGTTGCCCGGCATCGAACGCTAGCGAACCAGCGCAAACCTGCAGCCGACCGGTCACCATCAGCAGTTGCTGCCCGACACCGGCACCGTAGCTGCCCTGCTCTAGCAGGAGGTAACCCTCATCGGCGGCCGCCGCCGCCCCCTGCCACAGGCTCACCCCGCCGTACCGGTCAGCGAGGCGGTAGAGCCGGTCTTCGACGCGCCGGAGTCGTTCAACGTCGGCAGCACCCACTGCGCCGAGCGAGGCGATGCCCAGCCCTGTCGCAGCCGTCGTCGCCACTCCCCAGGTGACGACCGTTCGTCGCCTCATGGGATCACACGGTACCTCTCGCTGGACGTGCTCACGTTCCCCCCGCTCGTCCAGGGCACGGGCGGCCTCGTCGTGCTGCTGGCGGATAAGCGCCCGCAGGTCCTCATAGCCGCGAACCAGTGTCCCGTCAGCCCCCAGCGCCTCGTCACAGCGCTGCCAGAACCCCAGCGGGGGTAGCTGCCGACCGACCTCGGCGTTCGCGATCGTGCTGCGCGCGTAGTGAGTGAACGGAGCGAACTCGTGCTGGCTGTGG
Organism: Pseudonocardiaceae bacterium; assembly: GCA_050699435.1. Lineage (GTDB taxonomy): Bacteria > Actinomycetota > Actinomycetes > Mycobacteriales > Pseudonocardiaceae. The sequence goes on along the minus strand of JBOHGM010000025.1, from coordinate 35,642 downwards.
CCCGCAGCCTTGCGCCGTTCGGCGAGCTGGCGACCGAGCGCGTGCCGGGCCGCCACGATGGTTTGACGATCAATCAAGGCATACCCCCCAGCTCGACGACGAATGTGCACGGATTGTTGCAGATCATGTCAGGGGTACCCGACAAGGGGTGCGTGTCGCTTTACTTTCTGTCAGGCCCCAGCGCCGGGCCGGCAACCAACGGACAACCCCGACTGTCCGGCCGGACTTGCTCTCCCCGGCGCTGGGCGCCCATCCAGCCATGCACCCAGGGATGAGGTACTCGTGAATCAGCCAGGCCGGAACACGAACGGTGCGCGTCCCGGCGATGACAGCGGACAGCCACGGGGCATCAACCGTTGTAGGTTGCAGGCCCGAGCCGCATCGGTAGTCATTGAGGCCGAGTAACACCGCAACGGCAGTGTGAACGTCGAGGCGTGCAGGACCGGCACATGATCGCCGTCTTGGAAGAATCAACCGCGATCCGCGCGGCTAGTTCTTCCGAAATGGCGATCATGGACCAGTCTGGCGATACCCAGAAGCGTGGAGGTACCCGCCCATGTATACGGCAGATGAGCAGTCATCCCGACCGTTTGTGTGGTTCCCCCTTGCCGGGCAGCGGCATGCCATTGATCGGCGAGATCGTCATGTGCCCTTGGGTGTGCCGATGCGGTGTTTGTGTGGTGTGACTCATCCACGAGGGGATGACGGTGACAGGGCATGGCTCTGGAAGACCTGTGAGCAATGCTGGGATGAGGCATGCAGGATTGTCGGAGTTCGGCCGAGTCGATGATTTACCTTCGCTGCTCATGGGCAGGGCCACGTCAAGATCACTGGTTGTGTTGAACTCGTGACGCCAGGTAGCAAGCCGTGGAACGAGGCGGCGCCTGAACGCCCCGCTCAGCGCAGGCGAGCGCCGAGCGCCGAGCGCCATTCGGAGCCGAATCGCTGTCTGGGGCGAGGCTGGACAGCCATTCGGAGCCGAATCGCGGTCCGCGTGGCCACCGCACCGGGCAGAGCGACGATCACCCGGCGGGCCGAACCGAGCAACCGGCCGATGGGCCTGGAGAATGCCAGCGACTACTTAGAGTCCCTGCCGTGAACGTTAAGTAATCGTGACGTTGCCCTGGCTCATGGGCCCGGCGGCTAGCCCCGACGGGTGATCAGGCGCTAGCCGGCTTCGGCTCGATCAGTTCCTGCCCGCCCAGGTAGGGCCGCAGGGCTGCGGGGATCCGCACCGACCCGTCGGGCTGCACGTGGTTCTCCAGTAGTGCGAGTACCGCGAGCTCGGTGCTGCCGGTGCCGGAGAGGGTGTGCGGCTGCGCGACCCGGCCACGCTCCAGGTAGCGGATCTTGAACTGCCGGGTCTGGTAGTCGGTCAGGTTGGCGGCCGAGTGGGTCTTGCGGTAGGCACCGGCGCCGGGAAACCAGCACTCGGTGTGGTAGCCCTGGTATGCGGGTGCATCGAGATCGCCGGCGCAGGCCCGGACCACCCGGTACGGCAGCTCCAGGTCGCGTAGGATGGCCTCGGCGTTGCGCTGGCACTCGTCGAGCCAGCGCTGCGAGTCCTCCGGGCGGCACAGCACAAGCTGCTCGACAGCCTGCGACTGCCGGGGGCCAACCTGGGGCGAGAACGCCGACACCCGGATCGGCAGGCGGGCGGCGTCGAGGATCTGGTCGCGGTAGTAGCCGATCAGCTCATCCCGGGCACGCAGCGGGGTCAGCATGGGGGTGCACCCGCGGTCCTGCAGCAGGCTCTGCACGTGGGTGAACACCGCCCAGGCGAGCCGTGCGCCGTCGCCGTGCCAGTAGTAGGAGCCCGAGTCGGCGACCTCCGCGCCACGGGCCAGGTCGCGGATCCCCAGACCGCCACCCACCGTGTCGTGGTGGCGGGATTCGTCGGCGGCGACCGGGTCACCCTCGCGGCGCAGCTCCACGTTGCCGCTCTCGTCGCCGCCGGCGGGGGTGTCGGCCGCCAGCAGGTTGGGCATTCGCGCCCACCGCTCGTCGAGAAGCTCCTGCAGCGCGCGGACCTCGTCGGTGGCCGCGCGCAGCTCCTCCTGCGCTGCCCGCGCCGTGTCGGGGTCGACCTGCTGGCGGCTCATGCTCAGCTGCCGCTGCCGCGTCCGCAGCGTGGTGAATCGGGCGATCGCCTGGCGCAGCTGCGCATCGATCTCGACGACGCGGTCCACATCCACGTCCGCGCCACGCTGCGTGGCAGTGCGCCGCACGAGGTCGGGATCGGTCTGGAGCAAGGCAATGTCAATCAACGCGGTGGCCTTCCGGGCTGGTCCTGGCGACGAGGTCCGAATCTAACGACGTGTGTCACGAGGCTAGCCAGCGACGCCAGACCGGCACCAGCGCGTCAAGCAGCGCACCGGGGTTCTCGGTGTTCGGCGAGTGCCCGGCACGCGGCACGACCGCGACCTCAGCGCCGAGGCGGGCCGCCATGGCCAGCTGGACCGGCACCGGCCAGGCATCGTCGGACTCGCCGCACGCCACCAGACACGAGATGGTGCCGCCGCGCAGGGTGTCGGCCAGTTCGGCGACCCGGTCCGGTGCGGTGCGCAGGCCGCTCGCCATGCCGAGCAGCCCGACGGTCGAGGAGCCCAGGAACCTGGCCCGCAGCAGCTCCGCCAACTCGGGCGGCTCGACCATCCCGTCCCTGGCTTCGCGCAGCCGCTGAACAGCCTCGATACCCGCGGTGCGCATGATCGGCTCGGTGGCGTCGAGTAGCGCGCGGCGCTCCCCCGGCGGCAACGCACCCGGGCCGGAGCCGAGCAGGGTCAGTCCAGTGACCGGAGCCTCGGCGAGCACCGCAGATCGAGCCACCAGCCCGCCGTAGGAGTGCCCCAGCAGCAGCACCCGGTCCCCCACCGCGGCCAGGCCGGACACCAACTCGGCCACGGTTCGCCCGAGCTGATCGGGGTGGTAGTCCTGCTCGCGGTGCGGACCGTCGGATTCATGCTGCCCGGGCAGGTCCACGGCCAGCACCGTCAGACCGGCGGTGCGCAGCGGGTCGAGCAGCGGCGCGAAGTCCTCCTTGGACCCGGTGTACCCGGGCAGCAGCAGCGCCACCGCACCGATGGGTTCGTCCGGTTCGGCCCGCAGTGCCGCCAGTGCCGTGCCGGTCACCCTGAGCTGAACCGGGACAGCGCGGTGCGGGGTGATCTGTGACGGCTTCACGAAACGAAGCCTACGAAGGGAAACCGCACACCGGATGTCAACGCAGCGCGACCAGGGTATCGCCGCGTTGCTCCAGCACGAGGCCGCCCGATGTGGCGGTACCGACCGGGCCGAGGTAGCCGCCGCGGTCCACCGGCAACGTCCTGATGTCCTTCCCGGTGCTGGCGTCCAGCACGCTCAACGCCCCCGGCGTGGGCAGCAACAGGCGCCCCTCCACCGCCGATCCTGGGCCACGCGACCCGGTGCGGGTCCATCGTGGCCGCAGGTCCTCGGCGTCCAGGGCGACCGTGGCCGAGCCGGTGAACCAGTACCGCCCGGTCGGGGTCTCGGTGACCGCGGCCAGCCCACCGGGGGGATCAGCCCGCAGGTCAGCGTCCGGGACGGCCAGCGGGTGCGCCGCCACCTGATTGCCCCTGGAGTCGAACACGAGCAGCCGGGCCGGGTCGGGCAGTGCCACGGCGACCCGCTGCGCGCTCAACGCGACGAGCTGAGCTCGCCCGCCGGGAAGCGGCGTGCTGAAGTCGACCTCGGGCTGGTCGGACTGCTTCGGGTGGGCGCGCTGCACGGTGAGCCGGGCCGACCGCTCCGCCGGGCAATGCTCGATCAGGGCCAGTCGCCCGGACTCCAGCGCCATCGAGCTGTGGGTACAGTCCGGTCGCGGCTGGGTGTCTGGCTGCGCCGGGGTCGGCAGCCGCCCGTAGGCCAGCGTTCGCACCAGATCGGTGCGCCACACCTCCAGGTAGTGCCGGCCAGCGGTAGCCACGTGGTCGCCGTCGGCAGCCAGCCGGGTTGGCGCCTGCACTGGACCGTTGCGTTGCGGTCCGCGCCGGCCGTCCGCCCAGCCCAGCGTGGTCACCTCGCTGCATTGATCGCCCCGCTGGTACACCGCAACCACCCGGTGCACCGCGGCAGCCACGGTGCACAGCGGCAGGTCGCGCCGGTAGCTCCAGCGGATCGAGCCGGAAGCAAGATCGCGCCCGGCAACCTCACCGGCAGCTCCGGTAACCCCCGTCCCGGTGATTACCGTGCCGCCTTGTAGCACCGGGACGGGGGTCGCTGGGCTCGGCGCCCGCCAGACCTCGGCCAGCGCCGAGGGCAGCCGCTCGGCAGGCGTTACCCCCGGGGCCGGCCGGGTGGCGGTGATCAGGGTCGTGTTCCGCACGTCGCTGGTCCACCACAGTGCGGTGGCGGCGGCGAGCACCACAACCGTCACCACGGCCGCAGCGGTCAAGTCCCACTGGGTTCGGCGTTCCGGCGCGGGCATCCGAGGCATGGTTGGTCCGCGGGTCAGTCCCCGGCGCCTGGCTGGCTGCCGTGCTGCTCCCGCCCTGCCCGGACGCTTCCCGGGTGGCCCGCGGAACCGGTGCCGCGGCTGCGGCGACGACGCCGCGGCCGGGCACCCGCGTCGTCACCTACCGGGTGCTGAGCCGCAGGCACGGTCTCGGCACCGGAACCGGTCGGCTCTCCGCCCCGGGTGCGGCGCCTGCGACTGCGGCGAGGCGGGGAAGGAACAGCCTCCCCGTCGGCGCGCCCACTGCGGCCGGCCCGGCTGCTCCCGGCACCGCGCCGACGGCGGGTCCGGTTCTCTTCGTCAGCCGGCTCGGCCGCCAGCCCGGCCCGGGTGCGCCGGGCCATCGGCAGCCGCCCGGTGGAGTCAGCGGGGATGTCCAGGTCGATGAACAGGTGCTCAGAAGTGGAGTAGGTCTCCGCGGCCTCCGGTATGCCGAGGCCCAGCGCGTCACTGATCAGCTTCCAGCGCTGCTCCTCGTCCCAGTCGACGAGGGTGATCGCAACACCGTCGCGGCCGGCCCGGCCGGTCCGCCCGATCCGGTGCACGTAGGTCTTTTCGTCATCCGGGCACTGGTAGTTGATGACGTGGGTGACCTCGGGGATGTCGATACCGCGGGCAGCGACATCGGTGGCGACCAGCACGTCCACCTTCTCCGAGCGGAACGCCCGCAACGCCTGCTCGCGGGCCCCCTGGCCTAGGTCACCGTGCACCGCCGCAGCCGCGAAGCCACGCTCGGTGAGCTCGTCGGCGACCTTCTGCGCGGTGCGCTTGGTCCTGGTGAAGGTCATGGTCAGGCCCCGGTCGCGAGCCTGCAGGACCCGGGCGAGCAACTCCACCTTGTCCAGCGCGTGCGCCCGGTAGACGAACTGCCGGGTGCGCTCGTGGATGGCGGTGGCGTCGGGCTCCTCGGCCCGGATATGCGTGGGCAGGGTCAGGAAAGTCCGGGCCAGTGTGATGATCGGGCCGGGCATGGTGGCGGAGAACAGCATGGTCTGGCGCTGCTCGGGCACCATTCGCAAGATCCGCTCGATGTCGGGGAGGAAGCCCAGGTCGAGCATCTCGTCGGCCTCGTCGAGCACCAGCACCCGCACTTTGCCCAGCACCAGGTGCCGCTGCTCGGCGAGGTCGAGCAGCCTGCCCGGGGTGCCGACCACCAGGTCGACCCCGCTGGTCAGCGCCGTGATCTGGGGTTCGTAGAGCCGGCCGCCGTATACCGGGACCACCCGCAGCCCCAGATCCCGGCCCGCCTCGGCGAGGTCGACGGTGACCTGCAGGCACAGCTCCCGGGTCGGGACCACGACCAGCGCGCGCGGGGTGCCGTCGAGCGCGATGTCACCGGCGGTGATCCGCTGAATCAGCGGGACGCCGAAGCCAAGCGTTTTGCCGGTCCCAGTGCGGGCCTGGCCGATGAGGTCCTCGCCGGCCAGGGCCAACGGCAGGGTGAGCTCCTGGATGGCGAAGGTGCGCTCGATACCCACCCCGCGCAGCGTGCGGACGATCTCGTCGCGAACGCCGAACTCGGCGAAGGTGGGCGAGTCGTCGCGCACCGGAGCGCCCGCCTGCAGCGGGTGCGGCGGGGGCGGCTCGTCGAGTGCGGTCTCGGAGTGGTCCAGCGTGCGGGGGCCGGGGATCTCCTCAGTGGGGTCGGTGAGGTCGGATAGTGGGGGTTGGCTGACGGTCAGCGTGATCGCCTCTCTCGTACCGGCGCGCCCGCTGCCGTCTCGCTCGACCGTCTCCGGGCCGCTGGGCGGCGCAAACGAAGCTGGGAACGAGGACACGTGGTGCGCGCGCATAGTCCGCTCGGCGGCATCGGCCCCCGAGCCAGACATGCCGCCAGCACGCTGGTCAGCGCGCTGCGTCACGTCCTGTACACGCATGCTACCTGGCAACGGCGCCGGCGCGTCGATCCGCGACCATGTCGGCGGCCTCGGGGCTGGTGGCGCGAGCGCGAGCGGTGCGGATGCGGGCGTACTCGGACCTGCGGCGCAGGACCTAGGCTCCCACTGTGGACCTGGCGCGTGAGGGCATCGTCGACCTGCTGGGGGTCCTCGCCTATGGAGAGCTGTCCGCGTTCGACCGGCTCGCCGAGGACGCCCGTGGTGCCCCCACGCTGAGCGGCCGGGCGGCGATGGCCGGCATGGCGGCCGCCGAGATCGGGCACTTCCGGCTGCTGGAGCGTCACCTGCAGGAAATGGACGTCTCGGTGGACGACGCGATGGCCCCCTTCGTGAAGCGCATCGACGAGTTCCACGCTTCGACAGCACCCCGGTCCTGGCTGGAGTCACTGGTGAAGGCCTACGTCGGGGACGGTCTGGCGGCGGACTTCTACGGTGAGGTGAGCTGCTGGCTGGACGACCGGACCACGGCACTGGTCGGTGCGGTGCTGGCCGACACCGGGCATTCCGCCTTCGCCGAGCGGGAGGTGCGGGCGGCCTGCGCAGGGGACCGGACCACCCACGACCGGCTCGCCCTGTGGGGACGGCGGCTGCTCGGCGAGGCAGTGACACACGCTCAGCACGTCGTAGCCGAGCGGGACGCCTTAGCCGAGCTGATCACCCGTGGCTCCGGCGACCTGGCCGGCCTGGCCACCCTGATCCGCCGACTGCAGGTCAAGCACGGCCACCGGATGGCCGCGCTCGGGCTGGCGTGAGACCTGCGCGCTGTTCGCCATCGGCGCAGTAGCCGCTGCCCTCGGCAATCGCACGCTCGACTAGCCTGGACGCCAACTTCGATCACATCCTGGAGGTCACCGCGTGGAGGTCAAGATCGGCGTCGCGGACAGCCCGCGCGAGCTGGTGGTGTCCAGTTCGGACTCGCCGGACCAGGTGGAGGCGCTGGTCACCGAAGCGCTGCGAAACAGCCAGGGCCTGCTGACCCTGGTCGATGAGAAGGGTAAACGGTACGTCATTCCCGCCTCGAGGGTCGCCTATGTGGAGATCGGGCCAGGGGAAGGCCGCCGGGTCGGCTTCTCGGTGGGCAACTGACCCCAGGCCGGCATCCGGGCCGGTGATCCACCAGCCCGGAGGATCCCGTCGAGCGCACCCCAGACCATCATCAGCAGGTAGTCGCGCAGCGCCTCCCTGGACAGCGTGCGGCTCTGGAGCCACCAGTCCCCCGCCGCCTGCACCATCCCCACCCCGGCGTGCGCCCAGGTCTCGGCGCCGCCGGGATCCATGCCCAGCTTGCGCAGCCGATCACTGAAGATCGCGGACAGCGTTCCGGCGAGCAGCGCATTGTTGGTGGTGACCGGGTCACGCTGCACCGGCCGGTCGGGGAAGGAGCGACGCACCACGAAGCGATACAGTTCCGGCTCGTCCTGAATGAACGTCAGGTATGTGTCGATCACCAGTCGAAGCAGTTCGCGAGGGTCGCCTTCGCGGTCCAGGCCGGAGAGCAACGCGACCCGCGTGAACTGTGTGGCGTGCGCACTGACCGCCATATACAGATCGCCCTTGTCCTGGAAGTACCGGTAGAGGATCGGCTTGCTGACCCCCGCCTCGTGAGCGATATGGTCCATCGCGACGTCGGGCCCGTGCTTGCGGATCGCCGCGATGGCGGCGCGCACGAACGCCGCACGGCGCTCCTCCCGGTGCCCGGCACGGTCACGTCTGGGACTGGTCGAACCGTCCCGAGACGTGACACGAGCCTTGCCGCGAGCGACGTCGTCCAACATGTTACCTATGGTAACCGTTACCTTCGGTAACAACGGAGGAGAGCGGTGCACTACCCGTGGTGTCCCCCGCCGGGCATGTGCGGTGCGAATTTCATGACCTCGGCGGGCATCACGAGGAACGGCCGCATCATCCCGTCATCCTCGTGTTCAAGGATGTGGCAGTGGTACACGAATTGGCCGTTTCCTCCGGTGAACTGGCCCGCGACGCTGACCACCTCACCGGGGCCCACCCGGATGGTGTCCTTCCAGCCCTGTTCGTTCGGCTCGAGCGTACCCGAACCGGTGAAGGCGACCGGTGCCGTGGTCCCCCCGATTACGGGATTGAACGTGCTGGTGTCGTACAACTGTCTGCTCAGGGCCTGGAAGAGCACGAGATGGATATGCATCGGGTGGGGCGGCCCACCCAGATTGAGGATCTTCCACTGCTCCCAGTCGCCGTGCTTGACGTGGAAGGTCGGGGCTTCACCGTACTGCCGCGCCACCCGCTGCAGGGTGGTCACCTGGTCGCCCGGCCCGCGCACCTGGATCACGCCTTCGCTCGGGATAGTGACCGTAGCGGGGTCGACCTCGGCCATCTCCCACAACTCGGGGTGGGTGCCCGCCGGGGGAGTGAGCACCATCCACCGGTGCTCGTGTGGGGGCAGCGAAGCATGGCTGAGCCGGGTGAACGACCTGGACAACGTCGTGGGCAGGACGAAACGGTCGTGCGCGCGCCTGGAGCTGACCCGGAACTGCAGCACGTCCGGCTCGACGAGCCCGGCCTCGGGGTTGGTCTGACCCGGCGGTGTCGGCGGGTTGCTGGCGACGGCCCCGCCGCCGGTGCTGACCAGCCGCATCCGCTGGCCGCGGAACGCGCTGAAGTCGATCAGAATGTCGGCGCGCTCGCCCGGCGCGAGGGCCAGTTCCCCTGTGATCGACAGCGGCGCGGGAAGCAACCCGCTGTCCGTGCCGATCTGCTTGATCGCGCCTGGCACCGGGTTGTCGTCCTCGTCGAGCAGGAACAGCCGGTAGATCCGGGCATGGGAAGCGTTGAGCACCCGGAAGCGGTACCACCGTGCCTCCACATCGAAATGCGGCCAGATCACTCCGTTGACCACCGTGTACGGGCCGAAGAAGGGGAGGGTAGGCCGCGCCGGGGTGGTGAGTCGCGCCAGTTTGTGCAGCAGCCGGCCGGTCAGCCTGCCGTCGGAGTCCGCGTCGAGGTTGCGGTCGCAGATGATCAGTGGCACTTCGTGTCTGCCGCGAGGCAGCCGAAGTTCGTCCTCCTCGTCGTCCCGGATGAGGTACATGCCGACGAGTCCGGCCATCACGTTGAACCGCGTGATGTCCATGGCGTGGTCGTGATACCACAGGCTCGTCGCAGGTTGCTGATTCGGGTACTCGGCGAGTTGTGAGCTGCCCGGCAGCATCGCATTCTCCGGGATCCCGTCATTGTCTGCGTTAGTGCGTTGCCCGTGCAGGTGCACCACGGTCCACGGCGGCAGGTCCGCGACATCTGCACTGGGCTGCGCACCATCCCGGCCTGGGGTGTTCCCGGGCTGCGGGAGGGGGTCCTGGGGACCGGACGGGGGCGGATACTCCCGCTCGACCGCGACCACCGGATAGGGACTGTCGATCTGGTTCGTCCAGGTCACCTGTAACAGCTGCCCGCGACGTACCTCGATGGTGGGTCCGGGGAAGTGCCCGGAGTACGTCCACAGCGGGGTCGGAGGCAGTTCGGAGTGCAGCGCAAGCCTGGTCGCGCGCATCTCGACGGTCAGCGTCGACGCGGGCCTGCCACGACGCGGGCGTAGCACCGGTGGCACGCGCAGTGGGTCGGCGAACTTCGTCAGGACAGTGCCCCCCGGCAGCACCGTACCCGGATCGGCAGCCGGTGGACGGAGAAAATCGACGGCAGATTCGGTGACTTCAGTCATTGGTCTCCCTCTCTCGAGGATCATGAGGGACTTTCCCCCTGTGCTCCTCGTAGGCTCTGTGCTCCTCGTAGACCCTGTGCTCCTCGTAGACCCTGTGCTCCCCCCACGTTCAGAGGTTCAGGAAGCGTGCCGGAATACAAAATTCCGCAACGGAGACCACGTGCGGTATTCGAGTCAGGCTCGAGCAGGGCGAGTCAGCCTGAACGCTCATTCACCAGGCACGCCGTCTCTCACCAGGCACGCCGTCTCTGGAGGAGGTTCTGATGGGTCAGCGTGTCCTGTTCACCACCTCGGCCACGCCGGCACAGCCGTTCCCAGCGGCACCGCTCGGCTGGGCGTTCCAGGCGGCCGGACACGACGTCCTGGTGGCGAGCGCACCGTCCCTGGTGGACACCGTCACCGGGACCGGCCTGGCGGCCACCGCGGTGGGCCCTGATCCCGACGGCACCACCGGGTGGCTGAACGGCTCGGCGGCGCCCGGGCAGCATCACGGCCGCTGGCCACCGAACTGGCCGTTGCACCTGGAAGTGCTCGACCGGAGCCAGCGCAGGGTGCTGGAGAACCTCCGCGACGGGCAGCTGCGGATGGCCGAGTGCATGGTGGACGACCTGGTCCGGCTCGCCCGCAGGTGGCGCCCCGACCTGATCGTCCATGATGCGACGTGCCTGGCAGGCGCGGTGGCGGGCGCGGTCATCGGGGTTCCTACGGTGAGCCACCTGGGGGGCAGCCCGGTACTGCACCGGATGGAGTTGCAGGAGGGCCGTGCCGCGCTGCTGCCGCGCTACTCGCGGCTCTTCGCGCGGTTCGGGGTGGAGCCGAGAATCGACCCGACGGCGTGGGTGGATCCCTGCCCACCCAGCATGGCGCTGTCAGCCGAAGGCAGGTACCTGCCGGTGCGGTTCGTACCCAGCGACCGGCCCAGGTCCGTGCCCGGCTGGCTGCTTGAACCGCCCACCCTGCCGCGGGTGTGCGTCCGATGGTCAGCCGGCTCAGCCGAGGACGACGTGCTGCGGCAGGTGCTGGCGGGGGTCGGCACGCTGGACGCCGAGATCGTGCTGGCCGGCACAGCTGTGCTGGACACCGTCGCGCTCGAGACGCTGCCCGCGCCGGTCCGGGTGGCGGACACCGCCCCGCTGCACCCGCTGCTGCGCACCTGCGACGCGGTCGTCCACCAGGGTTGGCCCGCTACCGCGCTGACGGCCGCCGTGTGCGGGACCCCGCAGCTGGTCGTCGGCGGGCAGCCCGAGCAGGCCCTCACCGGTGACCGGCTCGTCGCGGTGGGGGTCGGGCGCCGCTTGCCTGCCATCGAGCTTCCCGCTGGGGAGATCGGTGCCGACGTCGTCGGGTTCGAGGTCGCGAAGCTGCTGGATCGGCCCGCCTACCGGGCCGCCGCGCAGCGGTTGCAGGCCGAGATCGAGCGGCAGCCGGCGCCGGCCGAACTGGTTCCCATGCTGGCGGACCTCGGCTCAGACCTGCCGGAGTTGAGTCACCGGATGGGCGTGTCTGGGTAGTGGGTCAGCTGGCGAGGATCTGATGCTGGAGTCGTTTCGCGTCAGACGAGGGTTCCAGTCCGAGTTCGTCCTCCAGCAGGCGACGGAGTTGGTGGTACACGTCCAGCGCCTCGCCGCGGCGCCCCGACCGGTGCAGCGCCTGCATGAGCCGGACATAGAGCCATTCGTGCAGGCGGTGCGTCGTCACGAGCCACCGGAGTTCGCCGATGATCTCGCGGTGCCGTTTCGTCTCCAGGTCGGCCTCGATGCGCAGCGACAGGGCCTCCATGTGCTGCTCTTCGAGGTACGTCGAATGGCCCTGAAGTCGCGTCCCCCGCGCGACGTCGGCGAGCATCGGCCCCCGCCACAACGACAGCGCTTCCCGGAGCAGATCACCCGCTCGGGGCGCGTCGCCGCGCTGCTGCGCGGTCCGGCCGGCGCCGACGAGATGGTGGAATCGGAAGACGTCCACATCGTCGCGTGCGACATCGAGGACGTATCCGGTGGGACGCGTGACGAGGACTTCCCTGCCCCGCGAGGATGCATAGCTGCAGCCCAGGACCTTGCGAAGGTGGTAGACATACGTCTGCACGGTGGTTTTCGCGCTCGGCGGTGGCCCGTCCGGCCAGAGTTCGTCAATCAACTGTTCAGCGCTCACCATGGCGCCTGCATTGATGGCCAGCATCGCCAGCACTTGCCGCGGCTTGGCCGCAGTCGGGGTGAGCGTGCGGTTGTCTCCCAGAACCTCGAGTGCGCCCATGAGATTGAACTGCATCTGCTTCCTTTCCAACGACACAGTGCCGTGGAGTCATGCGCTGCCAGAACGCCGCTGACCGGGCACCGCCGCCCCACTGTCCATTCCACTCTGAACACTGTTGTGTCTGAACACTGTTGTGTCCAGCCGACGGTCCATCGCGCCATTGAACCAGGAACCGCGCCTCGATACTATCAGAACAGAGTGAGCCGACGATGCCACGATACCTGCCTGGTCTAGTGTTCAACTACCGGACATGAGAAGTTTCGAGTATCCGAGCGAATGCAGCGCTACCTCAGGCGGGAACGGCCGTTTGCCAGCTCGCCTGCAGCCATCCCCGCAATGACTTCAGTTTCGGGTTCCGCTCGCGCAGCTGCGCAATGTCAGCCTGATCATAGCCTGCCTTATGGATCCACTCGAACATGACCGCGTGATCTTCGCTGAATGCACGGATCTCGTCCAGCGGCTGTTCCTCGAAGCGCGCTGGCAGGTCCGTCACTTCCTGAAATGCCTGCGCGATCTGCGGTCCCGTGAGCTCATCGCCGGCTAGGGCCACGGCCTGCCCGATGTAGTCCTCCGGATGATCGAAGGCGTCGGCCGCGAACACGCCGATGTCCGCTGTGGCGATCATCTGCAGCCGGGTCTGCGGGTGCAGCGCGAAGCGCACCAGCAGTGCGCCATCGACCAGTTGCGGAGGTTGAGCGGCGAAATTGTCCATGAAGAAGGTGGGGCGCAAGACGGTGGTCGGGACCCCGAGAGCCTGCAGGTGCTGCTCGATCACCCACTTGCTCTCGAAGTGTGGCACGCCACTGTCCCGCTCGGCACCGTCGACCGAGGTGTAAACCACCTGCGCGACGCCCGCGTCCTTGGCCGCTTGCGCCACCGCCTTGCCGTGACGTACTTCACCCGCAAGCCCGGTCGGAGTCATGAAGGTGTGCACGGTGAACACCCCGTAAGCACCTGCCACGGCGGCCCGCACCGACTCGACGTCGTCCAGGTCGCCCGGCACGAGGATGGCTCCCTGCTCCTGCAAGGCCCGAGCCGCGGGCTTGTCCGGGTCCCGCACCAACGCGCGCACCGACCATCCTCGCTGCAGGAGTTGACGCGCCACCGCGCCACCCTGCCTGCCGGTCCCTCCGATGACCACGATCCCGCCGCGCCGGTCAGGCATGTCGTCCTCCCTGAATTCGCCCCTCGGTTACCCCCGTGCTGCCAGTAGCCCCCGTGCTGCGCCGGCGACACCCCTCGCGTCGCCGGCGCTCGACTAAACCGTAGCATACCGCTACGGTTTAGCCATGCTATGATTCGCCATGTCATTCAGCACAGTGCGACCGCCGTCACTGCTCGCGCTGCCCTCCTACCTGACCAGTCAGGTAGCCAAGTTCGGCTACCACTACCTGGCGAACTGCCTGCGGGAGCATGACCTGTTGCTGGGCCATCACGCGGTCCTGACCGCCTTGGATGACTTCGGGCCGCTGTCTCAGCAGCGCCTGGCCAACTGCCTCAACTTCGACAAGAGCCACCTCGTCGGCCGTATCGATCATCTGGAACAGCGCGGCCTGGTGGCCCGGATGAAGGACCCCGCTGATCGCCGACGCCACCAGGTGACCGTGACCCCGGAAGGTCAGGCGCTGCTGGCCGAGCTCAGACCGGTCGCCGAAATGTCGCAGCAGCAGTTCCTCGACACGCTGACTGATTCCGAGCGGGAGACCCTGATGACCCTGCTGCGGCGGGTCCTCGATGCCAACGACGCCGCCCGCCTGGGTGCGGAGAGCGAGCCGCCCGCGCGTTCGGCCTGAGACCGGGGCCGCCCGGGGTCAGCGCAGCGGGTTGGCGGTGGAGCGCCAGTTGACCGTGGGCCGCGTCGCCGCCAGGTCAACCCGCGCGATATGACGCTCGGCGATCCCGAACAGCGACTCGATCAGCGTCTCGGAGAGCAGGTGCGGCTGCAAGCCCAGCTCCACCAGTCCGGTGTGCACCACGTTGTAGTAGTGCTCGTCCAGCTCCACCCGGGGGTTGTCCAGATACTCGATCTCCACGCTGCCCGGGTAGCTGGCCGAGACGGTCTTGGCGATATCGGCGACTGACATCGATTCGGTCATCTGGTTGAACACCCGGAACTCGCCGGCGTCGGCCGGGTTCTCGCAGGCCAGCCGGATGCATTCGACGGTGTCCCGGATGTCGATGATGCCCCGGGTCTGCCCCCCGGAGCCGTAGACGGTCAGCGGATGCCCGAGTACGGCTTGGATGACGAAGCGGTTGAGCACCGTGCCGAAGATGGCGTCGTAGTCGAACCGGGTGGCCAGCCGGGGATCGCCGGTGGTCTGCTCGGTCTGCTGGCCGTACACCACGCCCTGGTTGAGGTCGGTCGCCCGCAGTCCCCAGATCCGGCAGGCGAACTCGATGTTGTGGCTGTCGTGCACTTTCGACAGGTGGTAGAAGGAGCCCGGCTTCTTCGGGAAGAGCATCCGGTCCTTGCGGCCGTTGTGCTCGACCTCGAGCCAGCCCTCCTCGATGTCGATGTTGGGAGTGCCGTACTCGCCCATCGTGCCGAGCTTCACCAGGTGGATGTCCCGGTCCACCTCGGCGATCGCGAACATCACGTTCAGGTTGCCGATGACGTTGTTGTACTGCGTGTACACCGCGTGCTTACGATCGATCATCGAGTACGGGGCGGCCCGCTGTTCGGCGTAGTGCACGATCGCGTCCGGCCGGAACCGGCGCACCACGTCGCAGGTGAACTCGCCGTCGCGCAGGTCGCCGATGAAGAGTTCCAGCAGCTTGCCGGACACCTCACGCCAGGCCTGCACGCGATGGTGCAGCGGCTCGATGGGCACCAGGCTGCATACGCCCATCTCGTTGTCGTAGCAGCGCCGGGCGAAGTTGTCCAGCACGGCGACATCGTGGCCACGATCTGACAGATGCAGCGCGGTCGGCCACCCCAGGTATCCGTCTCCACCGAGAACGAGGATCCGCACCGTCTTCCTCCAGCCGTCGTCGTGGTTCCACGGCGTAAACGCTCACCGGAGGGTCATCCGGGCCATGGACGGGATCGTCCCCGGGGGTGGAACCGGGCATTATGTGCGCACTGCCTACCAGATGAGACGTTCCGGTACCAATCCGGCGCCCGCGGCACCAGCGGGTGGCATGACGATGTCTGCAAGGATGTGCACGTGCTGCAACGGCTCACCCGCTCCCGAGTAGCCCAGGTGTTCACCCGGTTCGCTGCGGGCTCGGTTATCGCCACGGGCTGTGGTCAACTGACGTTCCTGCTGCTCTTTGGGGTCCTCGGCGCTTCGGCCGCGGTCTCCGGGGCGGCCGCGTTCCTCGCTGGAGCGGTGCCGAACTTCGTCATCCACCGGTTCTGGACCTGGCGGCGCCGCGGCCGGGTGGGAATGCGCCGCGAGTTGACCCCCTACCTCGCGGTGATCACGGTCAACGGCCTGCTGGCAACCGGGGTCACCGCAGGGGTGGACCGGCTCGTCGGCGGCAGCATCGACGACCACGCAGTGCGCACCGTGGTGCTCGCGGTGGTCTTCGGCGCCAGCTACGTGCTGCTCTTCGTACTCAAGTTCGTGCTGCTGGACCGGCTGGTGTTCAGGTCAACAGCGGACCCAGCCCCAGCGGACCCAGCACCCGACCTGGCCGCTGACCCGGCCGCGACGGCCCTCCGCGCGGAGCGTTCCCGCCACCAGGTGCCCACCATCACCCGGGCGTAACGCATTCCGTAGACGAGGTTGTTGCCCTTCTTGGTCTCCCCCGCAGCGCGCGCCAGCATCGTCATCGGCTGCTCGAGCACCCGGTAGCCGTGCGCGATCACCCCGAGTAGCAACTCGGATGCCTGGTACTGCGCCTGCATCAGCGTGACGGTGCCGGTAACCTCGGCCTTCATGGCACGGAAACCGAACGAGGTGTCGGTGAGCCGCTGCCGGGTCAGCAGGCTGGCCAGCCACCCGAAGACGTGCACCCCGAGGTGACGCACCGGGTCGGTGGTCTCCTGGCGGCCGAGGCGCCGGGAGCCGGTGACGAAGTCCGCCGCATCGTCGATCAACGGCCGCAGCAGCAGCGGGAGCTCGTCCAGGTCGTACTGCCCGTCGGCGTCGGTGGTCACGAGGTAGCGGGCCCCGCCTTCCCGGGCCAGCGCGTAACCCAGCCGCAGCGCCGCACCCTGGCCACGGTTGCGCACCGCCTCGCAGACCAGGGCGCCGTGCCTGCGAGCCACCTCGGCGGTGCCGTCGGTGCACCCGTCGACCACGACCAGGGTGTCCACCGGCAACCCGCAACTCACCGAGGGGACGGCGTCGAGTACCGCACCGATGCCATCCTCTTCGTTGTAGGCCGCGATGATCACCACCACCGGAGCACAGCGCACCTCGCCCTCGGCCCGGGTGAGCGCGTGGACCGAGGCGGCGTCCACTGAGTCGGGATAAGGGACCAATGGTGGCCGCAGCCTCAGCCGCGGGCCCGGCCTGCGCAGTGGTCCGGTGAATGCGGTGATGCCCAGCACCCCGGCCATCGGCAGCAGCACCAATCCCGGCAACTGATAACGCCAGGAGAACTCGAACGCCGCAGCGGTGATCAGCACGGTGACCCCGAGCCCGGACACCAACAGGCTAGCGGCCCGGATTCCGGACCGGCGCGCAGCGCCGAGCCCGAATCCGCCGAGCAGGCCCACCACGAGCCCCAGGCCCAGCAGCGGGCCGGGCGCGTACCCGACCGTGAGCTGATAACCCCGGAGCACCTCCGCGAGGTCGGAGTTCACCTCGATCGGGACGTCCCCGAACTGCAGCGCCACCTCCTCGACGTTCTCCGGGAGCCACCAGTACGGGTAGGAGGTCTGGAAGTGCCAGCGGTACACCGGCACGTCGTCCTCGGCGTCCACCCGGGCCGGCCGGAAGCCCTTGACGAAGTCCTGCAGGACCACCCCGGTCAGATCGAGCGGCTGGTTGAGGAACACCTGGCGAGCAAAGGAGCTCTGCATCGCCCCCATCGACTCGCTGGACGGCAGCATGATCGTCTTGATCGGAGTCGCGGGATCGTGCGCGTAGTAGTCCACGCCGTGGCGCGCGTCGCGGGGCTCGACCGGGCACAGCGTGCGCTCCCAGGTCCCGGCCGGGAGCTGCGCGCAGTCGGCGATCACCGCGGCGCGGCCGTAGAGCACGCTGCCGCCGGCGCCGGTGAGGCCCCACCCGCCGGTGACCACCCGGTAGTAGCCGCCGTAGCCGGCCAGCACGACGACGAATCCCGCGGCCATCGCGACCGCCCGCCGCCCGATCCGGCGCCTGCCGGTCCGGCTGGCCCACAGCGAGCCGGCGACGGCCAGGTAGGCCAGGGCCGGAATCAGCATGGTCACCCCGACCAGCCGGACGACGACCGCGAAACCGATCAGCGCGCCGGCCAGCGCCGCGTGCCGAGGCCGGGGCAGCCCGCGCCAGGTCAGCACCCAGATGATCGCCACCAAGAACGCCTGGAACCAGACGTCGGACATGATGTTGTGCTCGATCTGCACCTGGTAGGCGTCGAGCAGCACCGGCGCGGTGGCCAGGGCGGCCAGCCAGCGTCGGGCGCCGTGGCGCAGCAGTAGCCCGTAGATCGCGACGGCGATGCCGAGCCCGAGCAGGTGCTGCACCACGGTCACGAAGCGAAGATCACCGAAGCGCAGCAAGGCGTTGAGGATCAGCTCGTACCCGATCGGGCGCAACCCATCGGGGCGCAGCTCCTCGACATTGTCCAGGTAGGTGAAGGAGTCGATGTACAGCAGGGCGGGCTGGTAGGCCAGCACCGTGAGCACCCGCAGGGTGGCGCCCATCGCGAGCAGCACCAGCAGCGTCCGGTGCCTGCGGGACGAGTCCAGCCAGCCCGGCGTCCGCCGGGGCGCGGCCGAAGCGCCGGCCTCGGGCGCCGCTGGCGCTGCCGTCACCGGTCCGGTCCGGCTGCGTCCCGGAGTGCTGACCCGCCGCTGCCCGCCGGAGCGACGTCGGCATCGTCGGTCGCGAAGTCCTTCCACACCGTGCTGAGCCCGTCAACCAGCGAGACCAATGGCTGGTAGCCCAACTGTTCGCGGGCCCTGCTGATGTCCACGATCACCGCGGGCATCTCGCCGGGCTTGGCCGGGACATGCTCGGCGGGCAGCGCGCAACCGGTCACCGTGCGCACCGCCTCCACCAGTTCCAGCACCGTCACCGACTGGCCGGCACCGATGATCGCGGTACCGCAATAGTGCCGGTCCCAGGCGGCGAGCACGGCCGCCGCGACGTCATCCACATGCACCAGGTCGCGACGCTGCATCCCGTCGCCGTAGATCTGCACCCCCTCGCCTGCCAGCGCAGCGCGCATCAGCCGCGGCACGAAGCTGTCCTTATGCCCCATCCCCGGGCCGTAGATGTTGGTGAACCGCAGCGCGCAGGCAGCCATGCCGTAGGCGCCCGCGTAGCCGGACAGCAGCATCTCGCAGGCGGCCTTGGTGGCACCGTAGGGGGTCAGCGGGCACAGCGGCACCGTTTCATCCATTACTGCGTGCCCGACATCGCCGACCACCGCGTTCGTGGAGGCCATGATGACCTGCTCGATACCTGCCTGCCGGCAGCCCTCGAGCAGGTCCTGGGTCACCGCCACGTTCGCCTGATAGGTGGCGTCCGGGTGCTCGATCGAGCGCAGCACCGAGGTGAGGGCGGCCAGGTGCACGACCCCGGCCACTTCCCCGCCTTCGAGTGCGTCGGCGATCACCCCGGGGTCGGCGAGATCGCCGACGACGCTGCGCACCGCCGGATCGGGATGCGCGCGGCGGTCGATCACGGTGACCGGATTGCCCCGGCCGGCGAACGCGGCTACCGCGGCCCGGCCGACGAAACCGGCTCCTCCGGTGATCACGACCCGGCCTGGGGGAGCTGGTGGAGGGATCATCGCGGGTGACCCTATCGGGACAGCGAGCAGGCCAGTTCGATGAGGGTCCGGGTGGCGAACCCGGTGCCGCCCGGGTTGACCTCGTCATAGCTCTGCTCGGCCCGGGCGGGACCCGCGATGTCCAGGTGCGCCCAGGCCAGCCCTGCGGTGAACTCCCGCAGGAACAGTGCCGCGGTGATCCCGCCGGGTCCGGGTGGGCACTGCCGCAGGTCGGCGACCTCGGAGCGGACCTCGTCGGCATAGTCCTCGACCAGCGGCATCGACCACCAGGCCTCGCCTACCGCCTCGCCCGCCGCCCGGATCCGCTCAGCGAGGCCGGGCTCGGTGGCGAACAGCCCACCGGTGCGCAGGCCCAGCGACACCTTCATCGCTCCGGTCAAGGTGGCCACGTCGACCAGGGTGGTCGGGCGCAGCGTGCGTACCGCGTGGGCCAGCGCGTCGGCGAGCACCAAGCGGCCCTCGGCGTCGGTATTGGTCACCTCGGTGGTGGTGCCGTCCACGTGCCGGACCACGTCTCCGGGACGATAGGCCGACCCGGAGACGTGGTTCTCCGCGCAGGGCACCAGCCCGGTCACGCGTAGCGGCACGTTCAGCTCGCCGAGCGCCAGCATCGTCGCGATCACCGCGGCGCCCCCGGACATGTCCGTGCGCATCAGGTGCATACCGTCCGCAGGCTTGATCGAGATCCCCCCGGTGTCGAAGGTAACGCCCTTGCCGACCAGCACCAGGTGCCCGTCAGCGCTGACCTCGGGGGGCCGCCAGGCCAGCTCGAGCAGCCGGGGTGGCCGGGCCGAGCCGCCGCCGACTGCGAGGACACCGCCGAAGCCGTTCCCGGCCAGCCACCGCTCATCGCGCACCGTTGCCTGCAGACCGGGCACCGCGGCGGCCAGCCTGGCCGAGGTGCCCGCGAGCCAGGCTGGGTCCTTACGCCCGCTCGGGGTGTTGGCGAGATCCCTGGCCAGCCCGGTGGCCCGGCCGAGCACTTGCGCTCTGGCGACCGCTGCGGTGAGCGAACCCACCGCGTCCCGCCCCATCCCGGTAGTTGCCACCAGCCGGACCGTACGGATCCGTGGCGGCGGGTCGCCGCTGGTGAGCCGGTATCGGTGCGAGCCCACGACACACCCCAGAGCCAGCGCCGCCGCCTCGTCTGCGGTGCTGCCGGGCGGCAGGTGCACCTGCATGGTGCGTGGCGCAGGCCGGCCGGCCGCGGCCTGGTCCGCGGCGCTGGCCGACGCAGCCCGCACCAGCGCCGCACCAGCGGCGCGCCAGTTCCGCGCACCGCCCGGACCGATACCCAGCAACCATCCGCGGCCGAGCCGCGTGGTGGCCAGCGGCACCGCCTGCACCGCACCCGCAGTGGCGCTCACCAGATGCCTGGCCAGCCACTGCTCGTCTATCCCGAGCGCGGCTGCACCGGGACCCGGGACTGGCGGACCCTCACCGGCGGACTTTCGGACCAGAACGACGTCCGGCACGCCGGCACCGCGCTGCGCGTGCACCCGGATCTGCACCAGTGGAGTGGGCACTTTCGGTGTCGAGGGCACTAGTGGCGGCATCCTCTCGGGGCAGTTCGGGGTGAAGCCGCGATGCGCCGGGCGGCCGCACGGGACAGCGTGAGCTGGGCGCGGCCTCACTCCACAACGGCTCGTAACGCATTCCCCAGTTCGCCTGCCTCCTCCTTGGACATCTCGACGACGAGTCGCCCACCGCCCTCGAGGGGGACGCGCATCACAATGCCCCGTCCCTCCTTCGTCACCTCGAGGGGACCGTCGCCGGTCCGGGGCTTCATGGCCGCCATAGCGTGCTCCCTCCATGCAATTGTCACCGCGGGTGGCCACGCGACACGGGTGACCCCCTGCATTCTCCCTTATCGCCTCCGACGCGTGAAACCAACCGATGATCTCGTGTCGCGGGGTCCACCCCGGACCACCAGGCCGGCCAGCACGGCGCCGCGATCATCCGGCGGCGGCGCGGCGGAAGCAGCCGGCAAGGTGATCGTCGACCATGCCGGTAGCCTGCATCAGCGCATGGCAGGTGATGGGGCCGACGAAGGTGAAGCCGCGGCTTCGCAGCGCGCGGGCCATGGCCTCGGACTCCCGGGTGCGGGCGGGTACCTCGGCCAGGGTGCGTGGCGCTGAGTGCTCGGCGCGGCCGGGCGCAAAGGACCACAGCAGGATGTCCAGATCCGCGCCGAGTTCGACGACAGCTCTGGCATTGCGCATGGTGGCTTCGATCTTGGCGCGGTTGCGGACAATGCCGGTGTCGGCAAGCAGCCGTGCCACGTCGTCGTCAGTGAAGGCGGCAACCGTGACCGGGTCGAAGCCGGCGAACGCGCGCCGGAACGCCGGCCGCTTGCGCAGGATCGTCAGCCAGGACAGTCCCGACTGAAACGCCTCCAGGCTCAGTCGCTCGAATAGGGCGACCGCGCCGTGCAACGGCACCCCCCACTCGGTGTCGTGATACTCCCGGTAGTCGAGGGTGGCCGCCCCCCACGGGCAGCGCGGGCGACCGTCCGGACCCGTGACCGGGCCCGCACCCGCACTCACGGTGCGCTCCGACGCAGGTATGGCGGTCCCGGGCTGGACGGGCCTGGGCTCGGCGGGATCATCGAGGGTAGGTCCGGCAGAAATCGGCGAAGCGGTTCAGTGAGCGCTGCAATCCCCAGGCGAAGACGGGGTGGACCAGCTTCCAGCCCAGCCTGCCCAGCACCCCCAACGGCAACTCCAGACGCTCGGTCCACTCGAAAGTGGCTGCGTCGCGCCCGCGTGGCCGGACCTCGAAGATGCCGACGCCCCGCACCACCCGCCCGGTATGCCGCACCGCACAGCGCACCGGGGCGTCCCACCCGGTGATCCGCATCCGGTCGGTGATGCCGAACCCGCGCACTCCGGTGACGGCCTCGACTTCGGAGCCGACCGAGCGACCGTCACCGCGAAGCACCCGCACGGTGGTACCGAGAATCCACTCGTCCTGGCGCTCCCAATCGGTGGCGGCCGCGAACACCGTCTCCGGCGGGGCCGGTACGTCGACCCGCACAGTCAGCTCGGCGCCCATCGTTGCCCCTCCAGCTCGTCCACCCTGGCACGCAGCGCGTCGAGCTCCGCGGCGACCCGCTGCAGCGTCCAGTCCACCTCCGACATCCGGTACCCCCGAACCACCTGGGCGAACCGGACAGCACGCAGGTCATCCCCCATGATCGGGCCGTCCGGCAACCAGGTCGGAGTCCCGTCGCGCGGTAGGGGAGCCAGCTCCTCGCCCCGGCCGAAGATCAGCGAGGCGAGCAGGAACACTACCGCAGCCACGACCGCCGCAACGATGAGGTAGATCAGCACCGTGCCCACGTCCCCGATCTTGGCACGTCGGTGGCTCTGCACGAGCACCCAACCCCCCGGGTAGCTACGCTTCACAACTACCGTCCCCTGCCCTCGGTCGTGCGCGTCCGCGCGCACGCGCAGGGCGACGACCCCGATACCATCGGTATCGAGGACCCAGAAGGAAAGTAGACATGGCTGGCTGGATCGAATCATTGTGGCCGTCACCATCGGTGGACGCACTGTCCGACGGCGAAATCGCAGACATCTACGCCTATCCGAATCCACCATCGCGGAAAGACTGCTGGGTACGGGCAAACTTTGTCGCGTCGTTGGATGGCGCTGCTACCCTCGACGGTCGCTCCGAACCACTTTCCAGTCCCGCCGACAAGCGAGTATTTCGGCTGCTACGTGCGCTAGCCGACGTGATACTGGTCGGCGCAGGTACAGTGCGCGTTGAAGGTTACGGCTGGACACACCTTGACGTAGCTGAGCACTCCTTCTTACGCCATTCCCGGAATCCAGTTCCTCCCATTGCGGTTGTCACCCGATCCGGTGATCTCGACCCCGCCGCAGACTTGTTCAGCCGCAACACTGTCGCACCAATTGTGCTGACCAGTAGAGCAGCACCGCAGGAACGACTGGAGGCACTGGAGGCGGTGGGCGCCGAGATCGTGCTCACTGGTGACCGCGATGTATCCCTACTTCGTGTTTTCGAAGAACTCACTCGGCGCGGGCTACGACGTGTATTGTGCGAAGGAGGGCCACAGCTATTCGCGAGCCTCCTTGCGAAAAATGCAGTAGACGAGTTGTGCCTTACATTGGCTCCCACCTTGGTGGGCGGGTCCGCTCCGCGAATTTCTTGCGGAGCCGCACCGCCAACTGTACCCGTGTCCATGCGCCTGGCATCCGTCTTGTCTAGCTACGATGCTCTGCTGCTACGTTACCTCAGACCCGAATCCGCGAGCAGTGGGGAGACACGCGTCGTGAGATGGCGATAGGTGCCCTGTTGACCTGGGATGATGATGCTGTCTAATTCATGATCATCCGGGTTGGAAGGACACCTATCTGGTGAGCAGAGTACGTGGTGGCAAGCGCGCCCGGCAGCAGGTGCGGATCGGCGCGGCGGATGAATCGCTGACGGCGGTGTCGGGCCTGGTCGCGGTGGCTGAGTTGGGCGAGCGGCTCGGGGTGGTCGAGGCGCTGGATGGTGCGGTGGAACACTGTACCGGCACCGCACCACGACCTGGGAACATCTTCCGCGACGCCAAGCACGGCGCCGCGCTGCGGCACCTCCCGTCGGGATATCCCCAGGTCAATACCGCCTGGATGTGGGGGCACTGCTGGCCACCAGCCTCGCCGGCTGGTTACACCAGCTGGTCGCCACCAGCCCCGCCCCACCACCGCACCCGGACCCGGCAGCGCAGCCCGAGACAGCACCGCTGATCGGTCTCGGCGTCCGCGACGGCAAAGCCATGATCGCCACCCTGCCCCACCCCGCCTGACCCCACCCGGCCACCCCGGCCCCGAACCACCCCGGAATCCGCCACCCGAGGCGACACTCGGGCCCTCACCCTGCCCACCACTCCCAAACAAACCCCCAGAAGATCACAAATCCAGAACCGAAGATCACTTCATGCCGTTACTCGCGGAATCGGGTCAGACGATGAGAGGGCGACACCCGAACACAAGCTGCCGGGCCGTGCCGGTGGCGCTGGCGGCTTTACTCTCATGGGCGGTCCTGCGTGGCGCCCTTAATCAGAGAGACAACGTCAAGTGCGCGGCGCGCCTCGCTCACATTGTGTACCCGGAAGACCCTTGCTCCGCTCCAAGCACAGACCGCGAGGGTCGCGATAGTGCCTTCTAGGCGCTCGGTCACAGGTAGGTCGAGAGTCTCACCAATGAAGTCCTTGTTGCTCACTGCTACAAGTACGGGCCAGGGCCCTGATGTCAGCTCTCGCAGTCGGCGAGTCAATTCGAGTGAATGCCGGGTGGTCTTCCCAAAGTCATGCCCTGGATCAACCAGAATGGAGTCACGTGGGACTCCGAGACGGACCGCCCGCTCAGCCAGCCTATCTACTGTCGAGCGGATGTCCGCCATCACATCGGGATAGTCAATCCCACTGAACTCAGTCCTCGGTGTCAGTCCACCCGCGTGAGTGCACACCAGTCCAGCGCCGTACTGTGCAGCCACTTCGGCAACGTGCGGATCGTATCCGCCCCATGCATCGTTGATGACATCTGCACCTGCACCGAGTACGGCTTCTGCAACCTCACCCCGCCAGGTGTCCACGCTAATCACTAGAGTGGGGTGACGTTCACGAACAAGAGGCACCAAGCTGGTTATTCGCCGAATCTCCTCGGCGGTAGATACATCTGGCCCGATACCGGCCTTCACACCTCCTATGTCGACGATTTGTGCCCCATTCTCGACCGCACTATCGACCGCATTGATCGCGTCTTGCAACTGATAGGTGGCACCCGCGTCATAGAATGAGTCGCGCGTTCGGTTCACCACGCCCATCACTACCAGCTCATCGTCAGCGAATTCATGCGATCCTAACTTCAATGTCATGTGAGCTCCGATCTTTTCCAATGGCGCACAAGCGTCGCTCTGTCGGCCGACGGCATCAAAGATATCCAACCTTCACGATGAACTCCCGCCTGTATACGCAGCACCGCGCCGGATCGGTGTGCTCCACGACTCAACGATCCCACGCCCGGCCGACCAACCGCCGCCAGCCCAGCCACGAAAGATCCTGGCTGACATCGGCCGGCGGCAAGCGACGAGAGGTGCGACGAATGTAGACCATTGTCAGGAAGTAGGAGAACGTGACCACTCCGAGATCGATGAGTACTGACGTGATTGGGTGCTGGTCCGCCAGTCGTCCTACCTCCACCTGCAGAAGTCGGGACGCGATCGTCTTCAATACAGATCCGAGCGTGAGGACTGCTGCAACAACGCCAAAGAGTGCGCCGATCAGAGTACTTACTTGCTGGCCGGCGAGGTCGAGTCGGGATTGGAAGGACGTGATGTTGTTCCGGACCTGATTCTCAAGGATCGACGGGTCTCGAACCGATGGTGCGGAAGCCAGGTGTAGCCGCACTGGCTCGAGCAAACGGGTGACTCGATCGTGAAGCACGTAGTCATCGGTGGTGGTGGCTAGCAGGATGCGCCACTCCTCCACCCGCTTACGGGTGACTCCACGTGCTTCCGATAGTATCTGCTGAGTATCGCGTTGGACGCTGCGGAGAGCTGCTCGCCGGAGGCCCAAGAACTCGAGCAATTGCGTACGATCAGGGTCGAGGACGTCCAGTACACCGTCAAAGGCCGCCGGTGAAACCAACGTGAACGCTTGGTTCTCAGTCAGGTACCACCGGGTGCTGGTGGCTTCTCTTGCGAACACCGTGCGCAACGAATGTCCGGCATGTGGCTCGGCGACCGCCTGTACTAGTTGATCCAACTCGGCCGGGTCTCCTGTGTCAAGCCCGAACTCAAGTTGAGTGCCGAAGCTTACCGGAAAAGGATAATGGAGCTCACCTGCCACGCATAGCTCATGAAGTCGCTCACATCCCGTCTTACCTTCCGCCGCCCACTGGCAGAGCTGATTCGGAGTCGCGATGCGGCCGCGCCACCGCTCATGGAGGTCGAAGAAGATATAATTTAGCGGAACTCGAGCGTTACCAGTCATTGATTCACCATCCGGGCCGACAAACCATCGAAAGGGAGTATGCCCGACCCAGAATGCTCGCTCCAGGCCGGCAAAAAAGGTATCATCCAGGGGCCCTGAATATTGCACCTCGTCCGAGCGAACGGTTAGCCGGAGCACAATGAATCCGGAAGAATGTGCTAACAGGTGGCACCGGGCCACGCCCTGTAGTTCACCCATCGCGGTCTGTCCGCGGACGGGAACCCTGGCGGAGAAGCTAAACGGGTCGAGCACCGCTCTCGCGAAATGACCACTACGCAAAGCTTGGATATCAAAAAATTCATGGATGTATTGGTCGACAAACTTGAGGCGTTGTCGAACTTCGGCTGTATTAGTCAATCCCTGCAGATCTCCAACGAAACGCGCGGTATGATATGTGCGAATCCACGATACTGAGTACTTTTCCATCAAGGAAGGCCTCCCGGAGTGTTCACATTCTGCGTGCTCGGACACAACGAATCGCCCACTGTACTGCGTGCCCTGGCCATGGCCCAGCGTGCCGCGAACGTGGATGACGTCGTTGTCTTCGTAGACAGCGCCTCAGAAGATGGTTCCGCAGTATTGGCAGCTGAAGCTGGGTACCAAGTCATCGCCGCCCCAATAGGTAAAGGCAGGGCCGTGCGGGCAGCGCTCAAGGCGGTATCCACGCCGTGGGTCTGTCTGCTCGACGCCGATATACACCGAGCGGATTGGAACATTGCTCGTACCCTTGCTGAACGAGCGCGGGACAACGACGCGGATATGGTCGTTGGAGATTTCGATGAGTCAGGAATGCCGTCGATTCTCAGCAACACCTGGGGTATCTACGAGCCGCTTACGTCAGCACTCTTCCCCGAAGTAGTCGGCATTTACGGTTCCAAACCTTTGAGCGGCTTCCGGGCTTTGCGCACAAGTCTCGATCTGCAGAACATGCCAGATGATTTCGGAGTTGAAGCTTACCTCAACCTCGCGGTGCCACTGCACGGCAAACACTCAACGGCCACTTCCATCGGCAGGTACGAGGGCCCTTTCCGATACAAGCCGACAATGGGATTGGAAATAGCTCGTCCTATCCTGGAAGCCGCGACACGCGTTGGGCGCCTGTCCGCCCATCGGCGGGCAGAATGGGACGCTTGGGTGGCGGTTGTGGTGAAGACCATCGCCACGTATCGAGGTCAGATTTCTCATCGTGACGAGTATCTCGTCCGGCTACGACAAGTGACTAACCGTCCGCTCCCTCCGACGGGTGCGTGACTTCGCTCACTTCTTAAGATCAAACCACAGATCGGGCTTGACGTCCGAAGCTCACTGACCACCGCACCCCCGGTGGCCCCCTCCACGGCACGCCGCCCGTCACGCCAGGCCCCGAACAGCGCGAGTCGGCGGTCGAGTCCCGGCAATCGACGCCACCATCTCCAGCACCCGGCGGGTCTGGAGCACCTGGTGGACCCGGAAGACCCGGACCCCGGCCCAGGCGGCAACGGCGGTGGCCGCCAGGGTTCCTTCGACCGGGTCATCCACGCCCTTGCCGAGAGCCTCCCCGATGAAGTCCTTATTGGACAGCGTCATGAGCACCGGCCACCCGGTGGCGACCAGCTCGTCGCAGCGGTGCAGCAAGTCCAGGCCGGGCCAGGTGTTCGCGCCGAAGTGATGCGTGGGGTCGATCAGGATCGCCTCCTTCGGTACGCCGAGCCCTACCAGCTCGTCGGCCTGGGATGCGAGATCACCGATGACGCCATGCACCACATCGGTGTAGCGAAACCGGTGCGGCATGGTGCGCGGCACTGCGCCACTGGGGTACGAGCACACCACCCCGCAGCCGTTCTCGGCGGCCACCTCGGCGAGCTTCGGGTCGAGGCCCGCCCAGGTGTCGTTGAGGATGTCGGCACCAGCATCAAGCGCTGGCCGCGCGACCTCATCTCGCCAGGTATCCACGCTGATTAACAGCCCGGGATAGCGCTCGCGAACCAGCGCGATGAAGGGCACTACCCGGCGGGTCTCCTCGGCCACCCCGACCTCGTCGCCGGGCCCGGCCTTGACCCCACCGATATCCACGATATCCGCCCCCTCGGCCACCGCGCGATCCACCGCAGCCATCGCGGCATCGTCGCTGTAGGTGGCGCCTCGGTCGGAGGAATCCGGCGTGCGGTTGACGATGGCCATCACCGCCGCCCGATCGGTGGGCAGCGTGCGGGAGGGTCCGGCGGTCATCCGTGGCACGCCTGCAGCGCGGTCTCGACATCAGTCGTGACGACCAGGCCGGCGAGACCGGCAGTGGACAGGAACCCGCGCCTGCACAGTCCGTGCAGCCAGTCCAGCAACCCCGCGTAGTGCCCATCGGGATCGAGCAGTACCACCGGCTTGGCGTGCAGGCCCAATATCCGCGAGGTCCACGCCTCAAACAGCTCCTCGCAGGTGCCGATACCCCCTGGCAGCGCGAGAAACGCGTCGGCGTGCGCGTCCATCAGCGCCTTGCGCTCCCGCATGGTGTCGGTAACCAGCAGCTCGTCGGCGTCGGCGTCGGCGACCTCGCGATCGACCAGCGAGCGCGGGATGACGCCCACCGTGCGGCCGCCGAGCGCCCGGGCCGCGCTGGCCAGCGAGCCCATCATCGATACCGTGCCGCCCCCGGACACCAGCTGCCAGCCGCGCACCGCGATGCCGGCTCCCACCTCCGCGGCCAGCCGCTGGTAGTGCTGCGGGATGTCGGTCGAAGAGCCGCAATAGACGCACACGCTCAGCGCGGTCAATGGGTGTCCCGCCAGGCCTGGGCTGGCTCGCCGACCAGCCGCGCCACCTCGTCCACCTCCATGCCGCCAGCGTAGTAAGCCGCTTTCGGGCTCCCACGTTGTGCCGCCCGGCCTGGGGCAGGCGATCACGTAGCGGTCAGGTAACTGCGCAGGACCTCGGTGCAGGCGATGATCCGGTCCGTGTGCACATGCTCCTCGCGGGTGTGCGCCAGGTTGGGATCGCCGGGTCCGTAGTTCAGTGCCGGGATCCCCAGCGCGGCGAACCGGGACACGTCGGTCCAGCCGTACTTCGCGACCGGTTCCGCACCGCTGACAGCCAGGAACTGCTGCGCGGCCGGCGCCTCCAGGCCCGGCAGGGCACCGGGAGCGCCGTCGGTGAACTCGAGCTCGAAGCCGTCGAACACCCGGTGGACGTGCGCCTGGGCGTCGGCCAGTGAGCGGTCCGGGGCGAAGCGGAAGTTCACCGCCACCGCGCAGGCGTCCGGCACGACGTTGCCCGCGACACCCCCCGAGATGCCCACCGCCTGCATCCCCTCCCGGTAGCTGCACCCGTCGAGCTGCACGGTGCGCGGCTGGTAGACCGACAACCGAGCCAGCACCTGCGCCGCGGCGTGGATCGCGTTGTCCCCGAGCCAGGAGCGTGCGCTGTGCGCCCGGCGCCCGGCGGTACGCACGGTGGCGCGCAGGGTTCCCTGACAACCCGCCTCGACCAGGCCGCTGGTGGGCTCACCCAGGATCGCCAGGTCGGCGGCCAGCCACTCGGGGTGCTCCCGTTCGATCCGGCCCAGGCCGTTGCGGACCGCCTCGACCTCCTCGCAGTCGTAGAGCACCACGCTCAGGTCGTGCACCGGCTCCGGCACCGTGGCGGCCAGGTGCAGGAGCACCGCGTCGCCCGCTTTCATGTCCGAGGTGCCGCAGCCGTAGAGCAGGCCGGCTGCGCGATGGCTGGGCAGGTTGTCTGCGACCGGCACGGTGTCCAGGTGCCCGGCGAGCAGTACTCGCTGCGCGCGGCCGAGGTCGGTGCGGGCCAGCACGGTGTTGCCGGACCGCAGCAACCGCAGGTGCGGCGCCTGCGCGGCCAGCGCGCGCGCCACCGCGTCGGCCAGCGCGGTCTCCTGCCCGGACTCGCTGGGTACATCCACCAGCGCAGCGGTCAGTTCCACCGGGTCAGCGGCCAGGTCCAGATCCACCGACTGACGGTAGCGTCGCGAAGCCCGCCCCCGCGCACCCACCCGTCCCCACTACCGTGCGCGTTGTGACGGACCCGCAGAACTCCCCGATCGCTTGCGCGCACGGCCTCGGGCTGGCCACCCTGACCCACTCCGGAACCGTGCTGGACACCTGGTTCCCGAACCCCGCCCCTGGAGCACCGCCCGGACTACCGCAGGGCGCCCCAGCAGACGTCGCAGCAGACATCCCGGCGGGCACCGTGCGGGTGCCGGAGCACGAGGTGCCGGAGGAGTTCGCCGCGCTACTAGGCCCGGACCCGGCGCGCGGCGTGGAACTGGTGGTGGTGCGCACCGTGGTAGCGGACCTGCAGGCTCCGCCGGTCGACGCGCACGACGTCTACCTGCGCCTGCACCTGCTCTCCCACCGCATGGTGACCCCGCGCAGCATCAACCTCGACGGCGTCTTCGGGCTGCTGTCCAACGTGGTGTGGACCAGCAACGGGCCGTGCCCGGTGGAGGGGTTCGAGGCCACCCGGCTGCGGATGCGCCAGCTCGGCCCGGTCACCGTCTATGGGGTGGACAAGTTCCCCCGGATGGTGGACTACGTGCTGCCCTCGGGGGTGCGGATCGGCGATGCCGACCGGGTGCGCCTCGGCGCCCACCTGGCCAGCGGCACGACGGTCATGCACGAGGGCTTCGTCAACTTCAACGCGGGCACGCTCGGCACCTCGATGGTCGAGGGCCGGATCTCGGCCGGGGTGGTGCTCGGCGCCGATTCCGATCTGGGCGGCGGTGCCTCGATCATGGGGACACTCTCCGGTGGCGGCAAGGAGCAGATCTCCCTGGGCAGGCGTTGCCTGGTCGGCGCCAACGCGGGCCTCGGGATCTCGCTGGGCGACGACTGTGTGGTGGAGGCCGGTCTCTACGTCACCGCAGGCACCAAGGTGACGCTGCCCGACGGCGCCGTGGTCAAGGCCCGCGAGCTGTCCGGCGCGGACAGCCTGCTGTTCCGCCGGGACTCGGTCACCGGCGCCGTGCACGCGGTATACCGCGACGGCCGGGTGGGCATCGAGCTCAACGCTGCGCTGCACGCCAACGACTGACCTGCCCCGGCGGTACCCGGCAACCGTCCGGGCGGTGCTGAGCCGCTACTGTGCGCCCGGCTACACCTCACTAATTCAAGGGGGAGCGGTGACGATGAGCGACGGACACGCCGACAACCTCGCCCGCAGCGGCAACGAGCCCGGCGACCAGAAACCTTCGGCCGATCGGCCACAAGAGACGAAGGCCGACACATCCAGCGGCACCCACACACTACGGATCCCGCCCCAGTGGTACGCCCGGCCGGAGCTCGCGCCGGTGCTGATCGGCCACGACGTCGGCGCGCTGTACCGGGCGCTGACCGAGACGGGGCTTAGCCAGTACGGGATAGCGCGCCTGACCAGGCAAACCCAGTCGGAGGTCTCGGAGATCCTCAAGGGCCGCCGGGTCATGGCCTACGAGGTGCTGGCCCGCGTGGCCGACGGCCTCGCCGTCCCGCCCGAGCGCATGGGCCTGTCCTGGTGGGGGCCTGACGGCGTCTGGTACGGCCCCAGCAACGCCTACCCTGAAGGAGTCAGGGTCGCCAACACCCCGAAGGGGATGAGCGCGAACATGCTGCGTCGCCACCTCATTGCCCTCGGCGGAATCGTCATGGCGGGCGTGCCGGTCGCGGAGCTGGGTGAGCTGCTCGACGACCTGGGTGACCTGGACCCGGTGTCGCTGCCCGCACGGCTCAGCGGCTCCCACGTGATCAAAGTGCGAGACATGACCCGGCGGCTTGGCGTGGGCGACACCGGCTTCGCCGACCCGGAGATGGCCGCCGGGGCAGCCGCGCTGGCCACCCGGCTGCTCGACGTACCCGGCCCAGAGCCGGTCACGTGGGCGCTGAGGGTCGCGGTCGCCGAGTTGCGCATCGAGGCCGGGTGGGCCGCGTACGACGCCGGGCTGCATCGCCGCGCTCTGTACCACTTCACTCGCTCGCTGGAGCTGGCGACCGAGGCCGGGGACGCCTACCTCCAGGCCCTCGCTCTGGCCTACGCGGGGCTAGTCAGCGTGGAGCACGGCCACCCGGACGACGGGCTGAAACTACTGCAGTGCGCCCAAGTCGCAGCGTGGGGCATCCCGCCGGACGAGCAGCGCGCGGTGGTGGTCGGGGAATGCGGCAGGGCGGCTGTGGAGGCGACGGGGCTCGCGGACTCGGCGACCGCTCTCGTCCTGCTCGGCGAGCAGGACGCCGCGGGCAGGGCACTGGCGCAGGGGCGAGATCTCTGGACCCCTATCCCCGCCGATCCCTTCGGCGACCCGGACCGGGTCGCCGCGCGATTCGAGATCGAGCGGGGACGTCTGGACGTCGCCGAGCAGCTCATCGCGGCGTCGCTGCGCCGGTGGGAAGGTGGCAGGCAGACCAGCCGCACACAGTCCGGCATCGTGCTGGCCACCATCCACGTCAAGGCCGGTGAGCCACGCGGACTGCAGCTTGCCCACGATGCGATCACCGCCGTGACGAGGCTGAGCAGCGTGCGAATCCGCCGGCAGCTGGCGCCGCTGGCGCAGGAGCTGGAGGCCCGGCCCAGCAGTGACGCGAAGGAGTTGGCCCGCATGGCCCGGCAGCTAGCGGCGTAGGTGTGCGGACCGCGTTGATCGAGGCTGCACGCCATCCACAGAAATGGGGCCGGACCATGTAGGTCCAAGCCTCGAGCGGGTGGGAGGGCTGGCCGTGGCCTGGCCCGGATGGTCCGCGAACGAACTCACGGGCGTTGGCCAAGATCATCCAGGCGCGCCACAACAGCTGCTCACCCGAACAGCCCGGCCGACTCGTGTCACGTCCCGTAAGGCAAAGCCGGGGACAAGACCAGCGGATAAGTTGACGCCAGCCCTCGTCTGCCCGGCACTGGACGGTCCACCGGTCTCGATGTATGCGACTGCTTGGTCTACCCAACCAGCCTCCAGAAATGGGCTGACGAGCGAGCAATCGCCATCAATGAGTAGCGACCGCACGCCACCGGCAACAAGTGACGCAAGCAGCTCGCTCGTTTCCAACGACGATTGGGTGGCGGCGAGGTCGAAAACATCCCGCCCGTGCCCGTCCAGGACACCCTCTTCAAGCCGACCGTCATCGGACAGCACCGCATCGTGAACGAGCCGGGTTTCATCATCGAGAACGCCAACCTCAACGTCCAGACCGGCACTTCGCAATGCCGCCGCACCACCTACGCCACGCGACGTCGGGTCAATGACCGAGATAACGACGCGAGCGACGCCAGCATCGATCAGGGCTTGGCGACACGGTGGGGTGCGACCGTAGTGATTGCACGGCTCCAGTGTGACGACCGCAGTCCCGCCATGGGCGTGCTCCCCAGCGGCGGCGAGTGCTTGCGTTTCGGCATGCGGCCCACCCTTGCGTTCGTGGTAACCTTCACCAACGAGGTACTCATCTCCATCAAGAATTACACAGCCAACGGGTGGGTTGGGACTGGTCGTCCCAAACCCGAATGCTGAGAGCACGACGGCCCGCCGCATGGCGTCAAGTTCGCGGGGTGAGACCATCACTGCTCCGCCGCGGCGAGGTCATCGAGCAACTGCGCAACACAAGGCAGCTTGGCATGTGGGCGCAGCTGACGACCGATCACGCGGATACGCCG
Organism: Pseudonocardiaceae bacterium; assembly: GCA_050699435.1. GTDB lineage: Bacteria > Actinomycetota > Actinomycetes > Mycobacteriales > Pseudonocardiaceae. The sequence continues at coordinate 1,830 of JBOHGM010000025.1, read as the reverse complement.
CAGTGTCCGGCCCGAGCCGCAGCCACTGGCGATGGCTAGTGCCTCGGATGCAACGCTGGCGGCGTGTTCAGGCTCATTGATGGCCACGAGTGCGTCTGCGAACTGCGCCAGACCATGGCCACGATCGCGGTTGTAGGCGGCTGGCAAACCAGTGAGCGCAGTCTCATAGATTGGCACGGCTCGCCGCCCACTCCAAGGCGCGACCTGCCCAGAAAGCCGCCCCCTGATCGTCGGCATCCTCGTGCAGCCACGCAACGGACTCCGCGTACTCCGCGCCAAGAGACAGCAGCGAAGCACGCACGCCACCGCGAGCATCCCGAAGCATGGCTTCAATGAGCTCAAGCTGCTCATGCACCACCCACAACACGCGGGCTGGGCCGAACAGGTTGTCGGTTCGTACCAGCAGGTGCCATTGCTCTTGAAGGTGAGCAATGACGTTCTCCGGCGCGACACTGAGCAGCACTGCATGATTGGGTCGGCTCGGCGTGTCGTTCGACGACGCCCCGTTGGCAGTGTCATTGCTTTCCTGAACCGTACGGTTCGCCGACACTGAGCCGTTACGCAGCGAGCCTCGTCTCGGCTGATTCGGCAGATCGAACCATAACAGTTCGGCCGGTATCCCGAGCACTCGGGCCCAATACACCAAGGTATCCAGGTCGCGCACCGGCGGCCCGGTCTCAAACTCGCTGACCTGGGGCTGCCGCAGGCCCAGCCACTGACCGAGCACCGTTTGCGAGATGCCGGAAGAACCGTACACCGCATGGTGGTACGGGTGCGTGCGGTAGGCCCGGGATACCCGGCCCATGTGCTGAGCGGCGAACGCCTCCCAGAACTGCTCGGACTGCCAGAACTCAGGCGGCACCTCGGGCGGGGCGATGAGCTTGTCCCGGGAGAGGCGCTGGCAGCGGGCGCACTGGCGTCCTGGGTTGTCCTTGGCCAAGAGCGTGCCGCAGCGGCAATAGCAGTGCCGTCGTGGCCGGGATGCCATCTCGCCCCCTCGGGTTCGCACCGGTTCCGGGGAATGTAGCGAGACTGCCATCGCCCATGAGATCAGGGCATGACCAGTGAGGATGCCTCCGATACACCCATCCGGTGCCCGGGATACCCGAGAACACATCCATCCGGTTTGATGATCTTCCAAGGCCCCGGGGCCGGGATTCTCAAAGCGGATGGCCGATAATCCTCAGGTCGTCGAGAGCGACACCACGTGAGCCAAGGCGGAGCAACGTCACCAAGACCACCGGTCGGGTGGGTGTTCCTCGATCGCCACCGTCACGACGGGATCACGATCCGGTGGCGGCGGGGTGAGTCCGTAGCCTATGTGCTGGACGGCCAGCGGATAGGTGACGACACGACGGTGGCAGGTGTCCTGGACACCATCCCGGTTGCACCGACGGGCTGGACTGATCTTCAGGAGATCCGACTGCTCGGGCAGCGGTGGGTGCGGCATCGGTGAGCAACGTGTGGGAGACGCACCGAACGCACCGACGCCGACCTTCTCACCAAGGCTGTTCTGGAGCACGGTTGAGTAGGGCCGCGGACGAACTCACGGGGGTTGGCCAAGATCACCCAGGCGCGCCACAGCGGCCCAGATTCGCTCGTCGGTGGCGGTCAGCGCGACCCGGACGTGGCGCGCCCCCGTGGGGCCGTAGAACTCGCCGGGGGCCACCAGCACCCCGGCCTCGGCGAGCCGCGCCACGGTGTCCCCGCACGGCTCCCCTGCGGTGCACCACAGGTACAACCCGCCCTCGGAGTGCTCCACCCGTAGCCCAGCGCGGTGCAACGCGGGCGCCAGCAGGTCCCGGCGGCGGGCGTAGCGCTCGCGCTGCT
>JBOHGM010000024.1:40346-49442 GCA_050699435.1 Pseudonocardiaceae bacterium | reverse complement strand
ACCCCGGCGACGATGCTGACGACCCTCGCTGCGCAGCCGCGCACGAGGCGGTGGTGGCCGCCGCCGTGCACCTGGCCCGCCGGGCGACCACTGCCCCACGCGATCTCGTGATCGCCACCAAGGCCACCCTGCGGGCCACCGCCAGAATGCCCGCACACACCGACGCGGTCGCCCACGAGACCGGCCCGCAGCTGGCCTCACTGCGGTCTGCGGCATTCACCCGGACGATCAGGCACTGAGTAGGTCGGTGAACTTGGCGTCGAACTCCTGCACGGCTGCGCTGGACGCGTGTGGCGCGATCTCCCTAGAGAACCGGGTGAGCTGTTGCCGGGTGTACGCGGAGTCTTGACGGCGCACCGCGACGGCCGCCTGCACCGCGGCCTGGCAAGCGTGCTCGACCTCGCCCATCGCGATCCGGGAGCGGGCGAGCTGGGCGAGGTACTCCATCCGGTCCATCTCAAGTTCGGGCTTGATCGTCGCGACCGCAAGCCGGTTGTGCCGCTCGGCGTCCTTGGCCCGGCCCAGTTCGAGTGCGCCCGCTCCCGCATCGCCGTGCAGGAATGCCTCGTCGAGCCAGTACAGCCAGGCAGGCTCGTCGTCCCGCCGGGATCGGGCTAGCAGGTCGAAAGACAGCCCCTGGGAACGGTCCCAGGTGGCCTGGTCACCACAGCATGCCGCGGCCCGGGCACGACGGGAGTGCAGGTAGGCGGCGACGGCGGGGGTGAGCTGCCCACCACCCTGCAGCGCAGAGTCGACCATGACCACCGCGTCGCGGGGATCGCCGGACGAGATCGACTGGAAGGACATGAAGGCCAGCACGTTGGCCCCGGCCGCACGGTCACCAGCCGCGTGCGCCGAGCGCAGCGCCGCCGTGTAGTACCGCTGCGCGGTGGCGTCCTGACCAGCCTTCACCGCCTGGTAGCCAGCGATCCGGGCCAGCTCAGCGGCAGCGACGTGGAGCCGACGGCCTAGTTCCTCGGTGTAGCTGGACTTGCCGAGCATTTCTGTGACGATACGCAGGTCCTCCCGCAACGCCCGGATCAGCCCGCCACCGCCGATCGCGTCATCCATCCCCCGGCGGCCTTCGACAACCCGTTCGATGTCGTCGAGTAGCTGGGCATCCACCCGTTTGCCCTGTACAGACGCGGCCACCCTGGCCGGGTCGAGCAGCCACTGGTGCGCAAGTGCGGTCAGCGATACCCCAGTGATCGCGAGGAAATACCTCCGGTCCATGCCGTCTGCCTCCAAGACCTCGGTCAGGGACGCAAGCGCACCGGCTGGGTCCCAGGCGTGATCCAGCCCGTCGTCGGCTGGAACATAGAGCAGTCCGCTACCGATGGTCCATCCTAGGGACCCCAATGTCACGGGCTCGCCGAGCTTGCGGGACAGCAACGCGCACACCAGGCCCGGCCAGGGCTGACGAGGCACGCAGGCCTTGGTGCGGGGATGCCTGGCCCGCACCCAACGACGCGGGGTCCTGGGGTGAAGCCTGTCCGATAGGCCCAGCGAACGGGCCATCGCATTCAGGTGGTGGCCAAGGTTCTCGGCTGACCAGCCGCAGCGGGTGAGACAGGACTCCAGTGCGGAGTTGGTCGCGGTGCCTTCAAGAGCGTCAGTCATGGCTACCCCTCCTCGATCTTGAATGATGCGCTGACGGTAACGGCATTCACACACGCTGTCGTGCTTTGTGCTCCAAGTGCTCATCCACGCCGTCGTGCTTGCCCCGCCCGAGCGGTGATGGTTTGTCCGACGACACCCAGCCCTCTGGAGATCCTTAGGAGGTAGGCAGATGGGTGCCTTGCACGGAGGTGGGGCGAGGTGACCTCGCCGGTGGTATCCCCGAACGTCGTGCTCACCCATGCCACCGACGCGATCACCGAGACGCTAGCGCGGCTGTGGCCGGAGAAAACCGTATGCGTCGGACCTCGGCTGCCCTCGGTGACGAACTACGTCACCACCGTTCACGTGGGCGAAGCCCGCTTCGTAGCCAAGTACGCCGTGCTCGGGGTCTCGTTGGTCTCCGTAGTTCGTGGAGTTTGCGGTCCGTGGAGCAAGGTCGAGGCAGCGCAACGTGACTACGTCCGCGACCCTCGCGCCCAGTTGGCGCAAGAACGTACCCAGCTGCGGCTGCTTAACGCGCATACCCGCCGGGACGACAATCCGCTGCAGGTACCGGAGGTGATCGCCTACGAAGCCGGGGTCCTGATCACAGCGGCAGTGGACGGACCAAGCCTGGCGACGGAGCTACTGCGGGAGCAGGTCCAAGCCGAAGAGCTGCTCACCAACGTTGTCCATGCTGTCGAAGGGCTGCACCGCGATCCGATCCTGGCGGACTTACTCCCCGCTGCCGTGCTGGCCCGCCCACACACCTCAATCGCGGACACTTTTGTCCGGAAGTTCCTCGGCCCCGGCGGCCGAGCATACCGAGACGGCCTGGGCGAAGGCTGGGCCGAGCCCCGCGCGCAGGGCCAGATTGCCGCGGCACTCGCTACAGTATGCGAGACGCTGGCTCCACTGCTGAGACACCACCCGCACCGCACGGTGATCTATGGTGATCTCAAGCCGGAACACATCCTGCTAGGGCACGCGGGTCGGCAGACCTGGCTTGATCCTGGGCTACAGCGCTGCGATCCCTGCGCTGACTTCACCAAGTTAATGTCACGAACGGCGCTGATGCTCATCACCGCGCGACCATCCAGCGTCCGGATAGCGGCCATCACCGACGCATTAAATGCACTGGTCACTAGACTGCTGGCCGGTTACCCCAGGGCTGCTAGCGAAGACATACTGCGACGGCTGCTCATGCTGTGGATCGCCGACTGGGTGAACTACCTGGCAACCGGGTTGTCAGTGCCGCCAGATGTGGGCCTTCCGCTGCCACCGATTCTGCTCGATGCTACCGCCCAGGCCGAGCCGCTGTTGCAAGTCGCCCGTGCTACCGCAACTGCCATGGTCGGTGACGCGGCCCAGGCGTGGGAGATCATGCTCAGCGGGATCCACCAGCTCACCGCTTGGCCGTGCCGATGAGTGGCCGAGGCCCCGACGTGGTGCTCCCCGCACGATGCGCGCTCGGGGTGATGGGCGCCGGCCGAGTCGGCCGCGCTGTCACTGCCGCTGCCGTGACCGCAGGTCTCGTGTCCACCGTGCTGGTACACAGCCGGCGTCTGGTCGAGGCCGTTGCACTGGCCACCGATGTCGCCGATCTCGCCGCAACCCAGCACGAATCCACCCAGGTCGATGCCGTCGAGCATCCCCGCGACCTGCTCGACTGCGCGGTGCTTGTTCTCTGTGTACGAGCCCGGTTCACCAACACCCATTCCGAGGCCCGGCTTGGCGGGCTGACAGTCAACGCGCCACTGATCGCTGGACTCGCCCAGCAGCTCCGTGGCTACACCGAACCGGTGATCGTGGTCACCAACCCGGTGGACCTGATGACCCGGTTATTCGCCGAGCACAGCACCGCACCTGAGGCTGTGGTCGGCGTGGGCTCCAATCTCGACTCGGCCCGCTACCGGGCGCTGGTCGCCCGGTTCGCCCACGTCCCCGTCTCCGCCATCACCGGCTCGGTGCTCGGCGAGCACGGCACCGCAGCCACGATTTGCGCGCACGCCACCCGGGTCGCTCACCGCCCGGTAGAGCTGCCCCTGACCTGGATTCGGGAGCAGCTGCACGCCCGGACGGAGAGCATCACCGCTGGCATCGACCGCACCCAGTACGGCCCGGCCGGTGCCGTACTCGCCACGGTGGCCAAACTACTGGGTTACGCCGACGGGCACGAAGAACTCTCGGTCGCAGCACCCAGCGGCGTCCGCTTGGGTCAACGGCTGTGCTTCGCTGGCGGCCACTGGTGGCACGACCCACCCGAGCTTGCTCGGACCGAACAGCGGAGCCTCACCCAGGCCGAGACCAAACTCGCCGCCCTCTATGAACAGCTCGCTGCCCGCCAAGCATGAAGGAGTCCTGTTGTCCAGCACCTCCCCTGCACCACACGCCCTGCGCATCAGTGCCGCTGATGCCGTGGTGACCGTGCTCACGACCGAGGCTGCGGTCGCCGATTGGCTCACCAGCTACCTCGGGTCCTGGTGGACCGTGCAGGAGCTGCCCACTGCTGCCGACGTGTCCGATGTACCTGTGCTGCGCTGCAGCCTCGATCCCGCCGCCTACCGATCCGCCCATGAGCACGCGCATAGCCAGCCGCACCACGTTGTCGAGTTCGCCCGCAAGCCCATTCTGGTCGCCAGCCGATTCGACGCAGTACACGCCATCGACCCTGACGAGCAGGTGGATTACCACGCCGCGCAGAACGGCGTCCGCCAGGTCACCCTCGTCGGCGCCGAGTCGCTCGGGCTGTGCCTGGCCGCCGCCAGGATCGCCCGCGAACTCGTCCGGGTGGAGCTTGAAGCGAGCGGCTGGTCGATCCTGCACGCCAGCGCCGTGGTTCACGACCACTCGGCCCTACTCAGCGTGGGTCCCAAGGGGGCGGGCAAGACCACCGCAGCGCTGCTGCTGGCCCGTGACGGATGGCAGCTGCTGGCCAACGACCGAGTCTTCCTCCACCCGGCCACCCTCGCCCTGCTGCCCTGGCCCTCGGCTGCCGCGCTCGGGATCGGACTGCTGCACGCCCACGGCCTGCTCGACGGTGTGCACGAGCGCATCACCACTGGCCACCAGCTGCACCCCACCGTCAACCCCACCGTGGTCGCAGCTATCTCCGACGGCCGCACTGAAGCCCTGATCGACGAGTACGGCAAGGAACTCAAGCCACAGTTCTTCCCACACCAGCTCGTCGACTGGCTTGGCTTGCACCTCGCCCGCTCCGCGACCGCCGGCCAGCTCCTGTTCCCCCGCATCGACCCGACCGCGCAGCCTGGCCTTGAGCCCACCTCACGGTCCCTCACGAGCAGCGACTTCTTCGACCCCGCTAGCGACGACCGCTACCCCGATTTCCTCCAGCTGGCCCGAATCTCGCCGGAGCAGCGCCACCAGACCTGGCTCCGAGTCGTCCAGCGCGTCGAGGCCCTCCCCCATCGAGCTGTACTGCTGAACCACGACGCTGCCCGCTCGCGACAGCTGCTGGCCACGCTCACCGCACACTGATGACGTCAGGACATTAGCAGGCGTGGTCCGTGTTCACCTCGACGGCGATCTCCCCGACATCTGCTCTGCTATATAGCTGGGCGGGAGCGATGATCTCTACCAGAAAGGGCGTGAAGAGAAAGTGCACGATCTTGCTGTGGTAGGCCACGCCATCGCCTCTGGTAAATGTGTTGAGGTATCTTTCTCCACAGAGCCGCCCGTCGGGTCTGTGGAAATCTGAGCTATACTCCAATGAGCTTGGATACTGCGCCAGATAATCGTCCGCACTTACTCCGGCATACTTGTGCAAGATGAAATAGACAGGAGAGTTGGTAAAGGTACATAGCTGCACGGCTATGTCATTTGCTGCATAGTCGTGATTCACATCACGACAATTGCCATTTTCTGTGAAACCGAACACCTCCTGTAACGTGCTGGAGGGTTATTCAGAACCCCAGTTGTTGATCAAAATCAGAGGTGCATCCATGCAGGTCAGGAGCAAGAACGCTCGATCGGCTGCAGAGTTCTGAATAACCCTCCTGGTAGTGAAAAGCGGCTCGGCGCTGTCGGTTATCTCAGGTTCCGGTGTTGGAGTACTAACGGGGCTTCGCCCCAGCCCAACGAGGCATGTACCGGGGGCTTGCTGACGCGATGAGCAGAACCTGGGCAAGCTCCCGCAGGGACCCGTGGTCCGAGTCGCCGACCACCGCCACTCGCTACGCCGATGCATGATGACCATGACGCGAAGTGCGTATGTGCAGGTCAGGTGCGCTGTGTTTGCGCTGTGGAGCGAGCGCCGCTCAGGTTACGCCACAGAGACCTGACCCACGAGTCCCAAACTTGACTCGATCACACCGACTTCGCCGGCCCAAGCCTTCTAGTAGGTTCACTTTCGGACGGTTCGCCCGTCGGTTTATCGATGACTGTATCAGGCTCGGAAGCGGTCGCGCTTTCGGTGACAGTCGCAACTGGTTCAGGCGGCTGAGGCTGAGACTGCCTAAATTCCAGCCACACGGTGACGACCGTAGCGATCGCTCCGATAATGGCGGCAATGAATCCACCTACCGCGATTACTCTGCCATGTCCCGACCTGCCACCCCTTACCGACCCTTGCTCCTCGATGACTGCCTGCCCCTCCCCGGAACCCCAGAGAGCACGACGACTCGGGTGACCTGCCGACGGTGTCGCTCCCGGCAGCCACTCTGTTACCACCAGCAGCGGTTTGCTGCGTTCTGGATGCAAACTGCAGTAATCGAGCCGTCGATTACTACGTTCTGCATCCAGACTGCGGAAAGGGGGAGGACGGGGAAGTTCAGGTGGTGCGGGCTTGGAGGTAGTCGGTGACTGAGGAGAGGGCGTCGCGGGCTGGGCAGGGGGGCAGTACGGCCAGTTCGGCGCGGGCGGTGTCGGTGTAGGATCGCAGCGCCTGGACCGCCCGGCCCAGGCCCGGTGATCCGCGCAGCAGCGCCAGCGCCTCGGTGACCAGTGCGTCGTCGGTCAGCGGGGCGGCCAGTAGCTCACCCAGCCGAGTGACGCCGGGTCCGGGCTCAGCCAGCGCGTAGAGCATGGGCAGGGTGCGCACCCCCTCCCGCAGGTCGGTCCCCGGCATCTTACCGGACTGCGTGGCTGGCGAGGCGATGTCGATGATGTCGTCGGAGATCTGGAACGCGGTGCCGATCGTCTCGCCGAACCGGCGCAGCGCGTCGACCTGTTCCTGGGGAGCGCCGGAGAACATCGCGCCGTATCGTCCCGCGGTGGCGATGAGCGAGCCGGTCTTCTCCGCGACCACCGCCAGGTAGTGCTGCACCGGGTCGATGCCCTCACCAGGGCCCAGGGTCTCGCGCATCTGTCCGGTGACCAGCTTGGCGAAGGTGCGGGCGATGATCCGCACCGCGTCCGGTCCCAGGTCGGCCACCAGCCGGGAGGCGTGCGCGAAGAGGAAATCTCCGGTGAGGATCGCGACCGTGTTGTCCCATCGGGCGTTCGCGCTCGCCGCGCCCCGGCGCATGGTGGCCTCGTCCATCACGTCGTCGTGGTAGAGCGTGGCGAGGTGGATCAGCTCCACGACCGCGGCGGCGCGCACCACATCCTCGACCCGCCCGGTTCCCCTTCCCAGCCCGAACTGAGCTGCGAGCAGGGTGAACAACGGCCGGAACCGCTTGCCCCCCGCGTCGACCAGGTGCAACGAGGTCTCGGTGAGAAACCGGAACTCGCTTTGCACCTCGCGATGCAGTAGCTCCTCGACCTGTTGCAGGCCCTGCTCCAGGGCGGCGCGCAACGCCGGGTCGGCCAGCTCCACGCCTGCGACCCGATCGGACCTGAACCTGCTCATCGCGTACTCAGGAGGCGAACCCGCCGAGCGCGGCCCAGTCCAGGGCGAAGGTGGGCAGCACCCCGAGCAGCAGGGTGACCACCACGCCGAGCGTGATCGCAGCCGTGGTGAACGCGCCGGGCACGCTGACCGTCGGACCATCGGGTGCGGGCTCGCTGAAGTACATCAGCACGACCACCCGCACGTAGAAGAACGCGGCCACCGCGCTGACCACCAGTGCCACCACCACCAGTGGCGCCATCCCGGCCGCGATCGCCGCACTGAACACCGCGAACTTGGCGGTGAATCCGCTGGTGAGCGGTATCCCGGCGAGGGCGAAGAGCAGGAAGGCGAAGACCGCTGCGGTCAGCGGGGAACGCTTGGCGAGCCCGGCCCACTGGGAGAGGTGGCCGGCCTCGCCCTCGGCGTCGCGCACCAGGGTGATCACGCCGAACACGGCCACCGTGGTGAACCCGTAGGCGAGCAGGTAGAACATCGTCCCCGACAGGCCCGCCTCGGTCAGTGCGATCGCTCCGACCAGCAGGAACCCGGCATGCGCCACCGAGGAGTAGGCGATCATGCGCTTGATGTCGGTCTGGGTGAGGCCGAGCACCGCACCGATCACCATCGACGCGATCGCGACGCCCCACAGCAAGCCGCGCCACTCCCACTCGGTGGCCTCGAACCCCACCGTGAGCACCCGCAGGATGGCCCCGAACGCGGCGACCTTCGTGCACGCGGCCATGAACGCGGTCACCGGCGTGGGCGCGCCCTGGTACACGTCGGGGGTCCAGGCGTGGAACGGCCCCACCGAGGCCTTGAACAGCAGCCCGATCACCAGCAGGGCCAAGCCGGCGAACAGCAGCGTGTCCGACCGGTCCGTGCCACCCGACGCCTCGGCGATGTCGGCCAGCTGCACGGAGCCTGCGTAGCCGTAGAGCAGCGCCACCCCGTAGAGGAAGAAGGCCGAAGCGAACGCCCCGAGCAGGAAGTACTTGACGGCCGCTTCCTGGGAGAGCTGCCTGCGGCGCCGTGCGAGGCCGCTCATCACGTACAGCGGCAGGCTGAGCACCTCAAGCGCGATGAACATGGTGAGCAGGTCGTTGGCCGCGAGGAAGACCATCATCCCGCCGAGTGAGAACAGGAAGAGCGGGAAGACCTCGGTCTGCATGCTGGTCTGGGCCGGGGTCATGGTGGACGTGCCGGGGTAGCCGCGCAGCTGGATTCCGCGATTGAACGCGCGATCCTGGGTGGTCCCCGGGCGCAGCGCCGCGTCGGCGGTGAACGGGCCGCCCGGCTCGACCGTCCGGTCCGCGATGAGCAGCGCCGCCGCCAAGCCCAACGCCAGTAACGTGCCCCACAGGAACAGCGCGGGGCCGTCCACCACCACCGTCCCGGACAGCGTGATGACGTCCCGGACGCCGCCGGCTTGGGAGCGTGCGTACAGGTGCGCACCCAGCGCTGCTCCCGCCATGGCCAGTGTCAGCAGCGTCAGGCTGACCTGGGCCGACCACCGTCCGGCGCGCGACACGAACGCCTCCACCAGCACCGAGATGCACGCCGCACCGAGCACGATCAGTATCGGGGCGATCGCGCCATAGTCGATGTCGGGCACCTGCACGGCCTGGCCCTGAGCCAGCACTGCTGCGCCGGTCACGTCAGTTGCCTCCCTGGGCTGGGACGTCTCCCTGGGCTGGGACGTCTCCCTG
>JBOHGM010000024.1:33484-40246 GCA_050699435.1 Pseudonocardiaceae bacterium | reverse complement strand
CTCCCTGGGCTGGGACGTCTCCCTGGGCTGGGACGTCTCCCTGAGCTGGGACAGGGTCGGTCAGGCCGACCTCGCTCAGCGTCGCATCGACCGAGGGGGTGATCACGTCCAGCACCGGTTGCGGGTAGAACCCGAGCAGCAGGATGAGTACCACCAGCGGAGCCAGCACGGCGATCTCGCGGGCCGACAAGTCGGGGAACAGGTGGCCGCGCCGATCCGCCGCGACCTCCGGCGCCAGCATGGTCCCCGGGCCACCGGTACCTGCATCGCCGAGGCCCGCTTGCCGGGGCCGAGAATCGTCCCAGCCCAGCGCCCCGAGCACGGCCGCGCCCCGCACCGGGCCCGTCATGACGCGCTGGTAGACCCACAGCACGTACAGCGCGGCCAGGATGATTCCCACAGTGGCCAGGACCGTGAACACCGGCTCGCGCGGGAAGGACCCGACGAGCACCAGGAACTCCGAGACGAATGAGTTCATGCCGGGCAGCGACAGCGACGAGAGCCCGGCTACCAGCATCATCCCGGCCAGCACCGGGGCCAGCGCCGCCACGCCGCCGTAATCGGCGATCAGCCGGGAGCCACCCCGGGCGATCAGCATGCCGATCACGATGAACAGCATTCCGGTGGAGATGCCGTGGTTGACCATGTACAGCGCCGAGCCTGCCATGCCCTGCGTCGAGAACGCGAAGACGCCCAGCGCGATGAACCCGAAGTGCGCCACCGAGGTGTAGGCCACGAAGCGTTTCAGATCGGTCTGGCCGACCGCGAGCAGCGCGGCGTAGAGGATCCCGACCACGGCGAGGGTGAGCACCACCGGGGCCAGCGCCCGGGACGCATCGGGAAACAGCGGCAGGCAGTACCGCAGGAAACCGTAGATGCCGACTTTGTCCAGCACTCCGACGAGCAGCACACCCGCGCCCACCGGGGCCTCCGCACCGGCATCGGGCAGCCAGGTGTGCAGCGGCACCAGCGGCGCCTTGATCGCGAAGGCCACGAAGAACCCGAGGAAGAGCCAGATCTGGGTCTCCTGCGGGATGTCGTCCGCGATGCTCACCAGCGTCACCCAGTCGAAGGTGCCGCTGCCCAGCTCACCGGAACTGACCACGAACACCCCGATGACGCTGGCCAGCATCACCAGCCCGCCGAGCAGTGAGTAGAGGAAGAACTTCACCGCCGCATACTGCCGCCGGGGCCCACCGAAGCGGCCGATGAGGAAGTACATCGGCACCAGCATGACCTCGAAGAACAGGTAGAACAGGAACACGTCGGTGGCGGCGAAGACCCCCACCATCATCGCCTGGATCGCGAGCAGCAGCGAGAAGAACCCGGCCGCGGTGCGCCCTTCGGGCAGCTTCTCCGCCCAGGAGGACCCCATCACGATCGGCACCAGCAACGCCGTGAGCGCGATCATCACCAGCGCGATGCCGTCGACGCCGAGCGCGAAGCGGGCCCCGAACGCCGGGATCCACTCGAGGGACATGGTGAGCTGCAGCCGGTCGCCGCCCGGGTCGTACACCGACCAGGCCAGCGCGGCCAGCACCAGCTCGCCCAGCGCGAAGACCAGCGCGGTGGCCTTGGCCGCGGCCGGGGCGGACCGCATCGTCGCGACGAGCACGCTGCCCGCCAGCGGCACCAGCAGCAACGCCAGCAGCAACGCTGCCCCCTCGCTGGAGAGCACGCCGTCACCGATCATCAGTAGCTCACCACCAGCAGCATCGCGATCACCAGGACCGAGCCTCCCAGCATGCCGAGTGCGTATCTGCGCACGAAGCCGCTCTGCAGCCGGCGAACCCGGCCGGACGTGCCGCCCAGCAGCGCCGCGGTGCCGTTGACCACCCCGTCGACGCCCTTGTTGTCCACGAACACCAGGGCCCGGGTGAGCCAGGTACCGGGCCGGGCGATGAGCGCTTCATTGACCGCGGTGGCGTAGAGATTCGCCCTGGCCGCGGCCACCGGCAGCGAGACCGGCTCCGGCCGCCGTACCGGCACCGGCCGTTGCCCGACGAGCCGCCAGGCCACCAGCGCACCCACCGCGGAGACCGCCACCGTGAGCAGTGGCACCAACTCGACGGGCAGCGGCGCGACCTCGCTGTGCACCAGCGCGCCCAGCGAGGGCTCCAGCCAGTGCGCCAGCCGCTCACCGGAGTACAGGAAGGCACCGACCCCGATCGATCCGATCGCCAGCGGCACCATCGGCAGCCACATCACCTGGGGGGACTCGTGCGGGTGATAGCTCTGGCCGTCCGGGGTGCGCAGGTCGCGCCAGCGCTCCTCCCCGAAGAAGGTCATCAGCATCAGGCGGGTCATGTAGAAGGCGGTGATCCCGGCCGCCAGCAACGCGGCACCGCCGAAGACCCAGCCCTGCGCGCCGCCCATCCCGAAGGCCGCCTCGATGATCGCGTCCTTGGAGAAGAAGCCGGCGAAGAACGGGAACCCGACCAGCGCCAGATAGCCGGTGGTGAACAGGACGAACGTGATCGGCAGGTGCCGGGCCAGCCCGCCCATCCGGCGCATGTCGACCTCGTCGCGCATCGCGTGCATCACCGAGCCCGCCCCGAGGAACAGCACCGCCTTGAAGAAGCCGTGGGTGAGCAGGTGCAGGATGCCCAGCGCGTAGCCGGCCGGACCCAGCCCGACGGCGAGGATCATGTACCCGATCTGGCTGACCGTGGAGTACGCCAGCACCTTCTTGATGTCGTCGTAGGCACAGCCGATGATCGCCCCGATCAGCAAGGTGATCACACCGACCAGCACGACGGCCAGCCGCCCGGTCTCGGTCAGGTTGTAGAGCGGGTTGCACCGGGCGATCAGGTAGACGCCTGCGGTCACCATCGTCGCGGCGTGGATCAGGGCGGACACCGGGGTCGGCCCTTCCATCGCGTCGGGCAACCAGTCCTGCAGCGGGAACTGACCGGACTTGCCGCAGGCGCCGAGCAGCAGCAGCACCGCGATCGCCAGCAGGGTCGGCCCGCCGATCTCCCCGACCCGGGCGAACACCTCGGTGAACTGCACGGTGCCCAGGTCCCGCCAGATCAGGAAGATCGCCAGGGCCAGGCCGACGTCGCCGACCCGGTTCATCAGGAACGCCTTCTTCGCCGCCGTCGCCGCGCTCGGGCGGTCCTGATACCACCCGATCAGCAGGTAGGAGGCGAGCCCGACACCCTCCCAGCCGAGGTAGAGCGTGACGAAGTTGTCCGCCAGTACGAGCACCAGCATCGCCGCGATGAACAGGTTGAGGTAGCCGAAGAAGCGGCGCCTGCCCGGGTCATGCGACATGTAGCCGATCGAGTAGACGTGGATCAGCCCGCCGACCCCGGTGATCAGCAGCACGAAGGCCAGCGACAGCGGGTCCAGGCGGATCCCGTAGTCGATCTCCAGGGCGTGCACCGCGAACCAGGTGCCCAGCTCCAGTTCCCTGGTCCGCTCCTCGGCACTCAAGCCCAGCCACTGGACGAACAGCGCCACGCCGTAGCCGAAGGCGGCGAGCACCGTCGCGCAGCCCAGCAGGTGTCCCCACGCGTTGGTGCGCCGCCCGCCGACCAGCAGCACCAGCGCACCGAAGGCCGGGAGCGCGACGAGCAGCCAGGCGTGCTGTGCGATGCCCTCGGCGGCCGACACGGTGGGCAGGACCTCGGTCATGCCAGCCCTCCCGGGTCAGGAGTAGCTGCGGTGCCGTGTCCCTGGTCCACGAGCAGGTTCCCCTTCGATTAGTACTTCAGCAGGTTGGCCTCGTCGACCGAGGCCGATCTGCGTGTTTTGAAGATGGCCATGATGATGGCGAGACCGACGACCACCTCGGCCGCGGCCACGACCATCACGAAGAAGGCCATGATCTGCCCGTCCAGCGTGCCGTTGATCCTGGAGAAGGTGACCAGGGTCAGGTTCACCGCGTTGAGCATCAGTTCGATGCACATGAACACCACCACGGCGTTGCGCCGCACCAGCACGCCCACCGTGCCGATGGTGAACAGCAGCGCGGACAGCAGAAGGTAGTACGTCGGGGTCACCGGCCGCCTTCCTCGCTGTCGGAGCCGATGGGCGGAACCGGGCCGCGCACTGCGCGGGCGTCCAACCCGGTCCCGGTATCCGCGACGCTGCGCACGTCGTCCTCCAGCCGCTCGCGGGCGGTCGACTCGATGATCTCGGACAGCGACTCCTGGGCCACCGAACCGTCCGGAAGCAGTGCCGGGGTGGCCACCGAGTTGGTGGTGGCGAACACCCCAGGGCCGGGCAGCGGGGAGGGACGGCTGCCCCGGACCCGGGCCTCCATCAGCTTGCGCTGGGTCAGCCTGCCCTCCTTGGTGCGCTCGGAGAACGTCAGCACCATACCGGCGAGCGCCGCGGTGATCAGTAGCGCCGAGGTGAGCTCGAAGGGGAACAGATAGTCGGTGAACAGGATGCGGCCCAGGTTGGCGACATGGCCGCCGTCGGCATTGACCCCGGCGAGCCCCACCGCGGTGACGCCCTGCAGCGCGCCATTCACGGTGGCCACCAGCAGCACGGCGAGACCGACCCCGGCGAGCGCAGCGGCGACCCGCTGGCCGCGCAGCACCTCGACCACCGAGTCGACGCTGTCTCGGCCCACCAGCATGAGCACGAACAGGAACAGCATCATGATCGCGCCGGTATAGACGATGATCTGCACGAAGCCCAGGAACGGCGCCTGCTGCACCATGTACAGCACACCCAGGTTCAGCATGGACAGCGCCAGCCACAATGCCGAGTGCACCGCATTGCGCGCGAACACCATGCCCAGCCCACCGGCCAGCGCAAGCGGACCCAGGATCCAGAACGCGACGGCCTCGCCCGTGCCGACGGTGTCCGAGGGCACCGGTGCCTGCGGCGGGACCTGCGTGAGCAGAGCGGCGAGGATGCTCACGGCTTCTCCTCACCCACCGTGCCCGAGCGAGGCTCCAGGGTCGGGCCCTGCACGTAGTAGTCCTGCTCGGTGTCACCTAGCCGCATCGGGTGCGGCGGCTGCTCCATCCCGGGCAGCAGCGGCGCGACCAGGTCCTCCTTGGTGTAGATCAGGTCCAGCCGGTTGTCGTCGGCCACCTCGTACTCGTTGGTCATGGTCAGGGCGCGGGTCGGGCAGGCCTCGATACACAGTCCGCAACCGATGCAGCGCAGATAGTTGATCTGGTAGATCTCGCCGTAGCGCTCCCCGGGTGAGTAGCGGGCCTCCTCGGTGTTGTCCCCGCCCTCGACGTAGATCGCGTCCGCCGGGCAGGCCCAGGCGCACAGTTCGCACCCCACGCATTTCTCCAGACCGTCGGGATGCCGGTTGAGCTGGTGTTTGCCGTGGAACCGGGGTGCGGTGATCTTCTTGACCTCGGGGTACTCCTCGGTCACCACCTTCTTGAACATCGTCGAGAAGGTGACCCCGAAGCCCTTGACCGGATCAAGCAGTCCCATCGGAGTCCTCCTGTGTCGACGGCCCAGTCGGTCCAGTACTGGCGGTCACCGCGGGGCGCCGCGGCGGCGGGCTCGGCACCACCAGGTCCAGCGGGGGCACTGGGTAGTCCGAGCCCGCGGTCTGTACCTCGCGCTCGTCGTCGGCCGGCCTGCGGCTGGGCAGCAGGTACGCGATGATCACCAGTACGCCCAGCAGGATGCCGCCGACCACGAGGATCTGGGTTTGGGTCACGTCCGCCTGGCGAAGCGCCCTGACCCCGGCGACCAGCACGATCCAGACCAGGCTGCCCGGCACCAGCACCTTCCAGCCCAGCGCCATGAACTGGTCGTAGCGCAGCCGGGGCAGGGTGCCGCGCAACCAGACGAACACGAACAGGAACGCCAGCGTCTTGCCCAGGAACCACAGCGGGCCCCACCAGCCACTGTCCAGCGGCCCGCCGGCCAGTGGCCACGGGGCATGCCAGCCGCCGAGGAACAGCGTGGTGGCCATCGCCGAGACGGTGACGATGTTGACGTACTCGGCGAGGAAGAACAGCGCGAACTTCAGCGAGGAGTACTCGGTGTGGAAACCACCGACCAGTTCGGACTCCGCCTCGGGCAGATCGAACGGGGCGCGGTTGGTCTCGCCCACCATCGCCATGCAGAACACCACGAAGCTGGGAAAGAGCAGGAAGACGAACCAGCCCTGCTGGGCCTGCGCGGCCACGATCTCCGAGGTGGACAGCGATGCGGAGTACAGGATCACCGCGACGATCGACATCCCGAGGGCGATCTCATAGGAGATCACCTGGGCGGCCGAGCGCAGCGAACCCAGCAGCGGGTACGGCGAGCCCGAGGACCAGCCGGCGAGCACGATTCCGTAGACACCCAGCGAGGAGGCGGCCAGCACCACGAGCACCCCGACGGGCAGGTCGGCGATCTGCAGCAGGGTCTGTTCGCCGAAGATGGTCACCTGCCCGCCGAGCGGGATCACCGAGAACGCGGTGAACGCCATGATGGTGGAGATGATCGGGGCGAGGACGTACACCCAGCGGTCGGCCATCACCGGCCGGATGTCTTCCTTGAACGCCAGCTTGAGCCCGTCGGCGAGGGACTGCAGCAGCCCGAAGGGCCCGACCCGGTTGGGGCCCGGCCGGTGCTGCATGCGCCCGACCACCCGGCGTTCCATCCAGATCATGAGCAGGGTCACGACGACGAGGGACCCGAAGACCACGACGACCTTCAGCGCCGTGAGCCACAACGGGTCGTCGGCGAGCACCGCTGCGGCAGGTGTCATGGCCGGTCTCCCCGTGCTGTGTCGGCCCGTGCTGTGTCGGCCCGTGCTGTGTCGGCCCGTGCTGTGTCGGC
>JBOHGM010000024.1:0-33384 GCA_050699435.1 Pseudonocardiaceae bacterium | reverse complement strand
CCCGTGCTGTGTCGGCCCGTGCTGTGTCGGCCCGTGCTGTGTCGGCCCGTGCTGTGTCGGCACTGTCGGCGGTCGTGCTGGTGGTACTGCCGGTCACGCTCACCTCGGCACCGTGACCGACGCCCAGACTGGTCCGGACAGTAGCGGGTCCGGAGTTACCCGGGACCCACACCACCCCCGGGGGCAGGTCGGCGAGCGCGGCAGGAAGCGTCACCGAGCCGTGCTGGGTGGACACCGCGACGTCGGCACCGATCCGCACGGTGAGGTCGTCCGCGGTGGCCTCGGACATCAGCGCGACCACCGGCCGGGCGGTGCCGGCCAGATGTGGCTCGCCGTCCTGCATCGAGCCGTTGTCCAGCAGCCGGCGCCAGGTCCCCAGCAACGCCTTCCCGGCACCGGCCTCGGGTACCGGCGGCGCGAGCACCTGTACCTGGGGATCCGGGCCTGCTCCCCCGGCGTAGCGCCCCAGTGCGGCGAGGTCGGCGGCCGCGGCCACCGGGGTCTGGGTGAACAGGTCGACGTCCATCTCGATGGCGAGGCTGTCCAGTACCCGGCAGTCGGGCAGGCTCGCCTGAGCAAGCCGCGAACCTGAGGTGATCGTGGTGGCGAACTCCCGGCGGCGGCCCTCCCAGTTGAGGTAGCTGCCCGCCTTCTCGGCGACGGCGGCGACCGGGAGCACGACGTCAGCGATCTGCGTCAGCGCGGAAGCCCGCAGCTCCAGGCTCACCACGAACCCGGCCTGGCGCACCGCCTGCTCGGCCTGCCGAGGGTCCGGGAGGTCAGCGAGCTCGACGCCGCCGACCACCAGCCCGCTCAGCGTCCCGGCCAGCAGGGCCGCCAGGATCCCTGCGGTGTCCCGGCCGGGTCGCTCCGGCACTTGCACGCCCCAGGCCCGCTCGATCTCCGCCCTCGCGACCGCGTCGGTGACCGGCCTGCCACCGGGCAGCAGCGTCGGCACCGCGCCGGCCTCCAGGGCACCGCGTTCCCCGGCCCGCCGCGGGATCCACGCCATCCGGGCGCCGGTGCGGGCGGCCAGCCGAGCGACCGCGGAGTACAGCCCCGGCACCTCGGCGGCCCGCTCGCCGACCAGCAGGACCGCCCCCGGCGCGCGCAACGCCTCCAGCGCGGAGCCGTCCAGCGCGTCCAGCGCTGCCGGCTCCGCACCGGGCACCGCCGGGAGCAGCGTGCCGAAGGTCTTGCGCACTGCGGGCGTGGTGAACTGCCCGAGGTGAAATACCGGCAGCTGGCGGTCCCGGGCGGCTCGGCGCAGCCGGAGGAAGACGATCGGGGACTCCTCCTCCGGCTCGAAGGCCACGCAGGCCACGGCGGGGGCGGCACTGAGGTCGGCGTACGTCACGCCACCGGTGTCCGGAGCCACGCCGACCACGTGCGCGGCGAGGAAGCCCAGTTCCTCGGCGGAATGCGGCCGGGCGCGGAAGTCCACGTCGTTGGTGCCCAGCGCAACGCGGGCGAACTTCGCGTAGGCGTAGGCGTCCTCGACGGTGAGCCGGCCGCCTGCGAGCACTCCGATACCGCCGTCCCTGGTCCCGATCAGCCCCCCCGCTGCCGTCTGCAGGGCTTCGGTCCACGAAGCGGGCTTGAGCGCACCGTCACCGTCGCGGACCAGTGGCCGGGTGATCCGGTCATCGGCCCTGGCATAGACAAAGGCGAAGCGGCCCTTGTCGCAGTTCCACTCCTCATTCACCTCCGGGTCGTTGCCTGCGAGCCTGCGCTGCACAGTGCCACGCCGCCAATCGGTCCGCTGCGCGCAGCCCGACGCGCAGTGCTCGCAGATCCCAGGAGTGGAGACGAGATCGAAGGGCCGGGAGCGGAACCGGTAAGCGGCGCTGGTCAGCGCACCGACCGGGCAGATCTGAATGGTGTTGCCGGAGAAGTAGGACTGGAAGTCCTTGTCGTCGGCCACCCCGACCATCTGGTCCGGCCCGCGCTCGAGCATCTCGATGAACGGGTCCCCGGCGATCTGCTCGGAGAAGCGGGTGCAGCGTGCGCAGAGCACGCAGCGCTCACGGTCCAGCAACACCTGAGTGGAGATCGCCACCGGCTTGGGGAAGGTGCGTTTGGTGTCCATGAACCGGGAGTCCGCCCGGCCGTTGGACATCGCCTGGTTCTGCAGCGGGCACTCGCCGCCCTTGTCGCAGATCGGGCAGTCCAGCGGGTGGTTGATCAGCAGCAGCTCCATCACGCCCTGCTGCGCCTTGTCCGCCACCGCCGAGGTGTGCTGGGTCTTGACGATCATGTCGTCGGCCACCGTCAGCGTGCAGCTGGTCTGCGGCTTGGGCATCGGGCGCCCGCCCATCTCCACCTCGACCAGGCACTGACGGCAGGCACCTGCCGGGTCGAGCAGCGGATGGTCGCAGAACCGCGGCACGATGATGCCGAGGCGCTCGCAGGTGCGGATCACCAGCTCACCCTTGGGTGCCTCGACTTCGCGGCCGTCGATGGTCAGCCGCACGTACCCCTCGGGGACCGTGCCGCCGCTTGCCTCCTGCTTCGCCAGCGTCATCAGTGCGCTCCCGCCAGCTTGGCCTGCTGCTCCGCCGCTGCGAACGTGGGCTGCTCGGCACACAAATCCAGGAACTCCTGCCGGAAGTACTTGATGCCGCTGATGATCGGACTGGCCGCCCCGTCACCCAGCGCACAGAACGACCGGCCCAGGATGTTGTCGCACACGTCCAGCATGGTGTCCACATCCGGCGGGGTGCCTTCGTGGCGCAGCATCCGCTGCAGAATCCGGACCAGCCAGTAGGTCCCCTCTCGGCACGGGGTGCACTTGCCACAGGACTCGTGCGCGTAGAACTCGGTCCACTTCATCACGGCCCACGGCACGCTCACCGTGTTGTTGAAGACCATGATCGCCGTGGTGCCCAGCATCGAGCCCGCTTCGGCGGCACCCTCGAAGTCCAGCGGGATGTCCTGGTGCTCGGCGGTCAGCAGCGGGGTGGACGAGCCGCCCGGCGTCCAGAACTTCAGGTGCCCGCCCTGCATTCCGCCGGCCATGTGCAGCAGTTCGCGCAGCGTAATGCCCAGCGGGGCCTCGTACTGGCCCGGCCGCTGCACGTGCCCGGAGATCGAGTAGATCTTCGGGCCGGGGGACTTCTCGGTACCCATGGACCGGAACCAGTCCGAGCCCCCGTTGACGATGTACGGGACGGTGGCGATCGTCTCCACGTTGTTCACCACGGTCGGCGCGGAGTAGAGACCCTTGGTCGCCGGGAACGGCGGCTTGAGCCGGGGCTGCGCGGTACGGCCCTCCAGCGAGTTCAGCAGCGCGGTCTCCTCCCCGGCCTCGTAGGCGCCGGCACCGGCGTGCACCACGATGTCGAGGTCGAAGCCGGAACCGAGGATGTCCTTGCCCAGGTAACCGGCCTGGTATGCCTCGTCGATCGCCTGGCGCAGCCGACGGTTGCAGTGCAGCATCTCGCCGCGGACGTAGATGTAGCACTCGTGGGCGCGGATCGCGTAGCTGGTGATGACGCAGCCCTCGATGAGCGAGTGCGGATCGGCCATCATCAGCGGGACGTCCTTGCAGGTGCCCGGCTCGCCCTCGTCGGCGTTGATCACCAGGTACTTCGGCTTGGCGGCCGCCCCGGTGGCCTGCTCGCCGTCCTTGGCCTGCGGGATGAAGCTCCACTTCAGGCCGGTGGGAAAGCCGGCGCCGCCGCGCCCCCGCAGGCCGCAGTCCTTGATCAGCTGGATCAGCTGGTTCGGGTGGGCTTGCAACGCCTTACGCACGGCGGTGTAACCCTCGAGCTGGGTATACGTCTCGAGGGTCCAGGACTTCGGCGACAACCACCGGCGGGTCAGCACCGGGGTGAGCGTCCGATCGGTCACCGTTGCACCTTCCTGACCAGCCGTGCCAGTCACGTCTTCTCCGGAACCGGTCACTTCTTCTCCGCAGCGGCAGGCAACTCGACCTCATCCGGCATCGAAGGGGCTTGCCAGCCCTTTTCCTCGGCCAGCCGGTTGCCTGCCAGCGTCTCGTCCGACGCCGAAGGCGCGTCCGCGGCGGCCCGCAGCTCCTCGGGCTCGCCGTAGTAGCCGGCCAACTGCAGCTCGGCAGTCCGCCAGTCGGTCAGCGGCGCGCCGCGGGTGGGCGCGGGCCGGTCCCCCCGGCGCAGCGCGTCCACCAGCTGCACCGCCGAGTCCGGGGTCTGCTTGTCGTAGAACTCGTAGTTCACCTGCAGTACCGGGGCCAGGTCGCAGGCGGCGAGGCATTCGGCGTGCTCGAGGGTGATCGAACCCTGCTGGCCTGGGGGGCCCGCGGTCTCCTCGTGGCCGACCCCGAGCCGCGTGCGCAGCCGGGCATAGATCTCGTCGCCGCCCAGCGCGGCACACAGCGTGTTGGTGCAGACACTGACCAGGTGCTCGCCGCCGGGCTTGCGCTTGTACATCGTGTAGAACGTCGCCACCGCACTGACCTCCGCGGTGGTGATCTCCAGTTGCTCGGCGCAGAACGCGATGCCTGCCTGGCTGACGTACCCCTGCACGCTCTGCACCAGGTGCAGCAGAGGCAGTAGCGCGGAGCGGGCCTGCCGGTAGCGCGCGATGATCTGGGCAGCCCGCTGCCTGGTCTTCTCGTCGAAGACGCCGGTATCGCCGGTGTTGTGGGTCAGGGTCATCGGTCCACACCTCCCATCACCGGATCGATCGACGCCACCGCAGCGATGACGTCAGCGACCAGCCCGCCCTCGCTCATCGCAGGCATGGACTGCAGGTTGATGAAGCTGGGATCCCGGACGTGCACCCGCAACGGCCGGGTCCCCCCGTCGGACACCAGGTGGTAACCCAGCTCCCCGCGCGGGGACTCCACCGCGACGTAAGCCTGACCCGGTGGCACCCGGAAGCCCTCGGTGACCAGCTTGAAGTGGTGGATCAGCGATTCCATGGACTGCCCCATGATCTTGCGGACGTACTCGAGGGAGTTGCCCATCCCGTCGGCACCGATGGTCAGCTGAGCCGGCCAGGCGATCTTGGCATCCTCGACCATCACCGGGCCGGGCTCCAGCCTCTGCACCGCCTGCGTCACGATCTTCAACGACTGGTGGATCTCCTCCACCCGCAGCAGGTAGCGGGCATAGCAGTCGGCGTCGGTGGAAGTGGGAACCTCGAAGTCGTACTCCTCGTAGCCGCAGTAGGGCTCCACCTTGCGCAGGTCCCACTCCAGACCGGCGCAGCGCAGGATCGGTCCGGTGACGCCCAGCTGCAGGCAGCCGTCCAGCGGCAGGTAGCCCACGTTCTGCAGGCGCTTCTTCCAGATCGGCTGCCCGGTGAGCAGCCTGTCGTAGTCCGGCAGCCGCGAGTTCATGACCTTCAGGAAGTCACTGATCTTCTGCTGGTACCCGTCGGGCAGGTCCTGCGCGACGCCACCCGGGCGAATGAACGCGTGGTTCATCCGCAGACCGGTGAGGAACTCCAGCAGGTGCAGGACCTCCTCGCGCTCCCGGAACCCGGCGGTCATCCCGGTGAGCGCGCCGAGCTCCATCCCGCCGGTGGCTATCGCCACCAGGTGCGAGCTGATCCGGTTGAGCTCCATGAGCAGCACCCGGATCACCTGCGCGCGGCGCGGCGCGGTGATCCCCAGCAGCTTCTCGGTGGCCAGGCAGTAACCCGCCTCGTTGAACAGCGGCGCCAGGTAGTCTGCCCGGGTCACGAACGTGACGCCCTGGGTCCAGTTCCGGTACTCGCAGTTCTTCTCAATGCCGGTGTGCAGGTAACCGATCACCGAGCGAGCCTGGGTGACGACCTCGCCCTCCAGCTCCAGCACCAGCCGCAGCACCCCGTGGGTGGACGGGTGCTGCGGGCCCATGTTGATGACGATGCGATCGTCATGCCTGCTGTCGTCGACCAGGCTGTCCCAGTCACCACCGGTGACGGTGTAGACCGGGCCTTCGGTGGTCTCCCTGGCCTCGGCATAGGGGTCGACGGCAAAGGGGTCGGCACCGGTG
Source organism: Pseudonocardiaceae bacterium (assembly GCA_050699435.1). GTDB lineage: Bacteria > Actinomycetota > Actinomycetes > Mycobacteriales > Pseudonocardiaceae. Next base: position 27,418 of record JBOHGM010000024.1, on the reverse strand, counting down.
CTCCCACTGATCGTCTCGCCGACCGTGTCGCTCACCTGGCTGGTCGTGTCGCTGGTCGTCCCGCTGGCGACAGTGTGCGCCGGGTCCGTCTCGCTGCTCACCACGTAGCCCTCCTGACCAGCCCGAGCCAGGCCGCCCGCGACATCGTCACGATCATCACGAGTACGCCCTCCGCTGGTCGGGCGGGGGAATCTCGGCACCCTTGTACTCCACCGGGATCCCACCCAGTGGGTAGTCCTTACGCTGTGGGTGCCCGTCCCAGTCGTCCGGCATGAGGATGCGGGTCAGTGCCGGGTGGCCGTCGTAGACGATGCCGAACATGTCCCAGGTCTCCCGCTCCTGCCAATCAGCGGTCGGATAGACCTCGACCACGCTCGGCACGTGGGGGTCGGAGACGTCGACGGCCACCTCCAGCCGGATCCGGCGCCGGTAGGTCATCGAGGTGAGGTGGTAGACCGAGTGCAACCGCTGCGCGACCTCGGTGCCGTAGTCCACCCCGGACACCGAGCTGCACAGCTCGAAACGCAGCCCCGGATCGTCGCGCAAGGTCCGGCACAGCGCGACCAGGTGCTCGCGGCGCACGTAGTAGGTGATCTCGCCGCGGTCGACGGTGATCTGCTGGATCACCTCGGCGGGCACCTCGCGCTCGTCCATCGCGGCGAACAGCTCGTCGGTGAACTCGTCGAACCAGCCGCCGTAGGGGCGCTGCGCCGGGGGCGGCACGTAGCCGGGTAGCTGCAGCCCGCCGTACCCGGAGGTGTCCCCGGCGTCACGGACGCCGAACATGCCCTGCCGGGCCCGACCGGCCACCACCCCGCCGCGGGCTTCGTGCTCCGCCTGCTCAACCTGGTCCATCGCGGCCGAGCTGGGCTTGCCTGGCGCGATGCCGTCGTGCGCGATCTGCTTGTCCTCATCCGCCATGCCGCTCACTGCTCCCGGGCTTCGACGACCTGGGACCGGCCACTGCCCGACGGCCGTGGACTCTGCTGCGGGCCGTAGCGCACCGAGGACGGCACCATCTCGGTCCGATCGCCGCGTTCGGCCTTGCGCGCGGCCTGCTTCGGGCCCAGCGGTTCGTCCATGATCTTGGCGTGCAGCTTGAGGATCGAGTCGATGAGCATCTCCGGCCGTGGCGGGCAGCCGGGCAGGTACATGTCCACCGGGACGACGTGGTCCACGCCCTGCACGATCGCGTAGTTGTTGAACATCCCCCCGCTGGAGGCGCACACACCCATCGCGAGCACCCAGCGGGGCTCGGGCATCTGGTCGTAGATCTGACGCAGCACCGGGGCCATCTTGTTGCTCACCCGGCCCGCCACGATCATCAGGTCGGCCTGCCGTGGCGAGGCCCGGAAGACCTCCATACCGAAACGGGCCAGGTCATAACGCGGCGCGCCGGTGGTCATCATCTCGATCGCGCAGCAGGCCAGACCGAAGGTGGCGGGCCACAGCGACGACTTGCGGGTCCAGTTGACCAGCTTCTCCACACTGGTCAGCAGAATCCCGCTGGGCAGCTTCTCCTCGAGTCCCATGATCAGTTCCAGTCCAGCCCGCCACGCCGCCACACATAGGCGTAGGCGAAGCCGAGCGTCACGATGAACAGAGTTACCTCCACCAGACCGAACAGCCCCAGCGCGTCAGCGGCGACGGCGAACGGGTAGAAGAACACCATCTCGATATCGAACAGGATGAACAGCATGGCGGTCAGGTAGTAGGCCACCGGCATCCGCCCAGCGCCTGCCACCGGCTGCGGGGACGGCTCGATGCCGCACTCGTAGGCGTCGAGCTTGGCCTTGTTGTACCGGCGGGGCCCGATGTAAGGGGCGGCGACCACGGAGAACACCGCGAAAGCGGCCGCCACCAAGAACATCAGCACCAAGGGGACGTAGGGCTGCAGCACTCGCGTCCCTTCCTTCCGGTCTCATCGGCGTCCGCCCTAACTCTACGTGTGAGCCGGTCACGGGCCGGACTGAGGCTAACCTAAACAACATGCCTGGTTGGGGCGCTGAATGGAGCACGTGCAGTGTTGATCACGCGCCGTGTTGATCAAGCCCGGGGGTTGATCAACACACTGGGTTTGATCATGCCAGGTTGATCATGCCCAGGTTGATCATGCCCAGGTTGATCATGCACTGGGCGCCAGCCGGGTCATGGCGGTGATTACCCGGTCCATCGCATCGCCCTCCCGGCTGTCGTAGAGGTTGGCCAGCAGCTTGAGCACGAATCGCATCAAGGTAGTGCGGGGCATGCCGTAACGGGTGGCCGTCCGCATGACCACCGGATGACCGATCAGCCGGCTGAACGCATTGCCCAATCGGAAGTAACCGCCCAGTTCGTCGCGAAGCACCACCGGGTAGCGACGCAGCGCATACTCCCGCCCGAGCCCGGCAGGCCGGGCCATCGCCTGGACCGTGCACTCTGCGGCCAGCCGAGCGGACTGCATGGCGTAGGCGATGCCCTCGCCGTTGAACGGGTTGACCATGCCTCCTGCATCACCGACCAGCAGCAGGCCCTCGCGGTAATGCGGGGTGCGGTTGAAGCCCATCGGCAGCGCCGCACCGCCGACCTTGCCGACGGCGTTGCACTCCCGCAAGCCCCACTCCTGCGGAGTGCCGTCCAGCCAGGAGCGCAGCAACGCCCGGTAGTCGGTGTTCCCGTACGCCTTGGAGGTGGAGAGTATCCCCAGTCCGACGTTGGACGTGCCGTCGCCCATGCCGAAGATCCAGCCGTAGCCGGGCAGCAACTTCGGTTCTCTGCCGGACCGGTCCCACAGCTCCAGGTGGCTCTCCAGGAAGTCGTCGGCTGAGCGGGGGCTGGTGTAGTAGCGGCGCACCGCGACGCCCATCGGGCGGTCCTCGCGCTTGTCCATCCCCAGGCTCAGCGCGAGCCGGGCGCTGACCCCGTCGCAGGCCAGCGTGAGCGGGGCGCGGTAGGTCACTGGCTGCTTGTCCGGGCCCTGCTTGGCGCGCACCCCGATGATCCGTCCGGTGCGCTGGTCGGTGATCGCCTCGGTAACGGTGTTGCGCTCGTGCAGCCGGGCCCCGGCCTTCTCGGCGTGCCGGACCAGCATCTCGTCGAAGTCCTGCCGGGGGCGGACCGCGCCGTAGGGCGGGAAACTGGCCAGCTCGGGCCAGGGCAGTTCCAGGGTCACCCCGCCGCCCACCACCCGCAGGCCGCGGTTGTGCAGCCAGCCGGCCTCGGTGCTGGTGTCGATACCCAGATCGATCAGTTGCTTGACGCCGCGCGGGGTCAGTCCGTCTCCGCATACCTTGTCGCGAGGAAAAGTCGACTTCTCCAGCAGCAGTACGTCAAGCCCGGCGCGGGCCAGATACACTGCGGCCGTCGAGCCTGCGGGGCCCGCCCCGACGACAATCACGTCCGCATCGGCAGACTGCCTGGCCATCCCGCTCCCTCGCTGGTGAACCCGACCACGGACGTCCTCGTCCCGAGTGTAAGCGCCAGGCTGGCGGGCCCTCTCCCCCGCCAAGGTGTCGTGCCGGGTTAGCTCTGCTTGTTGACGGCTCGGTGCAGGGCGACGATGCCGCCGGTGAGGTCCCGCCACTCCACGTCGGCCCAGCCCGCGGCGGCGATCCGTTCGGCGAGTGCGCGCTGATCGGGCCAGGCTCGGATGGACTCGGCGAGGTAGACGTAGGCTTCCGGATTGCTGCTCACCCGGCGGGCGAGCGCAGGCAGCGCGCGCATCAGGTACTCGAGGTACACGGTGCGAAACACCCGCCAGGTGGGGGTGGAGAACTCGCAGACGACCAGCCGCCCGCCCGGCCGGGTGACCCGGGCCAGTTCGGCCAGCGCGGCATCGGGGTCCGCCACGTTGCGTAGCCCGAAGGAGATCATCACTGCATCGAACACCCCGTCCATGAAGGGCAGGTGGAGCGCGTCGGCGCCGACCAGCGGGACCTTGTGGTGCCGCCCGGCCCGCCGACTGGCCCGGAGCATGCCCAGGGAGAAGTCGGCCGCCACGCACCACGCGCCGGCGCCGGCCAGTTCGACGGTCGAGACCGCGGTGCCCGCAGCGAGGTCGAGCACCCGCTCGCCCGCCCCGGCACCCACGGCGATCCTGGTCCGGCGCCGCCACCGCCGGTCCTGCCCGAACGACAGCACCGTGTTGGTCAGGTCGTAGCGGCGGGCCACCCCGTCGAACATCGACGCGACCTCACGCGGGTCCTTGTCCAACCCAGCTCTTGGCACGTCACTCACCCTCAGGTTCCCGGTTGGTCGGTCCCGCAGCCCGTAGGATGCCGGGTCATGAGGGTGCTCGTCACCGGCGGGGCCGGGTTCATCGGCGCGAACTTCGTCCACCACACCGTACAGAGCTACCCGGATTACGAGGTGTGCGTGCTGGACGCGTTGACCTATGCGGGCAACCGCGACAGCCTCTCGCCGGTCGCGGATGCGGTCCGCTTCGTCCACGGCGACATCTGCGATGCCGAGCTGGTCGACCGCCTGGTAGCGGGGACGGACGTGGTGGTGCATTTCGCGGCGGAGTCGCACGTGGACAACTCCCTGCACGACCCGGAGCCGTTCATCCGCACCAACATCATCGGCACCTACACGATCCTGGAGGCCCTGCGCAGGCACGACCGGCGGCTGCATCACATCTCCACCGACGAGGTGTTCGGGGACCTGCCCCTCGACGCGGTCGACACGTTCACCGAAGCGACGCCGTACGATCCCTCCAGCCCCTACTCGGCGGCCAAGGCGAGCTCCGACCTGCTCGTGCGGGCGTGGGTGCGGTCGTTCGGCGTGGCTGCCACGTTGTCGAACTGCGCCAACAACTACGGTCCGTACCAGCATGTGGAGAAGTTCGTCCCGCGCCAGATCACCAACGTGCTGGTCGGCGAGCGGCCCAAACTGTACGGCGCTGGGGAGAACGTGCGCGAGTGGACCCACGTCGACGACCACAACGACGCGGTGCACTCGATCCTCGCCCAGGGCCGGATCGGTGAGACATACCTGATCGGGTCGGGTGACGAGCGCAGCAACAAGCAGATTCTGGAGCTGATTCTGGAGCTGATGGGCCAGCCGGGCGACGGCTACGACCCGGTGCCGGACCGGCCCGGGCACGACCTGCGCTACTCCAACGACTCCACGAAGATCCGCACCGAGCTGGGGTGGGAGCCACGCTACGGTGACTTCCGGGCCGGGCTCGCGGCCACCATCGACTGGTATCGCGACAACGAGTGGTGGTGGAAGCCGCAGAAGGACGCCACCGAGGCCAGGTACAAGCAGCTGGGCCGGTAGGCCGCAGTCCTCGAATTCGGCGGCCACGGTGATAGGGCGAACCTGAGGTGACGCGATGGCGCACCCGGAGGTGACGTCCTTGGTGCTGACGGGCAGGAACCTACTCAGGTGGCGGCAGTGACGAACACCATGCAGCCTTCGCGACGTACCTCGGTGCAAGCGCCCAACCCGGCCTCAGCGACGGCGGCCAGCTCACGCTCGCGACGCGGGATCGCTACCTCGCCGACGCGATGGAGCAGTGCCAAAGCCCGGCCACCGATGGCCGTTTCAGCGACAAGCGATGTGGCGTAGAGCGACCCGGCTGGAGCCACTTGGGCGCGCAGGGTGCGGAAAACATCGGCGGGGTTATCGAAGAGGTGAAGCAGGCCGTGGCAGGCCACGGTCGTGAACGAGCCCGGCTGGAACGGGAGATCGAAGAGATCGGCCTGGACGAACGCAACCCGGGCCAGATCGTGACCGCGCAGGCGCTCGGCAGCCCGGGTGAGCATCCCCAGCGAGCGGTCGACGAGGATGAGGGTCCGCCCGGCGGACCGATATGCACCAGCCGTGAACACGGCGCTCCCACACCCGATATCGAGCAGCGGCCCATCGGAGTCGGCGACCGCCGTGGCAGCGAACGCGGCGTAGGAAGCAGGGCAGCTTCCCCACACCAAGCGGTTGTAGAGCCTGTTGCCCACGAGACGGTCGTAGGTCGCGGCTCGGCGGTCATATGGCGAGCCGCGGTTATCGGGGCCGAGGGCGGAGAGCAAGCCGTTCCCAGCGTTTTGCAGCTCGCGGCCAGGCTGCACGAAGCCCTCGATCCAGGCCGCTGGCATAGCCTCATCCTTGCAGGTTCGTCATCAACGCCCGCAGACCAGCCCGGATCGTGTCCGCACGTCGGATGGCTGGGCATCGTGATCGCCAAGCTGGTCCTCGGGATCGCCGCCGTGACGTCCGACGCCACCGATATCTCGGTCGCCCTGTACGTGTCCATGGACGTGCTGAACGTCGCGTTTCCCCCGGTGGCGATCGGCACCATCGTCAGCGGCGTCCTGCTGTCCCTGGGCACGAAATGGGGCCTGCTCCAGCACTACTGGGTCGCGACGAAACTCGTGCTGACCGTCGGGGTGATCGTGACCGCGGTCCAGATCGGCGACCGTTTCGTTCGGCAGTCCATGTCCGCGTCTCCCGGCCTGGGCAAGACCTGGTTCGGCCTGCGTAGGACGGTGCGACCGGTCGCACGGACCTCCGGCCGGGATCAAAGCGCGCACCGGCCCTCCGCCTCACCTGCACCCTCCCTGTCCCGATAGCCGATCCTAGCCAATGGGTCCGCCGGCCGCAGACCAAGGCGGTGACCGGAAGGGTCAAGCGCTGACGAGCGGTGGGCCGCAGTCCTCCCGGGGTCATTCGTCGCGCCGACGGGGGGCCAGGGCGTTGATCTGTTCTCGCAGCCGGGCCACGTCCCAGCGATACCGGCCCGAGGGCAGTGTCAGGTCCGGGGTGATCCACCCGGCCGCGACGTAGCGTTGCAGGGTCCGCGCGGACAGGCCAAGTGCGCGCGCCGCGTCCGGCGTCGTTACCAAGGTCGGCTCGACCATCCCCCCACGGTATGTCGCCAGACTGCGCGGAACGACACGGCTGTCTCCCGAGTCGTCTAACGGCGCTACAGTCACCGTTGAGTCAGGGTCGGCCGGGGCATCACGCACTCCGGTCGACCCTTGTGACCTCCAGAAGTCTGGCCCCGACGATGTTCGCAGCACCAGATGTTCGCAGCACCATCGGAGCCATGAGCGGAGAGAGGCCGGTCATGAAGCAGGATCCCCTTCCCGACGTCCCGGTGACCGGCAACGTCAGCCGGGACCACTGGATCATGCCGGTGCCCGGACTGCACCCAGAGGCCAACGGCACCATCGAGCTGACCGCCCACGCCGACGGCACCGCGACCCTGCGGATCACCTGCGACCCCTCCCAGGGCGGTCACCAGCGGATTGTCGTACTGAACGTCACGACGGCCGCCCAGCTCTCAGTCGGGGTATGGGAGGCCGCCGGGGTTGCCCAGCAACTGGTCGGACGCCTCGGCGGAGCCCGGCACCCACCACCCCGACCATCTCGACACACCACCGGATCCGGACAGCCGGCCAGTAGCCTGGTGAGCGCACCCTCACCCAGGCGTAACGCCCCGAGACAACGGCCCCGGAGCAACGGTGAGGAACCAACCCCGGTGAACGAAGGTGCCACAGTGGACGCTGAGGAAGTAGCGGCAGCGCGCACGATCGGCTGGCGGGTGCTGGCCGACGTGAAGCTTCACCGGGTATGGCTAGCGCTCGAAGCGGGCGAGCCCGACCAGGCCGTCAGCATCACACAGGACATCCACACCAGCCGTCACCCTTCCCCGTCAGGCCGGGCACATCACTGGATGTTCACCGGGCGTGCCCTGGCCCGGCTGCGGGGGCGCCACGACGACGCGGTACGGGCGCTGCGCACGGCCGAGGACATCTTCCCCGTCAAGGTGCGCCGGGATCCGATGGTCCGCGACGCCATCGCCACGTTGCTGCCGGGCGCGCGCCGCGACGCCGTAGGCATGGAGTTGCGGGGATTGGCCCACCGGGCCGGCCTGCCGGTGTAGCCCATCCGGAGGGCGTTTCAGCTCAGTAACACCTGCTGTGACCGTCCGACCACGCTCGGGCGCTGTCGATCACCGGTTCTCCCCGACGGCCGGGGTTCGGCGGCCAGCCCCGGCCCGTGCACTGCTGGCCACGGCGGGGGCCGGCCCCAGACCGTGAACCGGGGCAGCCAGGGGTGATCAGACGTGGTGGACGCCGTGATGCAGCGCAAGAAGGAGCGCGGCTGGGTGGCGCAGGCGGTTCTCGGCCGCCCGGTGAGCCGCTTGGACGGTCCGGAGTTCTTCAGGTGGATGGCGCTGCGGCGGGTGCGCCGGGGTGGCCTGACGCGTTTCCAGGACCACTACTACGACCAGGGACGTCCGGTGCCCGGCTTCCTCATCCCCGATCTGGTCGACGCGCTGATCGAGCAGGAATTGCTGCAGCTGGCCGACTCGAACGAGGCCGGGATGCGGCGGGTGTGGCTCACCGACGCCGGACAGGCTGAGTACCGGGTGCTGGTGCGCCGCCAACGGGGCAAGGACCCGCAGGTGCCACCGGGTAGTTGTAGGTATCCCGAGGGATGCGGAACACCTGCGTTGCGCCGGGACAACCGATCCCGGTGGCCGGGGCAACCCGAATCCTCCAATGTACCAGGCTAACTGACTCTGACAGGTGCCGACGCAGCGTGTCGCCGTATATACTTATAGTATTACCGAATAGCCTCGGCTTCCATGGGATACTCGAGGACCTGGGCCACGTCAAGATCACTGATTGTGGTGAACTCGTGACGCCAGGTAGCAAGCCGTGGAACGAGGCGGCGCCTGAACGCCCCGCTCAGCGCAAGCTAGCGCCGAGCGCCATTCGGAGCCGAATGGCAGTCTGGGGCGAGGCTGGACAGCCATTCGGAGCCGAATCGCGGTCCGCGTGGCCACCGCACGGGGCAGAGCGACGATCACCCGGCGGGTCGAACCCGAACAACTGGCCGATGGGCCTGGAGAATGCCAGCGACTACTCAAAGTCACTGCCGTGAACGTTAAGCGATCATGACGTTGCCCTGACTCGAGGACCTGCTTAGAGCAGCTAATGATTGCTTAGAGCAGCTAATGATACTGGCGGAAGCATGTATACGTCTGGGGTCAGCTCTGTTGCAACCCCGCCCGCCTGACGGGCGTGCCTATTGGTCGCAGCGTTACTGGGATCGGCAGGAAGTGACCGCGACCCCTGGCTTGGTGGAGCACTTCACCCACCACAACAAGGTCGTGGACGAGATGCTGCGTCGGCTTTCCGGCGCCAGCGTAGGTAGTGGAGGTCGTATGCGGGACCGGAGAGTTCACAGCGATGGCCGCCAAGGCGTGGCCGCGCGCCCATCTCACGGCCATCGATATCTCGCCGCAGGCCATCGCGATGGCCCGAAATCGTCCGGAACTGGCGACGGTGGGCGTGACACTTCGGTGCGCCGACTTCTGGCAAGCAACATTGCCTCCGTCCGATGTCGTGTTCTGCTTCGACGCGATTCACCACCTTGGTGACATGCAAACCGTTCTGACGCTGTTGCGCAGCCTGGTCAATGAGGGCGGCGCGCTCGTTGGCAACGTCTGGACCGTGACCACTACCACGAGTTCCGCCGCGTGCGCACGATCGTGCACCTGGCCTCCCTGGCCTCCCCGACCGCCTACGGCAGGCTCCCGTGGAGACGCTGCGCACCGGATCGCTCGGCACCCTGCACGCCCTCGAACTCGCCCGCGCACACGGTGCCCGGATCGTCGTCGTGTCCTCGTCCGAGGTCTATGGTGACCCGCAGGTGCACCCGCAGCCGGAGGACTACCGGGGCAACGTCGACCCCATCGGCCCACGGTCGTGTTACGACGAAGCCAAGCGTTTCGCGGAAGCCGCTGCGGTCGCGTACCGGCGGGTACATGAGGTCGATGCGGGCATCGTGCGGCCGTTCAACATCTACGGTCCCGGCATGTGGCCGGGCGACGGGCGGGTGGTGCCCGAGTTCTGCGCGGCGGCGCTGCGCGGCCAGACACTGCACCTGCACAACGGCGGCACCCAAACCCGATCGCTGCTCTATGTCGACGACGCGGTGAACGGGCTGCTGAGGCTGCTTGACAGCGATGTATTCGGACCGATCAACCTCGGCTCGGAGGACGAGATCACCATTCGCGCGCTCGCGAAGACGATCGTCGAGCTGGCCGGCTCCGGTGACCTGGACATCGCGCCGGGCCGGAACCAGGACGTCACCGTGACGGTGACCGGGACGGTACGGTTCGTGCTGCCCGCGAACTGGCGGGTCGTGGCTGGCATGGATGCGCTGGGCGAGCTGACCTGCGAGGCGGGTACCGCTGGTGCGGCGCTGACCTGGCTCGCCGAGACCTACCCTGCCTTCCGGGAGCGGGTCTTCACCTCGGACGGGCAGTTGGTTTCGTGGATGGTTGTCTGTCTCGACGACGAGGACATTCGCCACCATGCGGGCCTGGACACCCCGATCACACCCGAGCACCGCGAGCTGCGGGTGATCACGGCACTGATGGGTGGGTGAGCGCGATGTACGAGGGCATGGCGTTGATCCCGGCCGACCGCGCGACGATCGGGTCGCCGTCGGAGCACCTTGACGCGGTGACGGCCCTCAGCACTAATCCCCGGGTGTGGTTCGAGGATGAGGCACCCCAGCACACGCGTGAGGTACGCGCGTTCTACTTGGACAACCACCCGGTCACCAACACCCGGTTTGCCGATTTCGTCCTCAGCACCGGCTACGTCACCCATGCGGAGCGCTCGCGCTCGATCCCACTCGTGCGGCCGACACGCTGGGGTGGCAAGCAACCACCTCCTTGCGCGACGGTATCCACATCACTACGAGGCACTGACCTCCCCCCTCCGGTCGTCTTCTCAGTCGTCGATCCGCTTGCAGGACGGCGGCGGGGCTAGCTGGCCCGGAGGGCTCCGAGCATGCCGGTTACCGAGGCGGACCAGGTGAACTCTTCGGCGCGAGCTCGGGCGGCGGCCCGGCGGGACGGCTCGGGCGCATCGAGTAACCTGCTGACCGCACCTGCGAAGGCGGGGGCGTGGTCGGCGACCGCGGCGCCGCAGGTGGAGCGGACGATCTCAGGCAGCGCCGAGGAGCGCGACACCACGACCGGGGTGCCCGAGGCCAGCGCCTCCAGGGCGGCCAGCCCGAACGTCTCGTGCGGCCCGGGCGCGAGCGACACGTCCGAGGTGGCGAGCAGCGTGGCCACCTCGCTGCGGCCCGGCACGAACCCGAGGAAGGTGACCGGCAGACCGGTGGCACGGCGCTCGAGGGCCTCCCGGCGCGGCCCGTCACCGGCGATGACCAGCCGTACCCGCTCGCCGGATTCGTGCAGCTCGGCGACGGTGTCGACGGAGCGTTCCACGTGCTTATCCGGCGACAGCCGCCCGCAGTGCACCAGTAGCGCATCCGCTCCGCCGGCCAGCTCGGCGCGCAGTGCGGTGTCCCGATGAGACGGCGCGAACATCGCCAGATCCACCCCCAGCGGAACCTGGACGACGTTCGGCGAGCCGATCCGGTCGAACTCCTCCCGGGCGAAGGCGGTGGTGCAGACCACGGTGTCGTAGGAGGCCGCCATCCGGGCGTTGGCCCAGTCAGCCAGCCTGCGGGCGGCCTGGTCCGGCAGGAGGAACTGGTGCAGCAGCCGGTCCAGCCGTTCATGCGAGATCACCACGCTGGGCACCGCGTGCTCGCAGGCCCACCGGCCCAATCCGCGCAGGGTGAGCCGGTCGGAGACCTCGATGCGGTCCGGGCGCAGCGCCTCCAGCAGGACCCCGACCCGCCACGGGTCGACCGCGCGGTACCCCCCGGTCCACGGGATCTTCGGGGCTGCCAACGTGATCCGCCGAACCCCGCTGGCCATCATCTCGTCGGTCCGCCGGTGCCCGGGCACCACAAGCACCACCTGATGACCGTGGGCGACGTACCCGGCACCCAGGTGGTGCAGCGCGGTGCGCAGCCCTCCGGAACGTGGGCCGTAGAAGTTGGCCAGCTGAACGATGCGCATCGGCCGGTCACCGGGCCGATTCTCGCCGGGCCGCTCGCTGCCGGCTCCGCTGGTTCGCTCGCTCACGCTACCCGCCGCAGGTCCACAGGACGCCCGGTGACCTCGGTGTAGTGCCCGATCAGTTCGTCGCACACGGTGGGCCAGGTGCGACGCAGCACCGAGCGGCGGGCGGCGGCACCGCAGCGGGCCCGCAGCTCCGGATCGGCGGCCAGGGCACTGATCGCGCCGCGCAGCGCTGCACCGAAGACCTCATCGCAGTCCGGCTTCCCGGTCTCGGGCAGCAGGAAGCCGGTCCGGCCGGGCGTCACCAGATCCCGCGGGCCGCCGGCATCCGGGGCGATCACCGGCAGACCCGAGGCGAGCGCCTCCTGCACGGTCTGGCAGAAGGTCTCGAAGGGCCCGGTGTGCACGAAGACGTCCAGGCTGGCATAAGCCTGCGCCAGCTCGTCGCCGGTCTTGAATCCCAGGAATGCGGCCTCGGGCAGCTGCTTGGCCAGCTGCCTGCGGTCCGGGCCGTCGCCCACCACGACCAGCCGGAATCCCGGCACGTCGTGCAGGGCCGCGAGGCGCAGCACCTTCTTCTCCGGCGCCAGCCTGCCGACGAAGCCGACCAGCAACTCGCCGTGCGGGGCAAGCTGCCTGCGCAGCTGCTCGTTGCGCCGGGAGGGGCGAAACCGCATGGTGTCCACGCCCCGCGCCCAGCGATGCACCCGCGGCACGCCGTGCTCGATCAGGGCAGCCGCCGCGGCGCTGGACGGGGCCAGCGTGCGGTCGGCGGCATTGTGCAGCACGCGGGTCCAGCGCCAGGCGGTGCGGGCCGCGAATCCCAGTCCATAGGAGTCGGCGAACCCGGCGACATCGGTCTGATAGACCGCCACCGTGGGCACGCCGAGCCTGCGGGCGGCCCACAACCCGGCCGCCCCGACGATGATCGGGGAAGCCAAGTGGACAACGTCGGGCCGGAAGCCCCGCAACGCGGTGAACACCTTGCGGGTGGGCACGCCGACCGGTATCGAGTCGACCACCGGCAGGTCCACCGCAGGCAACCGCACGACCGGGACGCCCTGGTAGGTATCTGGGCCCGCGCCCGGAGCGATCACCAGCGGCTGGTGGCCGCAGCGCACCAGGTGATCCACCACCCGCAGCACCGAGTTGGCCACCCCGTTGACCACGGGGAGGAAACTCTCGGACACGATCGCGACGCGCATGCCGCTGACCGTGTCGGGCAGGATCTCCGAGCAGGCGACGCGGCCATGTCGCGACGCCGAACTCCTGAAGAACTCCTCGGACTGCACCGCAGCGATCTGCACTACCGCCCCCGCTGGACTCACGACTACCCACAGTATTCACGACGGGGTCGGCGCACCAGCAGTCGGGACCAGGTGATCCTCCGCACGTCAGTCACGACTGCCGCAGGCGCAGCCACCAGTATGCCGGGAGTGCCAGCACCCAGAGCAGCACCACCGTGACCGCGGCGGGGAGCAGGCCCACCACCCAACTCCGGGCGGCGACCCGCACGAGTTCGGGGTCAGCGGTGTCGTACTCCACCCGGACCAGTTGTCCCCTCTGCAGACCGGACGGATAGGCGAGGCCCTCGGCAGGGCTGTGCACCTGGCCGTCGGGCCCGGCGAACTGCACCACCGTCCGGGTGGCGGTCACCGCGAGTACCTCCGCGGTGGCCTGTCCGGTGCGGGCATCGATCGCGGCGTCGTCCCGGGCCGCCCCGGCCAGCGCCAGCACAACCAGCGCGGTGAGCACCCCGGGCACCCCGAGCAGCACCCACCATGCAGGCCTGAGTAGCCGGGCGCGGGTCGGTCGTTCGACCGCCGGGACCAGCGCCTGCGCCCTCATCGGGTCGAGCCTAGCTGCGGCGAAGGGGAGCGCGACCGCTACCCACGCGACACTCGCTGCACGCACCGCACCGGCCCTAATACCCTGACGGGGTGACCACCGCCCCACTGGCCGACCGGCTGGTCGTGCGTTCGTACCTGGTGCGTGGCTGCGGCGACCTGATTGGTCTGCTCCCCTCGCCCCGTGGAGTGCTCTCCTGGGTGCGGGACGGCGAAGGACTGGTGGCCTGGGGTGAGGTGGCCCGGTTAGGCACCGCGGGTCCGGATCGCTTCACCCGCTCCGACGCGTGGTGGCGGGCATTCTGCGCGCAGCTGGAGATCCAGGACGAGGTCGGCCTGCACGGCAGCGGCCCGGTGGCGTTCACGAGCATCGCCTTCGGTGACTACCCGGGCCGGTCGGTGCTGGTGGTGCCCCGGGTCGTGGTGGGCAGGCGGGACGGCCTGACCTGGGTCACCGAGATCGAGACCGGTGCCGCGACCGAGCCGGTAGTGCCGTTGCGTCGCCCGGGTGGCCTGCGCTACTCCGATGGTGAGCTGCCGGTGACGGCGTGGCGGGATGCGGTCACCCGCGCGGTGGCGCGGATGCAGGGCGGGGCTGCGCCGGCGAAGGTGGTGCTCGCGCACGACCTGCTCGCGATCGCCGATGAACCGCTGGATCCCCGGTTCCTGCTGCACGGCCTGGCAGCTCGCTACCCGTCCTGCTGGACGTTCGCGGTGGACGGGCTGGTGGGCGCGACCCCGGAGCTGCTGCTGTGCCGCCGTGGCGCGGAGGTGATCTCGCAGGTGCTGGCTGGGACCACTTGGCCGCATGAGGGCGCTGACGCCGCAACGCTCGCCACCGAGCTGCTCGCTTCGGAGAAGGACCAGGATGAGCACCGTTATGCGGCGGACTCGCTGGCCGATGCGCTGCGCCCGTTCTGTACTGATCTTTGGGTTCCCGATGCGCCCACCGTGCTGCGGCTGCGCAACGTGCTGCACCTGGCCACCGAGATCCGCGGGCTGCTGCGCCCACCGATTACCCCGCTGCTCGCGCTGACCGATGCGGTGCACCCCACTGCTGCCGTCGGGGGCACCCCCACCTTCGACGCGCTGCGCGCGATCGGCGAGCTGGAGGCGATGGACCGGGGCCGCTACGCAGGCCCGGTGGGCTGGGTGGACGCGGCAGGCAACGGCGAGCTGGGCATCGCGTTGCGCTGCGCTCAGGTGGCCGGCAGGGCCGCCCGGCTGTTCGCCGGCTGCGGCATCGTGGCCAACTCCGACCCCGATTGCGAGGTCGCCGAGGCCGCCGCCAAGCTCGTCCCGATCCGCGACGCGCTCGAAGGCGTGTCGTGAGTGCGTAACAGTGTTATAACACTGTTACGCACTCACGGGGCTTCGGCCGGCCTTTCCGGGCGCAGCAGCCAGGTCTCGGCGACCTCGTCGACCTGCTCACCGGAGATCCGCTCGACGACGGCGAGGAAGTCCTGCACCGAACCGTTCCCCCCGCGCCGCTCGCTGGCCCAGGTGCGCAGCGCGGAGAAGAAGTCCTCATCCCCGACGGTAACCCGCAGCGCGTGCAGTGCCATCCCACCGCGGATGTAGACCGGGCTGTCGAGCACCCCGGCAGGCCCGGGATCACCGGGCGGGACCCGCCAGAAGTCGGCGTCGGCGGGGATCTCCTGGTAGTACTGCTGCGCGAGCTGCGCTGCGCTGGCCCCGCCGGTGCGTTCGGAGTAGAGCCACTCGGCGTAGGTGGCGAACCCCTCGTTGAGCCAGATGTCGCGCCAGTGCCGCACCGAGACGCTGTTCCCGTACCACTGATGGGCCAGCTCGTGCACGACTACCGCGATGTCATCGGACCCTACGAAGAAGATCGGTGCGTACACCGGGCGGGTCTGGTTCTCCAGCGCGAAGTACATCTCGGGCGCATCGGGCACGACGGCACCGAGGTGGTCGAACGGGTAGTCGCCGAAGATCTCCGACAGCATCCCGACGATCTCGGGCGTCTGCTCCAACGCAGCCCGCGAGGAGGCCGCCACCTGCGGGTCGAGGCGCTGCGCGTAGGCGGCCAGATAGGGCCCGTGCGGGGTGTCCCTGCGGACCAGGTCGTACTGGCCGAGCGCGACGAACGCCAGGTAGGGCGCCATCGGCTTGCTCGCCTGCCAGCGCCACCGCTCCCAGCCGGGCTGGGCCGGTTCCGGGCCGCCGAGCAGCGCACCGTTGGAGATCGCCTCCACGCCGGCGGGCACCGTTGCGGTGACCGCCACGGTCGCCTTGTCCGAGGGGTGGTCGTTGGAGGGGTACCACCAGGCGGCGATGTCGGGCTGGCCGACCGCGACCGCGCCGTCGGCGGTGCGCACCCACGGTCGGGCGACACCGGTACCGCCCGGAATGCTCGAGGGCACCCCGGCGTAGTCCACCCGCACCGTCATCGGCCGCTCCGCCGGCACCGGTTCGACCGGGGTGACCTGCAGCTCGCCGCCGTCCTGGCGGATCGTCGCCGGGCGCCCCTCCACCTCGACTGCGGTGGCCGGCAGCCGCAGGTCCAGATTGAACCGGGAGAGGTCCTCGGTGGCTCGGGCGGTGATGGTGGTGCGGCCCTCGAGCCGGTCGGTGGCCGGGTCGTAGCGCAGCGCAATGTCGTAGCCGGTGACGTCGTAGCCGCCGTTGCCCGCCCGCGGGAAATAGGGGTCTCCGATGCCTTCCGCACCGGGAACCGGACGCGGAGCCTCGGCCGGCGGCGATGCCGAACTGGTAGCGGCCGGACCGGTAGTGGCCGGACTGGTGGCGCTGGCAGGCCCGACAACGCTGGGATCCGAGGTACGCCAGGGGAACAGCACGACGGCAACCACCGCGAGCAAGGCCAGGCCCAGCCCGATCAGCACCCGGGTGCGCATGATCCACCTCCGGGCTCGACCCTAGAGGACCGCCGAGGCGAGCTCATCGTGGCGGCGACCGCCGCCCGGATCCGTTCGTGCAGCGCGCGCAGCCCGGTCCGCTCGGTGCGCACCTCAAGCACTCGCAGCCCCCGGCCCGGCGACAGCGCCTCGGCCAGGTCGGCGGGTGGGACCCGGGCGTGCGGCACGTGGTGCGCCGCGCACAGGGCGGCCAGGTCGGTGCCGTGCGGGGTGCCGAAGACCCGCTCGAAGGCAGCGGCGTGTTCCGGGGCGCCCTGTTCGAGCAGCCCGAAGATGCCGCCGCCGTCGTCGTTGGTGACCACCACCGTCAGGTCGGGGAGAGCCTCCGCAGGCCCGGTCAGCAGCCCGTTCGCGTCGTGCAGGAATGTCAGGTCCCCGACCAGCGCATAACCCGGCCCCCCGTGCGCGAGCGCGGCCCCCATGGCGGTGCCTAGCGCACCGTCGATCCCTGCGACGCCCCGGTTGGCCAGCACGGTCAGCCCGGATCGCGGCCGGGCGGCCAGCGACACGTCCCGGATCGGGTTGGACGAACCCAACAGCAGCAGCGCCCCGGCCGGCAGTGTGGGCACCATCAGCCGGGCCACCCCGAGCCCGGTGGGCCCGCGATGTTCCTGCACCACGGCGCCGATCACTTCGGCGGCGGCGGCATCGGCTCGCCGCCAGCAGTGCAGCCATCCCGGCTCGGGTGCACCGGTGGCGCGCAGTACGGTACCCACGGCGACCGCGCTACCCGCCACGTCCGTCCACTCCGGACGCTCGGTCAGCACGGTGACCGCCACCCTCGGGTCAGCCAGCAGGCGCTGCACCGGACGGTGCAACGTCGGGCGGCCGAGCACCAGCACCTGCTCGGGCCGCAACTGCTCCAGCACCGGGGAGCCGAGCAGCCACGGGCCGGCGGCCAGCGCATCGGGCCAGCCGGGCGCGGTGGGCTCGGCCACCAACGGCAGGTCGGCCGGCGCCGGTCCGGCCCGGTGGCCTGCGATGACCAGGGTGGGCCGGGTCAGATCCACCGCCACCTCGACGTGGGCAGACGCGGCAGCGGGCACCGCGGTCCAGGCGGCGGCACCCTGGCGCCCCGCCAAGGACTCCGGCCAGTCCGGAGCCCCCTCCGGTACCAACGGCTCACGAAACGGCACGTTGAGGTGCACCGGTCCGGCGCCACCACCCAGCGCTCCCCGGGCCGCCGCCACCGCGCGGTCTACGGTGGAGCGCCAGCGGGCCTGCTGCCCTGGGCATTCGGACGCCGCCAGGGTCGGCGCCGCCCGGACCGCCGTGCCGAAGAGCCCGGCCTGCTGCACGGTCTGGTTGGCCCCGGTGCCCACCAGGTCGACCGGGCGGTCGGCGGTGATCGCGAGCAGCGGGACGCCGGCGTGATGCGCCTCCAGCACCGCCGGATGCAGGTTCGCCGCCGCGGTGCCCGACGTGCACACCACCGGCACCGGCGTACCGGACCGAAGCGCCAGACCCAGCGCCAGGAACGCCGCCGAGCGCTCGTCGATCCGCACGTGCAGCGCCAGCCGACCGGCTGTATCGGCCGCGTGCAGGGCGAAGGCCAGTGGCGCGTTGCGCGATCCCGGGCAGAGCACGCCGTGCCGAACGCCGCACCGCACCAGCTCGTCGACCAGCACTGTGGCCAGCGCGGTGGACGGGTTCACGACCATCCAGCATGCCGTGCGCTCGCGCCGGGGCGCGGACCGACCGGCAGCTGAAGTTCGTATGCTCGCCGCCGTGGCCGTCTCCGAGCTGTTCGACCCCTCCGCTTGGCGCGTCGTCGAGGGCTTCGACTTCGCCGACATCACCTACCACCGCGCCGTCGACTGCGGCACCGTCCGGATCGCCTTCGACCGCCCCGAGGTGCGCAACGCCTTCCGCCCGTCCACGGTGGATGAGCTGTACCGGGCGCTGGACCATGCCCGGACGACCCCGGACGTGGGGTGCGTGCTGCTGACCGGCAACGGGCCCTCGCCGCGCGACGGCGGCTGGGCCTTCTGCTCAGGCGGTGACCAGCGGATCCGTGGGCGCTCCGGCTACCAGTACGCCAGCGGGGACACCGCGGACACGGTGGACCCGGCCCGCGCCGGGCGGCTGCACATCCTGGAGTGCCAGCGGCTGATCCGGTTCATGCCCAAAGTGGTCATCGCGGTGGTGCCGGGCTGGGCCGCCGGCGGCGGGCATTCGCTGCACGTGGTCTGCGACCTGACCCTGGCCTCGGCCGAACACGCCCGGTTCAAGCAGACCGACGCCGATGTGGGCTCCTTCGACGGCGGGTTCGGCTCGGCCTACCTGGCCCGGCAGGTGGGGCAGAAGTTCGCCCGGGAGATCTTCTTCCTCGGCCGGGAGTACAGCGCGGCCGACGCGCACCGGATGGGCATGGTCAACGCGGTGGTGCCGCACGCCTCGCTCGAGACCACCGCGCTGGAGTGGGCCGCTGCGATCAACGCCAAGTCGCCCACCGCGCAGCGGATGCTCAAGTACGCGTTCAACCTGATCGACGACGGACTGGTCGGCCAGCAACTCTTCGCCGGTGAGACGACCCGGCTGGCCTACATGACCGACGAGGCCGTCGAGGGCAGGGACGCCTTCCTCGAAAAGCGCGCTCCCGACTGGTCCGCCTTCCCCTGGTACTACTAACCGGGATTTTCGGACCTGCTCCGACAGGGTCTGCATCCATTCTGTCTACAGCTTCACTGCTTGGCAGCGTTGGCCGCCGTTGGCCGTTTGCGGACGTCCTCCGGACGTTCGGACACGCGCGTCCGGTCCGATCAGTTGGGAGCGTGTGAGGTAGCCAGGATGGTTTCTCCGGCAGCGTCCAGGCGTGCCTGGATGTCGGCCATGACCTCTCTCGCTGCTGCGATCTCGGCAGCATCCGGTCGCGGGCTGAGTGAGCCAAGGTTCATCGTGACTTGATCTGGTGTGGTGAATCCTACGAGTGCGACCGCGTTGGGTGAGCGGTCGAGACATCCCCAAAGTGCGACGCGGATTAGGTCTTCAGTGCGGGGGCCGACGATGATTCGCACGCGGTCGAGTCCTGCGTTGATCACCTCGATTGCGTCGGGTTGGAACCAGCGTTTGCGGAGTCGATGGTCTCCATCGCCGAATGCGCGCCGGACATCTGCGTGGTAGGTCCCAGTGAGTAACCCTTGCCCGAGCGGCTTGCTGATGAGGATGCCGGCGTTGCGGTCGTCGGCGAAAGAGAACACACCCTCGGACCGGTGCGATGGCGTCAGGAGGTTGTCTCTGACCGCCAAGATGTCGGGCTGCACGATATCGAACAGCGTGCGAAACCGGGCGATTTTGTCGCCGCGCTGATCGGGTGGGGTGGTGAGGCGGTCCAGGGCGAAACGGTGCGGACCGCGCATCCCAATGGCTCTGATGAGGCCCTGGTCGCGGAAGGTGCGCATGGCGTCGGTGGCTGGGTGCAGCCAGCGGTCGTCGGGGCCGAAGTCGGGGTGGTGGAAGGCGTAGATGTCGAGGTGATCGGTATGCAGGTTGTCGAGTGATTGTTCGAGTTGGCGGCGCATGTGGCGGGGTTCGAAGCCGTGTTCGGCGGTTCCGGCGAAGTAGCCAACCTTGGAGGCGAGCACGATCTCGTGGCGTGGAACCTGCGCGACAAGTCGGCCGAGGAGGCGTTCCGATCGGCCGTGACCGTAGACGTCGGCGGTGTCGAACAGGCGGGCCCCGTGTTGCCAGGCCGTTTCCAGGCCAGCGAGCGAGTGTGCCTCGTCGGCACCAGTGGACCAGCCCATGGGCATACTGAGGTTGTCGTCGGGACCGCCGATAGCCCAGCAGCCGATGCCGATGGCAGGCACGGCGATTCCGGTGGCGCCGAGTTGGCGGGTCGGGATTGGCGGATGGACGGCGTGGTCAGCAGCGTGGGGTGAAGTCATGCCAGCCTGCTCTGGTCGAGGATGACGGCGAGTTCGTCCTGGATGAACTCGAAAAGTTCACCGGGCCGCGCACACACGAAAACCGGTACGGCGGCACCGCGGGCGCGGCAGTGACTGTAGAGGCCCACGACGGCGATGTCATCGAACCGGTAGAAGCTGAAGACACGATCACCCGGTCGGTAGTACACCTCGATCTGGGCGCCGTCAGGTCGCCGCAGCGCCTCGTAATCGGCGCGAGTAGCGGTGATACGGCTGCGCAGTTCGGCGTGGGTGATGTCGAAGCGGTCCGCCAGGACAGCGACCGTCAACTCGTCGTCCGGATCGGCCAGGACGACGCGAACGCGGCGGCCGTGCCGGGCGGCGAGGTGAGCGAGTTCCCGTGCGTGCAGGTTACGCCACGTTTGGCCGTAGGCCACGACGATGTCGAGTTCGGAGACCTCGGCGAAGAGCTGCTTCCACTCCAGCTCGCCGAGGTAGGTCGCGCCGATCCGCAGAAGACCAGCGGCCTCGAAGTCGCGGGTCAGACGTTGCCGGAGTTGACCACGTGCCGGAGCGGGTTTGCTGGCCTGATCTGCCAGCCGGGTCCAGGCGATCTCCCAACGACGATCGCTGGCGGGTATGCCGCAGGCGCGCACGAGTGCCAGAACCAGGTTTTTCCGCGGCAGGCGACGGCCAGCGAGGGCGTCCTGGATGGTGCTGCGCGGGAGCGGGATTTTGTTGCGCTCACCCCACTGTTGCAGGGTCCGGTAGGACGGGTTGCCCGCGCGGAGGCGGACTGTGCGCAGGCATTCGGCGAACTCGGCGACGGTGGTCGCGTCAAGCGGGTCTATGTCGTCGGTTGGCGATGTCATCGATCTCGGTGGCGGACCTGCAGGTGTCCCATACTGTCCGGAACCCTACCCGTCTCGGCGTGGCCGGCTGCGTGTTGGCGCAGCTCGCGGGCGCGGCATCGGTGGGACAGTCCGGGTGTGTCCGGAGCGCTTGTCGGCCACGGCGCTTGCCCGATGTGCTCGGTGTCTCCGGCACATCCTGGTGGGAGGTCAGCATGTACGCGCTGCGCGACGCCAGCACCGAATCGACTACGGGCTGGCAGACGATCTCACCGTTCCACGCCCGGCTCGTCGAGGCGATTCGCGCCACCTCGCTGGATGGCGTCGTCGCGGACAGCACGGTGGCCGCGTTGGCGAGTGTGGCCGAGACGGACCTGACGGCGCTGGCCGGACACGTGGGCGACGCCGTTCCGGGCCGGTTCAGCCTCACGGGAGGTCTGGATCGCCGGCTCCTGTTCGCCGAACAGCCGGCAACTGTGGGCCGCTGGGTGGTGACCGATCTGTCCGGGCAGCCACACGACACCCGCGTGTGGCCGGATTGGGTGTCCGGTCGGGTGAGCATCGCCGAGCCCGATCGGTGGTTGTCTGTCGCCGAGTTGACTGACGATGCGGCAGACCGGTTGGCACGCCCGCGAGTGCTGCTGACGTCGCTGTATCACCCGGAATGGTTCCCGTTGCCGCGCTTCCCGTTGGCGATCTCCGACCTCGCGCGGGCGGCACGGCTGACCCTGATGGGCCAGGTGCGCTTGATCGACATGCAACTGGGCGTTTCGTTGGAGGAGATCACCCGTTGGGTCCAAGATCACCAGCCGGACATCGTGGGGATCTCGGCCACCTTCGGCCAGCACGACCTGATGAGCGATCTGCTCAACCGGCTGGACCAGATGCGCGTTACGCCACTGGTGCTCGCGGGCGGCAGCTTGACCGTGCGCAACGAGGCCATGCTGCTGGAGCGGTACCCGGGGCTACTCATCGCCCGCGGAGCCGGCGAACCGACGATCGCCGACGCGATGGCGTACTTCCACAACCCGCGGATGCACCAGTCATTGCTCGTTCTGCCCACGTGGGCACAAGGGCTCCTGGTCCGGCGGCAATACCGACCGGCTGCCCTGGATACTCGCCGAGATCGGCAAAGTCGCCGACCGGCATCCGGCCATCTCGCGCACCCTGTACGTGGTCGACGAGGAGTTCATTGGCCGCAGCGATGACGCCGTCAACCGGGCGCTCGATGTCGCGACCACGATCAGCGACGCCGGGTTCACGTGGGAGTCGTCCTGCCGGATCGACCAGGTCGCCCGCCCGGACCACGATCGCGCCTGGCACGTAGAGCGAGCATCGATGTGGCGCGGCTTGCTCGGCGCCGGTCTGCGCAGGATGCTGTTCGGTATCGAGTCCGGCGTGACCTCGATCCTGGAGCGGTTCAGCAAGGACACCACGGCTGAGCAAAACGCTCTTGCGATCCGCACTCTGTCGGCCCTCGGGGTGCCGACGCGGTTCACCTACATCACCTTCGACCATCTGATGACTGCCGACGAGCTGGCCGCGACACACGCCTTCCAGGCCCGCACCGATCTGCTCCTGCGTCCGCTGCCCAAGCTCTCGGCCGAGCACATCGTGGACGGCGTCACCGACCCGGGCTTCGTGGCCAAGCACGCGACGGGACGACCGTTCTACACCGAGATCTCCTACATGCTGGTCTCCATGGAGTGCCTCATCGGCGCCCCGTACACCCGTGCGGTCCAGGCCCGCGGCCTCGCCGGTCCGGCGGACCCCACGATGGGGCGGGTGGAGGCGCGGTTCGCCGACTGGCGGATCGGTTCCTGCTCTCGCCGCGCGCAGATGTGGGTCGATCGTCACTTCGCGCTGGACTACACCCTCAAGAGCCTAGAAAAGATCCTGGACGGCACCCCCCGTCGTCGCGTACGCAACGCGCGTGTCGTGCTCAAAGACGGTTCGTTCCGGGTGCTCGCCGCGATGCTCGACCTCCTCGGAACCTATAGCCCGGACACACCCGACTCCGGTCTGGACGCAGTGGTGCTCGCGCTGCTGGACACCGAGGTCGGCGCCCTGGCGACGACGTTGTCGCTCGCGATCGAGCAGGTACTGCCGACCCTGCCTGCGGCGAGCTGGCGCCTGCTCGATCGCGAGTTCACCCGATGGTGTGCCGCCGAGGGATGGCAGCTCATCAACGCGAACGACCCATGCGGGACCTGACCTCCGCCATCGCTCGGCCGCCGCGGGTGCTGCCGGACCGGTGTGTTGCCCTGCCTATCCGCCCGTCACCACAATCGATAGTCGTGCCCTCCCTGGGTCACGGTCGCTACCGGGAGGAGCCGCAAGCATGCCTGGCCGACTCATCGCGTTGGAGGGGACGGACGGAGTCGGCAAGACCTCCCTGGCGCGCCGCCTCGCCGACATCAGCTACGAGACCGCCGCCGCCCGGCTTGCGCAAGCCACGGCACCCCCCACGGCGGACGCGGGCGCTGGCGCATTGGCGTTCGTCCCGCGTCGGCAGATCTCGGCGACCTCGACCTACGCGGCCACGCTGATGGAACACCTGTCCACCATGCTCTGGCAAAGCGGCGACGCCCCAGACCTCTCCGATGCGTTCTGGGTGTCGCTGCAGGCGGCGTGGTTCACCGCGCACACCGAAACCGTCGTGGGCCCGTTGCTTGATGCCGGTTTCGATATCATCGTCGACGGCTGGCTCTACAAGTTCTTCGCCAAGCTGCTGCTCCAAGGCTTCACCGAGCCCGACCTCGCCGTGATCTTCGAACGGGTGCGGATGCCGGACGAAGTGCTGCTGCTGCAGGCCGACGTGGGCGCGGTGTACGACCGCCGCCGGGACTTCCGGCCCGCCGAGTTGGGGATGCACGCCGGTTACGGCGAGCTCGACGAGCTGAGCCGCGACACCTTCGTCGACTACCAGACCCGAACCGCGCTCAACCTCCAGGCGTTCGCCGACCGGCACGGCTGGCACATGGCCCAGCTCGACCCCGACGAACCCATACCCGCCACCGCGCAGCGGCTCGCACCGATCATGGCCGAGCTAAGGACACCGCCAGAATTCGCACCGATGGCGGGAGCGACGAGGAACGGGGACGTCCCACGATGATCACGACCAGCATGCTCGCCGCGCATGGCGGGACGAAAGCTCTGGACATCCCCCGGCCGCACTACCAATGGCCCGCCGTCACCACCGGGCTTGAGGACGCGGTCCGCGCGCAACTGCACCGGTCCCTGTCCGACCGGGACGCCTCCGGGGTGATCGGCGAGTTCGAGGCCGCGTTCGCCCGGTTCGTCGGAGCGGCGCACGCTGTGTCGTTCGCGTCGGGAACCTCGGCCATCCACGCGATGAGCCGTATCGCCGGACTACGACCTGGTGACGCAGTCATCGCGCCGGCTTACACGTTCTTCGCCACGGCCACCCCGTTCGCCTACGACAGCATTGAGGTCCGCTTTGCCGACGCCAACCGCTACGGCAACGTCACCGCGGCGACCCTGGACGAGACCGCCATGCCCGCGGTCCGGGCGGTGATCGTCACGCACATGTGGGGCAACCCCTGCCCGATGGAAGAGATCGCCGAGTTCTGCCGCACCCACGACCTGTTGCTGCTGGAGGACTGCTCCCATGCGCACTTCGCGTCCTGGCGGGGCCAGCGGGTCGGCACGTTCGGGGATATGGGGGTGTTCTCCACCAACCAGAAGGCGATCACCACCGGCGAGGGCGGAGTCCTGGTCACTGCGAACGACCGCTACCGCGAGCTGGCGTTGCTGTTCGGGCACTACAACAAGCGCTGTCAGAAGGAGATCGACCCCACTGCGGAGTACTACTCGTACGCCTTCACCGGCATGGGCCTCAAGCACCGCATCACCACCCTGGGCGCCGCGATCGGGCTGCACCAGCTCGACCAAGCCGCCGACATCGAGACCCGCCGCCGCACGATCCTCACCCGATACACCACCGGTCTGGCCGACAACCCGGTGATCACCCCCGTGGTCGTGCCCGAGTCGGACGGGCAGCACGGCCTCTACGTTCTCGGGCTGCGCTTCCACCCCACGAACGCCTCGGTCTCCCGAGACGAGTTCGTGTCACTGTGCCACGCCGAAGGCGCCACCGAGGTCGATGCACCCGGCTCGACGCGCGACATCAGCACTGAGCCGCTGTTCGCCCGCCGCGACCCGTTTGCGCCGTGGGTGCCCAGCACGCCACCGCCAACCGAGCTTCCCGGCGTGGCTGCGTTCGCCGGCACCTTCATCAAGATCCCACTGTGGGGATACGAGGGAGACGAGCCGCTGGTGGCCGGCTACCTCGACGTCCTCGCCAAGGTCTCCGCCGCGGTCGCCCGATGACCGCCGGACCCACAACCGAGCGTGTCGGCGCAAACGGGCGAACGACGGCGCGGTACCCCGTGCAGGTGGATACCGACGGCGACTTCGCGCTCGATGATCTCCTTGCCCTGCCCGGTATCGGTCCCGCGCGGAGGATCAGCGCCACCCAGGCAAGCCAGGCCGCGCTGTGGCGACTTGACGCCGCCACCAGCACCGAACTGGCTGCCACCTCGCAGCCCAGCACGGTCGCCGAGCCCGACCCGCAGACAGAGGACGATGCCGCCCTACTGCACAGAATCGAAACCGGCGGGCTCTTCCAGCCTCCGGTCCGCGAGCAGGTCGCCGCTCTGACGCCCACGGTCGGCGCAGCCTGGCTGGCGCTGGCCGCTCGCTGGATCGACCTCTCCCGATCCTGCGGCGACCTACGCTTCCTCAACGCCGCCTGCAAACTCACCGGGGCAGTCTGGCTGCACCACCGCACGGGCAGCATCCGGACTGGCGGAGCCTGGCGGGAGCCGGGACTGACCGGTCAGCTCGCCGCCCTCGGATGCCTGCTGGGCGAGGCTACCGGGCAGCTCCGGCGACGCCTGGCAGGACGCATCCTCCTAGCCGAGCCAGCCGCATCCGGCGACGAGGCACTCCGCCCGGGTCGGCTCGCCAGCCGGGGCCGGGCGCGGATCGTTGTGCTGGCCAGCTCCGGATCTCGCAGCGCCGGACGTTTGGTTACCGCAGCGACCGCCACCGGGCTGCCAGTCGAGGCCGTGTGCTGGTACACGTCCGCGCGCACCAGGGCCGCAGTTTCGTCGAACTACTCCAGCGCGTGGTACCCGCTGGCCGCACACGACCTCGCGGCAGCGCCCGGCGTGCCGGACGACGTCCCGGTTACGGTGGCCAGGTCGTGGGACGAGGTGACGGCAGCGATCCGGACCGCGGACGCTGACCTCGTTGTTCTGGTCGGCATGCCGGTGGTTCCAGCTCGCGTGCTCGACGCCGCGAGGCTAGGTGTGCTCAACGCCCACAACGGCGCCCTGCCCAGTCACCGCGGCATGGACGCAGTCGGCTGGGCACTGCTGCATAACCAGCCGATCGTGTGCAGCCTGCACCTGGCCCGTCCCTCAGTCGACGCCGGGGAAGTCGTCGCGGCTCATCCTGTGCCGGCCGCGCCCGCGCGCACTCTGGCGGCCAGGGTGAAGGCCACTCAGCTCCGGCTTCTGCTGGCCGGTGCCGCACACGTCGCTGCCACCGGCGCCCTGCCCGACCTGACCCCGCAACCCGCCAACGGTACCCAGTTCTACCGCCTGCATCCGCACCTCAAGCGGCTATTGGACGCCTCACCCTACGCCCACGACGGCTACTCCCAGCGGACGGTGATTCAGCCATGACCAGCCCACCGCATCACAGCTTCACGTTGCTCGACCAGATCGACTGGGACGACACCACGTCGATCCTGCGTGGCTGCACACCGCTGTTCAACGCGCTGACCAGTGACCCCGCGCTGTTGGCCGCGCTCGTCGCAGCCGTCGCCGAGGACCCCCACCTGGCCCAGATGTGCGAGGGGTACGACTTCATGCACAAGCTCGTCCTCTACGACGCGGCCGAACTGGGTGTGCGGCTACGGCTGCACGTGTACCAAGCGGGATTCTTCGACCGGCCGCACAACCACCGGTGGAGCTTCGCCAGCCACATACTGCGCGGCGGCTACGTCCACCGCATCTTCGGTCGCGACGACCAATTCGGCGAGGAC